>CAWGCA010000047.1:0-267520 GCA_963820955.1 uncultured Gammaproteobacteria bacterium | reverse complement strand
GTAAGTTTCCAAAAAATTTCTTTCCTGCTGTTCCCAGCTATACACAGATCTGATTCTCTCAATATTGATCCGCAACAGGGCGGAATCCGCTCGAAACGCATCATCAACCGCTTTCTCAAGTCCGTTGACGGTATTATCGCCAGCGACAATTCCGATCTCGAGGCGGGTAACCATGCGTTTAAGCTCGTAAAGATTGGAGACAATCACAGGAATACCAGCCATCAAATACTCAAACAATTTGTTTGGCGAACAATAATAGTGATTCTTGCAATTATTCTCGTAGAATAATATTCCGAAATCAGCCGACGACGTATAGTCCAGCAATACATCAGGCGCAACAGCTTCCTGAAAAAATATATTTCTATAAAACTTACAAGCATCTTCGACGAGATGCTGCAAGGGGCCAAAACCCATTATCACCAAAACTTTTTCCGCGCTGGCCCTGGCAAATGTTTCAAGCAGTATATCTACCCCCCTTCCCTGACTAAGCCCGCCCTGATATAAAAATATCGTTTGCTGCTTATTGATATTAAATTTCTCACGAAAAATATTCCGTTTACCTAAACTCCTGTAAGGAGGTGCGTTTAAAACGACAGCCGGAGTTTCAATACCGTATAGTTTCTTGTAGGCTTTCGCTATAGATTGACTTACCGTAATTGTTTTGTCTGCATATTTGATGAGGAACTTCTCCAGCAGATAAGTTCTTCGAATGCTAGAACGGCTTTGGTTTGGACGATCATTGATCTCGTATTCATGGGCGTCGTAAACGATACGTGCCTGCTTTTTTGATAATTTCTTTATCAAAACGCCAATTGGCAATGTATATAGATCGTTACAGTGCACTATATCTACGTGCCTATATTTTTTAACTACCCGGTAAACAAACTCTAAATACTTTAATAGTTGCACTGGCTTCGATTTAGGCCAGTTTCGACTTTTAAGCTGAATCCTATTTACACTTACATTCTTTATTTTCTCTCGAACTTTTAACGGTGCCTGATGCAGCGCTACGACTTCGACATTGAACCCGTTGTTATAGAGTGATACTGCCTCTTTCAATACCCTGCTGTCATTCTGGAAGCTGTTGAGCACAACAGTTATAACTTTTTTATGCATATCCAAAATGAAAATTGACTGTATTTCTTTTGATAAACGCGATGTGTTTGTTAAAGTACGTGAGTTTGATTCCGCAACTTAAAAGGGTACCCAACTTCCTCAAATTCAACTTAAGAATCTATGATATGCATTTTTCTATAAGCGGCAATACCCGGAAACAATAAACTGCGTATTTATCTTATATCCTTCGTCTGTAAACTATCTACCGAAAACAAACTGATTTTTATGTCGCGAGCATTTTGATTCTTGGGAAAGTGCTGTCTACGCAGGTGCAGACAATTTGCGATACGCTTCTAAAAGGGATTTTGATTCATATTCCCAATTGTGCATGCCTTCCACTGTTTCCCGGTATCCGATGTTTCCCATTTGGGTGCATTTCTTCTGATCATTAAAGAGGAGCAATATCTTACTTGAAAGATCTGTTGGATCATCCGCCCTAAATACCAATCCCGCCCCTATTTCTTCAACTGTTCGTTTGAGAGGTGGACAATCTGAAACGATAACCGGAATTCTTGCCATCATATATTGAAACAGCTTGTGTGGTATTGTGTTATCGGTATGTTCGTTTGAGTTGTGTGGAACCAATCCTACAGATGCCGCACGCATATAGCTGTATACTCTATCGAAAGGCTGCCATCCACATAGTTGAACCGATTTATTCAAATTTTTTTCATTTAGCATTTTCTTGAGATGCAACTCGTAGTCCCTATTTCCCTTGCCCACTAGCAGCAGCTCTATCGGATACTCCTTCAGTCTTTCCATGGCGCAAACAGTAGTGTCTATTCCTCTATGTGGACCAAATCCTCCTATATAGAGCAAAGTGAAATGATCTGCGTACCTGTCCTGCAATTCTTTGTCAATTTTTCCTTCTCTAACAAAATCAATTCCTTCTGTATTGCTAACAACAAATATCTTTTCTGATTTTAAATGATGTACATGTATCAATCGCTGTTTCATCTCCATCACAACCGCTAAAACCACATCGACTTTCTGGACCGCCCTTTTCTCATACTTTAACCACCTTTTATAACCGTGAAAAAGTCTCCATACTCGTGCCGTTAAATGCGAATCCTTCCTCCTCCATACCTGCAATCCCGCCGGGTAATTCTCGTGGAGATCGGCAAGGATTTTCAGGCTTGGAATGCGTTTTTGGACATGTAAAGCAGTATTTACGAGCGGCAAATCATGTACATGTATAACCTCTATACGATTGGCCTTGATCCATTTATAGATGTAATTGGACCAAATTAAATTCAGAAACGTCCAGTAAAAAATAATGTTATTGAACCTTAGAAAGACCGAATTCCCAGATGGAATCAATCTGTGTATTGTCAGTCCTTGCAAATACTCTATTTCCGGTTTTCCTGTCTGTTTATGGCAAAGAATATGGACGATATATCCTTCATTAACGAGGGCCCTCATTTCTTTTTCGACTCTTATGTCTGTCGGATAGCTACTTTGCAAAATCATCCCAACTATAGCTTTATTTAACATCATTGTAGATTATTCTGATAGGAGAAAGATTAGTTACCTGCTGCTTTGGTAATTAGCTCACTGTATTTTTTTGCAAGTTCCATATATGAGTATTCCTCACATGAAAATGAATACTTTTGTCCACTATTTATTATATTGATAAGTTTTTTTTCTACATCGTCACGCTCAATATTAATAGAAACACCAAATTTTTTGTTGTTGATCATCTCTTCTATTTCTCCCCCGTAATTTAGCGAAACAACAGGAATCCGCAATGCTATATATTCGTATATTTTCGTTGATAACGAATAGGGTATGGATTTTGCGTTAAAGTGAAGCGCGAAATCAGCGTTTTTTATCAGGTCCATCGCTGCGGGATGAGAAACCACGCCGTTATAATTAAATATTCCTTTTTTGACGAGTTGATCATATTTTTTCAATAGACCAGCAGGAATAACGCCAGCAAAATGCAGTCTTACTTTTATTTTTTCCGAGATGCTTGATATCGCAGCTAGAAACTTATCACATACCACATCTCTATTATTTGTAATATTTCCAACATGAACAAACCGAAACACATTTTCCAGGCGACTTTCTGAATCAGAGTTTTCGGTTGTTGTAATTGTTTCTGGATCATACCCATTTCTTATTAAATGAAATTCCGACGATTTCAAATCGCAAACACTGCCATAGTAACGCACTAAGCCATTGGTAACCGATACAATATAATCGGCTTTTTCTACTGCGTACTTTTCTCTTTGTTTTACTTTCGATGCTTTACATCCGTGCCGATGATCAGTTGCCGGATTTATTAGCCACGGATCCCGAAAATCCTGTATCAGTTTTAGTAAAGGAAAAGTTTCTCTGAGACATGCCGCCCAATAGTTTGCTTCAAACGGATGACCTGTTGCTATCACTATTTTTATTTTTTCTCGTTTTATTAGTGTACTGCAATACGGAATCAGAAAGCGGCCCCAATACTGCGCCTCATCATCCCAGTAAATATATCTATCGATAAATGAAAATACTTTGCTTTTTAGGTATCTTAAATATTTATTAGAGGTTCTGTGCGCTTTAACATTGTGAGGGTAACCGGATGGTATTTCATGGATACGTATATTTTTATGTTGAACATCATCAAGCAAAGTGTTCGGGCCATTATTGGTCCATTTTACAGTAACAACATGTAGTTCGTGGCCAAGACGAGCCAGGTATTTGCTAAGTTTACTCCAACGAAAACCTCCAACACCCGCATAAGGAGGGTACTTGAACGCAATCAGAAGAATCTTATTTTTTATATTGGTCATACCACTCATTGAAACATGCAAAACGCCATTTAAGCCACTCACCTCCGGATTTTGAGAATGATTGTGAAAAAGAGTTTTGATCAATAAAAGAATATTTTCTGATATCCAAACGCTCCTGTATCCACTCCTGAAGTTCATTTTTTTGCCATTGTTCTTGTGGCGAAATAAATCCTTTTTTGTCTTTTGATCTAACGATGGATAGTGGGGAATAACTTGAAACACTGAGTCGCTCTATTCGTTTAGTAACACCGTCTTCTATTTTTAGTTCCGGGGCAAGACTAAAAGCCCACTCAACCAGTCTATAGTCGAGAAACGGTAATCTTGTTTCCTTTGAGAACGCCATAGAATTTCTATCTTCATAACGAAGATATTCGGGTAGATTTGCGAATTGAAGATTTACTTTCAGGTTATTGTTAAACAAATCCTTGTCAAATACTCGTCTACGCATTAATTCGACACCATTGAGTCGAATATCTCTAGTCGTTTGCTTATCTGCAAAAAGCGATTTCAGATGTGAAGCCAGTCGTAATATTGCCACTTTTGCAATTTGCGAAGCCTGCAAATTTTTTTCGACAGCTGTTTTTTGCGTTTGCCTAAACGCTTCAACTAGCTTTAGTGTACGCAACAGCTCCGATATTCTTGTGTAAAGGTGCTCTGTATAACCGCCGAATATCTCGTCAGCTCCCTGTCCATTTAGCAGGACAGTCACCTTAGAGTCTTTAGCTATATACTTGTACAATTCATACTGAGAATAAACAGACAGGCTCCTAAATGGAAAATCCTGAATTTTTATCACTTCGCCCAAATTGGCTATTACATCTGATGGAGTATAAGTTACAAAACTTGGTATCGCTGTCCGGCATTTTTTTAGCGTTTCTTCGATTTCTTTTTTTTCACTGTACTGAGTTTCATTAAATACAGCCGAATAGGTATGAAAACCCACTTCAGGCAGCAACTGTCGTGCGCTTAGATTGCAAAGGATAGCAGTACTATCCAAACCTCCTGATAACAAAGAACCCACAGGAACATCTGATCTCATCCTTAAATCAAGAGAAGAATTAAATATTTCTCCAAACTGTTTGGTAGCCGCAGTTACCTCAGAGAGTATCTTTTTAGGTGTTGGTATATCCCAGTATCTTTTAGTTTTTAGATCGCCATTTTGAAGATTGATCTCCATCCAGTGCGCCGGGGTCAATTGCATGACGGGCGCCAATATTGTTTCCCTGTGATGATCGGTCCAACCGTGTATAAGATACTCCGCTGCGCGCATTTCATTCATTTGCAGAGACAGGAGTTTTGGAAAATATTTTGTCTCAGACGCGAAGAATAGAATCTTTTCGGCCAGCGCAAAATAAAGAGGCTTTATTCCGAAACGATCCCTTGAAAGAACTACTTGATCTCTTTTCTCATCAAGTATCGCTAGCGCCCACATTCCATTAAAACGGTTGAATGCATATTCCCCCCAGCAATGCCATGCTTTCAAAACTACTTCTGTATCCGAGTCGGTTTGAAATATATATCCACGAGAGATCAACTCGACCCTCAGTTCCCTATAGTTATATATTTCCCCGTTGTAGACCAGCCAAAGCCCTTCAAAGAACATTGGTTGATGACCACGCTCGGAAATATCAAGAACGCTTAGACGATGATGACCTAAGACAATTTCCGCACTTTTCAACGTTTTGATATCCGGCAACGAACGAAAAGCCTCACACGTATTCCTGCCGCGATAATTTTTTATCGGTCCATTATTTGAACGGGCTATGAACCCTTCATCATCTGGTCCTCGATGCTCAAGCAGACGGTGCGCTTCATAATATTTTGGGATATCGACAAGCGAACCAAAACCAGCTGCGCCGGTGATGCCGCACATTAATCATTACCTTGAATATCTGAATCAGCAACCTTTGTTAATTTAAAGGCCATTGTATAGCAATAATTTTTTAACCTACCTCCTAAATAAACGTTGAGAGGTAATTTTAGTTTTCTTACAAATGCCGGTAATGGAACCCCCTCTAACGGTAGATACCGATCTACTCTAAATCCTGCCGACCCAACCAACCGAGAAAAATGCACCGGATCCCATCCCTGAATATGGTCGCGAGATTTTCGGTATTCCATCAAAATTCTATTGTTCTCTTTTACCAGTAGATTTTCAAATTGCCGGGAAAACAAAGTTGCAAAGAAGCGGGGATTCATTATATTCGGTAGGCTAATAATTAAATTACCCTCCATACGCAATACCCGATTAATTTCGTTGAGATAGGTACCAGGGTTATGGGTATGCTCGATAACCTGGTTAGAAATAACAAAATCAAACTCTTTTTTTGGAAGCGATTCTATCGGTGCATTTGTAAAATCTACATTCGAAATTTCCGCCCAAACATTTTTGCAGATATTTATCTCATTTTCTGATAAATCCAGACCGACTATTTTATTGTTCTTCTCTGCAACAAGCGTTGTGAATGCACCCCAACCGCAACCGTAATCTAGTCCGTACTTATCTCTAGGAACCAAGTCGAGAATTTTATAGTACCGACCTTTTCTATTTGTTTTTATACTTTTTTTATAGGTAAGTACATGATTTTTTATTTCCGAACGTGAGAGAATTCGTCCATTAACTTCAAGATACATAACTTTTTTTTACAATCAATCGTTTGTACAAGGTGAAAAGGGCATTTCTTATTCGTGAAAAATCGACAACGATTAGAGATACAAAAAATCCACAAAACAGCAATATTTTATAGAGTATTGAAAGGGGGGTAATTTCTAGCTCCGAATCAACGATTTTCCCTCCTAACATAATAACCGTGACAATCACGAAAAGAATTGCGAGTGGTCGTATCGGGATACTGATCCTGAAAATTTTCTGAGACCAAATTACTATCCAGGCGGTGTAAATCGATAAACTGATCACACTAGACCATGCGGCAGCGTACATCCCAAATACTGGAATTAGGGAAAAATTCAAAGCAATGCTAATCAGGGCCTGCAGTATTGCGCCTGTTGATATGATCCAGGTCTTATTAAAAAAAGAAACAATAACTGTAAATATTCTGTATGCCCCGCTTAGGATATATAACAACCCTAGTATCGCGACCAATTTATATGCTTCATGAAATCTTTCGTGAACGAACCAAGCGAGCAATTCGCGGGAAAACAACGCTAAAACCAAGTATATCAGAGAGATAACCCACAAAAATACCAGTAGAAACTCAACGATCTGAATTCTCGCGCGTTCGCGGTCAGAGGTCATCGCTGACATAGAAATCGGTCCTTGTACCTGAGTCATTGCATCGTTGAAAACATACAATACGAACGCAATCTGATAGGCTACGGAGTAAAGCCCAGCTTCGTCTAGCCGACCGTAGTAACTTAGAATCATTCTGTCTGAAAACCCAGCAATCCAGCCTGCTAGGACGTTTGGAACCAAGGGCACAGCATAAATAATACTTCGCCTCAACATCGAAGTATCGAATTGAAATGAAATCCACCCGGCTTTCAAAGCGATACTTAGAAGAATTGCGATTTGTGCCAACCCTACGAATCCAGAGGCATAAATTCTAGATACCCAACTCATTTCCAAAGGAATTAGCATTACTAGTGCAAGTACAACTCCAAATAGACTAAGCCATATCTTCAACAAGGACACTTTGCGCGCTTCAAGATTCGCACGCCACATGCTGGTCACCATGACAGATAATTGACCCAACAATTGGGTAGTTACAACTACGGCTACTGGCCAGAAAGGTATGGAGATTAGACGCTCGAAGAAAATCGGCGCCATTAAAATAAGAGAATATGCTAATACCCCTCCCCAACCTACTACAAACCAAAAATGGGTACTGTAAAGCCTTCTTATATTCTCTTTTGAAACTGTTCTTTCTTTGTAGTAAAACCTTAAAAAAGCTGCATCCATATGCAATGACAAAATAATTGGGACTATTCGGCCGAACGATTCAAGGTTCGCGAGGATACCGTAGTCCTCTGGACTAAGATATCGCGTGTAAATTGGTAGTAGAAAAAATGATATGGCTTTTGTAAGCAAACTAGATGCGAGATACCACGGCGAGTGTTTCAATATTTTCTTAAACTGACTCCCTTCGTGGGCTAGTTCCTCTACAGGATTCTTATTATTTATTGTTGGCTTCACAGTAGACAATCTAGATCGCTTTGATCTTTCTCAACTGCTCTCTAGTCAGTTGTCTTGTTTTGTAATACTGAAGTTGCTGATGCATACGCGCAGAGGAGAATTCTCTGAGTTCTTCATCACTCCACGTCCTACGATAGAGTTCGTAATATTGATTAAATCCTGAATGATTCCGCATATAGGGACAAAACTGCCACATAAGTCTTTGTCGCATTCGCCTTTTCCATGAGGGCCTTTTAACATCTGGAGTCTTAGGGAATTTTGATGGTTGAACTTCGGATTCAAGCAGTTTAATAATAACATTTCCGGCTCGAACATGATTCAAGGCATCGTCCCATTCAATTACATCCCGAGTAATTAGTGCTCTTTTTGATTGTAACTCTTCGAATCCAGGAAGTTTTCCCGTATTTTGGAATTTTTTTATCGCTTCGCTCCAAGCAACTGCATCGGGAAAATTTGGCTGTCCATGATGAACGTTTGTGCGTAGAGGAAAATTTGTACCCGAGGGATTAAGTAATCCCGTTTTCGTACCCATTAACCAAGCTTCCATTGCTGTCGTAGATTGGTAGCTTAGCCATATATTTGAGACGCTTAGGCATTGAAATATCGAGACTTCATTTTTGACTATATGGACATTGAGATATTTATCGCACCCCTCAATTCCCGACGCCCAGTGTCCCAGTTTACTTCCTGGATGTTCTTTTAGAAGAAATACTATCCTTGGATTTGCCTCAATAAGCTTACATAACTCTATATTAAAATAATCGCGATCACTTTTGAAAAAATCCATTTGCTTCTGATTTAAAATACGCGAATAGTGTTTGTGCCTGGGATCTCTAGGATCGGTAAAACCAAAATTCCAACAACCTACTCCCACGATAAAATCCACGTCAATACTGCAATATTTATCGAACCACGCTGTATCTCGAGTCAAAATCTTGTAGCGATCGAAACCTGCTCCACCTACTACTTCGAGCTTGGTTTGAAGCGTGGGATCTTTTTCCAGGACGAGTTCTCGGGCTCTTTGGGTCCACAGCATCCATTTATCTTCGTAGAGAATTCGATCTTTATTCTTACTCCACATATACTGATCTAATCTTTCCTTACGAAAATTTCCCTCAGACACACCGCTTACACACCAAATACCCAGTGACTTGGCATATTTCATCACTTCAACATTTATCGATGCACCTACAGTATTAGTGATATAAAAGAGCTTTGGCTTATAGAAGTTTAGAAGCTTATAACCATTGTGCACTGGTCCCTCAACGACATTGAACCCCATGTACCTTAGATAGTTGCAGACAAGTGTCGCGGTTTCTCGATCTCTCGACGGATATGACGTCCACTCAAGGTTCAATACGTCAACTTTCTTCATCTCTCTAATCCGTGGCTTCTAATGTCAAACAATATTCATTCTTTTGTTCGAGAATAAACTTAAGAAAACGCATTTTTTAATTCACCCGCCCATGACGTTAGATTAACAATTGAATTCTATAATACGAATTTCTGAGTAATTTATTTTTCACAGCTTATAATACTCAATCGTCAGTTCCGGGAATCTGAATCACTTAGCCACATGCTCGAGTTTCAGTGCGGTCCCCCGTTCAAGATCACAGGCTGCACGTTTTCCGACTATTTCTTTCTCATACCTGGGAGATAATCCAAAGCCAGGTCGAATACGTCTTATATTATTTTTTGTAAATACTTCTCCCGCTTTGATATCAGCAATAACATATATCGAGCGACGAAATTTTATACTCTCTTGTTCCACGGACTTGCGCTGGTAGCCTGGTTCACCCAATGCCAGCCAGACCTCTTTGGAATCCTTGCACAGGCGCGCTAACTCATGTGGTTCCAGTGAAAATTCGCTATCGGGCCCCTTTTCATCACGGCTTAAAGTTATATGCTTTTCGATTACACAGGCTCCTAGCGCAACACCGCCAATTGCAGCGGAAATACCTAATGTATGATCCGAAAGGCCTGCAACAACAGCGAATCGCTTCGAAAGGTCCGTTATTGTTCGTAAGTTTGACTGTTCCATCGGAGTGGGGTAACCGCTGACACAATGCAACAATACAATTTCTTTAGATCCATTGTCTCTCGCAACCTGTACAGCTTCGGCTATTTCATTCGCGTCTGCCATTCCAGTCGAGATAATCATTGGTTTTCCTGTTCTTGCAACGTACTTTATAAGTGGCAAATCTGTCGTTTCGAAGGAAGCGATTTTATAGGCCGGCGTATTTAACTCCTCCAGCAGATCAACTGCCGTCTCGTCAAAAGGGGTGCTGAATATTGTGATACCTATCTTGCGTGCGTGTTCAAACAGCGGGCGGTGCCATTCATACGGTGTGTGTGCCCATTCGTAGAGTTCGTATAAGCTATAACCAGCCCAAAGCCCTTCTTGGATTTGAAAGTCATTTTTCTCACAATCGATTGTCATAGTGTCAGCAGTATACGTCTGTATTTTTACTGCATTGGCCCCATTGGCTTTGGCCATGTCAATTGTTTTCAGCGCCCTTTCGATACTACCGTTATGGTTTGCTGACAACTCGGCGATGATATACGGAGGATAGTTCTGACCTATTTTTCTTTCTGCGATAGCAATTTCGTGACTCATTCACTCGCACCTTTGTTACTTCTATCCTCAATCTTGTCTATTTTTTCGATAGTTAATTTGTATCTATATCCACGATAGTCGATAAATGCTGGGAAACGCCGCGGGTCTGATACCCGAAGCAACTCAAACTGCTCTGCTATGGTTTTATACGGATTCAATCGAGAGTCACAAGGCAATCTTTTCGAATAATAGCTAGCCTGGCTATCATCCTGGTACTGGGGCGTGATAGAGGAACAGTTATCAACAGCGAAATCCATCAGTCCAAGCTCTATATTAAATAACTTTTCATTTATTTCATCGACCAATTCGTGCCCCTCCAACTGCATGCATTCCTTCCGCCATATAGCCCCACTGTCTATCTTATCTTCCGCTTCCAATAAGGTTACGGTGATATCATTACTACCCTTTAGAATTTGCCAGATATGAGGCGACCAACCACGGCCATGGGGAAGATCACTGGCGTGAACAACAAGTGTTTTGGAATATCTCTCACGCACAGCCACACTGACAATTTCGTGAAACGAAATTAAAAAAAGAATTTCTCCGCCACTGACATCCCTTGTTGAACTAACAAGCTCAATATCGTGAACATCTTTGTGTGCTTTTTGCCATCGGACAAGCCATGGGTATACTGGATGTTCAGTACTGGAATAAAGAACTGTTAATTTCACAACAAATCTTCCATACATTTTGCTACCCGGCCCAAACCAAAACCGTCGACGATCTGAAAGCAACGATTGGAGAGTTCAATCATAGATACCTCATCTTCACAAAGATTTTGAACTGCATTTTTAATATCTGAATCTGAAATCCGCTTGGAATCGCCAATTTGTATTGATGCACCGAATTTCACAATGTTTTTTATAATATTATCTTGATTTTCTGCTATTGATATCGTCAAGGTTGGGAGCCCTAGGCAACACCGCTCCCAAGATGTCGTTCCTCCTGCCCCAATCGCAAGATCTGAATTCAACATACGTTTTCCCATATCTTTTACATCAATGGAAACAGTAACATTGAATGGGTGATCATTCGATTGTTGCCGGATATCCTCTAAATGAGGCGCCTTAGATCCAAGTACAACCTCTACCTGAAGTGGTGTATGGAAACGAACTTTTGCCAGTCCTCGTAACACCGTAGAAGTGACATTAGCTGGATCTGTCCCACCCATGCTAACAAGAACATGCCGAACGACGTCAAACCGCTTCCTTTTTGCTACGGCCTGTGATCTAAGTTCTGAAAACTCTGGTCTCAGTAGTGCGTATCGGGTACCCAGCAACTTTAAGCAGTTCTCTGGAACTAGACGCAGATAATCGCCGGCCTCCCTCCCGAATGTTTGATCCAACAGCAACTCACAGTCCAGCTTACGGTCCGCGAGATCATCAATAACTAGAATATTCCGGACCGAATTTCGCATGGCCTTATGCCATTTAACATCAAGTGCGTAGTGGTCTACCACCAACCAATCTGGTTTTTTTTTGTGAAAGGCCTGGATAGTTTCCGCTGCATCCTGTTCCCAACCTACGCCTAACCATTCCGCATGGGATGTATTGCCGCTCAAAGATCGAAACCCAGGCGCCGGCTCTTGCAGCAATCGGACCTCGTAACCGTGGCTTTTTATCGCCTCCGCGAGGTGTCCCTTGTGTGCTCTGGTGATGAACAATACTTCTGAACCAGACTTTTTCAGTTCATCAGCAAGAGTGAGGCATCGCATGACATGTCCATTACCCATAGCGATGGAGGCATCTGCACGAAATGCGATTAACACTGTTAAACAACCATAGAAGATGGATCGGAAAGTAACGATTTCGCTTTTTCATAATCCTCAAGCGTATCTATATCCACCGCTCTGTTCGGCGGTATCAAAAATCCTCTCAACCGCTTGCCATAGAAACTTGGCGCCGTCACAAAGACCTTTTTTGCCGCCCAGTAAAACGTCCCATTACTGACAACCAGATCCGGGTAAAACTGAGACTGCACTCCCTGGTACTCCGGCCACATTGATCTTAGAAAACCGTTATGTTCTGAGAGCGCTTGTACTGGATGATAGTTGTAATGAGAAACCCCCATAACAAAATCTGCGCCAGGTTGCTCATCCATAAGCTTTCGTGAATCCAGCAGGTCTTGTGATGTAATTAATATTGCGGTTGGGTAGATACAGCAGAAGGATTCAACCTTATCGTATTCTGGCAACGACAAAATATGACTACAGACCTGAACAACTGTTGATCGATCCTGTGCCAATTTGTCCGGCCTGCGTATTGTGGCCGCACCTGCATCTGTGGCAGCTTGTGCGATCTCATCATCCTCTGTGGAAACTACCACCTCATCAAACAGTCCGCTTTTCAGTGCAGTATTAATCGGGTAAGAGAGCATAGGCTTACCACATATAGGAAGTATATTCTTTCTTTTTAATCGTTTAGATCCCCCTCTCGCTGGAATAATCGCTATCTGTTTCACGCCCGTGTTCATCAACTCCAGAAAAGGTCCGCTAGTTTTAATCTGTGCCCTGCTTCCAAGTCCGCTTTTATATAAGCGTATTTCAGCTCGTCGTAACGGTCTGGAGGAATACCGAATCCGGGCCTGCGGAATTCAACAATACAATCCCCAAGTCGAGTGCCGGCCTTAGCATTCTGTTTTAGAAAAACGCTCCGTCGAATATCATCTCTTTTTTTTCTTTCTTCTTCGTGTAGAACACGTCGTTTCGACCCAAGCCCAATTTCGACATCCCGTATGGTTTGCACGAAAGCCCTCATGTCATTTGGTTCCAACGACATAACATGTTCGACACTAGGTGTCATACGATCTTCTGTGATGGTTTTCTCTACAAGATTGGCGCCTAGAGCCAGGGCAGCGATATCCATCTCTGCTCCCGGGGTGTGATCAGAATAGGCGATTGGATAAGGAAACATCTGTTTCAAAGTTGGTATGATGTTCAGATTGATGCTTTCAAGCCTTGCAGGATAGCCTGATGGACACTGATGAATGATGATATTGTCATTGCCCTCTGCGCGGATAACGTCTACTGCAGCCTCGATTTCTCCAAGTGAAGCCATACCCGTATCCAGTTGAAGACACATCCCGCTGCGAGCTGCCCGCCGCAGCAAAGGAAAGTGATTTACATCGGCAGAGGCAATCTTTATCGAATGGCAGCCGAGTTCTTCGAGCAAGTTAACTTCATCGTCAAATCCGACTGTCGCAAAAAACGCCAAACCCAAACTATCTGAGAATGCTTTTAATTCCCGCCAATCTTCTGGCGGCATACTCCTGCGCACAAGAATGTCATACAAAGGCTCGGCGACTACTTCAACCTCGCCGGTCTCCCGATTCTTGAGTACCCCATACGAAAACAGCTGCTTTTTGTCGGCCACAAGTCGATTCGGATCCAATATCTGAAACTTGACTGCATCTCCACCCGCTTCAGCTGCATGTCTGACCAGTCGTTTGGCCGACTCGAGCCCGCTATGCGTCGGGCCGATCTCAAATGTTATATAGCAGGGCTGACCGTCACCGATCAGTCTATCTCCAATATGGAACATCTAATTTTCCCAATGTTATGCCCTAAAAATCATTTTTTACGATTCGACGAAACGAATCCACAATCGTATCGCACTGTTCATCTCTAAGATCAGGAAAAAGAGGCAGACTGATCGCGCCTTGGTAGTAGCTCTCTGCCTGCGGGAATATGCCCTTGGTGAAACCCATTGCCTGATACCAGGGCTGATAATGTATCGGAATATAATGCAGGTTAACGCCAATTCCAGACTCACGTAGTTTTTCGAAAACTTCTCGATGCGTTTTTTCCATCCTCTCTAGCTGCAGTCTGACTACGTACAGGTGCATGCCGGAATAATACCCTTTCGGATGATACTGGAGCTGTACTGGTAAATCAGAAAATAGCTTATTATATCTGTTGGCTAGTTCGTGCCGGCGACCGATAAACCTATCCAAACGCTTGAGCTGGCTTACGCCCAGGGCAGCCTGTATATCAGTCATACGATAGTTGTAGCCGAGCCCTATTTGCTGATAATACCAAGGACCATCTGGTTCATGGGTCATTTGATCTGGATCACGGGTAATTCCGTGACTGCGCAACAATTTCATTTTTTCAGCCACATCTTCGCGGTTGGTAACCGCCATGCCGCCTTCCCCGGTAGCGATGTTTTTGACCGGATGAAAGCTGAATACCGTAACGTCAGAATAGCGGCAGTTGCCTATCGGTTCGCCCTTGAAGTTCCCGCCGATGGCGTGACAGGCATCTTCAACAATGTGGAAGCCATATCTCTTCGAAAGAATACTTATCGCCTCCATGTCGCAAGGTAAGCCGCACAGATGGACCGGAACTACAATCTTAGGTAGTTCCCCAGACCGCTCGGCTTGTTCAAGTTTCTGCTCGAGCGAATTGAGGCTTAGATTCCAGGTACGTGGATCTATATCTACAAAATCAACCTCTGCCCCACAGTAGAGGGCGCAATTTGCGCTTGCCACAAAGGTGATGGGCGTGGTCCACAACTTATCACCTGGGCCTAATCCCAACGCACGGCATGCGATATGCAACGCCGCAGTACCGCTGTTGACTGCGACACCATGCAAAACCCCCGTATATGAGCAAACAGCGTTTTCAAAAGCTGATATAGCTGGCCCCTGCGTCAGTGTTCCTGAGCGCAGCACATCGACAACAGCTTGTATGTCTTCTTCAGAAATTGATTGTTGGCCGTAGGGAATCATCCGCTCTTTTTCATCAAAAACCAGGTGATATCGTCTTGCGGAAAATGGGGGTCGCGATGGTAGGTAAAACCATAGTTCACAAGCTCGAGGGTCGAAAACATATCCATCATCTCCCCTGCAAAGTCTCTTTTAAAAAGACGTCCCGCATGCCCCCTGTAGGTGACTTCTACTGGCGTGGGATTATAGTATTCGGCAAGACAAATATAGCTATTTGAATATTCATAGAGCCTTCGATAAATGTCTTCCAGGCGTTGAGGATTTATATGAATTAGAACACCCTTAATCAAGGTGAGATCAAAAGTCTCTTTCAAATCGACCTCAAGAATAGAACCTTCCGTTACCTGCGTCTCACCCCACTTTCTTAATTCTTCAACTGCCTTTCTGTTGATCTCTATTCCATGCAGCCTAGTGTCAGGTAACAGACAGCGCAACGCGCGAAGGTTTAAGCCTATGTTGCACCCAAACTCGAGGACAGATGCCACGCTTCCAGTGTTGGACAGGATTTTTGAAAAAAGCGCAGTATTTGCCGCAACAACCTGGGTGCCGCGATTGCGATCGATATAGTCATCACCAAAATCGCTGGCCCAGAATTCTTCCTGCTCCGTGCCGTACATAGCTTTCCTCCTTACGAACAATAATTTATCGATATGTATCTGACAATCTAAATCCCGTAGTTTTTCAGTTCACCGACAGAGAGAAATTGCGGATTGTCTCCCGAATTGTATTCGAATCCTTGCTTAACGGGCCGCCCGGCCTCGCCAGCCGCATTCGCGGTAAAGTCGTTGCTTATTCCATGGAAGGTGATACTGGGACCTATAACAAAATGATCATCAAACTCGATCGTGAGATGTGAATCATCCTTCGGGCACATAATCTCATGTAGTTTTTCGCCTGGTCGAATTCCGATAATCCTGGTTTTTAATCCGGGCGCCATAGCCTCCGCCAGATCTATTACCCGCATAGAAGGGATTTTGGGTACAAAGATCTCGCCCCCTTTCATTCTTTCGAAATTCTTGAGAACAAATTCAACACCCTGCTGAAGAGTTATCCAGAAACGGGTCATTTCCACATGGGTAATGGGTAGATAGTCCGCACCTTCCGTAATCAACTTACTGAAAAACGGCACGACGGAGCCACGTGACCCAACCACATTACCGTAACGCGCAACTGAGAAACGAGTGGGATGCCCTCCCGCCATATTGTTGGCCGCCACAAATAACTTGTCTGAAGCCAGCTTTGTAGCACCATACAAATTGATGGGATTGGCCGCCTTGTCCGTTGAAAGAGCCATCACCTTTTCCACATCATTTTCAATGGCGGCCTGAATAACGTTCTCTGCCCCATGGACGTTGGTCTTTATGCATTCCATCGGATTGTATTCGGCAGCCGGGACCTGCTTGAGGGCTGCTGCATGTATGACATAGTCAACGCCCTTCATAGCCTGCTTCAAGCGTTCCTGATCACGCACATCACCGAGAAAATAACGCATGGAAGAAGCATTGAACTCCTGCTCCATTTCGAACTGCTTGAGTTCATCGCGAGAGAAAATAATCAGTTTTTTGGGTTTGTATCGGCTCAGAATCACCCGGATATAATGCCGCCCAAAAGAACCGGTCCCGCCTGTGATCAAAACTACCTTGTCGTCAAACATTAGACCAAACCGCCCGTCAGGAATCTGTTAGCAAAATTTTCAATACGGAAACCACCTGCTTTTGATTATCGGAGTCCAGGTACGGATGCATCGGCAAACTGATCACCTTACCCGCCAACTCCTCTGCCACCACCAGATCAAACGCTTCCGTTTCCAGCGCCGGTTGCAGGTTAAGCGGCACCGGGTAGTGCACCGCAGTCGGAATGTCAGCTTCTTTCAATACGGCTTGCACCCGTGCCCGGTCTTCCACCTGGATGGTATATTGGGCATACACGCTGGTATTCTGATCAGCGACAAATGGCGGCTTGATTGCGGTGCACTCTGATTCGATCATCGATGAATATCTTGCACCCACCTCGGCGCGCAGTGCGACCTCTTCCGGAAAGATCTCAAACTTCGCCAGCAGCACCGCTGCCTGAAGTGTATCCAGACGGCCGTTAATCCCGATTCGGGGATGGTGATAACGGCGATCCTGGCCATGCACCCGAATCTCACGCATGATTTTTGCCAGCGCATCATCATCGGTGAAACAGGCTCCTCCGTCGCCGTATCCTCCCAACGGCTTGGATGGGAAAAAGGACGTGCAACCGATGGTGGAGAGGGCGCAGGACTGACGACCCTTGTAGGTAGCGCCCAGGCTTTGCGCCCCATCCTCGATGACCGGCAGGCCATGCTTGTCGGCGATGGCATTGATGGCATCGAAATCGGCGCACTGGCCGTACAGGGAAACCGACATGATTGCCTTGGTCCTGGCGGTGATGGCGGCCTCAATTCGCTCAGGATCGATATTGTAGGTCCGAGGGTCGATATCGACGAATACAGGCTGTGCGCCCAGTAACGCGATCATCTCACCGGTGGCAATGAAGGTAAACGGCGTGGTGATAACCTCGTCGCCCGGTCCCACCTCCAGCGCCATCATGGCGATCAGCAGGGCGTCGGTGCCGGATGATACGCCGATGCAGTGTTTAGCGCCGACAAAAGCGGCCAACCGCTGCTCAAGTTCGGCGACCTCCGGCCCCATGATGTAGCGGCCGTGGTCCAATACCCGCCTGATATTTGCCTCGATAGACGCCCTGATCCGATCTTGCTGTGTCTTTAAGTCGATAAACTGCATGATTGAAACTATCCCAATTTTGTCAGCAAGGTTCCGCTCAATCCGTAAATATCACCCGAATGCGGGCATACTGTTTCCCCCTCGCCTTCAACGGGAAGATCGAGCCGCTCTCCATACTCACTCATCCAGCCGATCTGCCGGGCAGGCACTCCGGCCATCAACGCATAATCCCCCACGTCTTTGTTGATCACCGCACCGGCAGCAACAAACGAGTAGCGACCGAGGGTTACACCGCAGACGATGGTGCAATTGGCCCCCAGTGTCGCACCCTGCTTGACCAGAGTATCCCGATACTCTTCTTTCCTGGAGACCGCGGCGCGGGGATTGTACACATTGGTAAACACCATGCTCGGTCCGCAAAATACATCGTCTTCCAGCGTCACATTGTCGTAGACCGACACGTTGTTCTGAATCTTGACGTTATTGCCAATCCGGACCCGGTTACCCACGAACACATTCTGCCCGAGAGAACAGGACTCTCCTATCTCCGCCCCGCCGCAGATGTGTACCCAGTGCCAGATGCGGGTGCTGTCCCCGATCTTTGCACCCGGGTCGACGATGGCGGTTTCGTGTACCTGACATGCCATGCCGGTATCCTGCAATACTCCAGCGGCAGTGAGACGCGCCGCCCATCCCGCGCCGACAGATAGGCCGCGATCAGCATCTCCAGCGAGCGCAGACCTTCCCGGCCATCGGTTTCCGGTTCCGCTTCCCCGCGCAGAGTCTTGATCACGTTGTCGTAATAGAGCGGATGTCCGAACCCGTACACTGATGTGGTCTCGTAGGTGGCCTCTTTCACTGCCGCATCGTCGGAGTGCGGCTGGTCAAATTCCCAGTGCTGGATCTCGTTGACCGCTACGCCGCCGACCCGCACCGTACCCTTCTCCCCGATGATGGTGATGGAGCCCTCCAGATTTTTCGGATAAGTGAGCATGGTGACGTTCATCGAGCCCATGGCACCGGAACGCCAGCGTACGCTCATGGTGGCCGTGTCTTCCACCTCGATATCCCTGGCCAAGGTGCCTGTGTAGGCTTGAACACTCTCGATCGGCCCAATCAGCCAGTCGAGCAAATCGACGTAGTGACTGGCCTGATTCATCAACGCGCCGCCATCGAACTCCCAGGTACCGCGCCAGGCATCCATGTCATAATAAGACTGAGGCCGGGTCCAGAAAACGTTGATCACCACCATGTAGATCCGACCGAAACGCTTCTGCTTCGCCGCACGCTTCAACAATTGCAGCGTAGCGTTGCGCCGATTCTGCTTGACCACGAACAGCCTGACGCCCGCATCGTCACAGGCCTGGACCATACGCAGGCCATCCTGCCAGCGGGTCGCCATCGGCTTTTCCGTCATCACATGCCGGCCTCTCTCTGCAATGGAGACCGTTTGGTCCGGGTGCAGGCCACTGGGCGTGGTCAGCACCACCAGATCCGCGCTGCTTTGTTCAAGTAGATCGTCCAGATGATCAAAGCCTTCCGCCCCGGTCCTCGCTATCGCGTCGTCGAGACGCCCCCGGTTGGTATCACAAACTGCTACCAGTTCGACCCGATCCTTGTGTTTCTCCACCGAGTCAAAATGCTTCCCCGATATCCGGCCACAACCGACAAGCGCGATTCGGATCTTACGATCTGAGATGGTATGGAATTTCCTTAACACCGGTAATCCTTTGAGTTTCGGATGGTCACCACAAAACACACGGTACCTGAGCGTTTCATTATATTACAAAGCACTTACCAGCAGTGGATAATAGACATCGGACCTGCCTGGCATCCGCCCGACTATCGATTTGGTTCGCCACCACACCTTACGGCGCCACTACCGCCGGCCCGGTAAAGCATCCCTGCAGCCGGCGCTGCAATTTCCCCTTAGCCAATTGCACCCCATACATCAACGGTATTTCCCGGAGACCTCTTCCGCATGCGGCGGGCGAAGTTGAGCAGGTTCTTCTGATCGGCATGACCCGACTAACCGCTGAGAGTGTGAACCAGCGTAGCTATTTGATAATGCCTGTCTTCCAGCTCTAGGCAGCCCTTTTTCAGTCCGCACTTCTAGCGGATAAAGCCGATGGCACCCTGAGTTTGATAAGCAACAACCCGGATGTGAGCAATAAGTACACCGAGTCAATAGAGCCCCAAGACTAACCCAGTGACGCCACGTACCAATCCATTGCCTCATCCAGCCCCTGGTCGATGCGGTGACTCGGCACATAACCCAGCAGGCGCTGCGCCTTGCCGATGTCGGCCAGGGAATGGCGGACATCTCCCGCTCGAAAATCCCGATAAACGGGTTGCTGTGGATTCAGGCCGGGTCGGCGGGCGAGAAGTCGCTCCTGGATCATCCCGAACAATTGGTTCAGGCTGGTTCTGTCACCCAAGGCGACATTGTAAACTTGATTTGAGGCCTCGGGATCTTCCGACATCGCTGCCAGTAGATTCATCTGCACGGTATTTTCGATATAGCAGAAATCCCGGCTGGTCTCGCCATCCCCGTTGATGAACACCTCGTCCCCAGCCAGCAGGCTGGCTACCCACTTGGGGATCACTGCCGCATAGGCCCCGTTGGGATCCTGGCGCTTGCCGAAGATATTAAAATAACGCAGCCCGATGGTTCGGAAATCATAGGTCCGGGCGAACACGCTGGCATAGAGCTCATTCACCACCTTGGTCACCGCGTAGGGACTCAGGGGGTTTCCGATCTTCTCTTCGATCTTGGGCAGGTCCGGGTGGTCGCCGTAGGTGGAACTGGATGCCGCATAGACAAAGCGCTTTACCCCGGCATCCCTCGCCGCCACAAGCATATTGAGGAAACCATCTATGTTGGACTGATTGGTGCGGATGGGGTCTTCTATGGAACGGGGGACCGAGCCCAGGGCCGCCTGGTGCAGCACATAGTCCGCCCCTTCACAGGCCTGCCGGCAGGTCTCCAGGTCGCAGATATCGCCTTCGATAAAACGAAAGGCATCGCTATTCGCGGGATGCCCGGCATCGGCCAGCGCCTGATCCAGATTGTGCCGATAGCCGGTCACGAAGTTGTCCAGCCCGACCACCTTCTGATCAAGCCGCAGCAGCATCTCCAGCAGATTGGAGCCAATGAAACCGGCCACCCCTGTCACCAGCCAGGTGTGTCGGTTGCTGACAAGGCGGGTCTTCAAATCATCATATGCCGACATAGCTATGCCCAGATTGAAACAAATCAGTGGGAGTATACCCCACACGCACTCCCGACCCCATGCCGTGATGAGCGATGCCAAGACTTCAAGGCACAATTACCTCTGCCTCGGGAACGGTCTCCTGGAGCACACGCTGCAGCGTCCTTTTCGCCTCCCTGTCTCCATGCACCAGCCTGATCTCCTCCGGCTTTTTCCGCATACGCCGCACGAAATTCAGCAGGTTCTTCTGATCGGCATGGGCAGAATAGCCGCTGAGCGTGTGAACTGCCGCGGCAATTTGATAACGCTTCCCATCCAGTTCTACATAGCCCCGTTTCGGCCCGTATTTCTGGATAGTGCGGCCAGCCGTGCCCTGGGCCTGATAACCGACAAACAGGATATCGGTGCGCGGGTCTTCAATCAGGGCCTTCAGGTAGTTTACGATCCGCCCACCGCTGCACATGCCGCTGGCCGCCAGCACGATGCAGGGTCGCGCACTCTTCTTCAGGTAGCTGACCGCGTTCAGATGATCCTGATGGCTTTCGATCGTTGTCAATTGTTCGAAGGAGAGGGGATGACGCCCGGTTGCCTTCCTGTGCCGCGCCTCCGCATCCCAAAAGGGCCAGAGCGATCGATAGGTGTCGGTAAATCGGGCCGCCAGGGGTGAGTCGACGATAATCTCGGTTCCCGCCCATCCTGCGCCCACCTGGTGAATGATCCCCTCCAACTCGTAGAGCAGTTCCTGGGTGCGGCCAATACTGAAAGCGGGTATCAGAACCACACCCCGGTTGTGGAAACAACGCTCGATAATTCGTCGCAGCCGCTGTCTTCGCTGGCGCCGGTCTTCATGCTCCCTGTCACCATAAGTGCTTTCCAGCACCAGAACATCCGCACTGTAGGGTGGTTCCGGCGCCGCCAGCAGCGGTGAGTAGGGTGCGCCCAGGTCTCCGGAGAAAACGACCCTTCGGCGCGAGCCATCAATGTCCGTCTCACACTCGATATAGGCGGAGCCGAGGATATGTCCGGCCGGCTTGAATCTGACCTTGAGCCTGGCCGCCGGAAGCGCGACCTCGATCCACTGTTTGTAGGGGACCGGGACGATGCGTTTTCTGATCAGATCGACAAAGCGTTCCACCAGCCGTCGATCCCGGGTGAACCCGATCTGAACGGCGTCTTCCAGCACCAGTGGCAGCAACTCGGCGGTGGGCTCTGAGCAGTAGATGGGGCCGTCGAATCCGGCGGCCAGCAGGTAAGGGATGCGTCCCACATGGTCGATATGACAGTGGGTAATCAGCAGCGCACGCACCGTCTCGACCGGAAAATCAATTTCCAGGCTGGTTTGGGCCGCCCCCTGACGGGATAATTCGGCCCCCTGAAAAAGTCCGCAATCAACCAGCACCGAACTGTCCGGGGCGATCAGCAGTTGGTGGCAGGAACCGGTAACTCCGTCAACGGCGCCATGATGGAGGATTCTGGGATAGCGTTTATGGGCCAACAGCACACTCCGTTGTGCAGCAGACGGCTGCATCTATGAAGTCGATTATTTTAGAGATGTCGTTCCGTGCGGTCCGGAATAGTGGTGCAGAAAAACACTGCTTATTGGACCTTCCAAGAATGGAACCCCTTAGCTAGCTTATTAATTAATGGATTCTGGCTTTCGCCAGAATGACGGAAATCAGTGTGCCCGGTGGCTTGGTCAGTAGTGAACGGGGCGCAGCAACGCGGGACAATCGTCGGCGGGCCACACCAGTCAACCCTGCCTTCAAGTCAATCTTTCAACCGGTATTCGGTGCCGCAATAGGGGCAGACCGCCTGCCCGCCGCTCTCCTTCAACGGAATATAGACCCGGGGATGCAACCCGGCCGCATCGGTATCCGGAGCGGGGCAGCTGACAGGCAGGTCCTTACGGCTTACCTCCACAATCGCCTGAGTCTTGGACGTCGCAGTCATTTCAGCCATGATCGCTCTCTCCCTTGAGTAGGTCTGCTTCAGACATAGGTCAGCCACTCGGAATGCTCTTTCCGACGGCCTTGAACCTGGTCGAAATAGAGATCCTGCAGCTGTTTGGTAATCGGTCCCCGGGTGCCGCTGCCGATGCTGCGATTGTCTACCTCACGGATCGGCGTCACCTCTGCCGCAGAACCGGTAAAGAAGGCCTCATCGGCGATATATACCTCGTCCCGGGTGATGCGTTTCTCCAGCACCGGTATGCCCAATTCAGCGGCCAGGGTGAATACGGTGCGGCGGGTGATGCCGTCCAGCGCCGAGGTCAGATCCGGCGTATAGATGGTGCCATCCCGGACGATGAATATATTCTCCCCGGAGCCCTCCATCACATACCCTTCGGTATCCAGCAGCAGCGCCTCATCGTAACCATCGCGCAGGGCCTCCTGCAGCGCCAGCATGGAGTTCATGTAATTACCGTTGGCCTTGGCCCGGCACATGGTGATGTTGACATGGTGGCGGGTAAAGGAGGAGACCCGGATACGGATTCCGTTGCGCAGATTCTCTTCCCCCAGATAGGCCCCCCACTCCCAGGCCGCCACCATGGCATGCACCTTCAGGTTATCGGCCCGCAGCCCCATGCCTTCGGAGCCATAGAAACACATGGGTCGGAGGTAGGCGGACTTGAGGTTGTTTTCACGAACCGCCGCCTGTTGCGCCTGGTTCAAGGTCTCCGCATCAAACGGGATCTTCATCCCCAGGATATGGGCGGAACGGAACAACCGCTCGGTGTGATCCTGCAGCCGAAAGATGGCCGGCCCCTGCTCTGTCTGGTACGCCCGCACCCCCTCGAACACACCCATGCCGTAATGGAGCGTGTGAGTAAGGACGTGCACTCTGGCCTCACGCCAGGGCACCATCTCCCCATCCAGCCAGATCCAACCGTCACGGTCCGCGAATGTCTGCATTGACTTCTCCAAATTACCGGTTGCGTGCCGGTCGCTGTTCACCCGGCAACGCGACCTACTCCCCAGAACTCTCCATCAGATTTTGCCATATTTCCGTCACCGTCCGCCGCTCTTCAGGCAGCTCGTCATCGGCAATCAGTCCCGGCAGCTCACCCAGGGCGTTGCGATGATAAACGGCTCGTAGAGACCGGTAGGCTTCGGCCAGCTTGTCCGCGGTCCCCCCGGTCAAAAGCTGGTGGCTCGCCAGGGTTTCCAGCAACCGGATATTGTCCGTCCACTGCAGCAGATCCGGGTAGCGAGAGGCCCACCGAAGAGCAGAATATTGAACCATAAATTCGATATCCGCGATACCACCGTGCCCCTGCTTGATATCGAACCGGCCGGTGACGCTTCGATCCAGAGCAGTCCGCATCTTTTCCCGCATCTCGCGTACCTCACCGCGCAGGGTCTGCGGCTCCCGTGCCCGGCCGAGTACCTCCTGCCGGACCCGTTGGAACCGTTCGCACACCACCGGATCGCCCGCCACCGGCCGGGCCCGCAGCAGGGCCTGATGTTCCCAGGTCCAGGCGTCCTGGTGCTGATATCTTTCAAACGTCTCTATCGGGGTGACCAGCATGCCGGAGTTGCCATTCGGCCGCAGTCTCATATCCACCTCATACAGCAACCCGGCGGGAGTACGGGTAGTGAACATGTGGATCATACGCTGGCCAAGGCGGGCGTAGAAAACCTCGTTGGAGACCGACTTTTCGCCGTCGGTCATGGCGTTGGGGTTAGTGCTTCCATGCAGAAACACCAGATCCAGATCAGAGCCGTAGCCCAGCTCGAGACCGCCCAGTTTACCGTAGCCAACCACGGCAAACCCCTTGTCGCCCCCCAACACATCGGTAGGTTGCCCGTGACGGGCGGCGAGATCTTCCCAGGCCAGGTCCATGACCCGGGCGATGACTGTTTCCGCAATTTCGGTCAGATAGTCACTGACCACCATCAGCGGGATTACACCTGTTATATCGGCCGCCGCCACCCGCAGCATGTTACTTTTGGAAAACTGCCGCAGCCGCTCCATCCGCTGCTCCAGATCATCCTGCTCCAGCACCGAGAGCAGGGTATCCAGTTCGGCCTCCAGGTTGTCCCTGCGCAACGGAGTATAGAGCCGCCTGGGATCGATCATTTCGTCCAGCAGCAACGGCTGACGGGCAATCTGCTGAGAGACCCAGGGGCTGATCGAGGTCAGACGAACCAACTGGGACAGGGCCAGCGGACTCTCCACCAGCAGCGCCAGATAGGCGGTCCGGCGGGCAATCGCATCCAGCAGTCGAAGCAGACGATCCAGGGTTTGATCCGGTGCCGACGAACCGGCGACCGCACCCAGCAGCAGGGGCATCAGCCGGTCCAACCGCTCACGGCCCTGGGCCCCCAGGCCACGACAAGTGTGGGAGTTGCGGAAGACATCCAACCGCTGCAGGCTGGTCTCGCCACTGTCGAATCCTGCCTCTTGCAGTAACGCCCGCGCCTGAGCATCTTCCACCCGCTGACCCCAGATATCCTGGAAGCGATGATCCTCCTGTTCGTTGTCGCTCTGGGGTGCGGCAAACACCATATCGAAATGACCCTGCACCCGCTGCCGGTGATGATCCAGCTGCTGCAGAAATCCCTCCCAGTCATCGCATCCCATGGCCCGAGCCAGTCGCAGCCGCCCCAGATTGTCTTCCGGCAGCAGGTGGGTCTGACGATCCTGCCAGGCCTGAATCCGGTTCTCCACCAGGCGCAGGTATTGATAGGCCTCTACCAGCTCTTTGACCACGTACTCCGGGAGCAGGGATTTCTCCCCAAGCAGCCAGAGCACCCTCTGGATGGGTCGGATCTGCAACTCCGGGTCCCGTCCACCCCGAATCAGCTGAAAGGCCTGACCGATGAACTCGATCTCCCGGATCCCGCCCGGACCCAGCTTGATATTGTCCGCCATTCCTTTGCGTTTCAGCTCCTGGCTTATGAGCTGCTTCATATTGCGCAGGGATTCGATGGGTCCGAAATCGAGATAGCGGCGATAGACAAAGGGACGCAGCATCGCCATCAGATGTTCCCCCTGGTCTGCGTCTCCGGCCACCACCCGCGCCTTGATCATGGCATAGCGTTCCCATTCCCGCGCCTCTGATTGGTAGTAGGTCTCCATGCCGTCAAACGAGAGCACCAGGGGCCCGGAGTCCCCGAACGGACGCAACCGGGTATCGACCCTAAACACAAAGCCGTCCGCGGTCTGGCTGCCGATGGCCTTGATCAGTTGCTGGCAGAGGCGGGTAAAAAACTGCTCGTTTGAGAGATAACGGGGGGCGTCCACCTCGCCCGCTCCGGGATAGCTGAAGATCAGGTCGATATCGGACGAGAGATTGAGTTCCCGGGCACCCAGCTTACCCATGCCGAGCACCACCAGTTGCTGCGGCACACCCTGTTCATCCTTAGGCACGCCCAGTTTTCCCGTCTGCCAGGCATAGAGCTTCGCCAGGGCCTGATCGACACAGGCATCGGCCAGCGCCGACAGATCCTCGAGGGTCTCATCCAGGGGTGCGGTTCTGGTGAGGTCCCGCCAGATGATGCGCACCATCTGATACCGTCGAAACCGTCGCAGCAGGTGTTGCAAGGCCGCTTCGTCGCCGACCTCGGACAGGTGCCCCTGCAGGCGTGAGGCCATCTCCCCCGGCTCGAAGGAGTGGCCGAGATCTCCGCTCGCCACCAGATCGGCCAGCAGCGCGGGCTCCCGAAGACAGCACTGAAACAGGTAATCGCTCCCCTCCCACACCTGTTTAAGTTGCGTCAGCAGGACATCATCCAGCGAAAGGGCTATTTCACGCTCTGCCGCCGCCTGCTGCCACGACTGCCAGCGCTCTTCGGTCTCATCCTGCAGTTGCTCGATCGGGGTCATGGATGACTGCTCAATTACCTTCGGTACTCTGCCACCAAGGCATAGTATGAAATACCATGATTGGCATCGGTTGATTGCACCACACAGAACACAGAGTGCACAGAGATTTTAAAATACCCGACAGCTCGACGATGCAAACCCTCACAAACTCTGTGTCCTCTGTGGTTACTGGTTTTTTTGTTGCTTACCGGGCATCAGGAAATGGGGTAATTATTATATCGCTTTGTCCTGCTGATCCTATGGTATGGAAAAAAAAAGCCCCGCCGAAGCGGGGCTCTTTCTTCAGGCTCAGGGAAGCCCGGTGGCGATTACATCATGCCACCCATGCCACCCATGCCGCCCATACCGCCCATGTCACCCATGCCGGCGCCGCCGGCCTCTTCCTTGGGCTCCTCGGCCACCATGGCTTCGGTGGTGATCATCAGACCGGCAATAGAAGCGGCATTCTGCAGCGCAAAGCGGGTCACCTTGGTGGGATCCAGGATACCCATTTCCACCATATCGCCATACTCGCCGGTGGCGGCGTTGTAGCCAAACTTGCCTTCGCCTTCTGCCACCTTGTTGAGGATCACGGAAGGCTCGTCACCGGCATTGGCACGATCTGGCGCAGGGGCTCTTCCATGGCAGCGCGCAGCAATGGCGATGCCCATGTCCTGGTCGTGGTTGTCGCCTTTCAGATCTTTGAGTGCAGCCAGGGCACGGATCAATGCCACGCCGCCGCCCGGCACCATACCTTCTTCGACCGCAGCACGGGTGGCGTGCAGGGCGTCTTCGACGCGGGCCTTCTTCTCCTTCATTTCCACTTCGGTGGCGGCACCGACCTTGATCACGGCGACACCGCCGGCCAGCTTGGCCACACGCTCCTGCAGCTTTTCCTTGTCGTAATCGGAAGCTGGTCTCCTCGATCTGGGCGCGAACCTGCTCGACACGCGCCTTGATTTCGTCGTCGTTGCCGGCACCGTCGATAATGGTGCGTGTTTTCCTTGGTGATCAGGATACGCTTGGCGGAACCCAGATCGTCCAGGGTGGCTTTTTCCAGCGACAGGCCGACTTCTTCGGAAATCACCTGCCCCCGGTGAGGATAGCAATATCCTGCAGCATGGCCTTGCGACGGTCACCAAAGCCCGGCGCCTTGACGGCGCAGACCTTGACGATGCCGCGGATGCTGTTGACCACCAGGGTAGCCAGCGCTTCGCCTTCCACGTCTTCGGAAATAATCAGCAGCGGCTTGCCGGCCTTGGCCACGCTTTCCAGCACCGGCAGCAGGTCACGGATGTTGGAGATCTTCTTGTCGAACAGCAGAACGTAAGGATCTTCCAGTTCGGCCTGCATGTTCTGCTGGTTGGTGACGAAATAGGGCGACAGGTAGCCGCGATCGAACTGCATGCCTTCGACGACGTCCAGCTCGTTTTCCAGCGAAGGAACCTTCTTCAACGGTGATCACGCCTTCCTTGCCCACCTTCTCCATGGCATCGGAGATGATGTCGCCGATGTTCTCGTCAGAATTGGCAGAAATGGTACCGACCTGGGCAATAGCCTTGGTATCGGCGCAGGGCTTGGACAGACCCTTCAGATCTTCGACACGCCGATTACCGCCTTGTCGATACCACGCTTGAGATCCATGGGGTTCATACCGGCAGCAACAGCCTTCATGCCTTCGCGGACCATGGCCTGGGCCAGCACGGTTGCCGTGGTGGTACCGTCACCGGCAACATCGGAAGTCTGGGAAGCGACCTCTTTGACCATCTGCGCACCCATGTTCTCGAACTTGTCTTCCAGCTCGATTTCCTTGGCGACGGAAACACCGTCCTTGGTGACGGTCGGGGCGCCGAAGCTCTTGTCCAGCACCACGTTGCGGCCTTTCGGGCCCAGCGTCACTTTCACGGCGTCGGCCAGAATATTGACACCGGCCACCATCGGTGGCGGGCATCATCACCAAATTTTACTTCTTTTGCAGACATTTAATCTATTCCTCTAAAATCTCTTGAATTTCTGTCGAATGGTGGATCGGCCTCAGGCCTTCGATAACACCCATGATGTCTTCTTCGCGCATCACCAGCAGCTCCTCACCTTCAATCTTTGACCTCGGTGCCGGAATATTTGCCGAACAGCACCTTATCGCCGACTTTCACGTCCATCGGGCGTACCTCGCCGCTGTCGATGTCTTGCCGTTGCCTACGGCCAGACTTCACCCTGGACGGGCTTTTCGGTAGCGCGTCCGGGATGACGATGCCACCGGGGCTGGTGCGCTCCTCTTCCATGCGGCGGACGACCACCCGGTCATGCAGCGGACGAATATTCATCGACTGATCTCTCCTGCATTGGATTTAACTAACGATTTGGTTTGTTGGTTATCCGGGCTACAGCTAAACGTTAGCACTCACCCTGAATGAGTGCTAATAATAGGGTCGGAATTCCGATAGTCAAGAGGGAGGAACGGAAAATTTCAAATGGCGGGGTGTCCTACCCCTGTCGGAGAAAGCCCAGGTGATCGTTATATCTCTCCATCAAATAGCAGAGACAGTCCTGACGCACCACTCTCTGATCCCGGGTCAGCATGGAGGGCATGACCGGCACCCTGAGCCTCAATTCCCCCTGATCAACCTCGAAGTAGCGGCCGGAGACATCCCTCCCCTGTTCGTCACAGACTTCCAGTCCAATCCCGTTACCGGATTGAATCCGACCCAAAGGGGTACCACGCGGGAGTTCTCGGAAGTTGAGATAGTCCAGATCGTCCTCAAACTGGATATCGACTCCCGGATCACCAAAACTGAAACTCAAACGGCCCGGCACCTTGACGATGGCGACGGTGTGAAACAGATCAATGTCGTGCGCCGCCACCGGGTGCCGCGGGTGCTCAGCCAGATGCAGGCAGGCATTCAGATATTCGACAGCATGCTCCACCCCGTGGGACTGGCCCGGCTTTCCGCACTCCAGGGTCACCGCCGGACAGTATTTCGACATCGCCAGGGACTGTACACCGCAGGGCCGAATGAAGTAGACCACGGTGCGGCTGAACATGGTCGCCAGATGCAGAAAACGGTCGTCAATCACATTGACGCAGGCGTAGTGGGGATTCAAGCCGGTATTATTATGCACATCCACACTGGCGAATACCCCTCGAGCATGCATGATGTCCAGCACCTGCTGCATCAGCGCGTGCTCGGGGGTTCCGCTGTCTTCACAGCCGGGCCAGACCCGGTTGTAGTCAGGCTGGCCATCCAGACGGCGCACGCCTGCCGCTGCCGCCGAGACATTGCTGATGAAGAGGCTTAGGGAACGAGGCAGAACCAAGCCCCCGCCGCCAACCTCGTACCTGTTCAGCAGGCTGCGCACTGCTTCCCAACCGGTGGTCTCGTTGCCGTGCATCAAAACCGACACCAGCAGCGGCTGTTCCCGTCGCCCGCGCAGATGGATCAGGGTCGGCCCGCCCAGGCGGGCCTCCAGTTGCGCCGCTTCCAGATTCAGCAGCCCGGCAGGCAGATGATCAAGTTCCCGTAACATAAAAAACCGCTATTGCTGCTGTAAACCAAGAGATCCCCACAACCGCGCCTTACCCACTGACAGCGGCTTATTATAGCGTCCACTCGTGCACCGGTCGCCCACTCTGCTGCCGCTCGAGATAGGCCTCGGTCAGGGCCGCCATATCGTGGCCGTGGCGCCGTACCCAGGCACGTTGCCAGGTGGCGCCATTCTGCCCGGACTTCAACCGCCCAGCGATGATCCCCAGCCAGTAGTCCGACTCCTGACGGTCGATGCCAAGCGCTGCGAGTCCGTCGCGGGCCAGGGGCAGAAGCCGTTCCCGGCACAGCTCGTCCAACCTTCCTCGCTCACCATCCAGCCATTCGACCGGCGCTTCCAGTCCGTGGCGGGCAGACTGGTAAAAATTCTTCCGGGCCTGGGGGAAGGACAGCCTTTGCTCTGCTGGAACGGCCTGCCCGGCCAGGGCGCAGACCGCACCGAAATAGAGGGCGGTGTTGGCGATGGAGTCGGCCACCGAAGGGCCTGCCGGCACCACCCGATGCTCGATCCGGATGTGGGGGACACCCCGTTGGTCAAAGCCTACCAACGGGCGATTCCAGCGCCAGATGGTGCCGTTGTGCAGCCGTAGATGCGGTAGCAGTCGTTCCGGCTCCTGCATCAACTGGGGCAACAATACGGGATAGCGCTCCAGATTCGCCTGGAAACAATCAAAAATGGTATCCACATAGCGAACGCCCAGGGTTACGCGCTTAGTGAAATTGCTGTCCCCTACCCGAATGGCCTGTTCAAACAGCGGGATACGGGTTTCATCCCAGAGCTCAAAGCCGAATAGATAGGGCGAATTTGCGCTCAATCCGACCATCGGAGCAGAGAGAATCTTGGCGCTGTTGTAAAACCGCCCGGCCTGATTGGCATTGACCTTGAGGTGGATCTGAAACGAGGTAGTCGCCGACTCCAGCATCACATCATCGTGCTGAAAACTGAGCCGCTCATGCCCGGAGATATCCATGTGCAAAGGGCTGCCGCCGCGCAGGTGGGCCAATTGCTCATCCAGCGCCAGGTAGCGCTGGAGTCGGGACATGTTGTCACCGGTTAGATCCCGTTCCTCCACCGTAGGCAGTATCCCGATCATGGCCAGGCGCGTACCCAGACCGGCTGCCGCCTGATTGCACTCCCCCCAGGTCGTGCTGAGTTCATCTGCCAGGCGACTAAGGGCTTTGCCCTCCAGCCGCTGAGGGCTGCCGTTGATCTCCAGATTGAAGCGGGCGAGTTCAGGCACCACCAGTGGATTGTTCAGGGCATCGAGCAACGGTCGGTTCAGCGGGGCCGGGCGCGACTCCCGATCCACCAGCCAGGCCTCCAGCTCGAACCCACCGACATGCTCGCCTTCGGAAAATGCGCCCTGCTCCAGCCACTCCCCCAGCAGTTGTGTCTCCCGCGCCAGACGCTCGGAAAACTCCGCAAAATCCGCTGCCGTAAAATGGCTGTCAGCGATCTCCTGACCCATGCCAGCCTCCTGTTATCCGGCGGAAAGCAGCCTGTCCAACTCGCCCAGACGCTCTGGTGTTCCCACATCGACCCAGCGCCCCCGGTAATGTTCAGCGCTTACCCGCCCGGATGCTATCGCACGCCGGAGCAGCGGCGCCAGGGGAAAGGCCGCCTCTGCACAACCGGCGAATAGTTCCGCACGATACAAACCGATACCACTGAAAGTAAGACGCGGCCCCTCCCGCTCACACAACCGTCCTTGCCGCAACAGGAAATCCCCTGCCGGATTGTGAGAGGGATTGTCCACCAGGACTAGATGAGCCAACATCCCCTCAGGACATAGTGCCCTGGAGAAATCATAGTCGGTCCAGATATCTCCGTTGATCACCATGAAAGGACCCGCCCCCAGCATCGGCAGGGCGTGAAAAATACCACCCCCGGTTTCCAGGGCACCTGCAGGCTCCGGTGAATAACGGATGGAGAGTCCCCAGCGCAGGCCATTCCCCAGGGCTGTCTCAAGCATCCCTCCCAGATGGGCGTGGTTGATCACTAGCTCCCGAACCCCCCCCTTGGCCAGGGCCTCCAGGTGATAGTGAATCAGCGGTTTGCCCCCCGCCTGCAGCAGGGGCTTGGGGGTATCATCGGTCAACGGCCGCATGCGATTTCCCCGACCGGCCGCCAGAATCATGGCCTTGTTCGGTTTCTCCAGACGCCCCATAGCAAATCCGTCCCCCGTCACCCAACGGCCGCATCAAAAGCCAGAAAAAAGGCCGCTCCATTTAACGGTAACGGCCTTTTCAAGTGCAATACCAAAGACAAACTCAGCGCCTCATGGAATCGAAGAACTCTCCGTTGGTCTTGGTTACCTTGAGCTTGTCGAACAGGAATTCCATGGCCGCCAATTCGTCCATTGGATGAAGGATCTTGCGCAGGATCCACATCTTCTGCAGATCGTCCGGCTTCATCAGCAGGTCTTCGCGGCGGGTACCCGAGCGGTTGATGTTAATCGCCGGAAAGATGCGCTTCTCGGCGATACGCCGATCCAGATGAATCTCCAGGTTGCCGGTGCCCTTGAACTCCTCGTAGATCACATCATCCATGCGGGAACCTGTCTCCACCAGGGCAGTGGCGATGATGGTCAGGCTGCCACCCTCCTCCACGTTGCGGGCGGCGCCGAAAAAGCGCTTCGGGCGGTGCAGGGCGTTGGCGTCCACGCCACCGGTCAACACCTTGCCGGAGGAGGGGATAACGGTGTTGTAAGCCCGCGCCAGACGAGTGATGGAGTCGAGTAGAATGACCACGTCCTTCTTATGTTCCACCAGCCGCTTGGCCTTCTCGATTACCATCTCCGCCACCTGCACATGGCGGGCGGCGGGTTCATCGAAGGTGGAGGAGATCACTTCTCCCCGCACCGATCGTTTCATCTCCGTCACCTCTTCCGGGCGCTCATCGATCAACAACACGATCAGATAACACTCCGGATGGTTGTGGCCGATGGACTGAGCGATATTCTGCATCAGCATGGTCTTGCCTGCCTTGGGGGGAGAGACGATCAGGCCGCGCTGCCCCTTGCCGATGGGCGCGCACAACTCGATGGTGCGGGCGGTGATGTCCTCGGTGCTGCCGTTGCCTTTCTCCAGGGTGAACTTCTCGTTGGGGAACAAGGGCGTGAAGTTCTCGAACAGGATCTTGTTTTTTGCGTTCTCCGGCGTGTCATAGTTGATTTCGCTGACCTTGAGCAGGGCGAAATAACGCTCGCTGTCTTTGGGGGGGCGGATCTTGCCGGAAATCGTGTCACCGGTGCGAAGATTAAAACGGCGGATCTGACTCGGCGACACGTAGATATCGTCCGGTCCCGCCAAATAGGAGCTGTCAGCGGCACGTAGAAATCCGAAGCCGTCCTGGAGTATCTCCAGCACACCATCGCCGTAGATATCCTCACCTTTCTTGGCATGGGCCTTGAGAATAGCAAAAATCAGATCCTGTTTGCGGGACCGTGCCATGCCTTCCAGATTCATTGAGTGCGCCAGCTCGACCAAGTCGGAGACTGGCATCTTCTTCAGTTCGGTGAGGTTCATGATGTTTTTTTGACTTGAAAAATTGGTTGAAACGGGCCGGAAGTGCCCGCTGGAACGGACAGTAGATTCAGGTTTTGGATACGGGTCTGGAATGGGTGAGCAATCAGGCTCGGCGCTCACGTGAGTGCCAGCTCCTTGAATTCTAGCACTGTCCCGAAGCCTGTCCAGTAAAAACTAGAACAGCATGTTAAAGGTTACTATCGATGAAGGCTGTCAATTGTGACTTTGAAACAGCGCCGACTTTGGTCGCCTCCACTTCTCCATCCTTGAATAACATCAGGGTGGGGATGCCCCGGATACCGTAACGGGGCGGCGTATTCGGATTATCATCGATATTGAGCTTGGCCACCTTTATCTTGCCGGCGTACTCCCCGGCGATCTCATCCAGCACTGGCGCTATCATCTTGCAGGGGCCGCACCACTCTGCCCAGTAGTCGACCAACACGGGCTGACCGGATTTCAATACTTCCGTCTCGAAAGAATCATCGCTGAGATGAACAATCTGTTCGCTCACTAGAGGCTCTCCAAAATACCTAATCGGGGTAGCTCACCGGGATGTGCGGAACCGCACCGGCGCTCCTGTCTTTCTCGGGTTATAGCGGGCGGAATTTGCGCTGAATTCAGACCCGGCAGAAAACATATCCTTTTATTTGATCCCAATATTGTCCATTTTGCAAGCCCGAACCTCCGATTGTTGCCCCCAACTCCAGGAAATTACTGTATCCTAGCGCGCCATGAGTGATAAACATTTGACAAATACGAGATTTGACGGCTTCGGATTGGCCGAGGAACTGATCCGGGGCATAGAGGATGCGGGCTTCTCCTACTGCACCCCGATCCAGGCCGAAACCCTGCCCATCCTGCTCGATGGACAGGATGTCGCGGGCCAGGCGCAGACCGGAACCGGCAAGACCGCCGCCTTCCTGCTCGCCAGCTTCCAACGGTTGCTGACACAGCCAGCGGATGAGAAACGACGGGCCAACCAGCCCCGTGTCCTGATCGTGGCCCCGACCCGGGAATTGGCGATTCAGATCCACAAGGATGCCGAACTGCTCGGAAAGTACACCGACTTTCGCCTCGGGCTGGTGTTCGGCGGCACCGGATATGAGCAGCAGCGCAACCAGCTGCAGGCCGGGGTAGACATCCTGATCGGCACCCCCGGGCGCTTGATCGACTATTTCAAGCAGCACGTCTACGACCTGAAGGCCATTCAGGTGATCATACTGGACGAGGCCGACCGCATGTTCGACCTCGGCTTCATCAAGGACATCCGTTACCTGTTGCGCCGCTGTCCGCCGCCGGATCAACGGCTGGGGATGCTCTTCTCCGCCACCCTCTCCTACCGGGTGAGGGAGCTCGCTTATGAACACATGAACAACCCGGAAGCGGTCACCATCGAGGCAGACAGGGTAACGGCAGACAATGTGGTTCAGACCTGTTACATGACCGGCAACGAAGAGAAGATCCCCTTGCTCATCGGCCTGCTGAGCCGGATGGATGCCCACCGGACCATGATCTTTATCAACACCAAACGGGGTGCCGACCGGGTATGGGGTTTTCTGGAGGGCAATGGATTCAAGGCCGCCGTGCTCTCCGGCGACGTACCGCAGAAAAAACGGATGAGTCTCCTTAAACAGTTTCAAGCCGGCGAACTACCGGTGCTGGTCGCCACCGATGTGGCCGCTCGGGGCCTGCATATCCCGGATGTCACCCATGTCATCAACTTCGACCTGCCGGAAGATGCCGAAGACTACGTGCACCGCATCGGCCGCACCGCCCGCGCTGGTGCCAGTGGCGACGCCATCAGTTTTGCCTGTGAGACCTACTCCTTTTCCCTGCCAGAGATCGAGGCGTATATCGGCCACAAACTTCCCATGAAACAGGTCACTGACGAACTGCTGGCCGAGGTGGACCCGAAAAGCCGGGTGTGGGTGGATAGACCAAGGCGCGACGACCACCGCCGAGGAGGGGGGCGACGCAGCGGCAAGCCCACACACCGACGGAGTGAAAAGAGCGCCAGCTCCGGCGCTGCCGCGCAGGAGACGGGGGAAAGAAAGAAACGCCGCCGCAGGCCCCGCAAACCGGAAAGCAGCGAATAAGCCCTAGGGCCTGTTGACACGAGTATGCCGAGAACAGCAGACAACAAGTGCAGCCGCTGCGTCGGCTCCAAGTGCTGCAGCTACATCACCGAAGCGCTGGGCGCCGCACCCCGTTCCAAGTCAGAATTCGAGCACCTGCTGTGGCAGGTCTCCCACCAGGGAGTAGAGCTGTACCGGGACGACAGCGGATGGTACCTGCTGTTCCAGGGGCGATGCGAACATCTCCAGCCTGACGGCGCCTGCGCCATCTATGAGAACCGGCCCCAGATCTGCCGTGACTACGACAACGACTGGTGCGAATATGACCAACCGGCGGAAGAGGGTTTTCAGCTCTACTTTCGTGGCTACGGCGAACTACTGAAATATTGCCAGCAACGCTTTAAGACCTGGGGGAAGTGAGGGTATTTCCCGGCAGGATCTCCGAAAAATCATGAATGGCCTGAAACCCGCCGGCCTCCCGCGTCACCCCCTGTGTATCGGGCCTGAGCACCCGCAACAGCCAGCGGATGCCGTAATCCCTTGCCGATCCCAACACCTCCGCATTGTCGTCAACGAACAGGGTTCGCCGCCGGTCGAAGGGCTCCACCTGTTGCAGCCGCGACCAGAAGGCGGGGTCTTCTTTGGGCAGACCGAGATCATGGGCGCAGACCACGGCGTCCAGATACTGTCCCAACCGGGTACGGTTCAGCTTCAGGGTCAAGGACTTCTGATGCGCGTTGGTCACCAGGATCACCCTTTTCTGCAACCCGCGCATGGCATTTAGAAACGACTCCACGTGGGGATGCACCGCGATCAGATGATCGACCTCCTCCTTGAGCAGGGCGATGTCCAGACCCAGTTCCCGGCTCCAATGGTCGATACAATACCACTCCAAGGTACCTTCGATACTCCGGTAGCGGCCTAACAGCTCCTGCTTGGCCTGTTCCAGGGACACCCCCCTGGCCGAGGCATAGCGCTTAGGTACATGTTCCAGCCAGAAGTGGTTGTCGAAATGCAGATCCAGCAGAGTACCATCCATATCCAGGAACAGCCGGTCGATTTGGTTCCAGTCAATCATCAGGTAAAGTTACTGCGTTCCCCTGGCCACTGACAATACCGAATTACCCCGTATGCCGAAAAAACCCGTTGTTCACGCCCGTCACCCGATCACCCACACAGGTATCTTCCAAATCGAGGAGATGGAACTGGAGTTTTCCAACGGCGCGACCAGACGCTATCAGCGCATCATCGGCTCCCCCCAGGGCGCAGTGCTGGTGGTCCCTCTGCTGGACGATGACACATTGCTGTTGATCCGGGAGTACGCGGCCGGGATGGAGCGCTATGAGCTGGCCTTTCCCAAGGGCAGTATCGAACAGGGCGAGGGGCCGCTGGAGGCGGCCAACCGGGAGATCAAGGAAGAGACTGGTTACGGGGCGAACCAGCTGGAGCTGATCCGTTCCGTCACCCTGGCACCCGGCTACCTCTATCACGCCAGCCACATCGTGCTGGCACGCGGACTCTATCCCCAGCGGCTGGAGGGCGATGAGCCGGAACCGATCGAAGTGATACCCTGGAAACTGACGGACCTGGACCGGCTGCTGCAGCGCCAGGACTTCACCGAAGCACGCTCCATCGCCGCTTTCTATATAATCCGTGACTGGATCCGGCAAAAGGCGTGAATCTTACCGTCCTACCTGGCCGAAAATTACATTACCAAGGACCCCGAAAGCCATGACTGAAGCACCCATCTCCATCGACGCCGTTATCGATATCGCCCGCCAGGCCGGCGAGGCCATCCTCGCGATCTACGACACCGATTTTTCGGTTGAAGAGAAATCTGATAAGTCCCCCCTCACCGAGGCGGACATGGCCGCGCACAAAATCATCGTGAAGCGACTGGCCGAACTGACCCCTGATATTCCGCTGCTGTCCGAAGAATCCGCCGACATCCCTTTCGAAACCCGCAGCAGCTGGCAATGTTACTGGCTCATCGATCCGCTGGACGGCACCCGCGAATTCATCAAACGCAACGGGGAGTTTACGGTCAACATCGCATTGATCGATCAGCACGAACCGGTCCTGGGGGTTGTCTATGTCCCGGTCACCGCCCTCACCTACTTCGGCCAGCGGGGTCAGGGGGCGTTCAAGCAGGCGCGCGGCGAAGCGCCGGTTCCAATCCAGGTGCAGGCGAAGTTGCGCCGACCGGCGCAGGTGGCAGGCAGCCGTTCCCATGCCGGTGACAGCCTGAAGCAGTTTCTGGTCAATCTGGGCGACCACGAAATCGTCAGTATGGGCAGTTCGCTCAAGATCTGCCTGGTGGCGGAAGGCAAGGCGGATGTCTATCCCCGGCTCGGGCTGACCTCTGAATGGGACACCGCGGCTGCCCAGGCAGTGGTCGAGGCCGCAGGGGGACGGATTACCAAAACCGATATGGAACCCCTGCGCTACAACACGAAGGCGCCCCTGCTGAACCCCTTTTTCTTCGTCTTTGGCGACGAGAGCGTAGATTGGTCATCTTATCTGGGTGAGGAGCAGACGGCTTGATACACCGGCGGCGGATCGCTAAGGCCGGGCTGGGGGCGCTACTGGCGGCGGTATTCCTGTCGCCGATCGCCGCACCCAAACCATCCGCCGAGCCGGATGAGGCATTCGCCTTCGATGACTTTCCCCTGCAGGAACCACTGGAACACCCGGCATGGTTCAAGCAGAGCTTCCTTGACCTGCCGGAAGATCTGGAGGAGGCAACCGCAGCGGGGAAAAAAGGCATCATCGTCTATTTCGGACAGAGGCGTTGCGCCTACTGCAGAATGCTGATGGAAGTGAACTTCGGGCTGGAGGACATCGTCACCTACACTCAGCGCCACTTCGATATCATACCGGTCGACATCTGGGGCGTGGACGAGCTGACCGATATGCAGGGGGAAACCCTCTCGGAGCGGGAATTCGCGGTACGCGAGAACACCAACTTTACCCCCTCGCTTATCTTCTACGACAGCGAGGGGGAGGTGGCGCTGCGGCTGCGCGGCTATTACCCGCCGTACAAATTTCGCGCCGCCCTGGAGTATGTCGCCGGCGGCTTCCACCGCCAGGAGACCCTCAGTGACTACCTGCTAAGGGCGGAAGATGCGCTTACCTTTGATCCGGACGAACTCAATCAGGAGCCCTTCTTCAGCCCGCCACCCTATGCCCTGGAGCGCACCCGTTTCCCGGCGGAACAGCCCCTCGCGGTCTTTTTCGAACAGGGCAACTGCCACGCCTGTGACATACTCCACGCCCAGCCGCTGCAGGAGGAGGCTATCAGCGATCTGTTCGGGCAGTTCGAGAGCGTACAGCTGAACATCCGCTCCGATACCCCGGTCATCACCCCGGCAGGTCAGAAGACCACCGCCAGCGCCTGGGCAAAAGAACTGGGGCTCTTCTACACGCCGTCGCTGCTGTTTTTTGACCAGCACGGACGGGAGATTATCCGGCTCGACTCCGTCGTTCAGTTCTACCGACTGCGTAATGTTCTCACCTATATAACCAGCGGCGGCTATCGAACCGAACCGAGATATCAGCGCTGGCGGGTGAGCAGCGGCTTCTGAGCCGGCGCTGTCGACCGCCATCCGGTAACCCGCTAGCGTTGACAGAAGCGCTGTAGATACTGCTCCTGTTCCCGCCGCCGCTGCCGCAGTTTCTCCCCTTGAGCCGGCCGGTATCCCTGCCGCAGCTGGCGTTGAATGCGCTCAAGATTGTTCTTCGCCTTCCAGCACCGGTGCTGGCGAGCCTCATCCGGCGGCGGGGCTTCGGATTTCTCGGACTTCGATGTCCGCCTGCCGGTTTTGCGCTTGGCCCCGGTCATTTGGCCGGAGCCGGCAGTCGACTTCGAACGCACCCAGCCGACATTCCCTATTTCCACCTGCAACTGCTGCTGATCCCCTGAAGGACAGTAGGTCTGGCGCAGCTCCACTCGTCCGGCGCTGTCGGTACAGCGATAAACGCTCACCCCGGCCTGCAGCGGACCCGCTGCCCTGCAGCAGGTAACGAGCAGGACGCCATAGACCAGTAACCCGCGAATCGAGTTCGCGGTTGCAATGATACCCATAATCAACCTCCGTGTTGTGTTCCCTGAAAGGTTCCATCTCTCAATCATACGAATTAAAGGTAATCCGCCGTCTGCCGCTATCCGCCCTATGCAAAACACGCGGCACAGCGCGGAAAATCCGGATCTGGAGGGGGAGAACCGCCTGTTGCGACAGCGGCTTCAGCAGCTGACGTCCGAAGCAGCCCACAACGAGGATGTCCTGAAGCGATTCCACAGCCGCGAGCTCTCCCTCCTGGCAGCTGAAGACCTCCCCCAACTGCTGCAGGTCCTGACCCTGGGGATGCAGGAATCCTTCCGCGTCCCCTGCGTCAGCCTGGTATTGCAGGACACAGACCACGAACTGCGTCATCTACTGCTCAATACCGGGATATCACCGCTTCAGTACGACAATATTTTTTTCGTCGACCACCTCCATGCGTTCAATTCCATTTACAGCAGCCTGCGTCAGCCCTGGCTCGGGCCCTTCCTCGGTGCTGAACATCAAGCCCTGTTTGCCGGCTGCAACCACATTCGAAGTGTGGCGCTGGTGCCCCTGGTCCGACGCGACCGCCTTATTGGCAGCCTGAATCTCGGCAGCAGAGATCCGACCCGATTCACCCGCCATCACGCCAGTGATTTTTTAAACCACCTGGCAACAATCGGCGCCGTCTGCCTCGAGAATACGGCCAACCGGGAGCATCTGGTGGTCAGCGGCCTGACTGATGCGTTAACCGGCCTCCACAACCGCCGCTACCTGGAACGACGCCTCCGAGAAGAAATCTCCCGAGCCCGGCGTTACGATCACCCATTGAGCTGCCTGTTCATCGATGCCGATCACTTCAAGCGCGTCAATGATCTGCACGGACATGGCGTGGGTGACCAGGTGTTGCGGGAGATTTCACTGCGGGTCAAAGAGTGCCTGCGCGCGTCCGACGTCGCCACCCGCTTCGGTGGCGAGGAATTCGCCCTGCTGCTGCCCCAGACCGACGCGGCCGAAGCCTGCAACCTGGCCGAACGCATTCGCCTTCGAGTGGCCGAACATCCGGTACCCACCGGCAATCGCGAGGTATTGAACGTAACCGTCTCGATCGGAGTCAGCGAGTTGGAAAGAACCCCATCCGAGGAACCCGGAGAACAACTGATAAGCCGCGCGGACGCCGCTCTCTACCAGGCCAAACGACTAGGGAGAAACCGGGTCGAACTCGCCCCCAGCAATCCCCCCGGGATCAATAGTTTCGCCGGCTGATCGGCTTGGTCGCTACCACCACCTCCTCGCGTATCTGCTCCGATCTGCGTTCGCGCAGTTCGTCGCGAACCACAGTCTCCTGATCCTTGAGTTTAGACAGAACATTCAGCAGACGATGACTTACTAACAGTAACTTGCCATAGCGCGCAATCAACGACCGCTGCTCCATGTCTCTAGGAACACCGATGGCGGAAACGTTGGTCTGGATCTGCCCGATCTCTTCCCCTAGCCAGAATCTAAGGAAATCTTTACGCCCTTCATCCATGCCGCAAACCTCCAAACCGGTATTTTTTCAATGAACTGTGTTTAATACTAGACCTTCCGCTCAAACCTTGACAATAATTTTTTACCGCGCTTTGAGAGGGGATTCGATCAACCCAGCCCACTCCCGGATCACTCGAACAGTGCGCTAAACTCCCCATATCCCTCCTGCTCCAACCGCTCTCGGGGGATGAACCGCAGGGCTGCTGAATTGACGCAGTAGCGCAAGCCGGTGGGCTCGGGCCCGTCATTGAAGACATGCCCCAGATGCGAGTCCCCGTCGCGACTTCGAACCTCGGTGCGCGGCAGCAGCAATTTGAAATCGGTATGCTCTACTACCCGATCCGACTGCAAGGGCCGGGTAAAACTGGGCCAGCCGGTGCCAGAATCGTACTTGTCGAGGGAGGAAAACAACGGCTCGCCGCTCACCACGTCCACATAAATGCCCTCCTGCTTCTCATCCCAGTAGTCGTTGTCGAACGGCCGTTCGGTTCCCTCTTCCTGGGTCACCTGGTACTGCAACGGGGTCAACCGCTGCCGGAGGACCTCCTCCGAGGGTTTCTCGAAACCATCCGATTTCTCTGTTGTCTGCTTGCTGAAATCCATCATTAACTCCTCTCCCCAGGCCTGTTCCAGAAACTGATCCCGCCCCGAATTGTGGCGATAGAACTTATAGCGAAGCGGGTTCTTCCTATAGTAATCCTGATGATTCGCCTCGGCCGGATAAAACCGTTCAGCCGGAAGAATCTCCACCACTACCGGTTTACCGAAACGACCCGAGGCATCCAGCGCTGCGCGGGACTCTTGTGCCGCACTACGCTGGGCCTTATCTGCATAGAAGATCACCGGCCGATACTGATCACCCCGGTCCGCAAACTGCCCTCCTCCGTCGGTCGGATCAATCTGACGCCAGAATGCCTGCAGCAGGGTGGGATAGGTGACGACCTGCGGATCATAGTAGACCTGCACCGCCTCTACATGGCCGCTGCCCCCGGAGGACACCTCTCTATAACTGGGATTGGGCAGATGGCCCGCAGTGTAGCCGGAGATCACCTCCTCCACACCGGGCACTTGCTCCAATCCGGATTCAACGCACCAGAAACAGCCGCCGGCGAAGGTGGCAGTCGCCAAATCGGCCCTGCCCTGAACAAACTGGGAATCGGAATCTTTACCCGCACAGGCGGTCAGAGTGGAAACCGCCGCCAGCAGCGTGGCGCACCAGAATAAAATCTTTTTCATTCGTTCAATCCAACGGAAAACACATCTCAGTCAGACACCTTATGATGGCATTTTGTTTCACTGCTAACAAAGACCATCTAAGTCAGAGCACTTAAACCATCATGATGCCGGTACAAACCGGCCTGGTTGGGATACGCCCGTACTGCTCTGGCCTACTCTACCCCTGCGGATCGCAAAGCGCGGTCGGCCCTTAGAGGTCTGAGCCGATAGCAGCTATCGGGTAGAATACCCGCGCAGACACAACCCTGCCGCGCCAGGTTATAGCCATACCACGCCTCCTGTGACAGAGTAGAGAGGGGGGGAATGGACCAAATCCACTTCATTTATTATGAACAGAGGCTCAGTTTGGCAATCTAGAGGTTTTCATTTTCTCCAGCAAGTTGTATAAGTTTTGGTAGCGAAGCGCCGTATGCAAGAGTGAAATGCAGAGCCGATATCTATCCGTGATCCTGGTAGGCATTACTGTTGTCGCATCCCCAGTCGATGCGGAAACCGTAATCTACGGGCGTCTGCACAGTAACGAGGCATACCCCGATCCTGTCGCCAACAAAGGTTCCCGCTTCCACCTTAAGGATCCCCAGGAACTGAGCAGCGGCCTGAAAGCCCTGTTCGAACTGGAGTGGCAGGTCGACAACGGGGAACTCCTGAGTAGTCGCAACCAGCAAACCGAAAACCACCCGGTTTATATCGCATCCGACGCAGACCGGGAAAGCACCGCCGTTGGCCGACAGGGAACCTCCTACTACAACGGCGCGAACAAGGTCGATATCTGGGATCTCTCCATCGACTACCGGCGAGGACCTCTCACTATTGGCACCTCGTTTTCGAACTATCGCGAAGATGGCCTGGAAAATCGGGAGCTGTGGGGGGCCGCAACCCGGTATCGCTTTTCTGATTTCGCCCTCACGGCCCAGTATGAATACGATCGGGAACGGGACTTAGAGAAGAGCCACGAATGGACTCTCATGGGAGAGTACTACCTGGGCAACAACGTCCTGCACGCCAGGTATTCGGATCGAGACTGGGATGGCAGCACCGACCCCCACTGGACCTTCGGCCTGAAGCACCAGATCAACAGGCGCACCAGCTTCTATGCCGAATTCCAGGACAACGACCGCGATACCGAACAGCTTTACGGCGCGGGCATCCGGCACGATTTCTAGCCAGCCTACCTATCCTCAAATCTTGACCCCAGTCTTACTGGCCGTCCTGACGATGCGCCGTGTTCCGGCGCCAGCGTGAGACCCACCGACCGATTCCGGGGAGCAGCAAGGCAAACAGGGCGGTTAGCACGCCTGCGAGGATCCAGTACTCCCGGCGCCAGAGAAAAACGAAGCTCTGCTGATATTCTCCTTGTTTGAGCAGATCCACCCCATATTGGAATTCCTGAATCAGGTCACCTTCGCCCGGCGGAGGCGGCAGCGGTCGCTGCCCACCGCCAACGGGAAATCCCGGATAGCCCGGCCCCTGCATGCCACTGAACGGAGGCGGAGGCAGCTGCTGCACCGGCCCCGCCTTCTCCAGCCAGAGCCAGAGGACCCAGCCGGCGATGAATACCAGAATGTAAGTCCGTACCAGCCCCATCAATACAATTCTAGCCTTATATCAACTCCACATCAGACATGATTTCCACCAGCGCCGGTCCGTCGTGTTCGATGGCCGTTTTCAGCGCCTCATCCAGCTGCTCTGCCGTCTCCACTCGAATCCCCAGACCGCCACAGTCACGGGCGAAGGCCGCAAAATCCGGATTGCTCAGCGCAGTCTGCCATACCTCCCAGTTACCCGCTCGCTGTTCTTTGGAGATTTTTCCCAGTTCTCCGTTATTCAACAACAGATGAGTGATGTTCATACCGTATTTCACCGCAGTGGTGAACTCCGCTAGATATTGGCCGAAGCCGCCATCCCCGCTGATCGAAAGCACGGGCCGCCCCCGCTGTTCGTAGCTGGCCTGGGTCGCCGCCCAGGCCCCCATGGCAGCCGGAAAGCCAAAGCCGATGGATCCCAGATAGCCGGACATGAGCACACTCTGATTCTTACACTCGAAATAGCGACCGAAGGAGTAGGTGTTGTTGCCGACATCGACGCACAGCACTGCATTCTCCGGACAGAGACGGCTCAGCGCTGCGAATATGGAAGCTGAGTTGACCCCCTGGCCGCGGTCCCGGGCCTCCCGGCTTTTTTTCTCCTGGCGCCAGATGTCCCAGCGCTGGACCAGCTCACTGCGCTGATCGACAGTATCAATATCCGCCGGCAGGGCAGCAAGAAACTGCTGAATGGAGACCCGGATCTCACCCCACACGGGCACTTCCACCGGATGAAACTTGCCCAGGGCCATGCGATCGAAATCCACCTGGATAATGGGTTTCTTCGAGCTGATACCCGTGTGATTCGAGAAGGAGGCCCCAAAGACGATTAGCAGGTCGGCCTGATTCATACACCAGCTGGCCACCGGCGTTCCGCTGCGCCCCAGCACGCCGGCTGCCAATGGGTGCTGGTCTGGAATCTGACCCTTGGCCTTGAACGTGGTCAACACCGGTGCATTGAGGCGCTCCGCCAGCTCTACCACCGTCTGCATGCAGGTCCGGGCGCCGTAGCCGACGACGATCACCGGGCGCCGGGCGCTGGCGATACGCGCCACCGCCTGCGCCACCGAATCCGCCGATGGGGCAATGTCGCTGCGACCCAGACGACCTTCCGGCCCGGAGGGTTCGGCGCCTTCGGCGGCGGGGATCACCTGCACCTCGTCAGGAAAAATCAGATGCGCCACGTCCCGCTCCACCAGGGCGTGCTTGAGCGCCAGGCTCATCAGCTCGGTATGCCGGCTCCCCGGCAGCACGGTCTGACTGAATTCGGTCACCGCTTCGAAGGCGGCGGCGAGATCGATCTCCTGAAAGGCCCCTGGGCCGAATACCTGAGTGTTCACCTGACCGGTAAGGGCCAACACGGGCGCCCGGTCCACCCGGGCATCCCAGAGCCCGGTCAGTAGATTGGTGGCACCCGGCCCGGCGATAGTGAGGCAGGCTGCCGGCCGCCCCGTGAGCTTGGCATATCCGGAACAGGCAAAGGCCGCCGCCCCTTCGTGGCGGATACCAATATAGGTCAGATTGCCCTTCTGCTCCTGCTCGCGAATGGCGTCCGCCAAGCCCAGATTGGAGTGACCCACCATGCCGAAGACGTGGCTGACGCCCCAGTTGACCATGGTTTCCACCATCAGATCGGAAATGGTACGAACCCGCTGCCGCCGTTCGCGGATCTGTACGTAGACGCCATCATCGCGCTGCTCCAGCGGAAAGCTCGGCACTCCGTCATCGAAGCCACCGGGGGATTTTCCGGTCAGGGGGTGAAAATCCCAGCCATGCCAGGGACAACGCAGCCAGCACTCGTCTCCTTCCGTGCATTCGATCGAACCCTCCCCTAACGGACCACCCTGGTGCGGGCAGGCGTTACCCAGGGCGCCGTATTTCCCGGCATGGCAGGTCAGGGCGATTGATTGACTGCCGGCCTGCACCGTCCGCACCTCCCCTTCCTGCATATCACCGGGTTCCGCCACTTTGTACCAGACCGTCTCCAGCCCCTCCGAGGCATCCAGATCCTGTTGGCTGATCTGTTTATGGCTGCCGTCACAGAGTGGTGGTTTTCCGCTCCGTTTGCACTGGCAGAAAAAGTACTTGCCATCCTGTTCCGCCTTGAACGGCAGGGGTTCGAAGGGAGTGCCTCGGTGCGAACCGTCACAGTAGGGCTGATTGCTTGATTTGCCGCAACTGCACCACCAGATCTCTTCCCCGGCCTTCAGCTTGATCGGGAAAGGACGGGTATCGGCAATACGGGGCTTGGTCATTGACTCGTTCCTTTCAGGTGATGTGGCGTCATAAGCATACCTCCTTTTCGACCACCCGGCCTGTAGCTCTCCGGGCGGACCAGTTATTGGCGGCTTGCCCATACCCCGCGAAACGCCTTGTGGAGCTCCATGGCCACCAGAATTATCAGTGCCAATCCCAGCAACTCCAGCCAGTGATCGAGAGAGACCGGCTGTACGCGCAGCACCTCACTGATCCAGGGTGTATACATGGAGCCGATATGTATCAACTGGGCAGCGACCGTGCCGAACAGCAGCAGCGGGTTACGCAGGGGATTGTGGAGAAAGGCGGAGCGGCTCTCGGAACGGCTGTTGAATACATGGATATTCTCAAACAGCACCATCAGCAGCAGGGTGCCGTTGCGTGCCTCATCCACCGTGTAGCCGCTGGTGAGCAGCCATTGGAATAGCAGGAAAGCGACGCTGCCCATGACCAGGGCCGAGAGAATCACCCGTTCTACCATCAAGCGATTGAAGATCGGCTCCTGGGGGGATCTCGGCGGATAGCGAAGTTCCCCCCCTTCCGCCGGTTCCAGTGCCAGCGCCACATCCTGGATGCCATTGGTCACCAGATTCAACCAGAGCAGCTGCACCGCCAGCAGTGGCAACGGCAGCCCTGTCAGCAACGCCAAAGTGAAGAGCACCAGTTCGGCTACCCCGGTAGAGATGAGCAGGAAAATCACCTTGCGCACGTTGGCATAGGCGACCCGTCCCTCCTCGACCCCGGCCACTATCGAGGCAAAGTTGTCGTCAGTAATTATCAGTTCGGCCGTCTCACGCGCCACGTCGGTGCCGCTGCGTCCCATCGCGACGCCGACCTGAGCTGCCCGCAACGCGGGTGCATCGTTGGCCCCATCACCGCTTACCGCCACGAAGTGACCGTTGCGCTGCAGGGAGTGAACAATGGCCAGTTTCTGCTGCGGCTCCACCCGGGCAAAAACCCTGGCCCGCCGGGTAAGGCGGTCCATGGCCTCGTCATCAGGTGCCTGTCGCAGTTCAGGCCCGGTGACCAATTGATCCTGCGAGTCGGCCAGTTCCAGTTCGCGGGCGATGGCAAAGGCAGTGGCGGGATGGTCCCCGGTCACCATAGCCACCTCGATACCCGCCTTCTGACAGGCGGCAACCGCGGCCTTGGCCTCGGCACGAAGCGGATCGATCATACCCACCAGGCCGAGCAGATCCAACCCCCGCAGGTGTTCCTCGGAAAACACCTCACCCGAGCTCAGCCCAATCCTCCCTGCTGCCAACGCAATCACCCGATATCCCTGGCCGGCCAGATTCTGTGCCTGCTGTTCCAACCAGCTCCAGTCCAGTGACGCGGACCCCGACCTCGTCGCCATACCACTGCACATCGGCTGCAGTTGCTCCAGGGCCCCCTTTACGAAGGCGAACTGATCTTCCCCAACCCGGTTGAGGCTGGCGGAGAAGAGGCGTTCAGATTCGAACGGGATATCTGCCATCTCGGGAAAGGCATTGACCGTCTCCGCCTGGGTGATCCCGGCTTTGTGGGCCATTACCAGTAGCGCCACGTCGAGCGCGTCACCATGATGGGTCCAACCTTCGCCGCGACGCCCCAGAAATCCCTCGTTGGCCAGCACCGCCGCCCGGCAGAGCTGTTCCAGCAACACCTGCTCATCCGGCTCGGGGGTCCCCGCCGGCGTAACGATGGTACCTTCGGGCTGATGGCTGTCTCCGGTCACCTCCCAGACATCACAACCCGGGAAAAGGATACGCCGTGCCGTCAGCTGATTCACCGTCAGCGTGCCGGTCTTGTCGGTGGCGATGAAGGTGCAGGAACCCAGGGCTTCCACCGCCACCAAACGCCGCACGATCACGCTGCGTCTTGCCATCCGCCGCATACCGATGGCCAAGGCAACGGTAAGCGCCACCGGCAGCCCCTCAGGAATGGCAGATACCGCCAGCGCAACCGCCAGCAGAAAGATCTCAGCCAGCGGCATGCCACGACTCAACGCCACCCCCGCCATCAGCAAGGCAGCAAGCCCTACCAGCAGCGCCACCCGGTGGGTGAACCTCTCCATCCGGATCAGAAGCGGCGCCTTCGCCGCCGCCCTGCCCAGCACCGCCTGGGCGATCTGACCAAGTTCGGTTGCCAGCGCGGTGGCAACCACTACCCCACTGCCTCGACCCCGGCTTACCAGAGTGCCTGCAAAGGCCATATTGACCCGGTCACCCAGCGCACTGTCCGCGCTCAGTGTATGATCCGCGTCCTTCAACACCGCCTGGGATTCGCCGGTCAAAAGGGATTCGTCCACTTCGAGATCGTGATTCGCGAGCAGCCGCAGATCAGCCGGTACCCGGTCGCCCGACTCCAGCAGCACGATATCACCCGGGGTCAGCACCTCGGCATCGATCTCGTAGCTCTCCCCCTCGCGCAGTATCCGGCAGTTGGTGCTGACCAGCTGATTCAGAGCCGAGGCGGCGCGCTGGGCCGAGAACTCCTGAATACAGCCGATAATGGCGTTAACCAATAACACCGCGGCGATGAATCCCGCGTCGGACCACTCCTGGATCATCAGCGAAACCAGAGCGGCACCTACCAGCACATAGATCAACGGGCTGGCAAACTGACGCAGGAATACCTGGATAAACCCCGGTGGCAAGGATTGGGGTAGCGCGTTTGGCCCGTACCTTTCCAGACGGGCCGCGGCCTCCGCACGACTCAGCCCATGGGGCGAACTGCGCAGGGCATCCAGCGCTTCGGTCGTGGATATGGCGTGGGGCTGAGACAGCACAGGAATCGGCATGCCGGAACCACGAGTCTCATTCCGGGTTGAAGCGTTCGAGGGCTGTTGCTTCACTACCTTCTCGCATTATGCGGATACTCACCATTGACCAAAAAAATCAGCCCGCTCCCGGCTAGTCCTTAGCGGTTGCCGGTGGCGGGCTGATTTTTTACGGTAAAGAGATCCTCGCTTGCCGGCGGTCCGCCGATTAGCCTACTCTTCGAGGGGAGCGCCAGGCCCGTCTGCCTTCAGTTCGACGATGGCACTGCTCCGATCTGCTTCCGTAGCGTACATCGCGCTGGTCGCCACAATCTGACCGTTGGCAGCCTTCAGATTGAAATAGAACTTACCGTTCTTGGCCTCTTTCAACTCATAACGGGCGTCGTCCTGGCAGTTATTCCGCACGGACTCGACACCATTCAGGGCACTCTTCTTTGCCTTGTAGTTTTCGCTCTTGGCCACGATCTTTCCTTCCCCATCGACAAAGGAAAAGCTGAAAGGCTCCTGCGCCTGGCTCTCTTTTAACACTGCTTTCATTGCCATCTCTCCTGAGGTTTTGTTGCTTCTCTCGCGGGATGAATCTCACACCCCTTAAAACCGATCTCATCACGGCGGGCCCTTGCGTGCCCGTCGAAAGAGATTCGACCAGCTAGAGGACACCTCGAAAAATTCGAGCTGTCCTCGTGGTAGAGGGACGCACCACTATTTTCGTACGCGCAAGCGCATGAAAATGACCCTAGAGATTAACCCGATCCTGCTACCCGGATAAACCTCTCCCTAACCGTAACCCCTACCCAATCTTACCCGGTGTTAAACCAGCCGGCTCAGGCAGCGCCTATGGCGGCCAGATCCACTACGTCCCCCGGCTGGGGAACCGTCGCCGACAGTTGCAGCCTCTCCCCCAGCAAGCGGCTGAAGTTGGCCCTGGTTTCTGGTTCGCCATGGACCACGAACACGGGCGGGCTGTTGTTGAATCCACCGATCCAGCGCAACAGATCGTTCTGATCGGCATGGGCCGAGAGGCCACCAACGGTATGAATCCGGGCCCTGACCTGCAAGGTCTCACCGTGAATCCGAACCGTCTCTTCGCCGTTGACCAGTCGTCTTCCCAGGGTTCCGTAGGCCTGGTAGCCAACGATAACCACATGACACTCCCGCCGCCAGACATTGTGCTTCAGATGATGAACAATGCGTCCACCGGTGCACATGCCACTACCGGCAATAATGATGGCGCCGCTTTTCAGCCGGTTTATTGCTTGAGATTCGGCAACACTGCTGGTCAAGTGCAGGCTCTTAAGGATCGGCATCTCATGGATATTGCGCCGCAGCCGGGTCGCTTCTTCATCGTAGAGATGAGGATAGTCCCAATAGATGTGGGTGGCCTCGATCGCCATCGGGCTGTCTAAAAATATCTGCCAGCGGTCGAGTCCCCACTCCTGGTAATGCGTCCCCATCAGGTAGAGAATCTCCTGACTACGACCAATCGAGAAGGCGGGGATGAGGATGTTGCCCCGGTCATGGCGTGCGGCACTGATCACCTCTCCTATCTCCTCGATGGTGAGCTGCCGGTCCCGATGCAGTCTGTCGCCGTAGGTACTTTCCATTATGACCAGATCCGCGTCAGAGATCTCCGTCGGATTGTTCAGGATCGGTGTCTCGTACTGACCGATATCACCGCTGAAGACAAGCTTGCGGCTGATATCCCCTTCGCTAAGCCAGATCTCCACCATCGCCGAGCCTAGAATATGCCCCGCATCCTGAAAACGGATCTCCACGCCAGGCAGGATCTCCCGTTTCTCGCGGTAGCGCAGGCCCACCATCCCGGTCACGGCCTCTTTGGCGTCCTGTCGATCGTAGAGCGGCTCCAGCGGGTCCAACCCCTTGCGGGCGCGGCGACGATTTTCATACTTGGCATCCCGTTCGGCCAGGCCTGCCGAATCCTGCAGCAGCACACCGCATAGATCCCGGGTGGCGTTCTGGGTGTAGACCGGCCCCCTAAACCCCCGCTTGAACAGCAACGGAAGACGTCCCGAGTGATCGATATGGCCATGACTGAGGACGACTGCATCGATCTTCGCAGGCTCAAAGGGAAAGGGATTTCGGTTGCTCTCCTCCTCCTGCCGCCGGCCCTGCACCAGACCACAATCCAGCAGCAGTTGATGGCCATTGCAGCGGAGGATGTGACAGGACCCGGTTACCCCGGCGGCAGCGCCATAAAACTCCAGTTCCATACCTTATACTCCTGGCCGGTGTTTCACCGGGCCGATAGTGGCTTCGGGTCGAAATTTCACGGCGCGTTCAGCGAAACAGTTTCCCTGCCATCCCCAGCAGATCATCCACCACGGAGCCATCCTTGTCGGTATCGAGAAAACCGCTCAGCATATCCATCATGCCACCGGTCGATGCGGGGGCGACTGCGCTGCTGTCAGGTAATCCCGCACCGGATGCCTGTTTACTGAGAGAGCCCATCATCATACTTGCCACCACCGGCAACATCTTTTTCAGCATACCCGCATCCAGACCAGTCGCGACATTGGTGCGATCCGCCACCGTTCGACTCACCTCCTTGCTGCCGAAAATGTGGCCCAGAATGGCATTTCCCTCCTCCGTGGTCTGTCGTTCAGTAAGGCTCTCCGGGTGATCTACGTACTTCTGATGCCCCCCCTTCTGCAGCGCCTTCAGCAGGCCGCCCAACCCGTCCTCACTACCGATATTGCGCCGCAGACCCTGGGAGAGGGCGGGTACCATCTGGGATACGGCCGCCTGGGCCTGGTCTTCATCGATACCGAAACTACGGGCCAGCTGCTGAATCTGGCCTTGATTCTGGCCACTCAGCATCATCTCCAACAGATTCATGATAGTCGCCTTTTCACCCTCGTTTTCATTTGGAAACAACCACGCCAGACCCTCTGCCCTGCCGGCGAACGACGAAAATGTCCTCTCATCAAGGGAATGGTACTATAAGATGCAGGGTTTTTGTCGACCACCCGACAAACTCGGCGGTGACGCCCGGAAAACAATCGCATCAAATGAGGTAAAGGCAATACCATGGAAGCGAATACCCCTGCTTCGACCGAAAAAGGTAAACGGTTTGGATGGCTCCAGGTACTGGCAATCGTCGTGATCGCCATGCTGGCGACGGTAGCGCTTACGCTCTGGCTGGTTAAGTTCTATCTCTTTCCCTCGGAGTTTACGCCGGTAACCCTGGATGTGCAGGAAGAGCAGGTGCTTTCGGCCAAAATCGAGAGCCTGGATCCATTGTCGCCCCCCAGTCGCCCGGCCGCTCCCTCTCAGCCAGGCGCGCTTGAACCCGAAGCCTACAGCGAAGTGGGAGCCTCCCGGGAGATCCACTTCAGCGAACGTGAACTGAACGCACTGCTGGCAAAAAATACCGATCTAGCCAGGCGCGTCGCTATCGATCTCTCCGATGACCTGATCAGCGCCAAAATCCTGGTGCCGGTGGATGAGGACTTTCCTGTGTTGGGCGGCCGTATCCTCCGGGTCCGGACCGGTGTCGCCTTTGCCTATGACAACGGCAAACCCATCGTACGTCTGAAAGGCGTCTCCGTCATGGGCGTCCCTCTACCCAATGCCTGGCTTGGCGGCCTGAAAAATATCGACCTGGTGCAGGAATTCGGGAACGATGCAGGGTTCTGGAAGTCCTTTGCCGACGGTGTAGCCGCGGCGCGGGTAGAGGAGGGTCAACTGATGCTGCACTTGAAGGAGTAACAGAAACTCGGATACAAACCTTCCACAGAAAAGACTATTCACCGCAACCCAGGCAAATGCATGGCCGGTAGTAGTGTGCGTTGCGCGCACCCTGAATAGGCAATTTACCCGTTTATTTTGATATTCGGGGCAGTGGCGCGAAGCAAATACCCTTGGGCGGCAGAGAAGGATCCGGCTATAGCCCTAACCGGATAATGATCCGCTGCCTCTTCCGGCACCTTCATTCACGCCAGGGTGCAGAGTGCCCGCTTCAACCGCACAACACCCCCGTTTCAGATTGAAACAGCGACACCAGCGACGAAGTCCGATGAAAAAATGGGCGTTTAATCTACCACTGCACCTTCTGGAAGAAGGGTTGCTCAGCGGCCGGTTTCGGGGTTTCCGGCAGACCCTCCGGCAACGCCTCAGGCGGCAACAGCCCGCCCCAGTCGGTACGGTTGCGCATGGCCTCGATCGTCTGTGCCGGCACGAAGGGCTTGCCCTCCCGGATCTGCCAGCCGCCCCCCAGCGCCTTGTAGAGGGAGACCAGGTTGATGACTACCCCACCACGCACCTGGGTCCATTGGTCCTGTTGGTCGACCAGGTCACCCTGGATGGTGGTCACCCGGTTGTAATCGATCATCCCCTCCCGGTACTGGAGCATGGAGATCGCCACCGACCGCTCTGACGCCTTGACGCTGTCCGCCAGATAGCGCTCCTGCTCCTGGGTGCGCAGAAAGCCGCTCTGGGCGTTTTCGACCTCCTGATAGGCCTTGAGGACGGTGTTGCTATAATCGACCAGCAGTTGCTGCAGCCCGGCATCCTGCAGCCGCACGTTATTCTTGATCCGGCCGTAGTTGAGTATGTTCCAGCTGAAGCCTGGGCCGATGGAACCGAACAGGCTGTCGGTCTCGAACAGATCACTGCCATTCTCCGACTGCACCCCGATTTGGCCGGCCAGTGAAATACTGGGATAGAGGTCCGCCTGGGCAATGCCTATCTGGGCGTTCTGCACCGCAGCGGTCAGTTCGGCGCTTCGGATATCGGGCCGGCGCAGCAGCAGGTCGGCCGGAAGCCCGACCGCGACCTGTGCTGGCGCGGCCGGGATATCCGCGTCTTCGGAACCATCGAGCAGGCCCTGAATCTCACCAGGCATCATCCCGAGCAGCACTGCCAGGCCATTTTGGGTCTGGCGCAGACCCCGCTGTAACTCCGGCACCAGTGACTTGGTGGTAAACAGCAGACTCTTGGCCTGCTGCACGTCCAGTTCGCTGACCGCGCCGTTGCGGAAACGCACACTGACGATATCCAGTGAACGCTGCTGCAGCTTGACGTTCTCCTGCGCCAGCCGGATTCGTTGCTCGAAGGTGCGAATCTGCAGGTAGGCACGGGCCACTTCGGCGGTCAGCGAGACCATCGCATTATCGTAGTCGGCCACCGAGGCGTTCAAATTGGCCTCTGCGGATTCCACGTTGCGCCGAAACCTGCCCCAGAAATCCAGCTCCCAGCCGGCCTGAAATCCCAGCTCGTAGTTGTTGAAGGTCTGGTCCAGCGCCGGGGAGGTATTGGCCGGATTCTCGCTGGCCCGGGTGCGAGTGGCGGAACCGAATGCCTGTTGATTCTGGGGGTACTGGGCACCCACGGCGATTGCGAGTTGCGCCTGGCCCTGGAGGATTCGCAGGCCGGCGATACGCAGATCCAGGTTTTGGCGATAAGCGGTATCGATCAGGCGGTCCAGCACCGGGTCGTTGAAAACCTTCCACCATTCACGGTCGTCCGTCGGCCCTTCCGTCGTTATTCCAGGCTCATCGGTCTCCTGCCAGCGCTCCAATTTCGGCGCATCTGGTGTCTGAAAATCGGGTCCCAGGGTAGTGCAGGCGTTGAGCAACAGGCTGATGGTGAGAAAAACCGGCGACCAAACAAATTGTTTATTTTTCATATTTCTCCCCGCCTCGACAAATCAATTCAACCGATGAAGGCCACGGTTGACAACTCCTGCCAGAAAATACCTTAATGCAACAGGAAAGAAAACCTATTCCGGAACCAGGGCCCGGGCCAGCGCGAGAGAGCGACCATTGACCCACTCCCGAGATCCGGCTATTTTACCTGCCCGACCCCTGTGGTGACCGCTCTTCGCACCCGCATCCCCGTATATTTTTAGCTAAATTTAGTGTTAAGGAACACATTATGAACCGACTTTTCAAACTCGCTCTTTTACTGCTCCTGGCGTTGCAGATTACCGGCTGTAATACAATGCAGGGCAGCAGTTCCGAAAAAACCACGGCACCGGTTCTGTCACGCATCGAACAGCGCGGTGAACTGATTCTTGGAACCTCGGCCAACATGCCACCGATGACCTATACAAAGGACGGCCAGGTGGTCGGTTTCGACATCGACATGGCCCGCCTGATGGCAGATGTAATGGATGTGCGCCTTACCATCAAAACCCTTCGCTTTGCCGATCTGCTGCCTGCCTTGCAGCGGGGCGACGTAGATGTGGTGATCTCCAACCTGACCATCACCCCGGAACGCAATAAGAAGGTGGCCTTTGTCGGCCCCTATCTGACCTCCGGTAAATGCCTGGTCAGCAAGAATGAGAACCTCGCCCGGGCGGCGGAGGCGGAAGAACTGAACCGCCCTGAAACCCGTATCGCCGTGCTCAAGGGCTCGACCAGTGAGCGCTTCGTCAGGACCCTGCTGCCCAAGGCGACGGTAACCACCACCGAGGACATCGCCAGCGGTGTTCAGCTGGTCATAGACGACCAGGTGGGGGCCCTGCTTAGCGAATACCCGATCTGCCTATCCACGCTGCAGAGCCACCCCGATGCCGGCTTCGTCTCGGTCCTGTCCCTGCTCAGCTACGAACCCATCGGTATTGCCCTGCCGGACAACGATCCGCTGTTTGTCAACTGGACCGAGAATTTTCTGACTCGAATGGACGGCACCAACTCGCTGGAGGCACTGAGCAGAAAGTGGTTCGGTAAATTCGAGATAAGCGTCGATCAAGCCGCGCAATAAGTAAACCAAAAGGCCACCGCCGGCCCGGCGGTGGCCTTTTTCACAAGCAGTTCGGGGCCGGCCATGAGAACACTCCGAACGGATATCTATTACTGGGATTCGGTGACGTAAACGCGCATCCAATGGTAATCGATCACCTGATCCAGCTGCTTGCGCTGGTCAGCCGAAAGTTTTACCTTGGATGCCACCAGCATGCCCTTGGTACAGATGGTCTTAACGCTGACCCTGGCCTCCCCGTCGACACGCAGCAGTACGATATCGAGCGGCGTGTAAACCGCCTCACCATTTGGAAGCTTGTCATTCAGATCCCCGTCCTCGACAGCCACGAAGCGGTAGTCGTTGGGCCGGTCCAGTGCCAGTTGGATTTCCGGTGACCGATCCTTGGGCCGGTGCACCAGCATAACACTGTCGACCGGGGATTCCGCTCCGGTCAGACTGTCCATCGCCTCTTCCGTATTCATAAAAACGACCCGGGTGTTACTAAGTTCCGGCTCGAGCAGCTTCATGTACTGGTAGGTTACATTGACCCCGCTGTCTGGACTGAAGATAGCGATACGGTGGTCTTTCTCCTGCTGCAGCTCCCGATCGCTGCCGATCCCGCTGTTACTGCCGGTAATAATGAATACGCACTCCTGACCAAGGTACTCCAGGATTTCCATCCTGTCGGACAGACCAGGGTTATCCTGCAGATAATACTGCAGAGCATCCGCCTGGGTCAGGGCCAGACTGACTGGATCCTCCGGATCATCCAGGCGCTGCAGATTCTGTAGAGAGCCAACGCTCTCTTCGTTCTCTACTGCAAAACCCAACTCCGCTGCGACCTCGTTCAGACGAGTGGCCACCCCCCAGTATCCACGTCCCTGCTGTCCGGAACTGATCACAATAGGCCGCACCGATTCAGAACCGGTGGTTTCGGCACCACTCGACAGCGGTGCAAGGGTCAGCAAAAAAGCGGCCAGAAGGCCGTTGTATCTTGCGGGGTTCATCCATCGTCTCCTTCTATTGGGAGCTAAGGGCGCCTTCGGGCCTGAACAGGCCCTAGTTATAGTAATTCTTCTCTACTGGAACATGATAGCCTGTTTTCCGCGATAAATGGTGGGAATCCAGTCTACCCCAGGGATCGCAAGGCGTCCGGCCTCAGTGTCCCGGCGCGACATCAACGGCAATTGCAACAGTGCTCCTGCAGCCAAGGGGACGAAACCACTGCCCCTGAAACCGGCGGCAACCTGGCCTGCCGATTGGGGTCAGCGGATCAGAACTGCCTTGGTCAGATTGAGCGTCAGCAGTCCAACCGAAGGAATTTCTCCGGTCAGACGCAGCGGAACTCCCGATTCGACCCCCAGCAGGATACGCACCTCACTCTCGAAGCCCAGAAACTCGAAGGGGTCGAGATCCTTCGATACGGGATCGAGGGGACGACTGGTGAGCAACACATTCCAGGCATCGACCTCTCTTTCCACCGGCTGGTTCGACGCTCCACGCTGCTCCCAGAAGGCCACCTTAGTTCGCTCCCGCCCTTCGTTTTTCAGCCGTGCCAGGTAGAGGCCCTTCTTATTGAACAGACAGAATTCCAGCTCAGTCTCGGCTGACCAGTCGATTACGGAGAGTACGTAGAGCAAAGTGAGGGGGTCGAGTACCTGTTCACAGCGTGAGCTGCCCGTTGCATAGGGATAAAAGGAGGTTTTTATCCTGCTCCACTCCTCAGGCGGCAGCGTAGCCTCCTTGCGCCCCTTGGGATCGAATCGCTTGCGATAGACACCATCCCGTCCGTAGCGAAACAGCTTGAGGCTGCCTTCTCTCCCCGGCTTGACCCGAGTCCGCTGCAGGGCACTGCCCTGCTCGGCCAGAAACCAGACCCGGCCGGTCCAGTGTTTGCGCTGCAGCAGCAAACTGGCGTCGATGCCGGCACTGAGCAACAGCACCGTCCCCTGCTCCGGCAGAAGCAGAGGACCCTGACCGCCATCGCCGGGATCGAGCTTCATATCCTCTGCCGCCGGCAACCCCAGCTCAACCCTGGCAGCAACCCGCCCCAGGGAGCTTGATGCCTCGAACAACAGTTGTTCCCAGGACACCCGCGCCGGATCCCACCCATCGGCGCCCACAGGACGAACCGAGCCGGCCGTCACCAACAGCCACAGAGAGAAACCTACCAAGAGAGATACGGAAAAACTTCGGCCAGGATTCAGGCTCATGACATACGGACTCCGATAAACGACAGACCATCCGGCCTCGATCTAGTGTACCCCGAACGGGGGGAGATTATAGAAGATACGGTCCGACAGTGCCCGCGCCGATGCTTTCAGCGGGAGAGGGGCGACAAGCCGACCTTCACCCGCACCCGCTCCCCGGGATCGTAAGAGAGACGGCGAACCAATTTCTGGCCACCATAGCGGTAGGTCACCCGATAACCCGCGATTCGATTGCGATAGCCGGGCTCCTCCACCTGCCGACATTCCCGGCCCCCTTTCCAGCGCGCATCCTGGAGACGAACGTCCGTGCCAATGGTTGCCGCGATCGCCGCGACCGCAGGCGCGTACTGATCACACACCCGGCGGCTGACGGTTTCGTACCGCTGCTCCATGATGGGATCCACATCGACCACCGGCGCATAGTCATAAAAGGCAGTGGAATCAGCCCTGGCGCAGAACGGTACCTGGCACAGAACAGCAGCCGACAGGAGCAGGCGTTTCAAACTGTTCATAGATCAACTCCTTCGCGGTCTCTTGGCCGCCACACGGGAGGTTTAACCCTCCGCCTCTATACCCAGTCCGGACAACAACCGTCGGCCGCGCTTCAGCTGCTCCGGGCTCTGATAGATCATCATTACATCAAAATTTCCCGAAGGGCGGCGAAACCAGTCAAGCCGTATACCGTCGAGCATCGGCTGAAGGCTCTCCACGAACGCGGCGGCCCGGTAGGGACGGAGAAAACGAATCACCAACAGCCGCCCGTCTCCAGTAGCACGACCCTTTCCAGCTTTACCGCCGCCGTTCAGGACATACTCCAGATGTCGATAGATATAACCGCTGTACCAGACCGCACCCTTTGGAATCGTTCCCTGACTCACAGGCACCCGGCCAGGTCCGTAGTTGTATGCCGCCAGGGCCCGATGCAGATTTCCTTGGTAGCGCTGCAGCATCTCCTTCAGATAGCGCGCGCCCGCATCCACATTGGTACAGGGCTGCTGCAGCTTCGACAGGCTGTGAATGCCGAGATGTTCGGCGGTCCCCGGCCAGAGTATCTGCATCAAACCATAGGCATTGGCACTGGACCTGGCCTTGGGGTTGAAATCGCTCTCGCCCCTGGCCACCGCCAGCAGCAGGGTCTCGGGCAGACCATGGGTGGCCGCTGCCTTGGAAAAACAATGGGCGTATGGAAAGTCCCTGGCGGGTAGGGTCTGATCGGCACGCGCCAGGTAGGTCTGCCAGCGATGCTCCAGTCCGGCCTTCGCCGGCTCCTGCACCAGTGCTGCCGAAACGCCCGGCAGCAGAGCTAAACCCAGCAGCCACAGTGGAATCCTTGTCATAATCTGTCCTCCTCTCTCAGTCCGCCCGTTTTGCTGACCAGGCCACCCGTTGCCGATTCGATGCAATCATCCGATCCAGCTGGTTCAGCCATCGATCGAGCCCATTGCCCGACAAGGCGGAGCCACCGGCTCCCGCGCAGCCACCGGGTAGTCGTTGCAGGTGCCGGGCGAAACGCATCTTCAATCCGGAACCGTTGACCGCTATGGCATAGAAGGTGGTCCCTCTGGGTGCATCTCCGGTGAGACGGAAGGAGCGCTTCACCCCGCCAGGGGATCCGTTCTCCCCGCCGCAGCCACCGGGCAGCAGTCGTGTCAGGCCCTGCTTGGGAGAGTGGGCGATGACAAACAGCTGGTCCAGGTCTTCCGCCTCCAGATTCAGGACATGGCATCGCAGGGGACGGCCGCTTGGCTGGGTCGAACACTCCTGATCGCTCACCGCTGCCAGTGCCATCCGGGAGATAGTCGGCTTCGCCGCCCTTGCCACAGGGGCGTTGACGGATGCTTTTGGCGCTGCCTCGGGGGCACGCGCGGCGGCTACTCCCTTCGATGTCAGAAGATAGGTCGCCGTGTCCATGCCGGAGAGATGGATTCCACTGCGCTTGGGGCTCAACCGCACCCATACCTGATAGAGTCCCGACTGCAGCTCATGGGCATCACCACGCAGGATGAAGCCGGCCTCGCTCTTCTTCTCGCTGACTCTCACCTCCCGATAGCGGGAGAGGTTGTTGCCGATCAGCTTCAAGGTCCCGGGCAGGAAGGACGGCTTACGCCCGGGCGTCTCGACGTAAACCACCAGTTCCTCGTCCTGGGTCTGCTGGAGCAGACAACTCAGGTTGTTCGCCAGATAGTCGGCTGCCAGGTCGGTCTGCCCCGGTTCGAACGGCAGCACCCGCAGTCCGCGAAGTGCCTCGTCCGGCTGGAACCGCTGCAGGGCCCGGCGTTCGCTGGCAGTGAGGCTGCCCCGCCAGACCATCCCGAACCCGCTCACCCACTCCCGCGCCTGCACGTCCAGCGCCCGCACCGAGACACTGAAGCTGCCGGATAGGTTCTCCACTATCTCGATGCCGATGTAGTAGCTGGCCTCGCGGATACTACGGCAGTTCACCCGGTCCAGACGCCGGTGGTGCTGTTGTTCCTGCTGCCGCGGCTGCCAGGGCAGCGTGACACCCGGGGTGTTGAGCAATGCGTCCCGGATCTGGAGCCGAATCGAGCGGGTCAATCCGTCGATATCGGATTGGATATCAGGGCCTTCGAGTTTGACCAGAATGGCCGGCTCGCCGCGAAACCGGGGGTGGCTGGAGAGCTGCTCCGCCAGGTAGGGCGCCAGCTCAGCTTCCACCCAGGGTTGCAGGGCCGATTCCTTTGGGGATTCCCCAAACGGCGTTGACGGCTGATGGGCACAGCCGGCTGAGAACAACAGCATCGGTAGCAACAGGTATTGAATGCTTCGCTTCATGTTCGATCCCCCCCCGCCAGTGTCACTTCGCCATCAGGTTGAATAACCAACTCACCGCCCGACGACCGCCCCATCAGGGTTTGAATCTTCTGCTCCATTTCTGCCGGCAGCTGCACCCCCCAGATCACGCTCTGGGTGCTGGAGCCCCCCGCCGCTGATTGAAACGCGCGGATATAACGCGGTGGCACCGTTGCCGCCGTCATTTCGTGAATCCGTTGTGGCGGGGGCTCCTTTACGAATGCCACGCTGCCTTCGACCAAAGAGAGGTTCCAGGCCTCCTGACCCAGCATTCCGGTAAAACCGACGGTACCGCTGCGGACCAAATGCTCGAGCGCCTCTGCCGAGGCAAACCGCAGCAGAAAACCCACTCTCTCGGAGTTCTCTTCAGCCGCGACCGGGGCATTTGGTTGCTCCTTTCCACTCTCTATTTCCACCTCTTCAGGGGGTGATGACTGGGTGATGAGCGCCAGTTTCTGTTGCTCATTCCTCACCCTCTGTTCCAGATCCGCCAGTTCGGTCACCCGCTGTTTTGAATCCCGCTGAACCCGCTCCAACTGCTGACCCAACTGCTGCAGTACCCGGGCCCGATCTCCCTGCTCAACCTCCAGCCGGTTTCGTTCCGTCTCGGCCAGCGCGAGCTGCTCCCGCGTTCCGGTCAATTGCTCTTCCAGTTGCCGTTTCTGTTGCCTTATCTCCTCGGTATCCAGTGTCAGCCGCTGCAACTCCAGCTGGATCTGCTGCCGACGCAGTTGCCCTTGCTCCACCTCCGCCTGGGCCTGCTGCCGGGCTTTCCCTGCCTCCTGAACATCATGGGTCAGATGCTCCAGCTCGGCCTGGACCTTTTGCAACTGCTGCTGTCGGGTGATCAGTTTCTGATCCAGCTGCGCCTCCGCCTCCCGCTGTGCCTGTTCCGCGGGAAGGGTCTGCACCAGCGCGAAAATGGCCGTCAGACAGAGTCCAAGAATGGCCATGAAGCGCATGACATCGGTCTGCAGCGCCTCGATATCTGACGGCCGGTTGTGACTCCGCAACAGGGGGTTCGCAGCTGACCGATAACCGATCATCCCCGCTCTCCTCCCGCCCCGGGGGTTAGCGGAACCTGTTTCGTCAGGCGCCCCATGGAGAGATGAATATCTTCCAGCAGCTGCTCTACCCGGCCGGCCTGGCGCTCGTCCCGCTGACCGTAGTAACGATTAAGCCGCACCCCGATGTAAAAGGTCCGGCCCAGACGCATCAAATAACCGCCGGCACCGCCCAGGATGGTAGTGGAGAGCGCCGTCAGAATGCCGCCATCAACCAGGCGCTGCAGCACACCGAATGCCCCGGCCCCGGCCAGGAGCTCCGGATCACCCAGGGCGTGGAGCAGGGCACCGCGCATGCCGATGGCAGTCCAGATCACACCGATACCGAAGAACAGGCTGATCCAGACGTCGGTCAGGTGTTCCAGCTGGGCCACCTCCTCCTGGGGCCGGTCCTCATCCAGCCTTCGCCCCAGCTGCATCAGGCTGTAGAGGTAGAGACACAGGGTGATGCCGAAAGGCACCACCGACAGCCCGAGGTTACGATGCAGCCAGGCCATCAGCCCCTCCACCTCCGGCACCCGCTCCAGCGAAATAGTCAGGATACCGAGGGCATCCAGCAGGTAAAGCGTGGTCAGCCCCAGGAGCAGACTCAGGGTAACGCCCAGGACCAGGCCGCGGAAAAAACCCTTCTGCCGTTTCATGAACCTCTACTCCAGCGGACCGCAGGCCGAGCAGGTGGCCTCGAGCACCAGCTCAGTCTCGTTGTAAAGCTGCATGGCGCGCTGATAGGAACGACGGTCAGCACTCACTTTCAACAGCCCCAGCTCTTTGTCCCCGAGTTCCTGCTTCATATCCCTGAGCACTTGTGACTGACGCGGGCAGGTATCCGAACAGACGCTGTAGTCGCCCATCATGGAAACGTATTTGACACCGAAATAGCGATTGTAGAGCGACCTTGCCTGGCGTTTGCTGAGCAGTCCTTCCTGATTTGCCCATAGCAGGAAGTCGCTGAACTGGCCCTTATTCTCCTTTTTCGGGTCCCCCTCGGCGATCAAAAGCAAGTGCCGGAAATAACCATCGAACTGATTCTCGCAACCCGTCTCCAGATCGAAACGGGCGGCACTCATGGCCTGATCGAGATTGTGACCGGCGGGCGGGATACAGACTGGTCCGCGTGGCGGATTGCTGTTGCAGGCGACCGCCGCCACAGAGAGGGTGGCCGCGAAGATCATCTTGCTGATGTGGTATCTGTTCATGGTGTTTTCTCCTAAATATCTGACCGGTCAGAGCTGCAATGGGCTCTCATACTCTTGATCGGAACGCTCCACTGGCCGCTCTGCGATCGGCGTCGCCTCCTCGTCTTCACCAAACAGGATGGATTTCACCCCCGCCACTATCTCCTGCATCTCCGGGGTGATGGTCCCGAACGACTGATTAAGCTGCTCCATCAGGGTGGCACGACTGATCTCCTCCCGGGTGCGGGCGATCAGCCCGGCAGTCTCCTGCATATCCAGGTAGATGTCCGAAGCGATCACCGCGAGGGACGAGTTCGCCTGGCTGCCCGAGCGGGCGACCAGTTTGTAGTACTGGCTGAAGCGGGCGCTGAGGCGCATGCCGGAACGTCCCCGCAAGGCCGGTTTGTCCTCCCTGCCCGCCGGTCTGGATTTTTCCCCGAGCAGCAGTTCCTGCAGGGTCCAGGAGGTCTTTTTGTTTCCCAGCTCCTTGCGGATACGTTTTTCCAGACTGTTGGAAGTAGCGGTTACCGCCTGCTCCATCTCCGGAAGCCGCTGGGCCATGATGTCCAGCATCTCGAGATAGGTAGCGCCGAGCTGCCGGGTGATCTGTTCACAGCCCGGATCCCCCTCACTCCCTTCGCATTTACTGTCGAGATACAGCTGCTGCTGTTGATCGAGACGTTGAATCACTGTCTGCAGGCCGGACTCCATCTCCTTGGCCACGCTGCCAGTGTGTTTTATCTCCTCCAGCACGGTGGTCGGAAACAGCTTGATGGTCGGCGCCGGCGAGGCAGCCCGCCCCGGTAGCGGTGTGACGAGCAGCGTAACTGTCGCGATCAGACAGGCCACTCCCTGCCTGTGCAGATGTCGGTTTATCTTTCTGGCATTCATGAAAACCCCCTGTCTGTCTTGGATAACCTGTAACGCAGACCAATGTGTCCGCCTGCTACTCAGACTAGTCGGGGGATCCTGAATGGAAGCTGAACAGTGGTGGGGCCCGGCCCCTGGATACCGATTGATAACGGGAGGGCGTGAACAGTCGTAGAAGGGGTTAGACTAAGGGGCCAAGCAAGTTGTACCGCCGGCAGACGACAAGCCCCCGTACCGGGGGCAGAGGGAAAATGTCACTTAGGCTCTGGAATTGCGGCGGATACCTGGCCGGCAGCCGCCTTTCGTTGTCTCAAAGCTTCTTGTGGGCACCGTCACAAAAGGGTTGCTGGGCGGTTCGTTTGCAGCCGCAAAGGTAGACGACCCCACTTTTGTCGGCCTTGAAGGATACTGGTTCCAGGTCCGTTCCCCGGTGGGAACCGTCGCAGTAGGGCTGACTTTTGCTGCGACCACAGGCGCACCAGTAGTACTCCCTGCCCTCCTCGACCTCTACTGCATAAGGTTCTTTCTGCGCGATGACGGATTCGTTACTCATTTTACTTCTCCTGCTTTTCCTGCTTTGTTGGATACGGCATTATGCCTGTTCCAATTGGCTCGTGCATACCGAGTCACGGGAAAGCAGCCGATCCAGACCTAAGGAGCCACCATGTCGAAGCTGTTGATTGTCGTCGCCCTGGTCCTCATCATCGGCGGGGCCATTTATTTCGAATATCGGCGCGGCAACAGCATGAAGGCGGCGGCTGAGCGGCTCGGCTTCTCCTTTCACCCCGGGCAGCACCTCATATCCGAACCGCTGAAACGCGCAGAGTTCGACCTGTTTTCCCAGGGGGAGCCCAATATCAAGAACCGGATGGAGGGCGAAAGGGATGGTGACCGGATCTCCGTCTTCGATTTCAGCTATCCCGCCCGAACAGCCGGAGAAGGAGAGCGTGGCACCCCGTTAAGCGATGATCATCAGGGAATGGAGACCCGCAGCCAGAGTGTGATCTGGGTTCAGGGCAAACCTGCTCTGCCCGATTTCGACCTGAGCCCGAGCAGGATACATGACCGCACGGTGGCTGTCCGGCTGGGCCTGCAGCGGCTGACCTTCGACGGCAGCACACAATTCAACGACCGGTACGTGCTGCTGGCGCGCGACGATGGACGGGTACGTCCCCTGTTTACGCCCGAGGTACAGGAATACCTGCTGGCCCACCCTGGTCTGGTGTTCGAATCCCGCGGCGAGGACGCCCTTTTTTATCGCTTTGGCCAGCGGGTCGACCCGAAGGGGGTGCCCCTTTTTTTAGATGAGGTCCAGGCATTGCTCGGGCTGATCAGAGAGGAGTTTCTCCCCGGGCGTTGAAAAAGCGACCGGTTGCAGGCGGCATACACCCCGTCGGCCGAAACGAGTTGCACTGCGTAGGTAGGTACCGACCGAAGTGACCGGATACTTGACCAAAGTCCTAGAACAAGCCGCGGGACCGATCGGTGCCGCTCCCGCGGCCTGTTCATAATCTAGAAGGCGTAGGTAACTGCAATGGTTCCCTTGAACTGGTTCTCGTCACCCTCGTCATTGACCAGCGGGCTGTCCTCGGCATCGTTCATCAACCGGCTATAGCCGACAGATCCCATTAACCCCCAGCTCTTGTTGATGCTGTAATTCCCGGTCAGGCTCAACCCCCAGTCCTTGAGACCGCCGTCTGCATTGTATCTGGACAACCCGCTGCGGGCGGCGTCTTTCGACGATACCCCGAAGTAGGTATCCATGTAGTTGGAGTCGGCGTAGGTCACGTGCGCCCCGAACTTGAGCTTGAAAGAGTCGTTGACCGGCAGGGCGTAGCCGCCCTTGAGGTAGACCAGATAGCCGTCATACTCGCTGCCCACATCGGCGGCAAAACTCAGCTCGGCGGAGAAGCGGTCCATATTGAAGCCGACGAAGGCCCCTGCCTCCGCTGTCGCATCGACCTGCTGCATACGGTCGACCTTGTTGTTGTCCACGTCATCGCGTTCCCCACGGTACTGCAGCAGCGGGCCGGCCTGCCAGTTGCTGCTCATACTCTCGCTTACCAGGTTCGACGACAGCCGGGCGGCAGAGCCGGAGCCGGGCGCCCCGCCCAGCTCGATCGTGCGTCCGCTCGCCCAGTTATAGCGGCCGAACAGCGCGGGTGCTCCCTCGTAATCCTCGGAGCCTTCATAGTCCGGTACATAACCGATTCCCAGGCCAACGAAGCCCCCCGCCTCGCCGGCCATGGCGGCCGGAACCATAAATATGCCGCCCAACAGGGCGCCTGCAGCAATCACCTTTACCCTTTTCATATGCCCTCCTCGCGGGTCGCAGAAAAAATTTCAACAACCTATAGTGTCAAATCAACCTGAAAGTTTAACTCGAAAACAATCTAAAGTGTTATTTAACATGCGCCCGGGCAATTCGGTTCAGCTCTTCTGGGATTTTTGCAGACAAGCCTGGAATGCCTTTTCTACGTTCTGTGTAGCCTTCAGGATAGCGCGACCGATCTTCTCTGCATCATCTCGGGCGACATCGGTGGTTCTCGCCCAGAGCAGCCCTCCCATGCCGTTCAAAACGGCAACCGCATCTGCCAAGTCGCTTGCAGGGTCACTGTAACTGGCAACCGGGTGCCCATCCTGCTCAACGCTTTTCCCGTACACCAACCACTCGAACCGGACGCGGAGCAGGATGCACAGATTAGCGAGATTTTTACCGTTGGGGCGGGTGTTTCCGCTGTACCACTGCTTCACGGCCTCGGTCTGCAGACCCAGCAGCCGCGCCAGTTCGGTCGCGGAGTAAATACCTTCGGCCCCTGCAGCCTCTTTCAGACGTTTGGAAAATGCTTTGTTTTCGCTGGTTACCATCAATCGCCTCTTCTCATTCCGCCGACTCACCACAGGTTTTGACATATGTTCCCGCTTTTTATTCGGGATGATCTCGGCATACTCAACCAACCACCCGGTATTCTAGCCTGGTCAGACGGGGGATAAAGCCGATCATTTCGCGTTCTATAACGGCAATCTCGGACGCTCCTTGACCCGGGAGGAGATCTGCGGTGAACCGAAGCCGCAGGTTAGCGGTGTATACTGCTCCCAAGCCACCACTGCCGCAGCTTACAAATAGGCGGACGACGCTGACAGATACCGTCGGAGGACAGATACCTAATGAGTGAAAAGCCAGAGACCCGAAACATGGCCCTGTTCTGCGACTTCGAGAATGTCGCCCTGGGTGTGCGGGATGCTAAATATGCGGCGTTCGACATTCAGAAAGTGCTGGAGCGCCTGCTGCTCAAGGGCAACATCGTGGTTAAGAAGGCCTACTGCGACTGGGAGCGTTACAAGGAGTTCAAAGCCACCATGCATGAGGCCGCCTTTGAATTGATCGAGATCCCCCATGTCCGCCAGTCCGGCAAAAACTCCGCCGACATCCGCATGGTGGTGGATGCGCTGGATCTCTGTTACACGAAATCCCATGTCGACACCTTTGTCGTTATCAGTGGCGATTCCGATTTCTCACCGCTGGTCAGCAAGCTGCGCGAGAACAATAAGGTGGTGATCGGCGTCGGCGTGCAGAAATCCACTTCTGATCTGCTGATTGCCAATTGCGACGAGTTCATTTTTTACGACGACCTGGTACGGGAAGCCGAGAAACAGCGCCAGGCAAAACGCAAAACCGTGGCCAAAAAGAGCTCGCGTAAAAAAACGGAGGCCCAGACCGAAGAAGATAAAAGACAAAAGGCGCTGGATCTGGTGTTGGAAACGGTTGAAGATCTGTTCAAGGAGCGCGGCGCGGAGGAGAAGGTATGGGGGTCCATGGTCAAACAGGCGCTAAAACGCCGTAAACCTGGATTCAGTGAAAACTACCATGGCTTTCGAACCTTTGGAAAACTGTTGGAAGAGGCTCAGACACGCAAGCTTCTGAAACTGGAATACGATGAAAAATCAGGTGGTTATATCGTTCGTAGTTTTGCACAAGACGAGTAGCACTGGGGCAGGCGAAACCGGGGTTAATCCGCTCACAGGCACCTCGCCTCCGATCCATTGCCGGCAACAGCGGGGTTGCCAACCTTGATTACTCTGTTTGTTTGCGGCCAAGCGGCTACAACCGCCTGAATAGAAGGCTCAGCCGCTCTCCACAGCGCTGGTAGATTTGTACCGATTGGTCATAATTCACCCGGTCTCCCCTGGACTCCTTTTCCCCATAGCGTTCCACCCCCATTTTCTCCTGGCAACGGCGGCCGCAGATGGTGGCAAGCTGTTTAACGGAATTTAGCAGCGCCGCCAAATACTCGTCCATGGCGCTCGCGAACTCCCGGCCCAGTGTGGTATTAGGTTCGAGTATCTGGTCGCCCGCGACCAGGGTATGCAGTTTCTCAAGTTCACCCTGCAATTCGACCAGCTCGCTTTGATGTCTGCAGGCGGCGGGGCTGCTCTCATCGCGTCTTGGCATCAGCCTGGACAGGGAAAAAGCAAATACAGCCGAGTGAATTTTTGAATATCTGGTATAGATACCGGATACCCGGTGGGCCAGGGTTACGAGACTGGTCATCGAGCAACCCTCCCGGTGGATGAAAAATTCAGCGTCTTTGTTGCCAAACCTAACACCGGAGGATTTGCTGTCCGATTGCGCCCGATTTTCAGATAAAACTCTATCTGATTACCCTCGATACTAAGCCACAGGGGTAGACTATGGCATACATTCAACTGGTTGCACCCTCATTGAACCACAGAGGGCACCTAACACACAGATAATTCAAGACCAAAGCAAGTGGAAAATGATTAAGGCCATGCTCATTCATTGAGCTTGATGTCCACTCGCCCCCAGCCGAGTATCGGATGCCCCCCGCTGCTGGCCGTAATCCAGTCAATTGCTCTATGCTTAAAGGGTACTTCGAAAAATCCCTTCCATGGGGTTTTTCGATACGGCGGTCGAAACGCGCGATTTTCGATCGCCCTCATTTTCACGCGCTTACGCGCACGAAAATAGTGGCGCATCCCTGCACCAAACGGGCACCTCGAATTTTTCGAGGTGCCCTTAATTGAAACCCGTGTACGAGATTAACCACAGGACAGGACTATGAGCGACACACTGCATCACTTCATCAACGGCCTGCAGGTGGCGGGGACCAGCGGTCGCTATGGCGAAGTGTTCAATCCGGCCAGCGGCAAATGCACGGCGCGAGTCCCGCTGGCAAATGCCGAGGAGGTCGGCCATGCGGTAGAGGCAGCGGCCGCCGCCTTCCCGGGCTGGCGGGACACCCCGCCCCTGCGCCGCGCCAGGGTGTTGTTCCGATTCAAAGAGCTGCTGGAGCAACATCTGGACCCGCTTGCAGAGCTGGTGTCTGCCGAGCACGGCAAGGTCTTCAATGATGCCCGGGGTTCTGTGGTCCGTGGCCTGGAGGTGGTGGAATTCGCCTGCGGGATCCCCCACCTGCTCAAAGGCTCATTCTCGGAGAACGTGGGCAGCAATGTGGACAGTCACTCCATGCGTCAGCCCCTCGGGGTCTGTGCCGGCATCACTCCGTTCAATTTTCCGGCAATGGTCCCCATGTGGATGTTCCCGCTCGCCATCGCCTGTGGCAACAGCTTCATCCTGAAGGTCTCTGAAAAGGTTCCCTCCACTGCCCTGCGACTGGCCGAACTGCTAACCAAAGCAGGCCTGCCAGAGGGGGTGATGAACGCAGTGAACGGTGACCGGGAGGCAGTGGACACCCTGCTAACCCATCCGGAAGTCGCCGGCGTCAGCTTCGTAGGCTCCACGCCGGTTGCCCGGCATATACACCGCACCGCCTCGGAACAGGGCAAACGGGTGCAGGCCCTGGGCAGCGCCAAGAATCACATGGTCGTCATGCCGGATGCAGACCTGGACCAGGCCACAGATGCCCTGATGGGTGCCGCCTACGGCTCCGCCGGGGAACGCTGCATGGCGATCTCAGTGGCGGTGGCGGTGGGCGACGCGCTTGCTGACGCCCTGATCGATCGTTTGGTGCCACGTATCGCCCGACTCCGAATCGGACCGGGCACCGATCCGGCGGCGGAGATGGGCCCATTGGTCAGCCGGGAACACCGGGACAAAGTCACAGCGTATGTAGACCAGGGTGAAAAAGAGGGGGCGCAACTCCTGGTAGATGGGCGCGGGCTGAAGATCGAGGGGCACGAGAAGGGATTCTTCATGGGTGCCTGCCTGTTCGATCAGGTTACCCGCACAATGCGTATCTACCAGGAAGAGATTTTCGGACCGGTGCTCTGCCTGATGCGGGTGCCCGATTTCGAAACGGCCCTGGAATTGGTCAACGCCCACGAATACGGTAACGGTACGGCCATCTTCACCCGTGACGGGGATACCGCGCGGACCTTCTCCTCGCGGGTGCAGGCAGGTATGGTGGGTATCAATGTGCCTATCCCGGTACCCATGGCGTTTCACAGTTTCGGCGGCTGGAAGCACTCCCTGTTCGGCGATATTCACATCCACGGGATGGAGGGGGTTCACTTCTACACCAAACTGAAAACGGTCACATCGCGCTGGCCGACGGGGATCAGGGCGGGCGCCGACTTCCACATGCCGACCATGAAATAAACCCGCAGCGGCCGATGGCAGTTCAGCTGTTTCATGCCGCTTTCTGAAAACAACGAGGAGCAGCGTAGATGAGCAAGGTTGGATTCATCGGTTTGGGCGTCATGGGGCGGCCAATGGCGGGACACCTGCAGACGGCAGGTCATCAGCTGTATCTGGTAAGACACCGCTCGCCACTGCCTCAGGAGCTGGTGGCTGGGGGCGCTATCGAGTGCGCCTCCTGCCGGGAGCTGACGCAGCAGGCAGATATCATTATAACCATGGTACCCGATACGCCGGACGTCGCAGCGGTGCTGTTCGAGGCCGAGGGCGTCGCGGCGGGGCTCAGCGCCGGAAAGATGGTGATCGACATGAGCTCGATCTCACCCATTGAGACCCGATCCTTCGCTGCCAGGATCACCGAGTTGGGCTGTGATTATCTGGACGCGCCGGTATCCGGGGGTGAGTTGGGGGCCAAGGCCGCTGTGCTCACCATCATGGTGGGCGGCCAACAAGCCGCTTTTGAGCGGGCTCTGCCTTTGCTGGAACTGATGGGCAAAAACATCACCCTGGTCGGTGACACCAGCGCTGGGCAGACCTGTAAAATCGCCAACCAGATCATTGTCGCATTGACCATCGAGGCGGTGGCCGAGGCGCTCCTGTTCTCCGCCAAGGCGGGAGTCGATCCTTCCCGTGTACGGCAGGCCCTGATGGGGGGCTTCGCCGGCTCCAAGATCCTCGAAGTGCATGGCGAACGCATGATCAAACGCAGCTTCGACCCTGGGTTCCGTATCGCCCTGCACCAGAAGGATCTCAACCTGGCGCTGTCCGGTGCCCGGGCACTCGGCATCAGCCTGCCCAACACCGCCACCGCCCAGGAACTCTTCAATGCCTGTAACGCCCACGGCTGGGGCGATCTGGATCACTCGGCCATGGTCAGGGCGTTGGAGTCGCTCGCCGACCACGAAATCGGCTGAGCCATCCCGCCACCGGCTTTCAATCCGACAGACGATTCACAAAATATTTTCAGAGGAGACACCCATGCCAACCATTCACATCACTGTCGATCAACTGGATCACACCGCATCCCATGGCCAGGCCAGGGGGCATGCGCTGACCATAGACCGCCCCGAGGCCAAGGGCGGTCAGAACAAGGGTCCGATGGGGGGCGAAGCCATGCTGATGGGGCTTGGCGGCTGCTTTATGAGCAATCTGCTGGCGGCAGCCAAGGCCAGAGAGGTTGAGCTCAGCAGTGCACGGGCGGAAATCGCGGCCGAAATGGCCGATTCCCCTCCCAGGTTTACCGACATACAGATGAAGGTCAGCGCCCAGTGCCAGCCGCCCGATCAACTGGCGAAACTGATTACCATCGCCGAGCGCGGCTGTATATCCGCCAATACCCTGCGCCAGGCGGTCAATCTCTCCATCGAGATGGGGTGAACAAGCGATCTCGCCGGGTTCCTGCCGAGCACAGGCGCTATCCCATCAGCGTCTGTTCTTTCGGCGCTCCGACAGCAGGGACTGTACGAAATCGGTGAAGGCCATGATCAACACGGCGACCGCAATGATGGGAAATGCGATAGAACCGGTGTTGTCCCAAATTGAGATAGCCAACCCACCAACAAAAAGCGAGACCACGATCACCGCCAGTGTACCGCAGATAAGATTGATCATTGCGCCTTCACCTCTCCTGTCTCAATCAACTTTGTGGGTACTTCGAAAAATCCCTTCCATGGGATTTTTCGATACGGCGATCGAAACGCGCGATTTTCGATCGCCTTCATTTTCATGCGCTTACGCGCACGAAAATAGTGGTGCATCCCTGCACCATACGGGCACCTCAAATTTTTCGAGGCGCCCTTTGTCATAAACTCGCGGCATCGCCCACTGTTACCGGTGTTTTTTCCGGGCACGTGAGCATTACCCTTAATGTTCAGCACTGTCGCCGCCCCTTATCCGCTATCTACCGCGGCGGCAAGCCAACGGGCGGTGCGCAACAACCGCGCATCATCCCCTTTAGGCGCTACCAGCTGGGCTCCGATAGGCATGCCGTTGGAACCCTGCAGTATCGGCAGGGAAATCGCAGGCATTCCGCAGAAGGTCCAGAGGGTGCAGAACACCGGATCGCCCGTCGATTCAAGACCGACCGGGGCCTCACCTGTCGCCGCAGGGGTAAGGATAGCGTCATACTCTTCGAATATCTCATCCAGCAGCGCATTTACCGCCGGTATCTGGGCCGCAGCGTGATTGTAGTCCACCGCGGAGTAGGCCTGCCCTCGTGCGATCATGTCGCGTAGAGCCGGACTCAGCTTATCCTTCGACTGCTGGTATTCCCGGGCGAAGCTCCCCGCCAGGTCCGCTTCCATGATAGTGCGATGCCAATCCCACACCGACTCCAGAGACGCCGGAATCTCCACCAGTTCCACCCTGCTACCCAGTAGTTTACTTAGTTCGGAAAAACCACCTTGGACATCCTCGTCCGCCCGCCCCCACAGCGGGGTCCTGACCATCGCCAGACGCGGTGTCACGGGTGGTTCCGATCGGGCTGTCTGGTACAGACCAGCGCAGGATCGACGCCGCATTGAAGGATCCCGGTCATCAAACCGCATCATGGTTTCTGCGGCGAGCGCCACATCTTCCAGCGTCCGCCCGAAAACCCCGACTTGATCGAGGAGTTGTGACTGTTTCAACACCCGATAGCGGGAGATCAGCCCATGGCTAGGCTTGTAGCCGAACACCCCGCAGTAGGATGCCGGCCGGATGATCGAGCCGTTGGTCTGGGTACCCAGGGCAAGCGGGATCATCTGCGCCGCAACCGCCGCGGCGGAACCGCTGGAGGAGCCCCCCGGGGTACGATGCGGGTCGTGGGGATTTCGCGTTTTTCCGGGAGTGTAGGTCGCCAGCTCAGTGGTGACCGTCTTCCCCATGATAAGCGCCCCCGCTTGGCGCAGAAGCGATACCGCGGTAGCGTCGTAAGCGGGGGTGCGTCCGGCGTGCAACCGAGTACCGTCCTCGGTCGGCATATCACCGGTATCAAAGATGTCCTTGATCCCGACCGGCACTCCGTGCAGCGGGGGCGTCAGCCGTCCGCTCCTGCGCTCCTGATCCGCCGAACGGGCCTGCGCCAGTGCATGCTCGGGATCGAGATAGGTCCAGACACCCAGGGTCTCTTCCAACTCCTCGATGCGCTCCAGGCAGTCCCGTACCAAGTCCTCGGCGGTCGCCTCCCCTGCACGAATCGCCGCGGCCGCTTCAGTCGCGCTGATCTCATACAACTTCATCTGTCATCTCATCCCGTCTATGTGTATCCCGAAGGGCATCCCGACAGTCTCCCTTCCGCCACTAGCCAAAGAGATACCCCGGGAGCCAGAGGGCAATCTCGGGAAACAGATACATCAGCACCATCGCCAGCAGCACTATGCCCAGATAAGGCATGATGCCGCGGAAAATGTCCATCAACTGCACATAAGGTGGCGCAATTCCCTTCAAATAGTAGGCAGCCATCGCCATCGGCGGCGTCAGAAACGAGGTCTGCAGGTTGAGCGCCACCAACACCCCGAAAAACAGCGGATCGACGTCGAAGGTCCCCAGCATGGGCAGGAAGATCGGCACGAAGATAATGATGATCTCACTCCACTCCAGGGGCCAGCCCAGCAGAAAGATGATGAGCTGGGCCAGGATCAGGAAGCCGACCGGACCGAGTTCCATGCCGAGCACCCACTCCTCGATCAGTCCATGACCACCCAGATAGGAAAACACCGAGGCAAAGGTCCAGGAACCGACGAACAGCCAGCAGACCATGGCGGAGGTGCGCGCGGTGAGAAACACCGCCTCCTTCAACCGTTGCCAGGTCAACGCGCGATAAAGGGCGGCCAGCAACAATCCGCCGAAAGAGCCCACGCCGGCGGCCTCGGCCGGGGTCGCCACGCCGGCCAGAATAGAGCCCAGCACCCCCAGGATCAACACTGCCAGCGGCACGAAGGAAGTCAGCAGTTGCAGCACAATCTTGGCCAGCGGCGGCACCGTCTCTTCGGGCGGCTTGGGCGCAAGTTTCGGATTGAGGGTGGCCCGGGTGATGACATACACCATATACATGCTGGCCAGCATGATGCCGGGGAAAAGCGCGGCGGCATATAACCGCACCGGCGAGACCTGCGCGATGGCGGCATAGACGATCAGCATGATGCTGGGCGGAATCAGAATGCCCAGGGTCCCGCCGGCGCAGATCACGCCAGTCGCCAGTCTTCGATCATAGCCGGCCTTGAGCATGGCCGGCAGCGCCAACAGACCCATCAGAGTGACCACGGCGCCGATGATGCCGGTGGCCGTTGCAAACACGGCACAGGTAATCAGTGCCGCCACGGCCATGGAGCCGGGCACGTGCCGGGCCGCCATCTGAATACTGTAGAACAGCCGCTCCACGATATTGGCCCGTTCCACCACATAGCCCATGAACAGAAAAAGCGGCACCGCCACCAATACGTCATTGGACATCACCGAAAAGGTGTTCTGGACAAACAGATTGAAAATCCGGTTATCCAAGATGTTCTCCAGTTGATCCGGGGTCGCATAGGCGTAGTAACCAAAGCCCAGGCCCATAGCGATCAAGGTAAACGCGATCGGGAAGCCAAGCAGGACGATGACGATAAACAGGCCAAGCATCAGGATGGCGATCTGGGGATCTGTCATTTCTCTTCTCCCCCAACCGGTTTACCGCCGGCATGATCGGTGCGCGTTTTCAACTCACCGGGGATCACCACCCCTTCCTCACTGAGCTTTGTCTCATCCTCCATTTGATGTACCGCCATGGTCTCGGTCTCTTCCACATCGTGCAGACGCGCCGGCCACTCTCCGGTGCGCAGGCAGATCACACAGCGAACCGCCTCCGCTATCCCCTGCAACAGCAAAAGAAAGCCGGCGATCGGTATCAGGGTCTTGAAGAAATAAATCTGCACCCTCGCCGGGCTGCTCCAGCTCACCTCCTTGTAACGCCAGGAGTCGGCGGCGAATTCATAGCCATACCAGATGAGCGCAAACACACCGGGCAACAAAAACAGGATATAGAGGGTCAGATCTATGCCTGCCTGTACCCGAATCGGCAGCAGGCGATGGATCACATCGCCCCGCACATGGGCATTGCGGGCAAGGGTGTAGGCGCCGGCCATCATGAACAGGGCCCCATACATCTGAACACTCATGTCAAAGGCCCAAGCGGTGGGGGAGTTCAGGGCGTAGCGGACAAAGACCTCGTAGCAGGTGGCAAAGGTGAGGACCAGAATACACCAGCCAAACGCCTTGCCCATCCAGGTACTGAGGCTATCGATGAAAACAAGAAAGGGGTTCATAACGGCATCCGGAGCCGAGGCTCTCTATCGGTTTCGGAAGGCCGGGCAGCGCCGTGGAGCGCCGCCCGGTTCCGCTTTAAACGCAACTCAGGGGCAGGTCGGGTGGATTATACCGTCGAACCGAAATAGTGCTTATAGGCACCTGCATAGTCAGGATTGTTGGTGATCTCATAGGCCCCCACCCGCTTGGCCCAGGCCTTCTGGGATTCCACCACCTTGGCGAAGAAGGGGTCATCGTCGACAAACGGCTTGAGCACCACGTCCCAGGCCTTGAGCTGGGCATCCATGATCTCGTCCGAGGTACGGTGGACCTTGACGCCATGCTCTTTCTGCAGTGCGATCAAATCGTTGGAGTAACGGTGCTGGGCCTTCCAGGACATATCGGCCGAGGCGGCCTCCGCGGCATACTGCAAAATCTTCTGCTGTGCCGGGTCCAGAGAATCGAACATCTTTCGATTGAAAATAATCTCGAAGCTCTCCTGGGACTGGTGGAAACTCGCCAGGTAGTAATTCTTGGCGACGTCCTGCATCCCGAAATCCTTGTCGGAGGTGGGATTGTTGAACTCCGCGGCATCGATCAAACCGCGTTCCATGGCCGGCTGGATCTCACCGCCCGGAAGCTGAACCACCGACATGCCCATCTCCTGCATCACATTCGCCGCCAGGCCCACGGTGCGATACTTCAGGCCCTTGATATCGGCGACACCCTTCACCTCTTTATTGAACCATCCAAGTGGCTGGGCCGGCATGGGTCCGGAGAAGAAGCCGACGATATTGAGTCTGAGGATGTCGCGCATCAACTCCTCGTAGAGTTCCTTGCCACCGCCATATTGGATCCAACCCAAGAGCTGATTCGCGGTCCAGCCCCAGCAAGGGCCGGTGCCGAACAGCGAGGCGACCGGATGCTTGCTGTACCAGTATGCAGTCACCAGGTGTCCGCCATCCAGCACCCCCTGGTGAACCGCCGTCTGAATCTCTGCGGTCTTCACCACCGCCCCGACGTCCAGATAGTCAACCTTGAGTGAAGCACCGGACATCTCATTGACACGATTGACATAGTCAACGGCAAACTCCTTGAAGATACCGCCGCCCCAGGCGCCTTGCAGCTTCACCACCCTCGGTTTAGCTGCCGTGGAGATCATCGGGAACCCGGCGGCGACAGAACCTGCGGCCACTGCGGCACTCCCCTTCAGGAACTTGCGCCGGCTGGTTGAGGTAGCTGTGCCCTCCGCAATGGAAAGACTCTCCCCGGTATCATGGTCTGGTTGCAATTTTTTCATCTTCGTCTCCTCCAATGGGGTCATGTACTACTTCTTCTTTAGTGATGTCGCTGGCTGAATCTGAACCTGTATGGCAGCGACTCGGAATATTAGCCGACAGTGCGATCTGTCACCCCGGGAGGCCTGTTTCCGGCTTCTCGGGTGCAAGGCAGCTTGGTTACAAATAGCATTAAACCAGCCGGTCACGGGGTTCTCGTCCGGCAAAGATGGCATCGAGATTGTCCAGGGCTCGAAAGCCCATGGCATCGCGTGTCTCGCGTGAGGCACTGCCAATGTGCGGCAACAGAAAAGTATTCTCCAGCGCACGGTAACGGGAATCGATATCTGGCTCGTTGTTGAAGACGTCAAGTCCGGCGGCAAACAGCCGCCCCGAGCGCAGCGCTTCGATCAGGGCGTCATCATCGACCACCGCCCCGCGGGCGGTGTTGACCACCACCGCGCTCTCGGGCAGCAGGGAGATGCGCTCGGCATTGAGCAGGTGATGTGTCTCCGGCGTTGCCGGGCAGTGAATCGAAAGAAAGTCGCAGTTCGGCAGCAGCGCCTCCACCGAGGAGTGGTAGATGGCACCGGCCTCCGCATCGGCATCCAGCCGTTTACGATTGTAATAGTGAACCTCCATGTCAAAGCCCCGGGCGCGTCGAGCCATGATCTGCCCCACCCGCCCCATACCGAGAATGCCGAGGCGTTTACCGGTAACCTGGACCCCCAGCTTGTAGGTAGCGCTCCAATCCGACCAGTTGTCAGTCCGTATCATCTGCTCACCTTCATGGGCCCGCCGGGCGGCCCCCAGCAGCAGCAGCATCGCAATCTCCGCCGTCGCATCACTGAGCACCTCAGGGGTATTGGTAACGATGATGCCCCGGGCCCGAGCCGCCTCCAGATCGATATGATCAAATCCTACGGAAAAACTGGTTATGGCTCGGATGCTGTCCGGCAGTCCCGCTATTACGCTGGCCGACAGCTTCTCTGTGTGGCAGGGCATGATGGCATCGGCACCCTGGGCAAGCTCGACCAGTTCATCGCTGGTATAAACCTGGTCCGCAGCGTTGAGGCGGGGTTGGTAATCACGGCTTAGACGCGCCTCCACTGCCTGGGGCAGCTTTCGGGTGACCAATACAATGGGGGTGCTGCTCATGAGACTCTGTTTTCCTCCACCCTGAAGGGTTTGTTATTTTTCTCCGGAACGCTGGGCTATAACACAACCTCTGGGCCAAGCTCAGCATCTCTGGATCCAGCCCTATCGGCAACCCAGCCATTTGCGAGTTTCGGCGGACCGATTTATCCGAGCAAGCGGGACTGATCAAAGTTGGAACAGAAATATAAAATTTTTTTATATATGCCAATACAATAGCCAAAAGAGCGCTGTTTCACAATGTACAATCGTTGCGGAATCAGAAACCACTATTACTCGTGGTATTGAAATCAGGTACCGGATCATGGCATGTTCGGTTGTGTTTACCACGGCTTGTCAGCGATTTTCGTGTCATCAACGCAGACAATGGCGGAATGGCAACCCCCAACAGCAAGAGAGGATCCCGCATGTCCGAGTTGAGGCTGGAGCAGGCCAACCGATTGATCGCAAAGGCCCTTTCCAAGGCCCGAGCGATGGGTTTGCCACCGGTCAGCGTTGCTGTACTCGACGCCGGCGGACACCTCAAGGCGATGCAGCGGGAGGATGGCCAGTCGTTTCTACGGGCACAGATCTGCCAGGCCAAGGCCTGGGGGGCGCTTGCGCTCGGCACCGACTCCCGCGTTATCGCGGAGCGCTTCGAACAGGGGCTGCATCAGCAGGGCCTGATCAACGCCCTCAACACTATGTCGGACGGCAAAGTGATCCCGCTTCCCGGTGGCCTGTTGATCCGGAATGAGGCAGGGGAAACCCTTGGCGCTGTGGGCGTCGCGGGGGCACAGTCAGAGCAGGACGAAGCATGCGCCCTGTCCGGGATCGAGGCCCTGGGCTTTCCGTTGCCATCAATTGAGACGAGAAGCGCGTGAACCAGCGACCATCCCCGCAGCAGGAGCAAAGCATCACCCCGGTGGACAAGGCAGGTCTGGTCGCGGAACTGGAAAAGCTCCTGCCCGCCGCGGCGATAATCCACGAGGCCGAGGCCCTGCGCCCGTACGAATGCGATGGCCTGCCCGCCTACCGGCAAATGCCCCTGGTGGCCGTGCTGCCTGACACTGTGCAACAGGTGCAGCAGATAATGCGAATCTGCCACCGGCGCGGGGTGCCGGTGGTCGCACGGGGCGCCGCCACCGGCCTCTCTGGCGGGGCACTGCCGCTGGCAGACGGTTTGCTGCTCAGTCTCGCCAAGTTTAATCGAATCCTGGAAGTCGACCCGCTCAACCGCACGGCCCGGGTGGAGCCCGGAGTGCGCAACCAGGCCATCTCCCAGGCAGTAGAGGCCCAGGGGCTGTACTACGCGCCAGACCCATCCTCCCAGATCGCCTGTACTATCGGCGGCAATGTGGCGGAAAACTCCGGCGGGGTGCACTGCCTCAAATACGGCCTTACCGTGCACAATATCCTGGCGATCACCCTGGTCATGGCCGACGGGGAGCTGATCACCATCGGCGGCGAATCCCTGGATGCGGCGGGTTACGACCTGGTTGCCCTGATGACGGGCTCCGAGGGCATGCTCGGTATCGTGGTGGAGGTGCGAATCAAGCTTCTACCCACGCCCGAACGGGCCCAGGTGATGCTGGCCGCCTTCGATGACGTAGTCAAGGCGGCAGAGGCTGTGGGCGAGATTATCGCCGCGGGGATCATTCCGGCCGGCCTGGAGATGATGGACGGACTGGCGATCCAGGCCGCTGAGGACTTCGTCCACGCCGGTTACCCCACCGATGCCGCCGCCATTCTGCTGTGCGAGGTGGACGGCAGTAACGAAGAGGTCTCCGAACATGCCATGCGCATCCGCTCTCTGTTGCTTGAGTGCGGAGCCACCGAGGTCCGCACCGCCCGCAACGAACAGGAGCGCCTGACCTTCTGGCAAGGCCGCAAATCGGCGTTCCCCGCGGTAGGCCGGCTGGCACCTGACTACTATTGCATGGATGGCACGGTGCCCCGCAAGCGCCTGCCCGAGGTACTGACCAGCATCAGTGAGCTGTCCCGGCACTACGACCTGCTGGTGGCCAACGTCTTTCATGCGGGTGACGGTAACCTGCATCCACTGATCCTCTATGACGCCAACCGCCCGGGTGAAATGACGCGCGCCGAAGAACTGGGGGCAGATATTCTGGAGCTCTGCGTGCGGGTAGGTGGCACCATTACCGGAGAACACGGCGTGGGACACGAGAAGCTGCACCAGATGTGTGTCCAGTTCAGTCCCGCCGAACTGGAGCAGTTTCGAGCCGTCAAGCGGGCCTTTGATCCCGACGGCCTGCTCAATCCAGGCAAGGTCATACCCCGGCCAAGGCACTGTTCCGAGTATCGCAGTCTGGGGAAGGATACGCTCACCGCCCCAAGCGAGCGTGAGCCCTCAGCCCCATGACGGCTGATACCGACATCAGCCCCAAGCTGCAACGGGCGGTCACAGCAGCGATTGCCGACCACACTCCGCTGAATCTGACCGGCGCAGGCACCAAGATGTTCTTCGGCAGGGAGCCCACGGGCAGCCCTCTGTCCCTGGGCGGGCATAGGGGGATAGTCAACTACGAGCCGAAGGAGCTGGTGCTCACCGCCCGGGCGGGAACGCCCCTTGCGGAGGTGAAGGCGGCACTCGCGGGCCAGCAGCAAATGCTGCCGTTCGAGCCGCCGCATTTCGGCGAAGGCGCGACTTTGGGGGGCACCATCGCCTGCGGCCTGTCCGGGCCCCGGCGGCCCTACACCGGGTCGGCCCGCGATTTCGTGCTCGGTATCCGGATGATCAATGGGCGAGGCGAGATAGTGCGGTTTGGCGGCGAGGTGATGAAAAATGTCGCCGGCTACGACCTCTCCCGGTTGATGACCGGGGCGCTCGGCACCCTGGGAGTAATACTCGAGATCAGCCTCAAGATATTACCCGCACCGGAGCAGGAAATCACCCTGCTTCAGGAACAGAGCCCGGAACAGGCGATCCGACAGATGAACCGCTGGGCCGGGACGCCCCTGCCGTTGTCCGCAGCCTGTTACGACGGCCTGCAACTGCATCTTCGGTTGTCCGGAACGGCTAAGGGAATTCGCGCCGGGCAAAAGCAGATCGGCGGAGACCTACTGGCAGACGGCGACAACTTCTGGCGGGGTATCCGCGAACAGCGGCACGCCTTTTTCCAGACCGGCCAGCCCCTGTGGCGCCTCTCGGTCGCACCGGCCGCCGACCCCTTGGCACTGCCGGGCAAGCAGCTGATCGACTGGGGCGGGGCACAACGCTGGCTGATCACCGATGCAGATTCGGAAGGCATTTTCGCGGCAGCCCGACAGGCCGGCGGCCATGGAACCCTGTTTCGCGGCGGCGATCGCAGCGGCGGGATATTCCAGCCCCTCTCTACCGCCTCCATGGCGCTGCATCGAAGGCTCAAACAGGCCTTCGATCCCGATCGCATCTTCAACCCCGGCCGGCTTTACCCGAACCTCTGATGCAGACATCCATCCTCAAGAGCCTGCTAAGTACGCCGGTCGGACAGGAGGCGGACCAGATCCTGCGCAGTTGTGTGCATTGCGGTTTCTGTACCGCCACCTGCCCCACCTATCAGTTGTTTGGGGATGAACTGGACGGCCCTCGCGGGCGCATTTATCTCATCAAACAGGTCCTCGAGGGACAACCTGTATCGCGCCGGACCCAATACCATCTCGACCGCTGTCTTAGCTGCCGTTCCTGTGAAACCACCTGTCCATCCGGGGTAAAATACGGACGGCTGCTGGATTTCGGGCGGGAACTGGTGACAACCCGGGTCACCCGCCCCTGGGGAGAGCGCCTGGTGCGCTGGGGCCTGCGACGTGTTCTGCCCTATCGACGCCGTTTTGGGCCGCTGCTGCGGCTGGGCCAGTGGACCCGCCCCTTTCTGCCAGCGGTTCTCCGCACCAAGGTCCCGCCCCGGCAGGCGCCGACTGCCTGGCCGGAGAACCACCACCAACGCACCATGATTGTGCTGGAGGGGTGCGCCCAGCCGGCGGCAACCCCAAACACCAATGCCGCCGCCGCCCGGGTCCTCGGCCGGCTCGGCATCTCGCTGCTGCGACCACCGGGGCAGGGCTGTTGCGGCGCAGTCAGCCACCACCTCTCTGCCAGCGAGGAAGGGTTGACCTTCATGCGCCGCAATATCGACGCCTGGTGGCCTCAGATCGAGGCGGGCGCCGAGGCTATTCTCATCACGGCCAGTGGCTGCGGCGTCATGGTCAAGGAGTATGGCCAGCTCCTGCGCCACGACCCGGCCTATGCGGAGAAAGCGGTCCGGGTTTCCGAACTGACCAAAGACCTGTGCGAAATCCTGGCCAGCGAGGACCTTTCGCCGTTAGGTGTGAAAGGGCGTGGCACCCGGGTTGCCCTGCACACCCCTTGCAGCCTGCAGCACGGCCTGCAGTTGAACGGTGTGGTAGATGAGATACTGCAGCGCCTGGATTTCACCCTGACCCCGGTGCAGGACAGCCACCTCTGCTGCGGCTCGGCCGGCACCTATTCCATCCTGCAGCCGGCCATTTCCCAGCGGTTGCTGGAAAACAAGCTGGCCCGGCTGCAGGCGGAAGGCCCGGACCTGATCGTGACTGCCAATATCGGCTGCCAGCTCCATCTGGAGGGAAAGGCCTCACTGCCGGTGAAACACTGGATAGAACTGGTCGACGACGCCACTGTCGAATCAACATGACGCAACGCATCCAGGCCGGCGGACTGCGGATCGCCCAGGTGCTTTATCAATTCGTGACCGATGAGGCCATGCCAGGCACCGGTATCGAACCCGCGGCTTTCTGGTCCGGGCTGGAGGATATCCTCAACGACCTGGGCAGGAAGAACATCGAGCTGCTGGAAGAGCGCGACCGGATGCAGGCCGGGATAGACGCCTGGCACCAGCAACACGCCGGACAGTCGTGGGACCCGGCCGCCTATAAAGACTTCCTGCAAGCGATCGGATATCTGCTGCCCGAAGGGGAAGACTTCCAGATCAGCACGGACAATGTCGACCCGGAGATCAGCCGGATGGCCGGCCCCCAACTGGTGGTGCCGATCACTAACGCCCGCTACGCCCTGAACGCAGCCAATGCGCGATGGGGCAGCCTGTACGACGCCTTGTATGGCAGCAACGTAATCCCCGAGACCCATGGCGCCGGCAAAACCGGGGGCTTCAATCCCACCCGTGGGATAAGGGTCATTGAGCAGGTGATGGCTTTCCTGGACCGAACGGTACCGCTGGCCGAAGGCAGCCACGGAAACCTGGCCGGGTATCAAGTGGCAGGGCAACAGCTTCAGCTCGATCTCACCGATGGCCGCAAGACATCCCTGGCCCGAGCGGAGGATTTTGCCGGCTTCCAGGGGCCGGCGGAGGCCCCGACTGCGCTCCTGCTCCGCCACCACGGTCTTCACATCGAGCTGCGGATAGACCCCTCGCACCCGATCGGCAAATATCACCCGGCCGGGTTGAAAGACGTAATCCTGGAAGCGGCTGTCACCACCATCCAGGACTGCGAGGACTCGGTGGCGACAGTCGATGCCGATGACAAGGTAGCGGCCTACCGCAACTGGCTGGGGCTGATGAAGGGAGATCTCTCCAGCTCATTCCAAAGAGGCGGCAAGACCGTCCATCGGAGCCTGAACCCGGATCGAGAATATTCGGCACCGGGAGGCAAGCCCTTCCGCCTGCCGGGCCGCAGTCTGCTGTTCCTGCGTAATGTGGGGCACCTGATGACCAGCGATGCGGTAATCGACAGCGACGGCAGGCAGATACCGGAAGGAATACTGGACGGCATGGTTACCAGCCTGATCGCCATGCACGATTTGCAGGGTACGCAGGGGCGCAACTCCAGGACTGGAAGCGTCTATATCGTAAAGCCCAAGATGCACGGTCCGCAGGAGGTGGCCTTCACCGATCAACTGTTTGGCCGCATCGAGGATGTACTGGGCCTGAAGCGATTCACCCTGAAGATGGGGATCATGGATGAAGAGCGACGCACTTCGATCAATTTGAAGGAGTGTATCCGCGCCGCCCGGAACCGCATCGTGTTCATCAATACCGGCTTTCTGGACCGCACCGGCGACGAGATCCACACCAGCATGGAGGCGGGTCCGGTGGTGAGCAAAACCGACATGAAACGTCAACCCTGGATTCAGGCCTATGAAGACTGGAACGTAGACGTAGGCCTGAGCTGCGGCCTGGCAGGCAGGGCACAGATTGGCAAGGGCATGTGGCCGATGCCGGAAGAGATGGGGCGGATGATGGAGAGCAAAATAGAACACCCCATGGCCGGTGCCAACACCGCCTGGGTGCCCTCACCCACCGCCGCCGTATTGCATGCGATGCACTACCACCTGGTAGACGTGGCAGCCCGCCAGGAGCAACTGGCGAAGCGACGCCCGGCCAGCCTGGACGACCCGCTGACCCCGCCACTGCTGGGCGAGGTCCGACTAACGGATGAGGAGATCCAGCGGGAGCTGGATAACAATGCCCAGGGTATCCTGGGTTATGTTGTGCGCTGGATCGACCAGGGCGTGGGCTGCTCCACCGTGCCCGACCGCCAGGATATCGGCCTCATGGAAGACCGGGCCACCCTGCGTATCTCCAGTCAACATATCGCCAACTGGCTGCGTCATGGGTTCTGCAGTGAGGCCCAGGTGAGAGACACCCTGCAACGCATGGCAGCCATGGTTGACGGGCAAAATGCCGGTGACCCCGCCTACCTCAAGATGGCACCAGGATTCGAGCAAAGCCTCGCCTTTCTGGCTGCCTGCGATCTGGTGTTTCAGGGGAACCGGCAACCAAACGGTTACACCGAACCGCTGCTGCACGCCCGCCGCCGCCAGGCCAAGGCGAGAGGAGGCCGGTAACACCTTCGATCGAAGAAATCTGCGCCCGGCTGCCACGCTCGGGGGCGAGATCGCTTATCTGTTGAAACAGACCTGCCGACCAACGCGTTCGGGACACGACTGCACACCAACCAAACCCAGACACATCCATCACCCGATTAACTTGATGTGCATCTCCATGATGTATAGAGTCATCGAAACATTTAAAAAAATGATAATTATTTGCAGTGTGGATAACCCTCACCCGGAAAAATTCGCATGACTGACCGAAACCGACGCTTCGGAGATTTCCAGAGGGTCCTGACCGCTGGACGCAACGACCTCAGTTTCAACCACTTCAATCCCGAGCTGGAACGAGATGCCGAGGGCAACCTGATCCCCTGCCCGCCGCGGCGCATCAAACTCAACAGCGCCGAGGTGCTCAGGCTGCTCCAGCCCTATGTCTCGGTCCGTTTCATGGAACAGGTCAAAGCGGTGGTCCCGCTGGCGCTGTACCTGGCCCTGTTTCAGATCCTGTTCCTGCAACAGATGGTGGAGGACTCCTGGGTCATCACCGGCGGCCTGTTTGCGGTCATTGCCGGGCTGATGTTTTTCATGGAGGGGCTCAAACTCGGCCTGATGCCCTTCGGTACCGTCATCGGCAGCCAATTGCCCCGTAAATCCCCCCTGCCGCTGGTGCTGTTGATTACCCTGCTGCTGGGCATAGGAGTGACCTTTGCCGAACCGGCCATAGGCGCACTGAAGGCCGCCGGCGCGAATGTGGCCGTAGAACGGGCGCCCTACCTGTATGCCATGCTCAATGACTGGACCGGGGTCCTGGTGCTGGTGGTGGGTGCCAGTGTGGGCCTGGCGGCAGTCGTCGGCACCCTGCGCTTTCTCTACGGCTGGAGCCTGAAACCCCTGATCTATGCCGCTTTACTGCCGGTGCTGGCCCTCACGCTGTTTGCCGCCTTTGACCCGGATCTACGGAACACGATCGGGCTGGCCTGGGATTGCGGCGCAGTCACCACCGGCCCGGTCACCGTGCCATTGGTGTTATCGCTGGGGATCGGTATCGCGGCAGCGGCCGGCAAGGGTGATTCGGGGCTGTCCGGCTTCGGCATCGTCACCCTGGCCTCCCTGTTTCCCATCATCGGTGTGCTGCTGCTTTCCCTGTACGTGTCATCTACCCTCACGCCGGAACAGATCATGGAGACCGCCAGGCAGGCCGCGGCAGCGGCTCACGCAGTGGACCCGGCCTGGTATGAGCGCAGTCCGGGCGAAGAGATCGTGCTCGGGGTGCGCGCCATCCTGCCGCTGGTGGTTTTCCTGTTCCTGGTACTCACCCTGGTGCTGAAGGAAAAACTCGATAACCCGGGCGAGATTCTCTACGGTATCCTGCTCGCCACTATCGGAATGTGCATCTTCAATCTCGGGCTCACCTTCGGCCTGTCCAAGCTGGGTGCCAATGCCGGCGGCCTGGTGCCAACGGCCTTCATGGAGGTGGCGGGAGAGGCGGCATCGCCGCTCTATGTCTATGCGGTGGGACTGACCCTGGCACTGGCCTTTGCCTGGTTCCTGGGCTTTGGTGCAACCCTGGCGGAGCCGGCGCTGAATGCCCTGGGCATCACCACCGAGACCCTCACCAACGGGGTGTTTAAAAAGAAGACCCTGATCAATGCCGTGTCCATCGGCGTCGCCTTCGGTATCGCCATCGGCATGGCCAGGCTGATCTTCGATCTGCCGCTGGTGTGGCTGATCCTGCCCGGCTATCTGCTGGCCGCAGTGCTGACTTTCTTCTCCACCGAGGAATATGTGAACATCGCGTGGGACAGTGCCGGTGTCACCACCGGGCCCATCACCGTGCCCCTAGTACTGGCCATGGGGCTTGGGCTCGGCAACGCGACCCATGCCGTGGAAGGCTTCGGGATTCTCTGCATGGCCTCCATCGGCCCCATCATCACGGTGATGATCACCGGCCTGTGGGCCCGCCACAAGGCGCGAGCGCAAACCCTGGCAGCGACCCATGCACCCACAGAAACTCATGAACTGGAGGCCGAGGCCCTTATATGAGCGATCACAACATTACCTATCTGACCGATGTATCCCTGCTCACCTGCATGGTGCAAATCGGTCTCAGCGAAGTCATTCTAAAGGCCGCACGGGATCTGGGTGCCACAGCCGGCGCCATCAGTCATCACGCCCGAGGGGTCGGCGCGCGCGAGCGTTTGGGTATCCTGGGTATTGCGGTGGAGGCAGAAAAGGAGGTCATCAGCATCCTGGTCTCGTCCGAGCAGCGGGACCTGGTGTATGACACCCTATACCGGGCCGCCGATATGGATGTACCGGGTAGAGGCTTCATCTACATCACGCCACTGGAGAAAGCCTCCACCTACATCCCGAAGAGCATGCTGGAGCAGCTGGATAAAAGCGAATAAAGCAGGGTGCATGCAATGAACGAGAAACGGCTCAGTGATCAGTCCATACCCCGCGAGGCCTGCAAACTCATCAGCTGTGTATTGCCCGACGATGGCAGCGACAAAAAATTGATGCGGGCACTGCTGGACGAGAAGCAGATCACCCGGGCCAACAGTACCAGTTGCATGGGCATGGCGGTGCTGGCAGACGCCGAAACCAAATTCGGAGAACTACCGCAGCCGAATCTGGTGAGGAGGGTCGATGTGGTGGTTCCAGAAGCCGACGCCGATGTGCTTTACGACTACATCTACGAGAAGGCTCGTATCGGGCGTCCCCAGGGCGGTGCGATCTGGATGGGGCCATTAACCCTGGTCTCGCCATTCACCTTGCCCGGGGATCTGCCGCTGGAAAAATCCTAGGGCAAGCCTTATTCTCTGCCATTCGTTGACCCAGCCGGTTGTTTGAGACCTTTCTTTGTTTTTGCTGTTGCGGTATCGTTGGCCGCTTTTGTACAGCGACCAAGGCCTCGCGGCGCAAGGAATTTTCTATGCAGATCGAAACCCACAAGGTTGTCACCCTGAATTACACCCTCACCGACAACGACGGCAACATCATCGACAAGTCCAGTGATGGCGACTTCGCATACCTGCACGGCGCCAGCAACATCATTCTCGGACTGGAAGAGGCCCTGTCCGGCAAAAAGGCCGGAGATGAACTGAGCGTATCAGTATCCCCGGACCGGGCCTATGGCGAGCGTGACCCGGCAAAGACCCAGAATGTGCCTCGCGACATGTTCCCGTCCGACACCGAGATAGAACCAGGCATGCAGTTCCACGCCCAGGGACCCAACGAAGAGATGGTCGTTGTCACCGTCGCGGAAGTTGCCGGCGACAGCATCACTGTCGATGGTAACCATCCACTGGCCGGCGTGCATCTGAACTTTGCCGTTGAAATTATCGATGTGCGTGACGCGACCCAGGAAGAACTGGACCACGGCCACGTGCATGGACCGGGCGGACACGATCACGGCTGATACTGTCTCTCTGCATACCCCGGGAGACAAATCGGAGCGGCAGGCCTGCGACCGCTCAATACTGCCGTTTTTGAACTCAATAAACTGTTTTTTATAGATAATTTTTCGTTGACGGGCCGCTGCAGGGTGTTGCGGCGGTATTGCTACCTGAAGGGTCTGTGGCTTGCATCGGAGCCGTTGAGCCAGCTGCGGTTTCCGCTCCCGTCGACGTCTATTGGGCTGAAGTCTAGCTGCTTTCCTGCCCCAACAACCCTACTCACACCTTGTTTATAAATATTACTTTATTCTGATATCAGAATAACTGAATTTACTTTATGAACCCCGACTATATACTCGTTCCTGCTTGGCGGAAACAGCAAGAGAGTAACCTTGCGCGTTTCATGAACATTTCATCGGAACGGGAAGTCGCGATTCGTTCAGGGCTTTCTCAACCGAACAACAACCTCATCCCTTTGCGAGGAACACACATGGCTAAGAAATATGATGCGGGCGTAAAAGAGTACCGAGAAACATACTGGATGCCCGATTACACGCCCAAGGAAACCGATATTCTTGCGTGTTTCAAGATCACGCCCCAGCCGGGTATCCCCCGTGAAGAAGTCGCAGCCGCTGTGGCCGCTGAATCTTCCACCGGTACCTGGACCACGGTATGGACCGACCTGCTGACCGACCTTGACTATTATAAAGGTCGCGCCTACGCAATCGAAGACGTCCCCGGTGATGACACCTGCTACTACGCCTTTGTCGCCTACCCGATCGATCTGTTCGAAGAGGGTTCAGTCGTCAACGTACTCACCTCGCTGGTCGGCAACGTATTCGGCTTCAAGGCATTGCGCGCCCTGCGCCTGGAAGACATCCGCTTCCCGGTCGCCTATGTCATGACCTGCAATGGCCCGCCCCAGGGTATCCAGGTCGAGCGTGACATCATGAACAAGTATGGCCGTCCGCTGCTTGGCTGTACCATCAAGCCGAAGCTGGGCCTGTCCGCCAAGAACTATGGCCGTGCCTGCTACGAAGGTCTGCGCGGTGGCCTGGACTTCACCAAGGACGACGAGAACGTCAACTCCCAGCCTTTCATGCGTTGGAGACATCGTTTTGACTTCGTCATGGAAGCCATCCATAAAGCAGAAGCCGAGACCGGCGAGCGCAAGGGTCACTACCTGAACGTTACTGCTCCGACCTCCGACGAGATGATGCGTCGCGCCGAGTACGCCAAAGAGATCGGCGCGCCGATCATCATGCATGACTACCTGACCGGTGGTCTGTCGGCCAACACCCAGCTGGCTCAATGGTGTCAGCAAAACGGCATGCTGTTGCATATCCACCGCGCCATGCACGCAGTACTCGACCGTAACCCACACCACGGCATCCACTTCCGCGTACTGACCAAGGTGCTGCGTCTGTCCGGTGGTGACCACCTGCACTCCGGAACCGTGGTCGGCAAGCTGGAAGGCGACCGTGATGCAACCCTGGGCTGGATCGACACCATGCGCGATTCATTCATCAAGGAAGATCGTTCACGCGGCCTGTTCTTCGATCAGGACTGGGGCTCCATGCCTGGCGTTATCCCGGTTGCCTCCGGTGGTATCCATGTCTGGCACATGCCTGCACTGGTCAACATCTTCGGCGACGACTCCGTCCTGCAGTTCGGCGGCGGCACCCTGGGTCACCCGTGGGGCAACGCTGCTGGTGCAGCTGCCAACCGTGTTGCGGTTGAGGCGTGTGTCGAGGCCCGTAACCAGGGTCGCGAGCTGGAGAAGGAAGGTAAGGACATCCTCACCACCGCAGCCTCGCACAGCCCTGAGCTGAAGGCCGCCATGGAGACCTGGAAAGAGATCAAGTTCGAATTCGACACCGTCGACAAGCTGGACGTTGCTCATAAGTAGCAGACCGAGGCGAAGAGCAGGGGCCCCACTGCTTACGCAGTGGGGATGCGACCGCCGCTGGTCTGCCCTCTGCCCGACAAACCGACGTACACATCAAATTCGACACATTAGAGGTATAAAGCAATGAGTGATATGCAAGACTATCAATCCAGCCTGGCCGATACCGCCAGCCGCAAGTTCGAGACCTTCTCCTACCTTCCGGCCATGAACGCTGATCAGATCCGTACCCAGATCGAGTTCATCGTATCCAAGGGCTGGAACCCGTCCATCGAGCACACCGAGCCTCAGAACTCTACTGGTAGCTTCTGGTACATGTGGAAGCTTCCCATGTTCGGTGAGACCGACGTGGACGCCATCCTGGCCGAGTGCGAGGCCTGCCATAAGGCTCACCCGAAAAACCATGTTCGTCTGCTGGGCCTGGACAACTATGCCCAGTGCGCCGGTGCTTCCATGGTTATCTTCCGTGGCCAAGCCGTTTAATCGCTGATCTCGGCGATTAAACAGGTAAACCCCCGCCTCGCTCGGATATCCGGGGCGGCGGGGGTTTTTTCATATAAGGGGGGTTGTTCTTAATTTTAGAGCTGTCAGCCATCAGCAGTTAGTCAGTCTATGACCTGACTCCTGAGGAGTGGCAATTCCATCAATCCCATGGCACGGTAAAACAGTAACAACCTACTGGTGGCCGCCGAAAACCGGAGACTAAACACCCATGAGCGAAATCGACCGCGACCAATACCTGATCCAACAAGAACCCTACTATCGCCCGGTCCACAACGAGGTGGAGATGTACCAGGCCGCCTATGACGCGCGTATGCCGGTGATGCTCAAAGGTCCTACCGGCTGCGGCAAGTCACGCTTCGTCGAATACATGGCGTGGAAGCTGCAGAAACCACTGATCACCGTGGCCTGCAACGAGGACATGACTGCGTCTGACCTGGTTGGCCGCTTCCTGCTCGATATCAACGGCACCCAATGGCAGGATGGCCCGCTTACCGTGGCCGCCCGCATCGGCGCCCTTTGTTATCTCGATGAGGTAGTCGAGGCCAGGCAGGACACCACGGTAGTCATTCACCCGCTGACCGATCACCGTCGCGAACTGCCGTTGGAGAAGAAGGGCGAGCTGGTCAAAGCGCATCAGGATTTCCAGATCGTGATCTCCTACAACCCGGGCTACCAGTCGCTGATGAAGGACCTCAAGCAGTCCACCAAGCAGCGTTTCGGTGGAATGGATTTCGACTACCCGGATACGGAGATCGAGATCGAGATCGTCGCCCACGAAAGTGGCGTTGATAGAGAGGTCGCGGAGAAACTGGTGCAGATTGCCCATCGTTCACGCAACCTGAAAGGTCATGGCCTGGACGAAGGCATGTCCACCCGACTGCTGGTGTACGCGGCACAACTTATCGACAAAGGCATAGATCCGCAATCTGCCTGCCAGATGGCCCTGGTCACTCCGCTGACCGATGACCCGGATATGCGCGACACCCTGGGCGCGGCCGTTAATACCTATTTTTGAGTGCAGATAACGGAAGCTTGAATCCTGACGGGCATGCATTGTCTCCCGGGCATATTATCTTTTTCTTGCGTTATCGACGGTAAAAACTATGTCTGTCGACTTTAGCGAATACGTTGCTTGTCTGAACGAAGACGATCACGAGCACCTCGAAGCGCTCGAATCCTCCTATCACGAAGCCGCCCGGGTGATGTCTCCGCGCGGCCTGCAGAACTACCTGGAAGGCATGCGTGCCATGTGTACCATGGGCCGTGGCCAGGACCTGGTTCTCACCTATGTCCAGGAGATGCCCGGGGTCGCCAAAGAGGTAGGGGAGGACATTATCCCCGACATCGTCGAGTCGATGATGAAACTGGCCTCTCACACCTCCGGAAGTGTGATCACTCTGATGCTCGCCAATATGCATCTCGTGGCACAGCGTCTTGGCGATGTGGACGTGATGCGCGGCTATCTCAAGCTGCTGCATCAGATGACAGGCAAGGCGCCTCGCGGCCTGCGCCCGATGATGGAAGTGCTGGATGAGTTACTATCCAAACTCACCCTAGGCGGCCTGCGCCGCTGGGTCATGTGGGGCGCTCAGGCGCACCAGCGTGACCTGGATGGGCAGATGGCCTATTTCGGGCTAAAGACAGAATCTTCCCGCTCGGTACTGCAGAAAGAGCGACGCGGCACACTGTTCATCGACAATCAGCGAAAATTGAACTTCTATCTGCGTGCGCTCTGGGCACGTGCCTTTCTGATGCGCCCTACCTCGGGCGATTTTGAGTCCAGACAGGGGCTCAAGCCTTATATCGAAGACTTTCAGGTACATATCCCAGATGCCTTTGATCCATTCCGCGACATCGATGGCATTGAAGTCTATCGAGCCACCGCCGCACACTGTGCTGCGCACATGGTCTACACCAGCGATCCGATTTCTGCCGAGCAGTTGTCACAGGCACAGATGCGCTGCATCGAATTGTTCGAAGACGCACGGGTTGAGTATCTTGCCTATCAGGAGTTCCCCGGTCTGCGCAAACTCTGGTTATCGTTCTTTACCGCCAAACCGGGCAAAGACGACGAGCAGCAAGAGGTCCATGAGGCCATGGATCTGATGATGCGCACCACGCGTGCCATCATGGATCCCGATTACCAGGATCCGCTGGATGTGATCAATCACATCGCGTCCGACTTCGTCAAAGAGTTGGAGAAAGACCCCTATAACCCTCGCCTGGCGTGGATGACCGGCATCGATTTTTATAACAAACTGACCGAGATTTCACGTATACCAAGCGTGCGCGTCCTGTCCGACTGGCCAATTCCCTATCGTGACGACAACCGCTATTTCTGGGAATTCTCGGAAAACATGTTCATCGAACAGGGTGCGGATTACATACCGACCTCGCAGCAACAGGTGCGTAAATACGTCTCGGCCATCGAGATGGCCAACGAGGTGGATTGCGAACTGGCCGGTGACGATGCGCAGGAGATATGGGTATGCGAAACCGAATTCTTCCCTTATGAAGACCTGGGCGTCAGTTTCAACGAGATGTGGGGCAAGGAACCGGTCTCCGATCCCTACCACTACGACGAATGGGACTATCATGTACAGCTGGCCCGCCCCGAATGGGCCACGGTGATCGAGCGCCGGCAACCCAAAGGGGACCCCGAGTTGATGGACGAGATCCTCACCAAGTACAAACCGGTTGCCTCGCGCATCCGCCATCTGGTCGACGCCATGCAGCCCCAGGGTATCGTGCGTCGCCGCGGTTACGAGGAGGGTGAGGAACTGGATCTGAATGCCGCTATCCGTGCCATGATCGATATCCGCCGCGGCATCATGCCTGACCCGCGCATCAACATCCGCATCTCTCGGCATATCCGCGATCTTTCGATCGTGGTGCTGATGGACCTCTCTGAGTCCACCAACGGGAAAGTCGGCAGTATCGCCGAAGGCGAGGAAGGCTATGAGGAACAGCCCAGTATTCTCGATTTGACCCGGGAATCCACCGGCCTGCTGGCCTGGGCCATCGATTCCATCGGTGATAACTTCGCGGTCCACGGTTTCGCTTCGGACGGCCGTCACGACGTGCAATACTACCGCTTCAAGGACTTCGACGAGGCCTATGGCGACGAAGCGAAGTCGCGCCTGGCCGGCATGCAGGGTGGGTTATCCACCCGCATGGGCGCGGCCCTGCGCCATGCGGGCATGCACCTGTCCGAACAGCCGGCTCAAAAACGCCTGGTATTGCTGATCACCGACGGCGAACCCGCGGATATCGACGAGCGTGATCCCCAGTACCTGCGCCACGACACCAAGAAGGCAGTTGATGATCTCGCCATGAAGGGTATCTACACCTACTGCCTGACCCTTGATCCCGAGGCAGACAGGTATGTGGCGCGGATTTTTGGTGAGAATAATTTTTCCATTGTCGATCACGTGGAACGTCTGCCCGAGCGTCTGCCGGCCGTGTTTGCCGCGTTGACCGGCTGATATAAGCAGCTAGAAAGAAAGCGTCAGGGTACTCAATCCGACGCCGGCTGAAAGGGCAGGACGATTTTCTGTTTCGGTTCGCAACCGGACTCCCGCTGTTTCTCCTCCAGCCGGTCCAGTGCCTTCGGAAATTCGCTCATCAGTCGGCGGTGTATTTCCCGGGTGTCCGCACTGTAAAACACCAGCTCTATAGTTACGGGCTCATTCAACGAGTCCCGCCCGGTATCCTGCTGAAACACCCAGGCCACAACGATCAAGCGACCACCCTCGCCATTAGACACCGCATAGCCGCCATGATTATCCACGAAGATGATCTCCTGGCGATCTATGACCGCTAGATACTGCATGGAGCGGATAGGGACGAAAACATGCTCTGATTCACAACGGGCGACCAACAGGCGACAGCGGTTGAACAGCGCAGCGGGGATACTCAGGCGCTCCCGTTCCAGCTCCGCCGGTCGAAAAAAGGTCTCTGTGCTGAAACGGCCATTCATCAGGCGAACGGTTGGGGCCTAGCCCGCATATCTCGCTGGGATCCGGGATTTTGGGGCAAGCTGGCAAAGCAGGTTGGGCGATCGCCCGCAGAAACATAGCCGTAGCTATGGTTCAAGGGGAATCGCGCAAGATGCAAAGCCAGATTGTTCCAAAAATCGGATAGAACAGAGTGTAATTTCATAAACAGGCGACTTGTTAACCTGGCAGGCTGTTTAAACAACTTAATTATCAGTGATTGGGTTCGCCTGGTGAGATATGCGGGTTAACCGTCATCGCCCAACTCAGGATCCCAGCCCTTTGCCCTGGCCTGCTTCACCGCTTCATCGTAGATTCGCTGGTGCCGCTCTCTAAGCTCTTTCGGCAAAGCGGAGACCAGGTAGCCATACTTGCGCCATTCTTCCGTAACCTTGTCATACAGGGCATCAACTCCCTGTCCCGTCCAGCCGGCGCAGGTTTCGGTTTCCGGGATAATGCCGAATACCCAGGCATCGCGGATGATATTACCGGTAGGGTTCATGGCCCCCGTCGGGTCCTTGTCTATTCCACCATAGCGTTTATCGATCGGCATGCTAACAAATTCCAGTCGCTTGATCGGAACCTTGATTTTAGCAAAATGCGGCATCAGGCCCCAGCAATGGAGGCTTGCCTAAGGATTTTCAGCAGAACACTATTTTGCACCAGACGGAGTTCTGCATCTATGCAGAAGAAAATGTGTTCGGTTTAGTGTCGCCGCAGGCCAGCCTTAGACAGCGCATCCGCCAAAGCGCCTTTGGCATTGCGGCTATGCTGCTTCTGTTTGCGTTTGGGCTTCTGGTCTTGACGACCGTTTGCAGCCTCGTTTTTCCGCTGTTTTACTGCACCGTCCCGCACCGGATCATCGGCCAGGCGCATGGAAAGCCCGATACGCTTGCGGTCGATATCCACCGCCATGACCTTCACCTTCACCAGGTCACCGGTTTTGACCACTTCGCGCGGGTCCTTCACGAACTTCTCGCTCATGGCGGAGATATGCACCAGGCCGTCCTGATGCACCCCCACATCCACAAAGGCGCCAAAGTTGGTGATATTGGTGACAACGCCTTCCAGCACCATGCCCGGCTGCAGGTCCTCCATTTTTTCCACGCCTTCCTGAAACGTCGCGGTACGGAACTCTGGGCGGGGATCTCGCCCCGGTTTTTCCAGTTCGGCCAGGATATCCCGCACCGTGGGTAGTCCAAAGCGCTCGTCCGTGTAGGCTTCGGCCTGGATGGTTCGCAGAAAGTGCTTGTCCCCGATCACCGTGCCGATGGGTCTGCCGCTGGTCTTTAGAATCCGTTCCACCACCGGGTAGGCCTCCGGGTGCACGGCAGAGGCGTCCAGTGGGTTTTCACCGTCCCTGATACGCAGGAAACCGGCGGCCTGTTCGAAGGTTTTCGCTCCGAGACGCGCGACCTTCAACAGTTCCCTGCGGTTATGGAAGGCACCGTTGTCGTTGCGGTGTGCCACGACGTTCTCCGCCAGGGCCGCCGACAGACCGGACACCCTGGCCAGCAGCGTCGGCGACGCGGTATTCAGATCCACGCCTACGGCGTTTACACAATCTTCCACCACCTTCTCCAGGCTGCGTGCCAGCCTTATCTGGCTGACATCGTGCTGGTACTGTCCGACACCGATGGACTTGGGGTCTATTTTTACCAGTTCGGCCAGTGGGTCCTGCAGTCGACGGGCGATGGACACGGCGCCGCGCAGGGAGACGTCCAATTCGGGCAGCTCTCTCGAGGCGAGTTCCGAGGCCGAGTAAACCGACGCGCCCGCTTCGCTCACCATCAGTTTATGGAGTTTCAGTTCCGGGTGCTGCGAAATCAACTCTGCGGCCAGTTTGTCTGTCTCACGAGAGGCGGTGCCATTGCCAATGGCCAGGATATCGACCCTGTGTTGCTTCGCCAAGGCCGCAAGCAGGGTAATACTTTGGCCCCACCGATTCCTCGGGACATGGGGGTAGATAGTCGTTGTGTCCACGACTTTACCAGTAGCATCCACCACCGCCACCTTTACCCCGGTGCGCAGTCCCGGGTCCAGGCCGATGGTGGCCCGCGGTCCCGCCGGGGCGGCCAGCAACAGGTCGTGGAGATTGTGCGCGAACACGCGGATGGCTTCCTCTTCCGCCGCTTCACGCAGACGCGTGCTTAACTCCAGCTCCAAGCGTGTGAGCAACTTTACCCGCCAGGTAAAGCGCACGGTTTTCCGCAACCAGGCATCCGCGGCACGACCAGAGTCACGAATGCCAAAGCGGGATGCAATCATCGACTCAGGTAGGCTGCGACCGTTTTCGTCCTCGTCTATACCCAGACCCAGGTGCAGCATCCCCTCATTGCGACCCCGGAACAGGGCCAACGCCCGGTGCGAGGGGATCCCCTTCATTGGCTGACTGAATTCGAAATAGTCGCTGAATTTGGCACCTTCGCGCTGTTTACCATCGACGACGCTGGAGACCAGCCGGGCGTTGCTCCACAACCATTCGCGCACCTCCCCGCTGAGCTCAGGGTCCTCGGCCCAGCGCTCCATCAGAATCTGGCGGGTGCCGTCCAGGGCCGCCTTAGCGTCCCCGATCCCCTGATCGACGTCGATGTAGCGCGCGGCGACCTGCTCGGGGTCCTGCTCAGGATCCTCCAACAGGGACTGGGCCAAAGGTTCCAGCCCCGCCTCGCGTGCAATCTGAGCCTTGGTTCGGCGCTTGCGCTTATATGGCAGGTAGAGGTCCTCGAGTCGTGTTTTGGTGTCGGCGGCCAGGATCTCCTGCTTCAACTGAGGAGTGATTTGCCCCTGTTCCTCAATGCTTTTCAACACCGCCGTGCGCCTTTCCTCCAACTCGCGCAGATAGGTCAATCGTTCTTCCAGGGTGCGCAGCTGGATATCGTCCAGGCCACCAGTGGCCTCCTTCCGGTATCGGGCAATAAAGGGCACGGTGGCACCCTCGTCCAGCAACTGGACAGCGGCATCCACCTGGACAGGGCGGGCATTCAACTCGGCAGCGATACGATTACTGATCGGGGGAAGCAATGGCGGTCTCCGGCTACGGCAAGGAATTAGATGGCTGGTGCGGGACGGCTGGGCAGTCTGCACCGGGAAGCCTCGTCCGTCAACTCGGAAAAGCGCCTCAGTTCCGGGAAATTCAAGGTTGTTTTTGCGGGTATTCCCTTACCCGATCAGCATCTTACTCCCGACCGCCAGCAACAGGGCGGCAAACACCCGTCGCAGAATCGGCAGCGGCAGGCTGTGGGCCAATCGCGCCCCCAGGGGCGCCAGCAGGAAGCTGGCGATGGAGATACCCACAAAGGCGGGCCAGTAGACGAACCCGGTGGTCCCCTCTGGCAGGGCGATATCACCCCAGCCGGCAACCACAAAGCCAATAGCACCCGCCACCGCGATGGGCAGACCGCAGGCGGCGGACGTAGCCACCGCGTTGCGCATATGCACCCCGCACCAGTTCAGGAAAGGAACCGTGAGGGAGCCTCCGCCGATCCCCACCACCGCGGAGACCATGCCGATCACCCCGCCCACCAGGAACATACCGGGTTTCCCGGGGAGCTGCCGACGGGCCTCTGCATGGGCTCCCAACAACATCTGCAGGCCGACCATAATGACGAAACCGGCAAACACCCGCTGCAACCAGAGGGTGGGCAAAGCATCGGCCAGGGCCGCGCCCAGCCAGGCCCCCAGAACGATGCCCGGAGTAAGCTGCGCCACCAATTCCCAGCGAACCGCACCCCGCCGGTGATGGGCCTGAATGGAAGAGATCGAGGTGACGATGATGGTGGCCAGCGATGTTCCCACCGCCAGATGCACAACCACAGAGGGGGCAATGCCGTTGCCGTGAAACACCCAGACCAGGGCAGGAACTATGACCAGCCCGCCGCCCACCCCCAGCAGCCCGGCCAACAGCCCTGCCACACTCCCAACAGCCAGGTAAGCCCCCAGATCCAGAAGTTCAGGCACAACAGCCGTCCCGGTCTGACCGTGGTGAATACTGCACCGGCACGCGGCGGTAGAAGATAAAAATAATGGACGAAACTCCCGTCTTGATATGCCCTAGAAAAGCCTTGACAGGCGCAACAGCCTGCCCTGCGGGAAGCCCCGGAGGATTCGACGGGCCCACTATAGCAGAGATAAAACGCTGACAGCGCTCAGCAGTCCAGATGATCGTGCAAACGGGGAATGGGCAACTTCCTTGCCAGCCTAATCATCAGCAGCCTTCAGCAGGTCGAGATGCTCCTGCCAGTAGGCATCCTGGTTTGTCCCCAGTTCGTAAAGATATCGCCAGTCGAACAGACCCGTATGGTGGCCGTCGTCGAAAAACAGCTTGACGGCGTAGTTTCCGATGGGCTTTATTTCGGTAATCGCAACCTGCTGTTTGCCGCGCACCAGCAGCCGGCCTTTACCCCGCCTGCCGCGCACCTCGGCGGAGGGTGAGAATACCCGCAGATATTCACAGGGCAGGGAAAATCGCTTGCCGTCATCGAAGCGGATTTCAAGGGTTTTCCCGCTCTGGTGTAAGATAATCTCTGTTGGGCGCGGCGCTTTGTTCATCCTTAAACTATAAGGCCATCTACCGCGATAGTAACCCTGGGGTTTGCGAGGGAGAGATGATGCAGCAGTTTCTGTTTGCCAGTGCCATGGATGCAGAGGTCGACACCCTGCTTAGCGAATGCCTGAGCCAGCTAGGGAGGATTCCGGACGGGGCAAACCTTGGATTCCTCTATGCCACCGACCAACTGGCCGATGACATGCGGCAGACCCTGATCCGGCTGGAACAGGAAATTCCAGGCGTGAACTGGGTCGGTACCGTCGGCATGGGGATCTGCACCAGTGGTCGGGAGATCTACGATCGCCCCGCCCTCGCTCTGATGATCGGCAGCTTTCCCGCTGACAGTTTCCGTGTACTGCCCGGCTTGCAGGGGGAACACCATGCACTGCCTCCGGACCTTGCGGCCTGGTGGCAGGGTCAGGAGTACTGTTTTGCCCTGGTGCACGGGGATCCCTCCAACGCCATGACTCCGCTCTTCCTGCAGCACCTGGCGCAGGCGCAGACTTCCAGCTTCATCAACGGCGGACTCACCTCATCCAATGGGGAGAATCCGCAACTGGCAAACGCCGTGGTAAGCCGGGGGCTGTCCGGCGTGGTGTTCGACCAGCAGGTCAGGATCCTGACCGACCATACCCAGGGCTGCTCCCCCATCGGCCCGGTTCACGAGATTACCAAGGCGCGACAGAACATTGCCATCTCCCTGGACCGCCGTCCCGCCCTGGAGGTAATGAAAGAGGATATAGGCGAAGTGCTGGCCAAGGACCTTGCTAAGATCGGCGGCTATATCTTCGCCGCCCTGCCAATCCTGGGTTCGGATACCGGGGACTACCTGGTGCGCAACCTGATCGGACTGGACCCGGATCAAGGGTTGGTTGCAGTGGGCGATCAGATCGAAGACCAGACCCGTATGATGTTCTGCCGCCGGGACGGCAACACCGCCCGGGAGGATCTGGAGCGTATGCTGGCGCGGCTGTCTAAAAGGGTCGGTGAAAATACCATTCGCGGCGGGATATATATCTCCTGCCTGGGCCGTGGTCGCTACCAGTTCGGCGAGAACTCCGAGGAGCTGAAATTGATTCAGCAACAGCTGGGGGACTTCCCGCTGCTGGGCTTTTTCGCCAACGGAGAGATCTACAACGGGCGCCTGTACGGCTATACGGGGGTACTGACTCTATTTCTCTAAAGATCTCGAATCCTTCGCGGGATCCTTATAGTGCGTCCCCAGAGACATTTTCCGGTTTGAACCGGTGACTAATTACATCAGCCGCATTGGCTGTTCATCGGTCAGATGGTATAGCTTAGCCGTTATACCCAAACCATCGAGCGCGAACTTTTCGATATCACCCCACTCGTCGGCCGACCCCATCACCTTACTCTGATCTCCCAGAATCACCCGCAGGCGATAGCGCCCCTGGTCACGCTGCTGAGGCGGATTCAGTTCGGCCGTGACATAAAGACACGGCTCGTTCTTACCATCCTCCACCAACGCCATGATGAAATGATAATTGACCGGATCGTCGCTCTCCACCTCGGCCAGGATACTGGCCACGAAGCTGCCGAGCTGGTAGCGCTGGCGTGGGATGGCGGTCTTGATGTGCGGTACCCCCATGTTCTAACTCCCGTTTTTTTTATCCAGGGCCTTCAAGCGCTTTAGAAATACCTTCATTTCCTTGGCCGCCTGAATATCACCTCGCTTCTCAGCCACCAGAATACCCTTTTCATAGGCTTCGATCGCTTGACTGCTCAAGCCTTCGGCCGCAAGCGCCTTGGCATAGAGCTTCCAACTAGCGGAATGCTCGGAATCGAGAGTCAAGCCCCGTTCCAGATGGAAAGCGGCCTGCCCTGAAAGACCCTCCTTCAACAACAAGCTGCCCAGTGTATATCTCAGCATGGCACTGTCGTTACCCTGCTTCAACATCTTTTCAATCGCCTGCTTGTCCATAGTCTGTTGCGTTGATGAGCCTCGATGAAAGCTTGATACCGCCCCTTCTCACGACCGTCCCTTAAACTTGCGTGTCACCACACCCCGGTTAAGTACGGAGTTCCATCGCCCCACGCCGAAACCGATCGACTTTCGTCAACAATGGGGGCATCGGGGACCGGATTCAACAGGTATTGATTGTTCGAGCGCCTGAGCCCACTGATGGCTGTCTTGAGCGGCTGGTACACGACAGGGTCGTTTTAGCGTCATCTGGTGTTTTACAGACAGGATTTCTCTCCGAATTTCACCCGGTAGATGCTGACTCGCAGCAGCACGGACTCTCATTTTCCCTCCAGCTCCTCTTTTCCGATTTGAGACCTGTCAGACAGATCTCCAGTCAGAATCACCGTATTCTGTGTCGGCCTCACAAAAGTCTCAGGCCCAGAGATCCAAACCCATGTCGCGCAGTTCCCGGGAAGCCGCAGGAGTGGCGCATCTTCGAATCCATTCTGCGATAATAAGGGACTGGAAGCATTACCACCCGTGCAATTTTGCTCAATGCGAAGCGATAAAACACTTTTTGCGCAGCTTCATTTCAAGCAGCTTGCTGCATGGAAATGGCGGGGCAACCTGCCTCTCTCGGTTCGCCTGGGCAAATCCAGGAGGTTTACACTAAAAACCATGGCTTACTGATGGGCCATGTTATTTCTAAGCAAGGAGTTCAACATGAAAAAACGAGTTTTGACTACCGCCATTGCGCTGACCGCCGCTGTTCTTTGGGGTTGCGAGCAAGGGCCTTCCAGCACAGATCAGTCGACAACGGAAGCCGTCAAAGAGATGGCCGACTCTACCGTAACGGCGGTCAAAGAGGAGTCGGCAGAGATCGCCGACTCCGCCTCTCAAATGGCGGATGCCGCAATGCAGGAGGCGCAGGGCCTGATTGACCAGGCGACGCAGTATATCAACGAAGGCCGTCTGGACCTGGCAGAGGCGATAATGTCCCAGCTGGCGAGCCTGAAGGATTCGCTGCCCGAATCCTTGCAGACTCAAATTGACAATCTTCAGAGCCTGTTCACGACCAAACAGTCGGCCGAAGATGTCGCCAAATCCGCCGAGGCAGGCCAGCAACTCCTCCCCGGCCAGAGCCAGTAAGCCACACCGGCCTGCAGGTCCCTTGGACCTGCAGGCCGATTTCAACCTGTTCGGCTAAGTCTTAGGATAGAGTTTCAACCCGCACCTGATCGCCGGCCAGTCCCAAACCCCGCAGCAGTTCCACAGCCTGATCCACCTCGGCCTGGGCTCCCGCGAGATAGAGATTGTATCGCTGCAGGTCCGGCAGATCCCCGCGAATACGCTGAATGGCGTCATTGACCCCTTCTTCGGCGAGAGCAACATAGTGGAAATTGTCCAGGGAGTCGTTCCAGGAGCGGCACAGGCGGTCCAGATAATTGTCCGGTGCCGATGCCCCCACCCAATACAGATGGAAACCCTCTGCCTGGTCCACCGAGATCGCGTGTTCCGTCAGGCTTTTTATCGGCGCGATACCGTCACCGAAGGCCAGTAACAAAACCGGCGCGGTAGACTCGTCACGCAGCACGAAATCGCCGGACGGGCCAAACAGGGTAACAGTCTCGGATAGCGGCTGCTTCGAAAAGATACTGGCGGCAAAGGGATCTCTTTCATCGTGGCGCACCAGAAACTCCAGATTCCGTCCGTCACAGGGACAGCTGGCGATATGCAGCTCCCTGCTCTGCCCGTTCTCCAGTGTGAGCCTGGCCTTCTGGCCGGCCAGAAACCGCAGCGTCTGGGTCCGCGGGGTCTGGATCAATACCTGCACCTGATCTTCGGACAGCGGCAGGATCTTGCGCAGGTTGGCCCGAATTTCCTGGGACGGCAGATCGGATGGGGAAAACGCCTCCGCTGCCTCCAGTACCACGTCTGTCACCGCGGTGTTACAGCAGCTCAGCATGTACCCCATATTATGTTCGGAACTGCTCAATAGATAGTCATGGTCACGGATCTTCCATACCTCTCCCTTTATCACCCGTGCCTTGCAGGAACCGCAGTTACCGCTGGCGCAGCCGTAGTTGAAGTGGAGTCCTGCCCGCAGCGAAGCATCCAGAATGGACTCGGTGCCATCCACGAAGAATTCGTGCCCACTCGGAATCACTTTCACGCTCGCCGCCATAACCCTCAGAAAGGCATCCTTGGCAAACAACTGGGCACGCTTATCCGGGTGATCAGGGCGGTTCGCAAGGCTTTCTTCCAGCCATTGCTTCAACTCCTCGATCTGCGCCTGGCCTAGCGGGGTTTCTGCGTTGATCAGCCCCTCCAACCGAGAGATCGTTCCCTGGATCAGGTCTTCGGAAGCGTTCAGGGCACTCTTCGTCTGGGCCAGCGTCGTGTTCAGTGCCTCGAGCCGGGTAAGTATGACCTGTGGCAGTGGTGCGGCCCCGTCGCTGTATGACGTCTTGGGCAGAGCCGCCTCCTTGATCATCGTCACCCGTTCGAGCATCTGGTTGTTTTCCAGGGCGACGTTGGGATAGACCCGCAGCAGATCATTGACGCTAATATCACCTTCGAACGTGGCCAGTTCCCCGCTGCGGATCTTCTCCTGTAATTCCCCACGGGATACCCCCGCCAGCCGCGCAGCACGGGACAGGCTCAATGGTTGCGGCATAGGATTCTCCTCCTTAGTCAGTCGTTGCAGGCCCCGATGGCGGTTGATCTACCTGACACCAGCCCTTCTTTTATTGAAGATAACCGAAGTAACCGGAATTGTCTCTGCCAGGGTGTCCAAAGCAACTGATTAGGGCATGCCCTCGGGCGTATCGACTATCCAACTTTCTCCGCAGTGGTTGACATGATGGGACTATCATTGATCGCAGTCATGGCAGTGAACGATGCTCTAGTGGTAAATGATGGTTTCAGGGGCTTTCGTATTGAAAGCTTCCGCTTAAGAGAGCAAGGAGAAGAACAATGAAAAAGGAAACATCAGCATTGGCATGAGGCGTCGCCCTTTGTTTGTCGCTTTTTTCAACCCAGGCATTGAGTGGACAGTCTGATCAATGCGATCTGGTGATAGTTACAGGCGAAGGCGAAATGACGCTTATCGGCGGAGTCATTCCTGCTTTCGTAGGGACCGATCATTTTACGGTGGTAAACGCCAACGGACTGGGTGACACGGTTTCCGTCGATTTCACCGCAGCGCAACTGGGAATTGTAGAGGCTGCGGAAGACTCGGTAACGGTAGTTACAAGCCACGCCTATACCAGCACCCAGAATAGATCTATTCGCTTTACGACCTTGGACGAACTCAAGCTGTTCCCATTTGGCCCTGATCCGACGTGCCAAACCAACGATTGTGGAATAACCTTCCAGTTAAAGCTCGAAAAAGGCAGCGGAAAGTATAACTGTGGGGAAATGCAAGCGGACTGACTGGAGTCGAGACCGCGCCTTTCTCATCCACCGTAACCGTGGAAACGGGCATCCCCCCGACCATGCATATTAATGCGCTCGGAAAGCTCTGTAAGTGCAGCGGTAATCGCTAGACTCTTATTGCTACAAAAGCCCGGCCACCTTGGCCGGGCTTTTTCGCTTGGACGGGATTATGTGACCTCACGAGGTAGATGGATGGGCACACATGCTTTTCTAAAGCATGGCGAGCCTGGAAACGATCTCTGAGGGCTCCAACCGCTGGGTATAATCGGCGTTAACGAAGTCGAAAACGATCACACCGTCCTGGCCAATGATGTAGGTTGCGGGCACCGGCAGCTTGAAGCTGTCGTCACCATTGAAAGCCGGTATGTCGATACCGACCTTTTCGTAGATAGGGCGCAGGGCCTGGGGTAACTCGAACACCAGCCCCATCTGATCTGCTATCCGATTGCCCGCGTCGCTCAGGATATCGATATCGATGGCGTGGCGTTCGGCGGTGCTCATGGCCTTGTCCGGCGTCTCGGGCGACAGGCCCACCAACCGTACACCGCGTGACTCAATCTCGGGCAACACGTCATGCAGAGCCTTCATTTCCATGTTGCAGTAGGGGCACCAGCCGCCCCGGTATATATTCAAAACCAGTGGGGATTCGGCCAGGTAGTCAGACAGGCGCCGCTGCTCGCCGTGTTGATTGGGCAGCTCAAAGTTCGGCATGGCATCCCCCGTCTTCAAGGCTCGACCCTCTATACCTGCCCCCTTCAGCTCTTCGGTGCATTGAGCCATAGTCGCCAGGACTTCACCTGGGAGTTTCTCCCGTTTAGCCGCATCATAGGCATCGATCTCGTCTTTCAACACACCCATCACCTTGTCCTCGTCAGTTATTGAATGAAAGCTCCATAATCATGGATTAAGTTGAACGATCATTCAATATAAATATTGAGCAATCATTCAAAAAATGTACAATTGAACCAGAGTACAAGGACATCAGTATGGCGAGACCGATCCAGTTCAAGCGAGAGGAGGTCCTGGAAAAGGCCATGGAGGCGTTCTGGGAGGGGGGTTATTGCGCGACCAGTATGGCCTGCCTGGTCGAGGTGACCAAGCTCAAACCCGGCAGCCTCTACGCCGCCTTCAAATCGAAAGAAGGTCTATTTCTGGCCGCGCTGGACTGTTACGGTGAACGTAGCGCGGCACGCATAGGTCAGGCACTCGCCAAGTCGGATTCACCTCTGCAGGGCATCCGCGCCTACTTCCATGAGCTGGCTGATGGCATGGCCAACCCCCGGACCAGGCACAGCTGCCTGCTGGTCAATACCGTGTTGGAACTGGCTCGCCAGGATGAGGTGGTGCGCAAACGGGTGAACCTGCATTTCCATGCAATCGAGGCCCGCTTTATCAAGGCACTGGAAGATGCCCAGGCCGACGGTGAACTCTCATCCGACAAGGATCCTGCAGCCCTGGCCGCCTTCCTGATGTCCAACATCTGGGGCTTGCGCGTACTGGAAGGGACCGCGCCCGAACAGGAGCGGGCACGCGCCGTTGTCGATCAACTTCTGAAGCTACTTGATTAATCGACAGCAATCGCTGCCACGTTATTGGACTCAGTCAGCACAAAATTGCGAAACGCCTGCCCTGGAGGCGACAAGCGTTTACCCTTGCGATAAACCAAAAACCACTTACGCCGGATAGGAAAACCCTCCACATCGAGGATAACCAAACGCTCGGTCTTCAGCTCCAGTTCAATGGTATGGATAGATACGACACCCAGCCCCAGACCCGCCCTGACCGCCTGCTTGATGGCCTCATTTCGGGTCATCTGCATACCCTGGCGAATCTTTAGCTTGCGCTTGGCAAAGAACCTTTCCATCGCCTGCCGGGTTCCGGAGCCGGGTTCCCGCATCACGAATACCTCATCCGACAGACGGGTAACCGGGATCTCCTTCGCGCTGCACAATGGGTGTTCGGGCGGTGCCACCACCACCAGTGGATTTTCCATGAAACCTTCGTACTCCACCTCCACATTCTCCGGCGGTTGCCCCATCAGCACCATATCGACGCTGTTCTCTATCAGCATCTTGATCAGTTTTTCCCGGTTGGTAACATCAAGTTCCAGCTTGATTCCCGGATACTCTTTGTGGAACTCCGCCAGCAATCTGGGAGCAAAGTAGTTCACTGTACTGGCAACCGCGATGTTCAACCGGCCCCGGCTCAAGCCCTTCAAGGATTCGAGCACTTCCTCCATCTCTGACAATTCGCGGTTGATACTCTGACTGTAGTGAAACACCTCCCTGCCGGCTTCCGTAAGGCTGATGCGCTTCCCTGATTTTTCGAACAGTGCCAACCCGACTGAATCCTCCAACTGCCGAATCTGCATGGATACCGCCGGTTGACTCAGGTGCAGTTCCTCGGCAGCCCGGGTGAAACTGATATTCCGGGCAACCGATTCGAACAGGGTAAGCTGTCGGAAGGTGACGTTCATGCTCTATTGCGATGCTTGCCTTGTGATTTCAGGGGACTGGCCGTCTGCAAATCATAATCTAAATGTTAACTTGATAACCAGAACCATCAGTTGTTAATTATTGAGGTCATCAAAATATCCCAGACAGGGGGCTCGAGTTCTCCTTAATTCATTCACCGGGAATCACTACCGAAGAAAACAGATGTTTATTTACTCGCTTTTTGCCGTGGAAAACAACACAAAGCCAAAAAATTATTTATATCTCCGCCAGTTATTTTATAGGATGCGAACGGAAACCATAATATCATATAACTTATTGTTAATATTGCACTTTCAATACAAAAATCAAAAAAACATAGCCCTTATGACATCCCTCTTTCAAGGAGGGCCGCGCAAAAACTCAGGGTTATCCCTAGATACCCATGTGAACTAATTAGGGTTTTTACCAGTATTCTATTTGCATATTATCATTTTCTAATATATTATTGTCCTCAATCCCGGTACCAACTGGTATCGGCGAAGAAAATAAGCTCCGGCACCAGCAGCATTGGCACCGGGCTACAACATCAAAACTTCAGGCTAGTGCTCTAGCCCTTAGATTAAAGAGGTAAAGTACAATGTTCTTTTTATGGACTCTGCCCGCGTTTCTCGCCGTTTGGACCGCTGTTGGCGCTGATATGTATCTTCACGGGGATCTTGATTTCGACCAGAAGACAACTACAGCCCAGACCACCGAACTCAGCGAGATGCCGCAAGTGGCTGAACTCAAGGCAACTGACGAAGAGAAGAAGTAATCTGGTTTACTTTCCAGGATCGACCCCGCCCTTTGCGGCGGGGTTTTTTATGTCTGCGAAAAAACGAAACGGGAACCACGAGCCTCTCTGCTTTTACCGGCCCAAGCGCCGGCCGGCCACTACGCCCGCCAACTGTCCAGAATCCTCATACAGATCTGATTCATCTCCACGGCCCGCGCCTCGGAATCCGCCTCGTTGTAACAGCGCAGTTCCGGCGCATTACCCGAAGGACGGAGGTGTACCACCTCACCACTCTCGAAAGTGATGCGCAGACCATCGGTATCATCCAGCCCGGCCACCCGACCGAAGTTCTCCCCGAACAGGGACTCGATTCCCCCCTCGCTCAAGCCGCCGATACGCTCCCGGCTGAGTTGGTTCGGAAAATCCTTCAGTCGGTTGCTGCTGGTGAAGCGGGCGGGGAGGCGGGACAGCAGACCGGAGACGGGCAACTGCCATTCACTCGCCAGCATCAGAATGGCCAGTGCCACAATTACCGCATCACGGGTCGGCAACGGGTCGAGAATACGGCCATCCCGCTCTAGTCGGTCGCCAATCAAAAATCCGCCGTTCGCTTCGTAGCCAACCACGCACCCTTCCCCCTCGCTCAGCGCGGCCTCCATGGCCGCAATCACATAGGGAGAACCAATCCGGGTCCGCTCTACCTGACCGAACCAGCCGCATTTTTCCACTGCGCTGTTGCTGCTCACGGGTGTCACCACCCGCCGGGCTCCCAGATAGCGGGCACAGAGGATTCCGGCCACGTCACCACGCAGCCAGTGCCCCCTTTCATCACTGATCAAGGGCCGGTCGCCGTCACCATCGGTGGAAACAATGCAGTCCAGGTCGTAGCGGGCAGCCCACTGCCGTGCCAGCTTAATATCTTCAGATCGCACTGCCTCGGTATCCACCGGTAAAAATCGATCAGAAAAACCGAGCCGGACTATTTCTGCCCCCAACCCTTCAAGGATCTCATACAGAACCTGGCGCGCTACGGAGGAGTGTTCATAGAGACCGATTCGACGCCCCTGTAAACAATGCGCGGGAAAAAAATCCAGGTAACGATGCATATAGTCCCGGTAAGGCGTTTTAGTTTCCCGGGGTAGCCTGTAGGAAAGCCTGCTCATTCCCTGTTGATCAAACAGTTCCTTCGAAAATGTCACACGCTGTGTCCTTATCCCCTGCTCGTCCCCTTTCAGGATCTCTCCGGCAGCGCGGTTGAATTTGATACCGTTACGGTCATCAGGGATATGACTGCCAGTAACCATCAGGGAAGGGACTTTGTTGCGGATGCCAAAAAGGGCCACTGCCGGCGAGGGGATAAAGCCGCAATTGACAGGAATGCAGCCAAAATCCCGCACCGCCATGCCAGCCGCCGCCATAATCCTGGGACTGCTGGGCCGAAAGTCACCGGCCAGCGCCACTTCCATCCCGGATCGCAGCTCACCCTTAGATTTCAGATACTGAAGAAACCCCATGACATAGGCGAAGCAAACCTGGTCAGTCATGGCCTCCGCCAGTCCCCGGGCACCGCTGGTGCCGAAACCAACCCCGCTGGACGCCATCAAATCCGAAATCGTGACGGTCATGCTATCTGTGTTCATGCTGCTGCAACTCCTTCGCCTCTCGCGTGCTGAGGTAACGCCAGGGGAGTGGAATAAGGCCAGGCACCTTCTGCTGGTAACGGCGATACACCGCACCATGGTATTCAACCAGCTTGCGCTCTTCCAAGCGGGACCCGACGACGAAATAGAGCGTAATGGCGCTGCCGGATAACAGCAGCGCCAGGTTCATGTCCCGGGTCCAGACCAGAATCAGCCCCAGTGCGTACCAGGGATGACGAACAAACCGGTGCAGGGGAGAAATGTGGAACTGCTCCTGGTCCTCAACCCTGCGCTGCCCCTCCCGCCACTGTTTCAGCCCCAGAAACTCGCCACTGTCGTAGTAGTGCAATGACCAGAAAAAAAGCCCCAGCGCCAGCAGGGCGAGACCATTGGCGAGCCACCAGCCCACCCCGGTCCAGCGCCACAGAAAAGGGCCGTCCCAACGATAGGTGAGGTAAAGCGGCGGTAACAGCAACAGCAATGCCTGCAGATTGAACAGCAGGCGGTAGGCCGGCATTAAGGCAGGCTGGCGGGAGGCCAACAGCCGTTTTACCCTGAGTGAGGCGAGGATCGAATGAATGACAAAGTAACACAGCCAGGCCCCGACCAGGAGCAGGGCCTGACTGTCAGCCGTATCCAGGCGCGGAATCCTTTAGCCCTGGAATTTGCCGCTGCGCAACCGTTCTGCCTCCATCATCTCCAACTCTCGGGAGCCGGAAACAACCACCTGCGGATCGGGCACGAAGTCGAGTTGGTTATCGAGCCGTTCGTAGGGAACGGCATTGAGGACCACCTTCATGACGTTGAGGCGCGCCATATGCTTGTCGTTTGAGCGAACGATCGTCCAGGGGGCGTGGGTGGTGTGGGTCTTCTTCAGCATTTCGTACTTCACGCGGGTGAAATCGTCCCACCGCTCCTGGGCCTGTACGTCCACCTCGCTCAATTTCCATTGGCGCAGGGTGTCGTTTTTACGGCGATCGAATCGGCGTGCCTGCTCATCCTTGGTGACACTGAAATAGAGCTTGATCAGAATAGTCCCCTGTCGCACCAGATCCTTCTCGAAACCGCCAACCCCGATCATGAAATTCTGGTATTCCTGGTCGGAGCAAAATCCAAATACCGGCTCCACCATGGCCCGGTTGTACCAGCTTCGATCGAACAGCACCACCTCACCGCCGCGCGGAAACTTCCCTACGTACTTCTGGAAAAACCACTGGGTGCGTTCATTCTCGGTGGGCTTGCCAAGGGCCACGACACGATAGTGTTTCTCGTTCATATAGCGGGTCACGCGTCGGATGGTACCGCCCTTACCCGCCGCATCCCGTCCCTCGAACAGGATGATCATGCGGGTACCGCTCTTTTCCAGATACTGCTGCATCCGGATCAGTTCCGCCTGATAGGGTTTGAGGGACTGCTCCCTGCGGTACCGGCGCACTGCCTTTTTTTCCACCTTTTTTAGCCGATCCACGTCAGCCTGCAGGCGCCGATTTTCCTCCAACAGATGCTGAGTTTCGCTGAGTTCAACGGTCTCGGGATTCTCTCCGTCTGTCATTTTTAAGTTTCCTGTCAGCATGAGAAAACAGATCCAGGGCTAGCACTGCCCCGGGGCGAAATATATTTTTATCTTTCAGAGAATACATACTACGCCAGCGATGCAGACTCTGCATCTCTCCGAAAGGCCAATCAGGTGCCTAGTTGAGCCACATCAAAAACCGGACCCGCACGACCTCAATAACGATAGGCGGATTCCACCGACTCTCTGGTCAACACCCCGTAGATTCGCCGAATGCCAGGCGCCGTCATTCGTTCCACGTAAAGTGCCTCGGCCACCCCCTGGTCCAACACCTCCATTGCTTCCTGCAGCGTTGCCTGCAGCGGCACGGGGGCCACTTCCGAACGGTGGGCCGGGATTTTCAGCAGATCGATTTCATCCGCTCCAGCTTCCTGCTCGCCTCGCTCCGGGTCCTGCAGATGGCGGGCCAAATCCACCGCCGGCATCAGCGCCAGCGGGTCCTGCTGTTCATGGATCAGCAGCCATTCCGGTTCACCGCTCAACAAAGCGACCGCCTGCGCGCGGCTGACCAACCGCTTTGATCGGTTAAAACCCTTGTGCATGACACTGGCAACACCAATCCGTCGTAAGGCCTGCAGTACCGGATGGGCATCGTAGTCCATGCCATTCGCCTTCAGCATGGTGACAAAAATCGACTCCTTGTGGAACAGCTCGCTGGCGGTCAACCCTGCGACCACAATCACCAGCATGCCAGGCATGATGATCTGGGGTGAATAGGTAAGCTCCATCATGGCGGTCAGCGCCGCCAATGGTGCCTGCAGACTGGCCCCCATCATGGCCCCCATACCAAGCAGGGCGTAAAAGCCGACATCAATGTCTGCGCCAGGAAAAACGAACCTTGCCAGCAGACCCAGCAGACTGCCGAGCATCGCACCGATAAAAAGCACCGGTCCGATCATACCCCCGGGCACCCCCATGCCCACACTGGCGACAGTCGCCAGCAGCTTGGCTATTACCAGGATCAGCAGCAGACCGAACCCGATCTGGCCGAGCAGGGCGCTGTTCACCGTGTCATAGCCAATCCCCATCACCTCGGGCACCAGAGCTCCGAACAGGCCGACGAACACGCCAGCCAGGGTAGTACGCCACCAGAAAGGCAGCTTGGAGACACGTTGCGTGAGAAGCTGCAGCAGCTGGATAAAAGTGGCCGAGACCGCACCCGCCGCTACCCCCAGCAACAGCAGCAACGGCAATTCGTAGAAAGAGCCGAGCTGCAGCGCCGGAATCTGGAAAGCAGGTTCCGATCCCAGTACACCGATGGCGATGGCATTGGCACTGACCGCCGCCAGAATTACCGGGGTAAAGCTGGCCAGCGTATACTCCATCATCACCACCTCCAGGGCGAATATAACCCCGGCAAGCGGCGTATTGAAGGAGGCCGCGATACCGGCCGCCGTGCCGCAGCCGACCATGGTCCGAATACTGTTGTTAGGCAGCGTGAGATATTGACCCAGCAGGCTGCCCGAGGCGGCGCCGAGAAAAATATGGGGACCTTCCCTACCCACCGAGTGACCGCTGGCTATCGCGATGGCGGCACCCACAAACTGCAGGACAAACTCCCGCAGGCTGATATAGCCTTGGTGATAGGCCATCCGCTCCATCACCCGGGCCACTCCGAGCACATACAGGCCGCCGGAACGCAGCAGAAAGATCCAGCCAATCATCAGACCGCCAACTGCTGGCAACAGCAATCGCAGCCAGAGCGGGAGCATTTCGTAGTTTTCCGCTGCCCCCCCGGGCAAAAAGGCCTCCTGGGCACCCTCGACTGCGACCCGAAACGCGATAATAACAGTCCCCGCCAGCAGTCCTGTGACCAACCCCAGCAACGCCAGCTGAATCAAGGCATCGGGGCGGGCAAGAAGCAATCTAAGCCGGTCCAGCTGTTCACCGCTCCAGTTTGCAAGCCGCTGTCTCAACGCGTGGAATCCCTATTCTGCAAACCCTGAATACTATCGGAAAATATACACCTGCATAAAACGATACAGTAAAATACCAATCTGAATGTACTCCCTATGAAAATTCGCAACACCGATACCCGCCGCGTCGCCAGCGAGCTTGAAATTATCGAGGAGCAACTCCCGATAAGCGGTGCCCGTGTACTGGAACTTGGCTGCGGCAGGGCCTGGATGACCCGCCGCATTGCCAAACTGCTGCAGCCGGCCCGAATCATCGCCACCGAGGTGGATCGAATACAGCACGAGAAAAACCAGCAGATCGATGACCTGCCAGGGGTAAGTTTTGTCTATGGAGGGGCGCAGTCCATCGATCTACCGGAGGCCAGCGTGGACCTGGTCCTGATGCTCAAATCCCTGCATCATGTCCCTCCAGAGCAGATGGACCAGGGACTCACCGAAATCTGCAGGGTACTGGGACCGGGCGGCCTTGCCTACATCTCGGAGCCGGTTTTCCAGGGCGATTTCAACGACATCATGAGGCTGTTCCATGACGAACGGAAGGTACGTCAATGCGCCTTCGACGCCCTGCAAAGGGCCATTGACGGCGGCCGCTTCGAACTGGTGAATCAGATCTTCTTCCTTTCGCCAAGCCACTATCGGGACTTCGAGGAATTCGAGGAGCGGATACTGAAGGTGACCCACACCCAGCACCAGATCGATCCGCAACTGCACCAGCGCATTCGCCAGGCCTTCGAGCGGCACATGACCAGGGATGGGGCGGATTTTCTCCAACCTTGCCGGGTGGATCTGTTGCGAAAAACGGACTGATAATCGAACGCGCATGAAACCCTGGAGAACCCTCAGTGCAATCAGACTCTGTGCGGCTCAAGCTTGGTAAATAAGTTGATCCTAATGCTCCCCGGTGATAGTATCCAAATACAAATGATTCCTAATTAATTTTGTCGTCGCTCAACCGCAGTGATCCCATGAAAGCCCCTGATATACCGACCGCGCTGTACAAACTGCCCATCGGCAAGCGGGCCCGCATCATGGAGATTCGCGGTGGCCGCGACATGACCCGCCGCCTGATGAGCCTGGGCCTGCGGGTTGGCTCTGAGATCAGCGTTATCCAGCAGCGCAACAAAGGTGTGGTCGTCGCCTGCGCCGGCAACCGGGTTGCATTGGGCAGCAGCGTCGCTGACAAGGTCTACATGCAACCACTTGTGGAACAGGTCTGAGCCAGGCAGGACACCTCAGCAATATTTTATAGAGTCAAGCATCTCATTGATGCCGGCGGAGGAGATCGTGCTTACCATCGCACTGGGCGGCAACCCAAACTGCGGCAAGTCGGCGCTCTTCAATGCCTTCACCGGTATTCGCCAGAAAACCGGAAACTGGCCCGGGGTCACCGTCGACCGCAAAGAAGGGCGCTTCCATCTGGAAGGACGAGAGATCGCCGTGGTCGATCTGCCCGGTATCTATTCCCTCGATGCATCCTCCCTTGATGAACAAATAACCCGAGACTATCTGCTCTCTCGCGACGCCAGCCTGATCGTCAACGTCATCGACGCTTCTAATCTGGAGCGCAATCTCTATTTCACCGTCCAGCTGCGGGAAATGGGTGTGCCCATGGTGATCGCACTCAACATGATGGACGTGGCCCGCAAACGGGGCATCACCGTCGACATCGATAGGCTGAGTAAGGAACTGGGCTGCCCGGTGATCCCGGTGGTCGCGATCACCGGCGAGGGACTGGGGCTGCTCAAACAGCAGATCCAGTCCCTGACAACAGACGCCAACACGGACAGCTTTCAGGTTACCCATGAAGATACCGTGGAACAGGCCATTGCCGCGCTTACGCCCCAGCTGCAAGGTGCCTCGGACCGGGCCAATCTGCGCTGGCTTTGCCTCAAACTGTTGGAAGGGGACGATCACGCGTTTTCGCTTGCGGGGGAGCAGGTCCGCCCCCTGGCAGAGGCGTGGCGACAGACTATCGAAGACAGGGCCGGGGAAGAGACCGACATCCATATCGCGGATGCCCGCTATGGCCACGCCCACATACTGGCACAGCGGGCGATACGGGAACAGGGAAAAATCGGACGCACCCTCTCTGATCGCATCGATAAGGCAGTACTGAATCGAATCGCAGGTATCCCGATCTTCCTGCTGGTCATGTATCTGATGTTCATGTTCACCATCAACATCGGGGGGGCCTTCATCGACTTTTTCGACATGGCTGTGGGCGCCTTTCTGGTCGAAGGACTGAGCAGCTGGCTGCAGGGAATCGGGACTCCAGCCTGGGCGCGGGTGACTTTGGCGAACGGCATTGGTGGCGGGATCCAGGTAGTCTCCACTTTCATTCCGATCATCACCTGTCTTTACCTGTTCCTTTCCGTTCTGGAGGACACCGGCTACATGGCAAGGGCCGCCTTCGTCATGGACCGCGCCATGCGGGCCATCGGGTTGCCGGGCAAGGCTTTTGTACCGATGATCGTGGGATTCGGCTGCAATGTCCCGGCAGTGATGGCGACCCGCACCCTGGAAAACGATCGGGAAAGAAAACTGACTATCCTGATGAATCCCTTCATGTCCTGCGGCGCCCGCTTACCGGTTTATGCCCTCTTTGCAGCCGCTTTCTTCCCCACTAACGGGCAGAATCTGGTCTTTCTGCTCTATCTCGTCGGCATCACCGTAGCGGTATTGACCGGCATGATCATGCGCCGCACCCTGCTGTCCGGAAAAAGCGCCGGCTTTATGATGGAACTGCCCCCTTACCATCTGCCAACCCTCAAGGGAGTCATGCTGCGTACATGGGATCGACTCAAACTCTTCATCCGCGATGCCGGTAAAGTAATCGTGGTGATGGTGCTGGCCCTGAATCTGCTCAATTCGATTGGTACCGACGGCTCCTTTGGTAACCAGGAGAGCGACAAATCGGTTCTGGGCGTGCTGGGACAGGCCCTGACGCCCCTGTTCGCGCCACTGGGCATCCAGGAAAACAACTGGCCCGCTACCGTCGGCATCTTCACCGGGGTACTAGCTAAAGAGGTGGTCGTGGGCACCCTCGACTCTATCTACACACAGCTGGCTGCAGAAGAGGCCGGCACAACAGAGACCGAGGAACCCTTTTTGCTCTGGACTGCCCTAGGCCAAGCTGCTGCCAGCATCCCGAAAAATCTGGCCAAGCTAAGCGAAACTCTGCTCGATCCCTTGCGACTGGATGTGGGTGAAATCAGCTCCCAGGAAGCCGCCGCCGAGGCCCAGCAGGTGAGCAGCGGAATCTTCGGTGCCATGGCCTCCCGCTTCGATGGTCAGGCAGGTGCCTTCGCCTATCTGCTTTTTATCCTGCTCTACTTTCCCTGTGTCGCCACCATGGGTGCCATCGTGCGCGAAACCGGCGGTGCCTGGGCCGCCTTCGTCGCGTCCTGGACCACCGGTGTTGCCTTTACCACTTCCACCGTCTTCTACCAGACGGCCACCTATGCCGAGCATCCTGGAAGCTCTCTTGCATGGATTTCAGGTCTGCTGCTGTTTGGTGCCGGCGTAGTGATTGGACTGAGGATCTGGAGCCGGCGCGACAATGCACAGCAGGCCCAGATCAGCGGAGCAAAGGCCTGATGCTGTCGGCGATCAAGCGCTACCTGATACAACACCGACAGGCAACCCTGGCCGATATCGCCATGCACCTGGACAGTCCGCAGGAGGCGGTGCGTGGGATGCTCGAGCGATGGATTCGCAAGGGGAAGGTGCGTCGCCTCCAGGCAACCGCCTCCTGCGGCAGCAGCTGCCGCAAATGCGACCCGGCGCTCACCGAATTCTACCAATGGATCGAGGACGAGACGGTCCAATACGGCGAGCAGGCACCGCCCCTGCGCCCTGGCTGCGATCGCTGACCTGGATTACTGTTTCAGCTTGATCACCAGGCTGCTGATGTTATTTTGTTTCAGTCGGCCCCTGAGCTGGTTTACCTGTTCCCGGTTATAGGGGCCGCTGCGAACCCGGTGGAAGGTGTCGCCTGCGTTGATTCGCACCTTTTGTATCTCGGCCTCTATACCCACCAGGGCCAGACTCGCCTTCAATCGATCGGCATCAGAATAATTGTGGAACGATCCCATCTGAAGCATGTAGATCTCTTTCGCCACAGAGGGCTGTGACTTGGCGTTTCTGACGGGGGCAGGGGGCATACTCGGGGCTTCACGCTCGCGCTCGGCCTCGGGTTCCGGGTCGGGTACCACCACCTCCATCTCCGGCAGGATGGTATAAAAATCAAAGCGCGGCCTGGGCGCTGCCGACCTATCCTCCTCCTTCTCTCTCGCTCTGTCTTTCTGCCGCTGGTCGGGAACAATGGCCCGAGCCTGAGGGGTCTGCTCGGCAGGTGGCAGCAGCTTGAGCCAGGCCAGACCACTGAAAAAAAGCCCCACCAGCAATCCACCAAGAAACCAGGCCCAACCCGGTGCCTGCTTCCTCTCGCGGTGCGACGGACTGGCCCGACGCTTGTAGTCCCTTGGCATGCTTCGACCGCTTGACTACATCCGCTCCGGCGCCGAAACACCCAGCAGATTGAGTCCGTTGCGCAGCACCTGTCGAACCGCCAGGATAAGCTTGAGGCGCGCATCACGTGCGGCTTCATCGTCCACCAGGAACTGATGGGCGTTGTAGTAGGTGTGAAAGTCGTTGGCCAGCTCCCTGACATAGTGGCAGAGCTGGTGCGGCTCCTCATGCAGTGCCGAGGCCTCCACCACTTCCGGATAGCGGGACAGGGTCTTCAACAGGCTTCGCTCATGCTCCTCTTGGAGCCGTTCCAGGTTGCCGACTCCCTCACTGATCTCCACCGACAAGCCCTTTTCCGCCGCCTGGGCCAGTACGCTGCAGACCCGCGCATGGGCATACTGGACATAGTAGACCGGATTGTCACTGGATTGGGACTTGGCCAAATCCAGATCGAAGTCGAGGTGCTGTTCGCACTTGCGCATGACGTAGAAGAAACGGGCCGCATCCACTCCCACTTCTTTCCGCAACTCGCGCAAGGTGACAAACGAGCCAGAGCGGGTAGACATCTGCACCTTTTCACCCCCCCGGTAGAGGTTGGCAAACTGAACCAGCAGTACGTCGAGACGAGAGGGATCGTCGCCCAGGGCCTTTAATGCTGCCTTAACCCGCGGCACATAGCCGTGGTGGTCCGCCCCCCAGACATCGATCACCCGCTCGAAGCCCCGCTCCAGCTTATCCATATGGTAGGCAATGTCGGAAGCGAAGTAAGTAATCTGACCATTGTCCCGCACCACCACGCGGTCCTTTTCATCGCCAAAGTCGGTGGAACGAAACCAGAGAGCACCCGCTTTCTGGTAGAGATGACCAGCCCCCCGTAACCGCTCGATCGCCTTGTTCACTGCCCCGGATTCGGTCAAACTGCGTTCCGAGTACCACTCCTCGTAACGCACACCAAAGCGCTCGAGATCGTCCCGAATGTCGTCGAGGATGGTATTTAATGCGAGCTCGAATACAAAACGGTAACGATTGTCTCCAAGCAGCTGTTTGGTCCGGACGATGAGCCCGTCAATGTGGGCCTCCTTGTCCCCCCCTGCCGGTTCGTCCGCGGGGATAGCCTGGAATACTTCTTCTGCTCCATAGCGGTAGTCATCGCCATGCTCCCGATGCAGGGTGGCGGCGATATCCCACACATAGTCACCCCGATAACCATTCGCCGGAAAGGTCAGCGTTTCATCGCAGAGTTCCAGATAACGCAACCAGACACTGGAGGCCAGGATGTCCATCTGCCGACCGGCATCATTGACATAGTACTCCCGGTGTACACGGAACCCCACTGCCTCCAGCAGGTCTGCCACCACCGCGCCATAGGCTGCACCACGTCCATGGCCCACATGCAGGGGCCCGGTCGGATTAGCCGAGACGAACTCCACCTGGACCCGTTTGCCGTTACCGAGTTCACTGCGGCCAAAACCGTGGCCCTGCTCCAGAATCTGCGGGATCAACCCGTAATACGCCGCGGTCGACAGATAAAAGTTGATAAAGCCGGGCCCGGCGATTTCCACCTTCTCGACCAGGTCGCTCTGGGGCAGCGAAGCGACCAGTTTCTCCGCCAGATCCCTTGGCCGGCTGCGGACCGCTTTTGCCAGGACCATGGCGATGTTGCAGGCGAAGTCACCGTGGCGCGCATCCCGGGCCCGTTCGATGATGGGCCGGGGAGTCTGTTGCTCCGACAGGATCCCCTCGGCCGAGATCTTCTTCAGGGCAAGGGATATCAATTGCTCAATCTGGGTCTTCATTATTTTTTAAGGGTTGAACCGCCGCGGAAAATCCAAAGCCCGGTAGGATAACATAACAGGGTACCGGACCGGGGGCCGATTACCATCCATGGCTCAGCTGCCAACTCTGCTCACAGCATCTCCTGGGGATCCACATCAATCGACCAGCGTACCCGTCTGGCCGATCCACAGGTCTCCAGCTGAGGCACCCAGCGCGCAATCAACGCCTGCAGCAGCGGCCGCTGGCCAGCCTGCACCAGCAGATGCGCCCGGTAGCGACCCGCCCTGCGCTCCATGGGTGCGGGTACCGGACCCCAGAACTCCACCCCCTCCCTTGCCATGCCATCGGCCAATGCGACCGCCTGCTGCAAAAACTCTAGCGGGTCGTGCTCCCGATGGGCCTCGGCCCTGAGCAGCGCCTGATAGCTGTAAGGCGGCAGCAGCGCTTCCTGACGCTCCGCGAGGGCCTGCTCGGCGAAGGCATCGTATCCGCCTCGGAGCAGGAGCCTGAGCAAAGGGTGATCCGGATGTCGAGTCTGAATCAGCACACGCCCCGCTTTTTCTGCCCGCCCGGACCGCCCGGCCACCTGTACGATCAGTTGTGCCATCCGTTCGGCTGCCCGGTAATCGGCCCCGAACAGCCCCTGATCGACGTTCAGTATCCCCACCAGGGTCACATTCGGAAAATGATGCCCCTTGGCCAGCATCTGAGTCCCAAGCAGTAGTGAATACTTACCCTTTCGAATCTCTTCAAGCAGCTTTTCAAGACTTCCCTTGCGCCGGGTGGTGTCACGATCAATGCGGACAATCCCGGTTCCAGGGAAACGCTGCTGCAACATACCCTGCAATCGTTCCGTACCCTGCCCCAGCGGCCGGAGGTCGGCGCCACCGCAATCGGGACATGCGGTATCCAGGGGACGCCGGGCACCACAATGGTGACACCAGAGCTGGTGGCTGGCCAGGTGCAGCGTCATGCGGGCATCGCAGCGACGACACTCTGCAACCCAACCGCAATCGTGACAGGTCAGCAGCGGCGCATATCCCCTCCGGTTGAGAAACAGCAGAACCTGGTTGCCGGCTTGTAACTCTTGCTCCACCATCCGTATCAAGGTCGGTGAAACTCCGGCCTCCAGCCGTACCGAACGGATATCCAATAGGTCGATCTGGGGTGAAGCGGCTCCTCCAGCCCGCTGACGAAGCGGCAGATGAGTGTACCGGCCGTCCTGCGCATTCCTAAGACTCTCCAGGGAAGGGGTAGCGGAGCCCAGCAGTACCGGGCAATCACAACGCTGGGCGCGGACCAAGGCCAGATCCCTTGCCGAATAACGGAACCCATCCTGCTGTTTCAACGACAGGTCGTGCTCCTCGTCGACCACCACCAAACCAAGCTCCGGCATGGGGGTGAACAGGGCGGAGCGGGTCCCCAGCACGAGTCGCGCGCGTCCTTGCCGGGCATCTTGCCAGGCCATTTCCCTTTCTCCATCTGACAGCGCGGAGTGCAGCACTGCGGTAGGCAGCGGAATACGCTGCCGAAAACGCGCTAACAACTGTGGAGTAAGACCGATCTCCGGCACCAGCAGCAATGCCTGCTGTCCCCGCGCTGCCACCCGCTCAACCAGGCTGAGATAGACCTCTGTCTTACCGCTGCCGGTGACACCATCCAGCAAAAAGGCCGCATATCCACCTAGCCCTTCGGTCACCGCACTGACCGCCGCCTGCTGAGCGGTATTCAATGCCGGTCCCTGTACCGGTGCCGCAACGGTTTGCACAGTCGGCGCGAGGGCAATCTCACAGGGTTCCAGCCAGCCTTTCTGCTGCAGCCTGCGCAGTACTGCCCGGCATTCACCGCACTGGAGATAAACCTGCTGCTGAGGCACCCCGTCCGGCGCAGCCCTCAACAACCTCAGAATGTCGGCCTGGCGAGGAGCTCCTGGCAATCGATCAGGATCCTGCGCCTCACCGGCTGGACTTAATCGCCAAGCGGGCCGGCCCGGATGAAGCGAGGCGTCGGCTTTTCGCAGTCGAACCGGAAGCGCACCTAGTATCACTTCGCCCAACGGGTGCTGGTAATAGTTTGCGGCCCACTGCAGCAGGGAGAGGTCTGCCGGGGAGAACAGAGGATCCGGATCAAGCAGTTCCCTCACCCGCTTCAGTTTCCCCAGCGGCATGGCGGTTTGGGTGTCGGTGGTCAGCAGGACAGCACAGCGCTCTGCGCGCCCGAAGGGTACCCGCATACGGATACCGGGACGCAGCCGCGATGGGTCACAATCCTGCGGTGGCAGATAATCAAATAGGGAGCGGAGCGGCGCAGCGACCGCCACCCGTAATATAATCTGCCTGGACATGGAGCAACTCTACCTGAGTAGGTGCACTGATTGCACCCGGCGAAACGTCTAAAACGGGCTACGAATCCCCGCTCCTAAATAGCTAAATTCCCAAGAATCGACAGTCAACGGATTTTTCCACAGAAGCTGTGGATAACTCTGTGGAGTAACTGCAGAAATCACCCCCTAACAGCCGAAAACAATAGCTTGCCATCAAATTGTAGAAAAAATAGACAGTCATATCATTAGCATAAAAAACAATAAGTTAAAGTATTTAATCATTGACTTATCAATGAAGTGTCAAAAAAACAGCCAGCCCGATCGGAACTGCTCCCGGACTGTGCATAACAACTTACGGGAAAACCCCCGGTTCATCCTGTGTCAACCTTTTTCTGGAATTTTTTTTTAGCCCCCCACACAGTTTTGTTCCTATTCGGTTCAAGGCAGCGCGCTTGCCCACACTGCAGGCCAGGTCGTTTCTGAAATATCCTGATGAACTGTGTATGATCAACCCAGGTTTTTAAATATCGCCCGCCGGGAGTCGGGGACAGTGTTTTATCTTCAGCAGCAAATTTTGCGTACCGATGCCGCCGGCATGCCGCTGGAATGGATCGATTACCGAAACGCCGTGCGCCTCTATTTTCTTGGTCAGATCGCGTACAGCTGCGGTCGGGTTCTGTATTCTATCCGTGGCGGCTTTAACGTACGCAGCCAGCGTCAAAGCCTGGTCGAAGTCAACACCATCATCGCCACCTACGGCAACAGTCGAGTGATGGACAAGTTGGGGCAGGGCTACTCCCCCCCCCTCAACAATCAAACCCTGTTCCAGCGCGACGGCCACCTCTGCCTCTATTGCGGTAGAGCCTTCCCTCGCCACCAGCTCTCCCGTGACCATGTGCGCCCCCTGAGCCAGGGTGGCCCGGATCGCTGGAACAACGTGGTCACTGCCTGCCTCCGCTGCAACAATCACAAGGCAGGACGCACGCCGGAAGCAGCCGCGATGGAACTGCTGGCCATACCCTTCACGCCGACCCATGCCGAGTACGTCTATCTTCAGGGACATCATGTGCTGGCGGACCAGATGGAGTTCCTGCGCGCCCACTTTCCGCGCAGCAGTCCGCTGCGAGCCCGTTTAGAAGGGAAATCCACTCGCCGTTAAAGTTCGGGGTGCTGAAGAGCCTGCGTCGTTTCAAGCCCTTCACCCCCTGACCAATATGCAAAAAACCATGAGCAACTGGAAGGATATTGCCAACCACATCAGCGAAGTGTCCGCAGCAACCTTCGGCCCGGCGCAGGCCCGCAACGTCGGCGGTGGCTGTATCAACTCCACAGTCGTGCTCAGCGATGGCAAACTCAGCTATTTCGTGAAGCTCAACAACGCCCCCCGGCTGGCGATGTTCGAGGCCGAGGCAGCGGGCCTGGCGGAATTGGCGGCGACCAATTCAATCCGCGTTCCCCGACCACTCTGCTCCGGCATCACTGGCAGCGATGCCTACCTGGTGATGGAATACATCGAAATGGGAGCTGGCGGCAGTGGCGTAACCGCCGGCCGGCAACTGGCGTTGCTGCACCGAACCCAGCAACAGACATTTGGCTGGACACGGGACAACACGATCGGCTCCACCCACCAGCCCAACCGGCCAGCAAGCGACTGGGTCGGATTCTGGCGCGAACAACGCCTGGGGTTCCAGCTGGCGCTGGCGGCAAAAAACGGTCACCGGGGGCAGCTGCAGCAGCGGGGCGAAAGGTTGCTTGAACAGTTTCCCGCGCTGATCGACCACCAGCCAAAACCCTCCTTGATCCATGGTGATCTTTGGGCAGGAAACCTCTCCTACGACCGCCGGAGACAGCCGGTGATTTACGACCCGGCGACCTACTACGGAGACCGGGAGGCGGAGCTGGCCATGACTGAACTTTTCGGCGGCTTCGGCAGATCCTTCTATGACGCCTACAATGAGGCCTGGCCGCTGGATCGGGGATACCCTACGCGCAAGACCCTTTACAACCTCTACCATGTCTTGAACCACCTCAATATGTTCGGTGGTGGCTACGGCGGGCAGGCACTGGGGATGATCGACCGCCTGCTGGCGGAGCTGGGACCTTGAAGACAGGCTAATCCATATTCCTTACCAGTCAGACCCAGCTGGTGCGAAATGCAGTTCGAGCTAAACCAGCTTACATGATCTGACTCAGAAACAGCTTGGTCCGGTCGTGCTGGGGATTGCTGAAAAACGCTTCCGGCTCATTCTCCTCCACGATCTCGCCACCGTCCATGAAGATTACCCGGTTGGCAACGGTCTTGGCAAAACCCATTTCATGGGTGACACAGAGCATGGTCATACCGCTCTCGGCCAGTTCGATCATGGTATCGAGTACTTCCTTGATCATCTCCGGATCGAGCGCGGAGGTAGGCTCGTCAAACAGCATGATACTCGGATTCATGCAGAGGCTGCGCGCGATGGCGACCCGCTGCTGCTGGCCGCCGGAAAGCTGACCAGGGTACTTTTTCGCCTGCTCCGGTATCTGTACCCGCTCCAGGAATTTCATACCGATCTCCTCGGCCTCCTTGCGCGGCATCTTACGCACCCAGATCAGGGCCAGGCAACAGTTCTCCAGTACGGTAAGATGCGGAAACAGGTTGAAGTGCTGAAACACCATACCGACTTCCCGGCGAATCTGATCTATGTGCTTGATATCATCGGTGAGTTCGGTTCCGTCGACGACGATCTGTCCCTTCTGGTGCTCTTCCAACCGGTTGATGCAGCGGATCAGGGTCGACTTGCCGGAACCCGAAGGGCCGCAGATCACGATCCGCTCACCCTTGTGCACAGTTAGATTGATGTCCTTCAGCACATGAAACTGGTCATACCATTTGTGGACGGATCGCATGTCGATCATCACGTCCTCTGAAACGGGTATAGGTGCGTGACTGTTATCGTTTTCAGCCATAATTTTCTTCTCCAGCGTCATCAACGGACATGGCCGCGGTGCAGTTTGCGCTCCAGGGCCTGGCTGTAACGGGACATACCGAAACAGAAGATCCAGAAGATCAGAGCGGCGAAGACATAACCCTCGACGGCGTAACCCAGCCAGTGGGGATCGGTAAAGGCGGCCTGAATCATCGCCAGCAGATCGAACAGGCCGATGATGAGCACCAGGGTGGTGTCTTTGAACAGAGCGATAAAGGTGTTCACGATCCCAGGGATCACCAGCTTCAGCGCCTGGGGCAGAACAATCAGACCCATGGTCTTCCAGTAGCTCAGTCCGAGGGCATTGGCCGCCTCGTACTGCCCCTTGGGAATGGCCTGCAGACCACCACGAACCACCTCGGCCATATAGGCCGACTGAAACAGGACAATGCCGATCATGGCCCGCAGCAGCTTATCAAAATGGGTGCCCTCCGGCAGAAACAGCGGCAGCATGACAGAGGACATGAACAGCACCGTAATCAACGGTACCCCGCGCCAGAATTCGATGAAGATGATACTGGATGCTTTCACGATCGGCATACTGGAGCGGCGACCCAGCGCCAGCACGATACCGATAGGCAGCGAAGCAACTATACCCACAGCCGAGAGAATGAGGGTCAGGGTCAGTCCTCCCCAAAGACTGGTCTCGACCTGCTCCAGACCGAAGGCGCCACCGGCAAACAGATAGAAGGCAATGATCGGGTAGATCAATAGAATAGAAGCGGCCAGCCAGCCTTTATGCGGGGTTTTCTGAATAAACAGGGGGACCATCAAGACCACCAGCAAACCAAAGGCAAGATTCACTCGCCAATACTCAGCCGCGGGATAGAACCCATACATGAACTGATTGAACCGTACACGGGTGAAGACCCAGCAGGCGCCGCCGCTGTCACAGGCGTCTCGGGATTCTCCCACCCAGTCGGCCTTGATAAAGGCCCAGTTGACCAGAGGGGGCAACGCCACATAGAGCAGATAAAGGGCCAGCAGGGTCAAAAGGGAATTGGCCCAGGAAGAGAACAAATTTTTCCGCAGCCAGCCGATCACGCCGACGCTGGTGACCGGCGGCGGAAGGTCGGGTTGGGATATGAATTCGGCCATGTGCTAGCGCTCCACCAACTGCTTCTTCTTGTTGTACCAGTTCATGAACAGGGAAATAAGCAGGCTGATGGTGAGGTAGACCCCCATAGTCATGGCGATCACCTCCACTGCCTGCCCGGTCTGATTGAGCGTGGTACCGGCAAACACCGCCACCAGATCCGGATAGCCCACCGCCGTTGCCAGCGATGAGTTCTTGGTCAGGTTGAGATACTGGCTGGTGAGCTGGGGAATAACCACCCGCAGGGCCTGAGGGATAATCACCAACCGCAGGGTAATCCCGGGACGTATACCCAGGGCGTAAGGCGGCCTCGGTCTGGCCGTGACTGACCGCCAGGATACCGGAGCGTACCGCCTCGGCGATGAAGGATGCGGTATAGATACTCAAGGCCAGTAGCAGGGCGGCAAGTTCCGGTATCACCACCATGCCGCCGCGAAAATTGAATCCCCGCAGCTCGGGAAAATCCCAGGAGAGAGGCGAACCGGCGATCAGGAATACCAGCAGTGGCAGCCCGAGCAGGATAGCCAGGGACACATACACCGAATGAAACTGCTGGCCCGTCTCCTCCTGCCGCCGACGGGCCCAGCGCGCCAGGAAAACCACCAGCAGAACGGCAGCCATAAAGGCGGCCAGCACCATGCCGAAACCGGGTTCGAAAACCGGGGCCGGCATATAGAGGCCCCGGTTACTCAGAAATACCGAGGTGCCGAATTCCAGACTCTGACGCGGCCCCGGCAGGGGTTGCAGCACCGCGAAATACCAGAACATGATCTGCAGCAGCAGCGGGATGTTACGAAAGGTCTCCACATAGACAGTGGCGAGGCGGGCAATCAGCCAGTTGCTGGAGAGGCGGGCCACCCCCATGAGAAAACCGATAATGGTCGCGAGAATGATGCCTAGCCCGGAGACCAGGACGGTGTTGAGCAGGCCGACCAGAAAGGTCCGGCCGAAAGTATGGGTCTCGTCGTACTCGATCAGGGACTGGACTACGCCGAACCCCGATTCGTTATCGAGAAACGCGAAACCGGTACTGATCCCCCGCTGCTCGAGATTCTGCAGGGTGTTGGTGAACAGAAAATTGGCGATCCCGACAACCGCCAGGATCAGCAACACCTGAAAGACAGTCGATCTAAATACAGGCCGACGCCAGAGTGCGGCCTTGGTCGGGGCTGAATCTTGTCGTTTTGCACCCGTCATGAACAGTGTTCCGAAGCTGGGTCAGTACTGAATGGACTGCGGGGCGACGCGAACCGCCCCGCAGTCCCGGACCTGCTTTTGATCTCTGATAACCTATCGAATCGGCGGTGCGTACTGGATGCCGCCATTACTCCAGAGGGCGTTCAGACCGCGGGAGATCTCGAGCGGACTGTCCATACCCACATTACGCTCGAAGGATTCGCCATAGTTGCCCACCTGCTTGACGATGTTATAGGCCCAGTCATCCGGTACGCCGAGGCCTTTGCCCTTGATGCCCTCCACGCCCAGCAGGCGGCGGACATTCGGGTCGGTGCTCTTCGCCTTCATCTCATCCACGTTCTTCGAGGTGATACCCAGATCCTCGGCGTTGACCATGGCAAACAGCGCCCAGCGAACCACGTTGAACCAGGCATCGTCGCCCTGGCGCACCACCGGGCCGAGGGGCTCTTTTGAGATCACCTCCGGCAGCACCACGGCACTCTTCGGGTCTTTCAGCTGGATACGCAGGGCGTAGAGCTGGGACTGATCGGAGGTCAGCGCATCACAGCGCCCGGCATCGAAGGCCTGGGCCGTCTCAGCCGACTTGTCGAAGGTGATCGGGGTATATTTCATCTTGTTGGCACGGAAATAGTCGGCCAGATTGAGCTCGGTGGTGGTGCCGGCCTGGATGCAGAAGGAGGCGCCATCCAGTTCCTTGGCACTCTTTACCCCCAGGCTTTTCTTGACCAGGAACCCCTGGCCATCGTAATAATTGACGCCCGTAAAGTTGAGGCCGAGGTCGCTGTCCCGGGTCAGGGTCCAGGTGGTGTTGCGGGAAAGCACGTCGATCTCGCCGGACTGCAGCGCCGTGAAGCGCTCTTTTGCCGTCAACGGGGTGAATTTGACTTTCTTTGCATCACCAAACACGGCCGCTGCCGCGGCGCGGCAGACATCCACGTCCAGCCCCTTCCAGTTACCCTTGTCATCGGCGCCGGCAAAGCCGGGCACACCGGTATTAACACCGCACTGGACGAACCCTTTCTTTTTCACCCCATCCATGGTGGCGCCCGCATAGGCGCTAGCGGTGGCGGCTGCCAGCAGTGCAACAGAAGAAGCTATAGCATAAATCGTTTTCATCAGTTTGAATCTCCCTCATTTGTAGTTTTCTATATATAGAGCAGTCATGAAGGGTTGGCTGCATCCCTGGCGTCGTCTTCCGACCCCAGCTGGATCATTCACCCCTTAAGTCTTTCAGGTTTAGGGCCGTTCGCTTTGTATCCCTTTTCTCAGGGGCCTCAGACGGCCACCGGCGAACACCCAAAATCCCCCTCAAATCGTCTCGAGCGCAGCCGAGGCAAGCTAAGAAGAAGCGGTAACATTCCGACTCCAGGCATCAATACAACCGACTGGACGCCCATTGTCAAGACGCTTAAACCATAAACACAGCCGACAATGGCCCCACTGATATCCTGCTTTATTCGCCTTTGAGACCCTTTTTAGAAGGATTTTCAGCTAACGAAGGTGCGGCTCGGGGAGTGCTTTCCCGGTGTCCGGAACCGGGGTACCGACCACCCGCGTCAGCCAGGCCCGAACCCGGGCAGTCAGTTCATCACCCATGCCGCTAAAGAAGTGATCCGCCCCGGGAACCTCCAGTTGCCGGTATTCCCGGTTACCCCCGCGACGGGCCGCCGCCGCGCGTCGGTCTGCGGTATGAAGTACCGGATCGATATCCCGACTACCGTAAATATCGAATACCGGTATCTTTATGTTCTGTACTGCCACCAAGGTCTTGTCGTCAGCACTGGGGCCGGGTACCGACATCCCCACCGCGACAAACGCCCTGATCTCCCGCGATGGGTTGGCAGCCAGGTAGTGCGCCCCCATGCGCGCCCCCAGGCTGTGCCCAACCAGCACGATATTGCGAATGTCACGCTGCTGGAAATACGCCACCCCGGCCCGAATACGTGGTAAGGCCTCGGGTATAAGCGCTTCAACCGCGCCGTCGGGGGCATCCGCCGCGGGTACCGGCAGCTGCAGGGAGAGGGTTTCCCAACCACCGTCAGGCAGACCGCTGCGCAGGGGCTGGACTACGTCCGTCCAGTTGGGGTTGGCCCCGTGGCCATGCAGGATTATCGCACCGCCCCGAACAGACGACAGGTTGGATTCCGTGTGGATCGCCAGGAACTCCAGCCCATCTGCGTTCAGGTACAGCGGTTCACCGACCAGAATAGCCTCTTCGATCTGTTCGGCAATGCGTTGTTCCCGGAGCAGGTCGGCAGCGGCCGCCTTTCCCCCCGTCAGACCAAGAAGCAAGAGAAAAATTGAAATAAAAATTCCAGCCTCTATCGACCGTCCGCGAGCCATCGGCTGAGTCATCAGGTGCATGCTGTTTCTCCCCGTTCCCAATTGTTTTCCTGAGGTCATATTCAGCACTGTTTTCGGTCAGATGCCAAGCCTTGTTGTCCGCTTTGGCAAATAGAAACGCCGGCAGTAAACGAACGAGAAGGGTGCAGCTGCGACAACCGGACGCAGTCCGCGGGTGTGATCCGGCTTTAGAACACTATCCCGAATGAGTGTCTAAATTGGCAACCCTCTCGACAGCTGGTTAAAAAAGGCGTCTGACCGCAGCCGGACGCCCGGTTTTCGCCCCTCGAAAAAGGCGACCGTCCGCACCCTGTATTGATGCCAAAAGCGTGAAAAAAACGCGCGCATACGGTAAAGTGGGTTGTTGCTAATATTCTAACTGCCAAACATACCCGCCCTTCTGCTAGGAGAACCAATATGGCTGACTATCTCATCGCCCCCTCTATCCTTTCAGCTGACTTCGCCAAACTCGGTGAAGAGGTAGACAATGTACTGGCAGCTGGCGCCGATATCGTTCATTTCGATGTCATGGACAACCATTACGTGCCGAACCTGACCATCGGGCCGCTGATCTGCGAAGCACTGCGCAAGCACGGCGTGACCGCCCCCATCGACGTACACATGATGGTCAATCCAGTCGATCGTATCATTCCCGATTTTGCCAAGGCCGGCGCCACCTATATCACCTTCCATCCGGAGGCCAGTGAGCACATCGACCGCTCGCTGCAGTTGATTCGGGAACAGGGCTGCAAATCGGGCCTGGTCTTCAACCCGGCCACCCCCCTCAGCCATCTGGACTATGTACTCGACAAAATCGACATGATCCTGATTATGTCAGTCAACCCGGGGTTTGGCGGTCAGAGTTTCATCCCCGCTGCGTTGGACAAACTCCGGGCCTGCCGCAAGATTATCGATGATTCCGGCTTCGACATCCGGCTCGAAATCGACGGCGGCGTCAAGGCCGAGAACATCCGCGAGGTCGCGGCGGCAGGCACTGACACCTTCGTCGCCGGCTCCGGTATCTTCGGTAAGGGTCAGGACTCCGACCCCAACCGCTACAACACCATCATCGGGCAGATGCGCGAAGAGCTCGCCAAGGTCTGATGCAAAAGCCAAAGCTCATATTGATCGATCTGGATGGCACACTGGTGGACAGTGTGCCCGATCTGGCCTTCTGCGTAGACCGGATGATGGAGCAACTGGGGCGAGCAACCCACGGTGAACAGAAGGTCCGCAACTGGGTGGGTAACGGGGTCGAACGGTTGGTGCGACGCGCTCTCATAGGGCAGCTGGACGGGGAACCGGACGAGGCCGATTTCGAGCAGGCCTATCCGCTGTTTGTCACACTCTATGACCGCCATAACGGTGAAGAGTCCCGACTCTATGAGGGCGTCGAACAGGGTTTGGACTACCTTCAAAGCGGCGACTATCACCTGGGTTGCGTGACCAACAAGGCGGCTCAGTTCACCGAGCCACTGCTGCAGGCACTGGGGGTCTATGATCGCTTCGGCATCGTCATCAGTGGCGACAGCCTGCCGAAGAAAAAACCGGACCCCATGCCGCTGCTGCACGCGGCGCGTCACTACGGGGTTGAACCCGCAGAGGCGCTGATGCTTGGGGATTCGGTAAGCGACGTCAAGGCCGCCAGGGCAGCCGGTTTTCAGGTGATCTGCGTGAGCTATGGTTACAACCACGGGCGTGATATAAGAGAGGCCCAGCCGGACGCCGTGATCGATTCCTTTACAGAACTGAACGGCTTGCTGTAACCCACCCCGGGTGTCACGAAACAGCATGCAGCCGCGGTGGGAACCTCCGCCGGCTGCGTAGAGAGGAGACTTTGCCCAGCCGGCCCGGCGCCTGGCTCGCAACTTCAACCCGTTTCGATTATCGTTAGCTCCCATCTGGATTGGCCAGGAAAAGGCCTGACCCTTCTCGATTCCGTGCGGAGTAGAAAATGACCCCTGAGCTGTTCGATGCCCTGGTCGCCAAAGGCCACAATCGCATCCCGCTGATGTGTGAGGTGCTGGCCGATCTCGACACGCCCCTCAGCGCCTATCTCAAACTGGCTGACGGCCCTTACTCCTATCTGTTCGAGTCGGTGCAGGGGGGTGAAAAATGGGGCCGCTACTCCATCATCGGGCTGCCCTGCCGAACCCTGCTCAAGGTCAACGGCAGCCAGGTTCGGGTAGAGACAGATGGCGAAATCGTGGAGCAGACGGAGTGCAGCGACCCGCTGGCCTTTATCGAGTCGTTTCAGCAACGATACCGGGTCGCAAATCACCCGGACCTGCCCCGCTTTACCGGCGGACTGGTAGGTTATTTCGGCTACGACACCATTCGCTACATCGAACCAAAACTGGCCCAATGCCCCAATCCCGATCCGATTGCCAATCCGGACATACTGCTACTGGTGTCCGACGAGGTGGTGGTATTCGACAATCTGCGGGGCCGTCTTTACGTCATCGTTCACGTCGACCCGACCCGCGGGGGGAGCTTTGAATCGGGACGAAAAAGACTCAGGGAGCTGGTAATACAGATGCGTTCGTCACCGGCACCGCCACCTCACGCCGAACGAAACAAGATAGACGAATCCCACTTTGTCTCAGGCTTCACCGAGACAGGCTTCAAACAAGCGGTGGAGCGCACCAAGGAGTACATCCTGGACGGGGACTGTATGCAGGTTGTGCTCTCCCAACGCCTCTCCATTCCCTTCCATGCGCCACCCCTGGACCTGTATCGCGCCCTGCGCGGACTCAATCCGTCGCCCTACATGTATTTTCTCAATCTGCAGGAATTCCATATCGTCGGCTCTTCGCCCGAAATCCTCACCCGCCTGGAGGACGGAAAGGTGACCGTGCGCCCCATCGCAGGCACCCGTCGCCGGGGACATACCGAGGAGGAGGATCAGGCGCTGGAAGCGGAGCTGCTGTCAGACCCTAAGGAATTGGCCGAACATCTGATGCTGATCGATCTGGGGCGAAACGACACCGGGCGGGTGGCGAAGATCGGCAGCGTGCGCCTCACCGACAAGATGATCGTCGAGCGCTACTCCCATGTCATGCACATAGTCTCCAACGTAACCGGAGAATTAAAAGAAGGTATGACCGCGATCGACGTGCTGCGGGCAACCTTTCCAGCCGGCACCGTGAGCGGCGCCCCCAAGATCCGCGCCATGGAGATCATTGACGAATTGGAACCGGTGAAACGGGGAGTCTATTCCGGTGCCGTGGGTTATCTCTCCTGGAACGGCAACATGGACACCGCTATCGCCATCCGCACAGCGGTGATCAAGGACCACACCCTGCACATCCAGGCCGGCGCCGGCATAGTCGCGGATTCCATACCGGCCATGGAGTGGAAGGAGACCATGAACAAGGGACGGGCGGTATTCCGCGCCGTGGAATCGGCCGAGGCGGGCCTGCAGGTAGACGACTGCGTGGGTGGCTGAACTATTTCTGTTTAGGGCACCTCGAAAAACTAAAGGTGCCCGTGTGGTGCAGGGATGCGTCACTATTTTCACTTTCGTGCGCGTAAGCGCATGAAAATGAGGGCGATCGGAAATCGCGCATTTCCATCACCGTATCGAAAAGCCCCATGGAAGGGATTTTTCGAAGTACCCGTTAGCCAATAAGCGCCCAACACCAGGCAGCAAACACGTTTACAACTCGATCCTAACTTCCTCGGCCTCTGTCATCGTCTGAATCGCCGCCTCCAAGTCGATCTGGTCTGGATTCGAGGTGCTTTGCCGTTCCAGCACCTGCACCAGTTGCGGTTGCTCCAGGATGGAATAGGTGCCGTCCGGATCCTTTACATAGGCCGCCCAGGGCACGAATTTGGTCAGCGGAAAAAACTGCCCTTCCTGGGGCGAGATGTCGATATTGAGGCCGGAGATAAACAGCACCTTCTTGCCGCAATAGCCTCGTTCCTTCACGATCGTGCGAAAGGTGCGGTCGAACTCGATCTGGGTATTGATCTGGGCCGCCGTCAAGATCGGTGAGTGCGCGGTGACAATCTGGGGCATGTAGTGAATCAGATTGTGCTCCAGGTTATGCACACCCTCTTCCAGTTGCTGGATGTTGCGGCGGAAAGAAAACAGGTCCGCCGTCAGATTGAAATCAATCGGTTGCGGTTTGGAGGCATTGAACGCCGCCTCACCCAACCTGTTGACAAGGTCGGAGGATGCGGGGAACACCTTGGCCGTACTAAGGATCCTGCAGGGTATCCGCTGACCGGCGGCGTCGCTTTCGATCAGCTTATCCAGGCGCAGAAACAGTCCTTCATCCCGCTCTTCCCGCAACAACTGATTGTCGACGATGATGCAGGCCCTGCCTGCATTCTTGTGCAGCAGGATATTTTTACCGGCGAACCGATATTCGTCCTGATACCAGCCAATGACGTGATGAATCTTACCGCAGTTCGGGCCGCACTCCTGGTTTGTGGTTTGAAGACGCCGGTAGGCGCCAAAACACTTGGCTGCCGGGTCATAGCCTACATGGCTGGCCTGAACTATTACCAGGTCCTGACCATGCTCGGCATGGGGGCCATGCCGGTCGGTGGCGACTATGCCACCCACCCTGCCGTGATTAAAGGGAAAGGCCCCGAAATGCTTGGCCAGCATAATGATGGGATAGCCCTGGCTCTCGTCGGAGCAAAAGGCACGAGACGGCACGATCTTTCCCGCCTCGAATCCAAGCGACATGCACCAATTGTACAGGCGCGGAGCGAACAGATTGTAGCGCATCATCACGCCCTGGATCTGGAAACCACCGATCGACTGATTCATGTTCGCGGCTAAATCTGGCATCGGTATCTTGCCTATGTTGGTTGGTCTCTCATGCCCACAACCGAATTATACCCAAGGGCACAAGTATGTCCTGTTCACCGGCATCTTCGTTCGCTTCACCTGATATACAATTGCGACACGGTTTCAGACGCAGATCTATCATCGCCGTGGGATGATAGATCTGCGTTCCTAGACCTCCGCGATTGTGCCATACTTCGCTGACTTGGCCAGGGCCTAAGAAGCCAAGAACGGGATCTCGATGGGGAGGAACCATGGACAAGATCGACCCAACGCTAAAAGAATTGAGGCGCGATGCTGAAGAGCAAGGCGTCGCCTCTGCCGCGCCCCGAATGTTTGGAGTGCTGGTTCAGTTTACTGGTGCGGTCGCTGATCTCCACGCAGTGGGCCTGGTCACTTCTACCGTAAAGTCGCATCCCAACGGTCGTTTCAGTCTCGCCGCCGGCACCCTTCCCATCGACCGACTCGATGCGCTGGCTGCAATCCCCCACGTGGTGCGCATAGAGGCCTCCCGCACATTTGCCACCGAACTCGACAGCAGCCTCGGCGAAATCGGCGCGGCCGCCGTGCACAGTGCCTCGAGCAGTTTTACCGGGGCCGGGGTAGTGATCGGGATTATCGACTCGGGGATCGACTACCGCCATCAGGTGTTCCGCAAAGCCGATGGCACTTCGCGTATTCTGGCCATCTGGGACCAGGACCTCACCCCCGAAGGCGGCGAATCCGCTCCCAGCAGTTATGCAAACGGCGTCGAATACGTCAAGAGCCAGATCGACTTTGCACTGGCTGGCGGCGCACCGACCGTCAGTATCCGCTCTTTTGATACAAAAAAAGGACACGGCACCCATGTTGCCGGGATCGCCGCCGGAGACGGTTCCCAGGCAGGCAACTGCCACGGCGCCCACCACTATGTCGGGGTAGCGCCGGACGCTGACCTGATCGTGGTCAATGTCGACTCGGGTGACAACGAGGCCCTCGGCAATTCGATGAATCTGGTCAACGCCTTCGAGTACATCTTCGAACACCCGGCGGCAACCGGACGCCCGGTGGTGATCAACCTGAGCATGGGCGACAACCTCGGCCCGCACGACGGCACCAGTCTGGTCGAGCTCTTCATCGATATCTTCCTGCTGGAGCAATCCGGGCGCGCAATCGTGAAATCGGCCGGCAATGAAGGCAACGACAATCGGCATGTCTCGGCCAGCGTGCCTGCCGGCGGTTCTCTGGACGTCGACTTCGAGGTGTTGGCGGGAGACGACCGGCGCCGATTCATCGACCTCTGGTATCCGAACGGCCAGGCGCTGGACATCGAGGTCGTGGCGCCCGGTACTGGCTCCCCGACCAGTCCGCGCATCTCACCCGACGACCCGGACCACACCTGGATCGTCAATCCCGGCGCCGCAGCCGGCAGCCAGATGCGGGTCGTGATCGACTCCAACAGCCAAGTCCCGAGCAGTGATGACAACCAGATTCGCCTCACGCTGCGTCCGCCTTCATCCGGCAACCTGACTAGTGGCTGGTGGACGATGCGCCTCCGTAACTCTGGCGCGGCCGAGGCACCGTTTCACGCCTGGATCGAGCGTGGCAGCGACACACCTCACTTTCGCACCTCGGGGGGCGGTGCCGGCGCGATCCTCGCCTCTCGTGACGCCACCATCTCGATACCGGGTAACAGCGAACATGTGATCACCGTCGGCGCCTACTCCACCGGCTCCGGCGCCAACGGCGACCTGGGCGCATTTTCGAGCTGGGGCCCCAGCCGCGACGGACGCACCAAGCCGGAGATCACCGCCCCCGGGGTGGCGATTACCTCCGCCTCTTCCCGGGTTGAAGAAAAGACCAGCTGCGGCTGCTGTTGCGACTGTTGTCTGGATTTTTATACCCGCAAGAGTGGCACCAGCATGGCCGCCCCCCATGTCACCGGTGTGATCGCGCTGATGTTGCAGAAAAATTCCAGCCTCAGCATCGACCAGATCCGAACCCACCTGACTGGATCTTGCCGTAGTCCCGGCCATGGAGCGGCGACACCAAACAGCCAGTGGGGCCACGGCAAAGTGAGCGCGCAGGCTGCCGTTGCCGCGGTGCCAGCTCCGGCGGTCGGGCGGCGGGGGCACCATCACAGCAGGGATGCCGAGCCCATCGCGCGCTCCCTTCACGCCCACCGCGCCGGCCGCCACTCCGCCCTGCAGGACCACTCACCGGGCTGCAGCCGGTGCTGGCGCGACTGCGTGAGGCGGCCCTGTCTTCCGAACAGGGCGAACTCTGCGCAGCACTGATCAGCCGCCATTTCAGCGAGGCACGCGGGCTGATCAACGCCAACCGAAAACTCGCGACCCTATGGCATCGCGGCAAGGGACCGCTGCTGTTACGGCACACCCTGGATCGGGCGCGTTTCCCGTTGATCGAGCGCCCCAGTGAATTGAGCGGCCCTGAATATGAACGTAGCGTGTTCCGTTTTATTGCAGCCCTTGGGCGTTACGGGAGCGCGGAGTTGAAACAGGACGTAGAGCGATATGCACCCCAATTGGTCCATGTTCTGCAATATCCGTTAACAGAACGTCAAGAGTCGGGAGTGGGCTATCGACACTGAAGTCGAGGCCGGTGATCAGGTAACACGAAACTCCCAGGGAGGAGCAACTAAAGAAGCGCCAGAAGCGCCGTTCCTTGACCCTGAATATCATTCGAAAACTGCGCTACGAGAGCACGAGGTAGTCCAATGCCGAATTCCGCCGGAACGCTGGAGATCGTTTCCCGTGAACTGGGCCTGGTCCTGGCACCACTGGAAACCCGCGTCTCGGCCGATGGTGTCGAGTCGCTGTTAGCCAGTCTCGGACTGCGCCTGCCACCTGGACTCAGTCAGGTCGCGGCATTTGCCGGTGAGCTTTCAAATACAGCGATTGCGGCCACTGAGTTGCCAGCCCAGGTCTCGGCGCTGGTCAGCGCAATCGATAGCGATGATGTCGGTCAGATCATCAACAGCGGCCAGACGCTTTCCAGCACGATCATCCAAGTCGTTCGCGGCCTCTCCAACGTCGCCACCGCACTGGAGGCAGTCAGCAATAGTTTCTCTGGACTTTCGGCGGCCGATAAGAGTCAAATTCAATCCTTCTCACAACAGTTACCGGCCCAGCTGCTGAACCTGCTGCTGGTAGAGTACATCGAGGCAAAATCCCCACAGATGCTGCACGGCCTGCGACTCGCCGGCATCATTGAGATCGCGGTCGATCCGGGCGATCCGAGCAACCCGCTGTTACCTTCATACGTAAGCAAAGAGGTGCATTTCGAGCGCCTTATCACGCTGCTAACCGACCCCCAAGAACACTTAAGCATCGTCTACGGCTGGGGGGACACTGACTTCGACGGCCTGGTTCTGTTCAGGGTCCTGAAGGAATTCCTGGAGCAGGAATTCGACCTTCCGGCGGAACTGCTGCAGCCCGCCGGACTGCCCGCAACCCTCGAGGCCTACTTGATCGCGCTGCGGGTAACATCGGATCTCCCGCCGGGACTGCAGGTCGACTTTCGTTTCCCGGCAACCCAGGATTTCAACCGAACCTACCCGCTTGGAGATTCCTGGGAGCTGGAGCTCGATACCCGAGCCCGTTTCGTCGCCGATCTTTCCGCCAACCTGCAACCGCCGTTGACGATCCAGTTCAACCCACCAAGCGGCGAAGGAAGCATCGAGCTGACCCTCGGTGTCGGCCGCCAGGCAAGCGCCGGCCCGCTGGTGCTGTTTGGCAAGGCCGGTGGATCGAGGCTCGAAGTTGGCGACATCCGAACGCTCTCGGTATCTCAGTCGGTTGGAGTGCCGGCGCGAGTGGCGCTGGGGCCACCGTTGCGCCCGTGATCGATGCCCAACTGATTGACGGTAAACTGGTCATCAACGGCGACGGCGGTGATTCACTGATCGACGAGGTTCTGGGTGCAATCGACATCGAAAGCAACTTCGCCCTGACCTGCCGGTGGTCGCCTAACACCGGCCTGCAGGTCCAAGGCAGCGCTGGGCTTGATGTCGACATCACCTCCCACGCCCAGATCGGCCCTATTCGTCTCGACGCTATCCATCTCGGACTTGGACTGATCGACGAATCGGTCCGCATCGATCTCGGCGCAACCGTCGGCGCCGAACTCGGCCCCCTGCTGGCCACCGTCGAGCGCCTCGGCCTGCGCGGTCTGCTGAGTTTCCCCCAGAACGGTGGCAACCTCGGGCCGGTCCAGCTCGATCTGGCCTTTCTCCCACCACGGGGCGTGGCGCTGGCGATGGACACCCCAACGGTCAAACTCGGTGGCTTCCTGTCGATCGACCCGGACAACCACCGTTATGCCGGCGCCGTAGAGCTGTCGATTGCCGACACCTTTAACCTGACCGCAATCGGCCTGATCACAACCCGCTTTCCTGACGGCAGCAAAGGCTTCTCTTTGCTGTTCATTATCAGTACCCGCTTCCCGACACCGATTCACATCGCCTACAACTTCTTTCTCTCCGGCGTTGGCGGGCTGCTCGGGCTGCACCGCAGCGTGGACATAGATCGCCTGCGCAGCGGCCTGCAGCAGGGCGCGGTCGATGACATCCTTTTTCCCGAGGACGTGGTGCGAAACATGAACGCGCTGGTCACGGACCTGCGCGAGATCTTCCCGGCCACCCGCGACCAGTTCCTGGTCGGGCCGATGGCCGAGATCACCTGGAACACGCCGCCCCTGATCACCGCCCAGCTTGGGCTGATCATCGAGTTCACCAACCCGGTGCGGATCGCGATCATCGGTGTACTGCGCGTTGCAGTGCCGACACCCGAAGAGGCCATCGTCGATCTCAAGGTCAATTTCCTCGGCACCATCGATTTCGACAAGGGGCTGCTGGCCTTCGACGCCAGCATTTACGACTCGTATATTGGCTACGGCAGTTTCCGCTTCAGCTTTGAAGGTGACATCGCGTTGCGCATCAGCTGGGGCCCGAAGCCGGACTTCCTGACCTCGATCGGGGGCTTCCATCCCGCCTACACGCCACCGAGGCACCTCGACCTGCCGCCCATGAAGCGGCTGAAGCTGAGCCTGCTGAAAGACAACCCGCGCCTGACCCTGACCTGTTATTTCGCGCTGACCACCAACACGGTTCAGTTCGGCGCCGGACTCGATTTCTATTTCGGCGTGGCCGGCTTCAGCGTGGTCGGCAACTTCGGCTTCGACGTTTTGTTCCAGTTTTCGCCGTTCCGCTTCGTCGCCGCGGTTCGCGCCAGCCTCGCAGTCAAGGCCGGCAGCACGCATATCCTCTCGCTCGGTCTTGCCTTCGAGCTGTCCGGCACCTCACCCTGGAGCGCCAAGGGCAGCGCCAGTTTCCGCATCCTGTTCGTCAAAGTGAAGGTCAAGTTCAGTAAGACCTGGGGTGAACGAAAGGAACTCAATCTGCCACGGATCGACGTGCTGCCAGAGCTGATCGAAGAGTTTAGCCGCGACGTCAACTGGAACGCCGTGATCTCCGATCTCGCCGGGCAGCAGGCGAAGCTGCTGCCATCGTCCCAGGCGGCCGATGCCCTGCTGTTCGATCCGGGTGGCATGCTGACCATCAGCCAGAACCTGATCCCGCTGGCAACCCCGTTCAGCCGCTTCGGCAACAACACGGTGGCCGACATCAACCTCGCCGACGTGAAAGAAGTAAAGGTCGGTAGCAAACTCCTGGAACTCAATGCGGTCAACGAGCAGTTCGCGCCGGCCGCGTTCAAGGAGATGAAGGACAGTGACAAACTGAAAGCAAGCAGTTACGAACCCCACAAGAGCGGCGTGACCGCAAAGGGCGGAGACCGCCTGAATACCGACCATGTGCTGAATCGGCCTGTTCGCCACGAGCAGTTCGTCTCCGACACCGACCCCCAAGCGGACACGGACACGAACATCCTACCCGAAGGTATTTTACGGGACGGCAATGCAATGCTGTTCAACCGCCTGGTTCCCGGCGGCGCCATCGGACGCTCTACGCTGTCGCGGAAACGGCTGCGAGGCGCACAGAAGCGCTCCGTACTCGACGTCGGCGCGAACAGCGAGCGATATGCCGTGGTCTCGACGACCGATCTGCGCGCCACCGGCGGAGACAGCATCGGGCTGACCCGCAGTGCGGCCGAGCAGCGACTCCAGGCACTGGTCGATGCCGGTGGCGACCCGTCCGATTTCGACATCATCCCTGCCTTCCAGCTGGCCAGCTGAGCGGCGACAGGAGAACCCCATGCCCGACGACATCCTCGCCCAATACGCCTTTGTCCCCTGGCTTAGGCGTGGCATAGCAACAGAGATCACCGAGGCCGACGACCTCGGCAACAGCGTTGGAACCAATCAGGAACGCGCCCAGCTTTCGGTCCAGTTGCGCCTGCAGGCCACTCCGACCGAAGGCACCACGCTGCCGCCGGTCGACCCCATCACCAAGCTGGTGGATTTGCTCGGCCCGGGGGACATCAACGGCATCCGCCGCGACGCGATCATCCGTCATCAACCCCACAGCGGCGCCACCAACTTTGAGGCCAACGGCCTCGCCTATGTCGATTTCTACGAGGAGGATTTCCCCTGGCGCTACAGCCCCGCGCGCCCTGCCCGTGATATGGAGCCTGCGGCTGGATTTCACAAACTGCGCCCCTGGTTCGCGCTGATCGTGCTGCAGGAAGACGAGTTTCAATTCGGCCCCGAACTACCGGACCAACCGCCATCGATAGTGCTCAACGCCGCCACTGCCGACCAAGCGTTGCCGCTGCATACCGAGACCTGGGCCTGGGCGCATGTGCAGGTCAGCCGGGCTGTGGACACACCGGAGGGGGTACACAATGCGATCAGCAGCAATCCCGACCATGCCCTCTCCCGCATCCTTTGCCCGCGACGCCTCGATCCGGAGACCGACTACCAGGCCTTCATTATCCCCACCTTCGAGACCGGGCGACTGGCCGGCCTTGGCGAATCAACCGTCGGCATCACGGCACAGGCGACGGCCTGGCAGAGCGGTGCCATGCCGCACTCAGCGACCCGGCCTTATGCCTATCCGGTCTACTTCCAGTGGCACTTCCGCACCGGTGAGAACGGCGATTTCGAGAGCCTTGTGCAGGCGTTGATTCCCGGCCCGGTCGGACCCGAGTTCGGTAAAAGGGACGCCGACGTGCGTACCCCGGGGTTTGGCCTGGACGATGTAACCGGCCCGGAGCAGGTGCAGATCGAGGGTGCGCTGCGACCACCGGAGTTCAGCCCGCTCCCTTTCCCCACCTCGCCCGGGGTCGCGCGGGCCAACCGACTCGAAAAACTGCTGGATCTGACCGGCGATCTTGAACGGGGTGGAACAACCAGCCTCGCCCACCCGTTCAGCCGCAACGACGGTGCCGACGCCTACCCGGCAGACCTGCCGGACGACCCGATCGTCACTCCGCCTGCCTACGGACGCCGCCATGCCGATGTCGAGCGCATTGCGGACGCCCGCAGCCGGGCCGACCTCGCCTGGCTGCGCCAACTGAATCTCGACTTCCGCAACCGCGCCGCCGCCGGGCTGGGCGTCGAGGTAGTGCAGAAGCGCCAGGAGGAGTTGATGGAGCGGGCCTGGGAGCAAGTGGGTGAAGTGGAACAGGCGAACCAGCGCCTGCGCCAGGCCGAGCTGGCGGTCGCAGTCAACGAATCCCTCTACAGCAAGCATCTCCTCGGGGCAGACAACGATCGTGCTGTGCGCCTGACCGCCGCCGCCCAGCGGCGTGTGCTTGGTCCTGCCGGCGACCGCACGGTCTACAGCGAGATAGTTGCCAGCCAGGTCCCCCAGGCGGCCCAGAGCGCTGCCTTCAAACGCGCCAGCCGACCACAGCGGAAGCTGGTGCGCCAACTCACGGGCAGCGGCAACCAGCAGGGCCTGCAGCGTGATCTACTGGGGCGTTTCAATGCCTCCGACTCAGCGCTCTCCAGTGCCCCGCTGCTTCCCGAGCCGAAAATTGCGGTGCCATTCGAAACTATCACCAGCGCCGTAAAGGCGTCTGTCGACGAATTCACCACCGAGGGCAACAAGCCAGGACACATCCTGTTACATCTGCTGGTCGACGAGCTGAAGGCCCGGTTGAGCGAGAGCCCGCCGGTCGATCTCAACGGCTTTCCTTTGACAACCCTGCGATCAAATCTGCGGATACGGCTCGACGCTCGCATCCCGGTCTCGGCGACCGGTGAAGAGCAGACACGCCGCGAGCAGGTTGACACCTGCATCGGGGCGATCACCGCGCTGAGCGCCACCTCCGGGGAGAGCGCCGAGGTGCAACTGCAATCCACCGTGTTCGACGAAACCTATGGCGACGATGTGGCCGGCAAGAGTTACAGCGGTGTTACCGTCACCCGCAGCGGCGGGGCAGGCAGCGGCGAGATCGCCCGCATGACCGATACTACCGAACTTGTGGAGTACCAGTCCTCGCTCAGGAACTTCAGCAGCCAGATCCTCGCCAACCGCCTGGAGCCGGCCGCGCCACCCCGACTGACCTCTGTCGAGACTTTGGCCGGCACCCTGGCGACCGCCATGCGGCCAAAGCTGGCGATGGCCTCACGGGTGGTCAGCGCCCTGCGCGGCGTGACCCTGCTCACCCCCGACCAGCCGCGGCGCCTGCGTCCCGTGATGGCGCACCCGACCTTCCCCGATGTGATGTTCAATGACCTGCGCCAACGCTCCCAGGACTTCGTGATCCCAAACTACAGCGACCTGCCGGAGAATACCCTGACGCTGCTGGAATCAAACCGGCGTTTCATCGAGTCCTACCTGGCCGGGTTGAACGAGGAGATGGCACGGGAACTGCTGTGGAGGGAGTTCCCCACCGATCAGCGCGGCACCTATTTCCAGGTCTTCTGGGATACCCGAGACAACATCCTGGAAGCCAGTCCACCGCCCGACATCCGCAAGATAGACCAGTGGAACGGCGCGCTCGGTGAGCAGGGGGAGCGCAGCGGCGGCTACCTGGTACTGGTGATTCGCGGCGAACTGTTCAAGAAATACCCGAATACCGTGGTCTACGCCCAGAAGGCCGTGTTCTCGGCCGACGGACAGGATGCCCCGCGCGAACTGAGCGACGACAGCGATACCAGTAACCTGCTGTTTCCGGCCTTTCAGGGCGAACTCGACCCCGATATCGCCTTCTTCGGCTTTCCGCTGACCGAGGAGGAGGCGCGAGGCGACCGCGCCCACGGCCAGCCGGGCTGGTTCTTCGTGCTGATGGAGCGGCCCGGAGAGATCAACTTCGGCCTCGACGACGACCCGCGGGACCCCCTGCCTCCGCTGGCGAGTTGGGACGACTTGAACTGGGGGCATTTGACCTTCCCGAACAAGGCCCCATCGCATATCGCGATTGCAGGCAACGACCTGTCGCTCGACGGCAGCGGCGGCGCCGACGATCCGACCGACGGGGTGTGGGACAAATCCTCCGCCGACCTTGCCTATATCCTGCTGCAGAACCCCGTACTCTACGCCCGTCACGCCAAAGAGCTGTTGCCTTAAGGACCGGATACCCCATGCTTAAAGATCAGATACCCATCGACCGTGACGGACACGCCAATCGCCAGCTGCTGGCGGCAATCCAGAATCAGCTGCACAATGATTACGACGGCCGCCTCCCGTTCCTGCTGCTGCCGGTGCGCATCGAGACCCGCTTCATGCAAGTCGACCGCCCGGTGGCGGGCGACAGCATTAATAGCGATCTGCTCGACCGCCTGGGCGAGCTGAAAAACAATCTGGGCAGCATCGCCGGCCGCAACCTGGTGACGCGCCTTGGCAGCGATAAACGCGCAACAGTCAAGGCGACAGAGAAGGACCATTACGACTTTCTCGACCAAAGCCTGGGCGCCATCGAGAAGGCGCGCAGCGCACTGACCTCCTGTCTGCGCAACTGCACCGGATCGAGCCTCGAAGACGCAGCCGTGCTAAGCCAGTTTGCAGCGGATCTGCGCAGCGAAACCGCCGCCACCGAGGCGAACATCGCCACCCTGCGCTCCAATTTCCAGAAGGAGGCCTATCGCGCCCGCCTCGAGGCACTCAATAAAGAGGTGCTCAAACCCATCGATGACCAACTCGCGGCCGCCGCCCGCAAGCTGGAGCTGACCGCCCGGCTGCGCTTCGTCGAGGTCGCCGAGGTGCGCCGGCAGATCGCCGGGATCCGCGCCGATGTCGACCGCTTCAACCGCAACCGTCTGCGCGATTACTCGGCGCTGAAGCGGGCGCGCGATACCCTCTACCCCGCCCTGCACGAACTGCGGGCCGATGTTCACGCCATTATCCATGGCGACGGCGAGAGCCTGCGCGCAATGCACAGCGAGTGGCGGCAACTCGACCAGGCGCTGGCTGAATTTCAGCAGACTGTTGCCGCAGTGCCGGTCGACAATCGCTATCAGTCAGCCGGGCGCAGCCGCACTCAGACCCACATCGAAGAGGAGTACCGGCACGACCTGGGGGCGCTCGACGGCGCTTCAATCCGGCGCTTCCAGATCCTCTCGAACAAGGAGTTCAGCGCCAGCGCCGATGCGGCCTTTGGCGTGACCGAGCTGCTCGCGGGTGCGTTGAAACAGCTGCGGGAAAAGCCGGCGGCATCGAGCCGCCGCGCCGCACAGGTGTTAGCGATAGCCGAAGGAATGCTGCAGCGGGCGCAAAAAATCGACGCCCTTAGCCGCGACATCGCGATCATTCCTGCTGACCGCTATGCCCACCTGACCCGGCTGCAGACCCGAATTGAGGACGCATGGATCCCCTGGGCCAGCCAGCTGAGCGATCTCGCCCGCACCCGTGGGCGCGATGCGGCCGCGGCAGCGCGGTTGGGGCGGGCCCTGGAACCGGCACTGAAGGCCCAGGAGCGCGCGATCTTCAGCCAGCGCATCGATGTGTGGGACGCCTACGACCGCTTCTACGACGACTTTCGGCGCAAGATCTTCGCTGTCGACACGACCCCCATGGCGACGGTCGATGAGCTCTGGGTGCGGGTCTATCCAGACGACATCGCAGTTCATACTCATGAGGAAGAACTGACCGAGGACGAGGAGCGCGACGGCCGCGACTTCTGGATCGAGACCCATGCCGCCGAAGCTGACGATGAGCTCAAACGCGGTGCCTGGCGCGCGTTGGTTCGGCTGCATGGATCGCACCGGGCGGCCTGGATTGCGAAGGTGCTGGAGCCGACCGTCACCCGGCCGTTCGCCGCCGGCCAGCGGCTGCTCGATACAGTGCGCACCCTGCAGCGCCGGATCAACGAGGTCGGCTCAAAGCGCAGCACACTGCTGCGCAGCCCCCTGCAGCGGATCGAACGGATCCAGGCCGCCACGGATGCCGCGTTGGGGATCTTGCGCCTTAGCCATCAGTTGACCGCTCGGCAGCGCACCCAGATCGATCGTCATTTGCGGCTGATCCTGGCCGGGATGGGTGATATCACCGATCGTTTCGATAGACGCAGCCATTTCCTGCCGGATCTGCCGGCAATCGGGACGGCCCTGGAGAAGCTCGCGCTCAGCCTGCGCGATCTACAGACCGGGATCAACGCGCTGCCGGTGATAGAACTGCAGGATGCCGTTCGCCAGTCACTGCGCTTCCCCGACATCGACCGCCGCGCCGCGGCCTGGTGTGTCGCCCCTCACAGCAAGGTACTGCCCGACCGTTTCGTCGCCCTCGCGGTACGCGGTGGCGAGGTGGTGCATGCAGTCGCGGGCGACAGCATCGAGGACATCAAGGTCGGCCTCGATCCGGACCCCGACCACGATGACGCCAGCCTGTTCCGGCTCGACGAGGAGGGCCGGCTGGAGGTCGGCGACTCGATCCGCTGGATGACCGACTTCGAAGAGGCGGTCAGGCGGGGAATGGGGATAACCATCCGCATCAGTGACGAAGACGCCACGAGCGGATTTGACGAGCTTTTCGTACTCGGCGTAAAGGGCCTTTCCGCCGATGCCACCCGTGCATTGATAGAACAGCTGCTGGACAACCACCACTACAGCGAGGAGGGGCTTGGATTCCTGCCATTGGGCACCCCCACCAACAACACCGATGAGCAGCCCGCCGCATGGCGCAGCGACGACGATCCCGAGGCCAGCTACGAGATCGAGCGCGGTGAACCACTGTTCGATCCAGAGGAGAGCGACCCGAACGCCAAACGTGATGGCCTGCTGTTCGCCGAGGCGCTGGGTATTTCACCCTCAGTCGTCTGCCATGTCGCTCATGCCGACAGCAAGGACATGAGCGGGGCATCGATCATCAACCATGCCCTCTGGCCAGCGACGATGGGTGCTTACATCGAGGACCTTCTGGGTGGCCTGGTATCTATCCCCACCTTGAAGCGGCTCGAAAGTTATTTCATCGAGCATGTCAGTGCCCGTGGCAAACTGCCGGCGCTGCGGGTTGGCTCACAGCCCTACGGCATGGTGGTCACCACCGCCTTCAACCGGTTTGAGTCGGCACGTGGCAGTGAACTGCCTGCGTTGCCCCCTGGCGGCATCCCTGAACTCTCCGAAGCCGATCACGCGCTTCGCTTCGATATTCTGCTGCATGAGCTTATGTGCGCCGTGGCGCAGGACTGGAGCGAGATCCGCCGAACCAAGGTTGCACAGGTTCACAGCGAAAACGTCGACGACGCGCAACAGCACTTCATGGAGATACTGGGGCTTCACGCAACCAGTGTCTCAAACGTTTACCGTTTTGCACTGAACTTCGGCGGCCGTCACCCGGCCTATGTGTCAGGCAGCAATGTACCGCTTGACCATACTGACTCGGGCCCGCACGCGCTGCTGAAACGTTTCCTGAGTTTTCACCAGCGAGCGCTGTATCTTGATAGTGTGCCGCTATTCAGCGACAGTGGCGCCGTCAATGAGCCGTTCAAGGAGCTGTATGACGCGGTCTTTGGCGGGCACCTCTACGACGTCAGATACATGTACAAGACACGCTCCCTGCGAGGCCCGTTGATCGGCAATGGCCATGCCAGCTACATAGAGACACTGCTGAACAAACCCGTACCGAGCCTGCTCACGGATGGCCGCAATCAGAACGAGCACGACAGGCCACTGCTGTTTCTGTTGCTGCGTCAAGCGATGATGATTCGTATCCGCTTCGCGGCACTCAACATCCTGGAATTTGAGCAGATGCTCGACACCGACACCAGGGTCCGCGCCGGTGAATCAGACACATTCATGGTTAACAGCCTGCATGGCGTTTACTACAAGACCAAATGGACCTACCTATTAGAAGACCTGATTCGGCTGAATGCCCGTTATGACACAGAATTTCCAGAAGGGCCTGACGAGCTCTACACGTATTTAACCCGCGGATTATCCAGCCACACCATGGCTGATTACCTGGCAAAGCGTGGTGACAATCCGGTCTACAGCGGTTTCCCCCAGGATTCAGGTCACAACCACAACACGGAGGTAATCGCTTTGCAGGAGCACGCGGCCAATGTCGCGAGACTCAAAACGATACCCAAGGCACGACTTGAACTGCTGCTTCGGGAACATATTGACCTCTGCAGCCATCGCCTAGATGCCTGGCAACTCGGGCTTGCCAATCGACGCCTGGCGGAGAACCGGGCGGATCCTGCAGCCACATCTGGGCTCTATCTTGGCGCTTACGGCTGGGTCGAAAATCTACGCCCCGGTGGCGAGCGAGATCCGGCAGAGGAACTGCCGCCGGCACTGCATATCGACGGCGAAGCGCCCATTTACACCGATGCCGATAACCAGGGCTTCATCCACTGCCCGTCAGTCAATCAGGCGGTAACCGCCGCTGTGTTGCGCAGTGGCTACCTGACCGAGGCCGACGAGACAGATATCGACAACCGTATGGCGGTCAACCTCAGCTCGCGCCGTGTGCGTCTCGCCCTCGGCCTGCTCGATGGAGTGCAGTCGGGTCAGGATCTCGGCACCCTGCTCGGTTACCGTTTTGAACGGGAACTGCACCAAGCCTACCAGCACTACGGCGTTACTTTCGACGACCTGATCTACGACTTCCGCCGCGCCTTTCCGGGCGCCTCATCGGTCGACCCGGCGAGTGTATCCACCAGCCAGGCACGCCGACTGGTCTGTGACGGCCTCGCCCTGCTCGATACGGTCAACGACTGGGTCGAGCAGAATATCGATCTCGATCGACGTACCGATCGTACCCTGTTCGAGATCCTCCGCGATGACGGCAGTTACAGCGGCCAGCCCTGGGGGCTGCCGCCGATCGATACCCCTCGCCGCGACGGTTTGTTGAGTGCAATCGACGGCCTGGCCGACGCCCTGGATGCGCTGTCCGATATCGCCCTGGCCGAAGGGGTATTCCAGATTGTTCAAGGCAACTTCCCGCGCGCCGCGGCAGTGCTCTCGGCCCTCTCGGAGGGACGCGCCATACCGCATCCCCAGGTGGTCGATACCCCCCGCAGCGGCACTACCCTCACCCACCACGTGCTGATGCCGCTGGCGGTCATCGACGGCCGCACCATTGCCGCCGACCGTGTACCCGACGCCGCAACGCTCGATGCAAACCGCCGTGCCGCCCTGCCGCCCGCATGGAGCGATCTGCCGATGACACCCCGGGCAAATGCGGAACCTGGCCTCAACCGCTGGCTCGGCGAACTGCTGGGGCAACCCGACCGAATCTTCTGCTTGTGCGGCGAACTGGGCAGCACGGCACAAGTCGTCAGCGCCAACATGCTGGGGCTGCAACCGATCGACTGGCTGGCACTGCTGGGCGGCGGGCTGGAGGAGGCCGAAGCGGAACTGTCTGCGCGCCTGATCGAACCGCTGCTGCCGGCCGATGCCGATCTGGCTAGCGCGATCGATAACGGCTTCGCCGCGCCGCGCATCCACTTCGCTGCCCGCGACCCGCACTGGCCAAGCTCGGCCAAGACCATCTACGAAATCGCCGCCCTGCTCGGCGAGGCCGCCGCCCTGCTGGGCAGGTCGCGGCCGGTCCACGCCGACGATCTGGCGCTAGAGGAGGGCAGCGTCGATGCCGGCAACGCCGACCAGCCCGGTTGGGACCTGGACGAACTCGACGCCCGTATCGGCGAATCACAGCAAAGATTGCAGACCCTGACCGTTGAACTGATGCGCGTGCTCAACGGCGACACCGCCCCGAGCGAATCGCCCGAAGCGATCGATCCGCGCACCTGGACGGAGGCGCACCGCGACCGTTTGCCGGATGGCGACAACCTGCTCGCGCGGCGCAGCGAACTGGCTCGACTGCTGCTGCGCGCGGGTGAGTTCGGGATTCGCCTTGCCCTGCCGCCGCTCGACTTCAGCGGCCGTGAGGCAGTCGCGGAGACCCTTGCCAGTTCGATCATGAACGCCTTTATCCAGTGTGCCCAGCGCCTGCAGCGCGCCACTGGCGCCATCGGGGGCGGCAGCGGCATCAATGCCCGCCTCGAGGCAACCAAGGCGCAATTTGGCAAGGGGTTTGTCATGGTGCCTGCATTTACCCCCCGCGATCCCGCGCAGCTGTTCACCCAGCTCTCGGGCGATACCCTGCTGCGCCACGGCGGACCCTTCGCCATGGACGGTTTCCTTGCGGGTGCGGCCAGCGTGCGGGAAAATCTCGCGCATCTGCAGCAGGTCTGGGGCCTGGGCGAGGCGTTCGGTGCCTCGATACCCGAGGTAAAACCCGCACAGCTGCCAGAGGTGGCTGACGACTACTGGCTCGGTATCGCATTTCCTCCTGACCACACCCCGGAGAGCGACAAGTTGTCGCTGGTGGTGATCGATCCCGACGTCCACAAGATCTTCGCGGGGACCATGCGTGCGCTGCTGATCGATCATTGGACCGAGACCATTCCAAGCCGAGAGGAGACCACCGGTGTCTCGTTTTTCTACGATCAGCCCGATGCCACGCCGCCCCAGGCCCTGCTGCTGGCGGTCTCGCCGCGTCCGGGTGGTACCTGGCGCTGGGACGATCTGGTTCATACGCTGCACGATACATTCGAGATCGCACGCAATCGCGCCGTTGAACCGGAACACCTCAATGGCACACTCTATGCGCAGCTGCTGCCGGCAGTGCAGGGTGAACTTGTGCCGAATCTAATTGATGACTCTTCCACTGATCTGTCGGGATCGCGTGCCATTCTCGACTTCGGCGCCAACAACTGAACGGAGGCGAAGATGGGATACTACACCCCCGGCTGTGAACCACTGCGTGTCTGGAATCGGCTCGAGCCGCGCGCACGTCAGCCCGATTTCTCACGGGTGCTGCGTGCCGAGGTCTATGACGGCCTCTGGATGCTGGCTCGGCAGTGGCAGTTCGGCGAGTTTCATGGCGAGGATACCGGCTCGGCGATCTTTGCCCGGCTGGCTGTGCGCAGTGCCAAAATCGATGGGCTGCGTGGTGCCCAGGGTCCATTCACACCCTACCAGGATAGCCTGCCGCTGGAGACACGCATCGAACACGAGCCAGGACCGGATGACTTGAGTTGCCGCCTACAGCTGGGCCGCCAGTGGCTGCGCATACTTAATCACTTTGGCCGTGCGTTTAACGACGGGGGTGGGACACCGGCCTATGATCCGGAGGCATGGCGCGACCTCTTTCTCCAGCGTTTCCCAATTCGTGCACCGGAGGCAAGTGGAGCCACCCCGTCTGACGTGGTGGCCCACGCACGGCTTGACGCCAACCCGCGACAACGTCAGCACCTCAGCGCCGCGGATGGCAGACTGGTTGACGGCCTGGCGCTGCTGGATGCCCTGCCAACCGGCTCTATTGTCTGGTCGAACCTGCCGGCGAGCCTTCGAAACGGTATTGACAACGCCCATCGTGCGCTGCTGATCGAGGCACTGCTTGCGCTGAAGGATTTCCGAGAGGCCAACTGGAGCCTTCCCTCGGCCGCTGACTCCCGCAGCTGGCAGGACGCGCAGCTCGAATACCGCGCGGCGACACGCGTACCGCGCCCGGGCGGCGGACGCCTGGAGCTCAGCGCCGAGGAGTACCACGGTGGTCAGATCGACTGGCACAGTTTCGATCTTGGCCAGGAGGTCATAGATAGCGAGTCACCCTCGGACCCGGACCAGATCAGTGAGCGGGTACTGACGGTCATCCCCACACCCGCGGAATTTCCCGGCCAGCCGCAAGCGCGTTACTGGGAGTTCGAAGACGGCGCGGTTGACCTTGGTAACCTGCGCGCCGACTCCACCGACCTGGCCCGCATCCTGGTGACCGAGTTCGCCCTGGTTTACGGCAACAACTGGTTCGTAATCCCCTGCCCGCAGCAGGTCGGCACCCTGGCGGAGATCGAGGGCATAGTGGTGGAGGATGTCTTCGGTCAGCGCACGCTGGTAGAGTCTGCGACCCGAAATGCTGCCAGCGACTGGACCCGTTGGGAGATGTTCAGTCTCGGCGCCCAGTCCAATGCCGCTGCCGGTTCACTTGGCGCCCACCTCTTGATCCCACCCGCAGGACCAATGATTGCCGATGCCGAGCCCCAGGAGTCAATCCGCCTGCTGCGGGATGAAATGGCGAACACTGTATGGGCTATCGAGGTCCGTGTCCCCGATGGATTAGGACGCAGCCACGACGGCCATGACAACGCCCGTCGCTTTGCAGCGGCGCTGCAGCGCGCGGAGCCACCGATTGTTGCCGATGATCTGCTGGAGGGCGCCGAACTGCGCTATCAGTTAGCCAACAGCGTGCCGGAAAACTGGATTCCGTTCCTGCCGGTCCACAAACCCGGGGAGAATCGGGAAATCCGCCTGCAACGCGCCTCGATGCCGCGCTTCCTGCAGGGAACCGTGCGCCCTGTGCGCCCGCTGACGCGCATCCTCCGGCCTGGACTGCTCCCAGATGACCAGCAGGACACCCCCTATTTCATCCACGAGGAAGAGGTGCCACGCGCCGGCATACGCGTCGATGCCGGCTACCGCCGTACCCGCTGGTACGATGGCACTACCTTCGTCTGGTATGCGCGATCCAAACGCAGCGGCCGGGGCGAGGGCAACAGCGGTCTGAAGTTCGATACGCTGGAGGAGATCAAACCCAGGAAATCCTGATTATCCACAATCCCGTGATGCTCAATATTGATCAGGGCCCATCATGGCCGGCAGGATGGCGCGCGCCGCAACAACTTATTGCCAGATCCCAAACTCGCAGCTATGCTTTCAGAATCTCGGATATGTGCTCAGCACTCTTGCTCTTTAACCAAGTCTTAGGGAAACCAAGAACTCCGAGTCAGTCGTGTCTGGACAGGTCTTTCGGTACCGTGACCGCGGTGTATCTTCGGATCCGGGAGTGGATTCTCTTCGGTGAATGTCTTGACCGGACGCGCAAATAACTCTACAGAAACGCGTGCCGCCCCTACCGGGCCCACGCGTTTCGACTTTTCCCGCTCCGCGTTGCAGGCGTTTCAGCTTTGCGTTTTACGCGGGCGCACCGGCTGCGGCAAAACATCGGTACTGAACGCGCTGGCCACACTTGGCTGCCAGACCCTCGACCTGGAGCGACTCGCCCGCCATCGCGGTTCAGCGTTTGGGGCTGTCGGAATGCAAAGACAACCATCACACACTGAGTTCCTGCAACGACTGCATGTACACTGGGAGGCATTCGATCAGGCCGCGCCATTGTTCGTCGAGTTTGCGGGGGGCTATCTGGGTAGCCTGGCAATTCCCCTGGAACTGGCGCAACAAATCCACCGGACCGACTGGATTAAGCTGGTTGCGACCGAATCTCATCGCGCCGAGTCGATTGCAGCGATCTACGCCGGCCTGGGTCAGCAACGGCTGCTTGCCGCAACCAAGCGTCTGCGGGGGCGTTTTCCACCCGAGTCTCTGGCACGAGTGCGCAAGGCGATCCGCCAGCAGCGTTATCAAGACGCGGTGTGCCTGCTGCTCCCCTACTACGATGCCGCCTATGACCACCAGATGGAGGCGGCCGAAGGCCGTTGTCTATTCACCCTGGATGTCAATGGGCTTTCACCTCTGCAGGTGGCCGCTGCGATCCTCCATAAACTGGAGCTGACAGAGCATGCAGCCGACTGATCGCGATTCGAGAGACTCAACGAGTCCCAACGCATCGCTCACACCAGCCAACCGCATCCAACGCAGTTACCAAGTCCAGTGGCAGCCGCAATCCTGGGTTGGCGTTGTCATCGCCCTGCTGATCATGCTGCTGTTGCTGGCCGCTGTCTTCATGTTTTCGTTGATGTTGATTATCGGCTCTTTACTGCTGACAACCCTGATCGCGGGGATCGTATTCTGGAAACGGCACACAGATGCCCGGCGTCGCTGAGCAAGAAGTTCTCCCTTAAAAAACCCTGGTAGTAGGATAGCTGATGGAATCGGGTTTATGTTGAGACCAAATTAAGCCAGAATTAGGTGTTTTAGGTCTCCAGTCCCAATCCGATCGGCGCGGATGGCTATACCAGCCATCGATACCCAAACCGGCATTGACGCTCGAGAATCCGCAAGACCCCTGCAGGACAACAGGACAATGGCCCTATGCTGCTGATGATCGATAACTATGACTCCTTCACCTATAACCTGGTGCAGTATTTTGGTGAGCTAGGAGCGGAAGTACATGTCGTTCGCAATGACGAAATCGATATCGGCCAGATCGAGGCGATGGCACCGAGTCAGATCGTCATCTCCCCTGGGCCCTGCACTCCGAAAGAGGCAGGAATTTCGGTTCCGGCCATAACCCACTTCGCGGGGCGCATCCCAATCCTCGGCGTGTGCCTGGGACATCAATCCATTGGCGAGGCCTTCGGCGGCCGTATCGTGCATGCGCGGCAGGTGATGCACGGCAAGACTTCCTCTATTTTTCATAACGATCAGAGTGTCTTCCGCGGCCTGACCAACCCCTATCTGGCGACTCGCTACCACTCGCTCGTGATCGAACGGAAATCTCTGCCGGCATGCCTGGAGGTCACCGCCTGGACCTGCAAACCCGATGGCTCGGTGGATGAGATCATGGGCGTGCGCCACACGAGCCTGGATGTTGAGGGCGTACAATTCCATCCTGAGTCGATTCTGACCGAACATGGCCACGACTTATTGAAGAATTTCATTAGCAGAGACACCTAATTATGGATATGCCACAAGCAATAAATCAGGTGCTTGGCCACCACGACCTGACAACCGATCAGATGACAGATGTAATGCGTGCCATCATGACCGGGGGCGCCACACCGGCCCAGATTGGAGGTTTTCTGATCGGGCTGCGGATGAAGGGCGAAACTGTGACCGAGATCGCCGCCGCCGCCGCTGTGATGCGCGAACTGGCCAGTGGCGTCAACATTGGCGGTCTCGTCCACGCGGTGGATATCGTCGGTACCGGCGGGGACGCCTCTGGCACCTTCAACATCTCCACCGCGAGCATGTTCGTAGCCGCCGCCGCGGGCTGCCACGTTGCGAAACATGGCAACCGGTCGGTATCGAGTAAATCCGGCAGCGCCGACGTGCTGGAGGCCGCCGGTATCCGCCTGGACCTGAACCCCGCGCAGGTGGAGCAGTGTGTCCGCGACGTGGGTGTCGGTTTCATGTTCGCGCCTGCCCACCACAGCGCCATGAAACATGCCATCGGGCCGCGCCGGGAGATGGGTGTACGAACTATTTTCAACGTCCTCGGCCCGCTGACCAATCCGGCCGGCGTTCCCAATCAGCTGCTCGGTGTATTCAGCGACGAACTGCTCGATACCCTCGCCAGCGTATTGCAGAGACTCGGCAGCCGACACGTTATGGTGGTCCATTCGCGGGACGGGCTGGACGAAATCAGTATCGGGGACAAGACCGAAGTAGCCGAACTCAAGGAGGGCCGGGTGCGCCGTTACAGTATCCAGCCCGAGGAGTTTTCTATCCAGCGAAACTCAATTGACAGGATAAAGGCAAGGGACGCCGCAGAAAGCCTGACCATCATTCGATCGGTACTGGAGGACAATCCCGGCCCGGCGCGTGACATCGTGGTCCTCAATGCGGGAGCCGCGATCTACACATCCGGGCTGGTGGACAGTCTGAAGGAGGGGGTTAGCAAAGCCAGCGAGGCCATTGCCAGCGGCGAGGCCCGCAATCGGCTTGACCGACTGGTTATTCTCAGCCAGGGATTCGATTGAGATTTTTCCGCACCCCCACCTTGGCCGGGATCGACCGGCCACCAAGGCCAGGCGCCGACTCTCGGTGACTGATTCGCCGTAACACCCCCCGGGCAAGCGTAGATGAAATACGACAGCATTCTCCAGACCATCGGCAACACACCGGTCGTCCGCCTGAACAAGGTGGGCGACATGCTGGCCCGGGAACTCTGGGTTAAACTGGAGAGTTTTAACCCGGCCGGTTCGGTCAAGGACAGGCCCGCCCTGAATATGATCCAGGAGGCGGAACGGCTGGGCCTGTTGCGCCCAGGAGCTACCATCGTCGAACCCACCTCCGGCAACACCGGGATTGGACTGGCGATGGTAGCGGCGGAAAAAGGCTACCCGGCGGTGCTGGTGATGGCCGAGGATATGAGCAAGGAGCGTATGGCCATTATGGCGGCGTTCGGCGCAAAACTGATTCTGACCCCGGCGGCAAAGGGCACCAAGGGTGCAATCGACGAGGCACGCCGACTGGCGGAAGAGAAAGGCTGGTTCTTTGTCGGTCAGCATTTCAATCCGGCTAACCCCGAAGCGCACAAAACCACTGCGGATGAGATTTGGGCGGATTTTGGGATGGACCTCGATGCGATCATCTGCACCACAGGAACAGGGGGCACCATCTCAGGGCTGGGAAAAAACCTGCGACAACGGAATCCAGAACTCACGATTATCGCCACGGAACCCGCCGACTCACCCATCCTGTCCCAGGGCATCGCCCGCAAACACAAGATTATGGGTACCGCACCCGGTTTTATCCCGAAAATACTGGATACCAGCATCTACAATCAGGTGGTATCGATCACCACTGAAGAGGCCTACAGTACGGCCCGCTTTCTGGCCCGGAAAGAGGGGATTTTCAGTGGTATTTCCTCCGGTGCAGCCGTGGCTGGCATGATCAAGATCGGCCAACAAGAGGCCTTTCGGGGCAAGGTGCTGCTGGCAATCCTCCCGGACACCGGCGAACGTTATCTCAGCACCAAGCTCTGGACAAAGGACTGATGGTCATTCGCCTGTTGCTTTGCGCTTTTCTGCTGATCCCCTGGCCTACCCCGGCCTACCAGTACGCCTTCCCGCCGGAACCTCTCCCGGTCGAATTGAGCGATGAGCAGAACAGTACTTTAGAGCGGACGGGGATGGTCAAAGGGCTGCAACAGGACGACAACAGGGGTGAGGCCTGGCTGGTAATGGACCTGGAGATAGAACCCGACCGATTGTGGGCGGTGATCCTGGCGTTCCAGCGATACTCCGATCGGGTGGAGTCAATGGAATCCTCCCGGCTGGTGAAACAGGATGTGCTTGATGACCATCAACTGATCTGGGTGGACTACGAACTGGCCCGCTTCTGGGTGAGTCTGAACTACCGCCTGGTGCACGAATACTGGCCGGCAAAGAGTTATCTGCGCTGGACGCTGGATCCGGAACATAAAAATGATCTGGACAGTGTAGACGGCTACTGGCATCTGCAACCCCATCCCACCAGGCCCGGCTGGAGCCGGGTCTACTATGGCGCACGCCTGACTGCATTTGACTGGCTGCCAAACTGGGTGCAGAACCTGTTGGCGCAGGATGGACTGGATACCACCAGCCACTGGCTAAAAGGTGCCGTGAACGACCAAAATCCCTTGTAGTTGTCCTGTTCTTATGGAGATTCCCGGTCTGCAATGAAAGCAAAATCCCCTGTCATCCCGACGTCCCCCGGCGGGCTGAGCTGCCCAAACCCCAGGCATCCGGATTTTTCCGGTATCGAAGTGGTGACACTTTCACCTGATCCACCGCTGGACGACTATCTGGCAGCGATGAAACTGGCCAACGAACAGGCTGATCTGCGTTTCGATGGGCACATGATGCTCTCCTGGTACGACCGCGATCGGGATTTCGAGTCTCCCCAACATGCCAGCGAATGCCACCAGGAGAGTGCCGTACCTGGCTATGTGGATTATGGAATTCACCACGGCGCAAGGTTGATGGTGGATATCGAACAAGGTCGGTTTGTCTTTTTTTACCTGCCGGTGGAGTTATAACCATCGACACAGGGTAAAATGGCGGCTTGAATTCGACCCAATACTTCCCGGCGACCAACAAACGACCTCCGGCCCCATGAGCGATACACCCGACATCCTGAACAGAATCGTCCAACGAAAACGCGAAGAGATCGCAGAGCGCTCAAGCAGATTGCCGTTGGATCTACTGCTAAGCGGAGTGGAGGCAGCGCCTCCCATCCGCGGCTTTGTCGCTGCCATCGAATCCAGGCTACAGGCGCGAGAACCGGCTGTAATAGCGGAGATCAAGCGGGCCTCTCCGAGTAAGGGAATCATACGGGAGGAGTTTCGTCCCGCCGAGATTGCGAAAAGTTACGAAAAGGGGGGGGCCAGCTGCCTTTCGGTGCTCACCGATATTGACTTCTTCCAGGGAAGCGATGAATACCTCAAACAGGCCCGTGCCGCCGGGTCACTACCGGTAATCCGCAAAGACTTCATCATCGATCCCTACCAGGTTTATGAGGCACGGACAATCGGTGCTGACTGCATCCTACTCATCCTCGCCTGCCTGACGGATACCCAGCTACGGGAACTGAACGACCTGGCCCTCCAGCTTGGAATGGATGTGCTGATGGAGGTGCACGATGAGAAGGAACTGGAGCGAGCCCTGCGGCTCGACAACCGGCTGATCGGAATCAACAACCGCAACCTTCACACCTTCGAAGTAGACCTGAACACCACTCTGGATCTCCTGCAGCGAATGCCTGAGGGGCGGATTGTGGTGACAGAGAGCGGTATCCACACACCTTCCGACGTGAATTTTATGCGCCGGCACGGGGTCAATGTCTTCCTGGTGGGCGAGGCCTTCATGCGGGCGGAGGATCCGGGCGAGCGACTGGCTGCCCTGTTTACGCCCAAGGCTACAGACACCTAACGAGTGTACCTCGTCACTAATCCTCCTCCCGGCAGCAGAGGCTCTCAATCTCTTAGCTAACCTTTCTAGGGACCACCTTTTTCTTTGGGGTGGCCTTTTTCTTTGGGGTAGTCTTTTTCTTTGGGGTGACCTTTTTCTTTGGGGTGACCTTTTTCTTTGGGGTAGCCTTTTTCTTTGGGGTGGCCTTTTTCTTTGGGGTGGCCTTTTTCTTTGGGGTGGCCTTTTTCTTTGGGGTGGCCTTTTTCTTTGGGGTGGCCTTTTTCTTTGGGGTGGCCTTTTTCTTTGGGGTGGCCTTTTTCTTTGGGGTGACCTTTTTCTTTGGGGTAGCCTTTTTCTTTGGGGTAGCCTTTTTCTTTGGGGTGGCCTTTTTCTTTGGGGTGGCCTTTTTCTTTGGGGTGGCCTTTTTCTTTGGGGTGGCCTTTTTCTTTGGGGTGACCTTTTTCTTTGGGGTGACCTTTTTCTTTGGGGTGGCCTTTTTCTTTGGGGTGGCCTGTTTTTCCACTATCGCCTCTTTCTTCAGGACCGCCTTTTCCTTCTCCGATTCCAGGTTATCAGTATCGTTCGTTGCCTCCTCCGCCGACTTTCCGCACACCTTCTCTGTAAACTCAGCGCTGGATTGCTGGTCTACGGGCCTGATGATCGAGACCGGGGGTTCAACCACCGGCCCGGTTTCAACTACCGTTGGAGGATGCTCATCGATCACATCCTGGAGGACCTGATAAACCGTTTCACTATCCCCATCTGCCTGAACCTGGCGAAGTTTTCCGTGCAGCCGGTAATACTGAACCAGCGAGGCAGACTGGTGATCGTAGACCCGCATCCGATTGGATATCGTCTCTTCGTTGTCTTCCACCCGCCGGCGGACAGGGCCGCCGCAAAGATCACAGGCCCCCTCTACCCTGGGGGGATTGGTAAAAATGTTATACATGGTGCCGCAGGACCGGCAGATCTGCCGCCCCTCCAGTCGCTCCATGAACTGATCGTGATCACCCTCCAACAACAAAACCAGGTCCAGGGGCAAATTCAAGTATTCCAGAATCTCATCCAGGGCATTGGCCTGAGCAGCGCTGCGGGGAAACCCGACCAATAGAAAACCACCTTGGATATCCGGCTTGCGCAGCCGCTCCTTGAGTACTGCACATACGATTTCATCCGGAACATGCTGACCAAGTTCCAACAAGGCCTTGACCTGTTTTCCGGGGCCCGTATCCTCTTGAGCCGCTTCACGTAACATCGTCCCGGTGGAGATCCGCAGAATCCCAAAATGATCGGTAAGTTTGGTGGCCTGGGTTCCCTTTCCGGAACCGGGAGCACCCAGCAGGACAATTCTCATAGTTGCTTCTTCCAGAATCTTTGTCGATTTATTCTTTTAGCTACCGCCCACCAGTAGACAAAACACGATCCATCTGATTGTTTTTTATCGTAATTAAGAAATTCCATGCCGGCATCCAACAATTACATTGGCCGCTGATATGCCGGTTGGATACAGTAGCCGCAGATTTCGAGCAAAGTCAATGCGATAGTTACGCCCTGGATCGGGGCGATTGCTGTGCCTGACAGCTTGTTCAGTTTTACGTTATCCTTCGGCCTCTTTGGTCAATGGCTCAATAACCATGCACGAAGTCTCCGATATCAGCGACAGTGAAACCTGGATCATCCGGACCACCTTACAGGAACGCTACAGGGAGGACATGGCGATAGAGATTGCCGACTCTGAGATCCGATTGCAGCCATCCGACCGGGAATTGACATCCTGCCCTGTCTGGTACTGGAAAAAAGACAATTGCAATTTCATCATATTCAAGACCGGCACCCGCAAGTATCGCAGCCAGTTCTTTTACCGGGCCTATCAGCAGTATGGCACCGGTGTTTACGAATATAACGACATCACCGAATGCGTCGTCTCCCTGCTCCAGGCCCAGGCCGACCATGATGCCCAGGAGCGGGGCGACCTGTAGATCGAAAGACGGAGCCAATCCGTCATCAGGAAGCAATACACGAAGAGAGAAATCGAAGGAAGCCCGTATGAGTAAGAAAAATGCCTTCTATGCACAGTCAGGTGGTGTCACCGCTGTCATCAACGCCTCTGCCTGCGGTGTCATTGAGACCGCCCGCAAGCACACCGATCAGATCGGCAACGTCTATGCTGGCCGCAACGGCATCATCGGCGCCTTGACCGAGGAACTGATCGATACCAGCAAGGAATCGGACCAGGCGATCGCCGCCCTGCGCCACACCCCTTCGGGTGGTTTCGGCTCCTGTCGCTTCAAGCTGAAAAGCCTGGAGGAGAACCGGCGCGAATACGAACGCCTGATCGAGATTTTCAAGGCCCACGATATCGGCTACTTTTTCTATAACGGGGGCGGTGATTCCGCTGACACCTGTTACAAGGTCTCGCAGCTTTCGGAAAAAATGGGCTTCCCGGTACAGGCCATCCACGTCCCTAAGACCGTGGACAACGACCTACCAATTACCGACAACTGCCCGGGTTTCGGTTCGGTGGCAAAATACATCGCCGTTTCCACCTTGGAAGCTAGCTATGATGTTCGCTCCATGGCCAAGACCTCGACCAAGGTGTTTGTCATCGAAGTGATGGGGCGCCATGCGGGCTGGATCGCCGCCGCCGGTGGTCTGGTAGAAGACAAGGGTATCCCGGTCTTGATCCTGTTTCCTGAGATCGAATTCAATCAGGACGCCTTCATCGCCAAATGCAAGGCGAAAGTGGAAGAGTTCGGCTATGTGACCGTGGTGGTCTCCGAGGGAGCCCACTGGCCGGACGGGAAGTTCCTGGCCGAACAGGGCACCAGAGACGCATTCGGTCACGCCCAGTTGGGCGGCGCCGCCCCGGTGGTTGCCAACATGATCAAAGACGCCCTGGGCTACAAGTTCCACTGGGCGGTGGCGGATTACCTGCAGCGAGCGGCTCGCCACCTGGCCTCGGAGAGCGACGTTGAACAAGCTTACGCCATGGGGAAGGCAGCGGTGGAATACGCCCTGGAGGGCGACAATTCCATCATGCCGACAGTGGTACGTAAATCCAGTGACCCCTATGTCTGGGAAATTGGTAAGGCGCCCCTCTCCGAAGTCGCCAATGTGGAGAAGATGATGCCCATGGAGTTCATCACCGACGACGGCTTCGGCATCACGGCGGCCTGCAAGGAGTACCTCTATCCGCTCATTCAGGGAGAAGCCTACCCCCCCTACAGCAATGGCATGCCGGACTATGTGACGCTGACCAATGCCCCGGTGGAGAAGAAACTCCCCGAGTTCGAACTCAAGTAACGCCGGGTGAACAGATTGAAGGGGACCAAGGTCCCCTTTTTCCATTTTGGTTGATCGAGATCAAAGCGAGCCGGCAGCAAAGCACCGACAGTGGGGTGCTGGAAATCATGCACCACGGATGCGCGCAAAGGCACCCCGGATCCCGTCCAACCAGACAAGTTTCAGTTTAAAACAGAAGGTAGGAGACTAAATCTATGAAAGGTGAACTCGTGTTTGCCCTGATCTGTGCCGCTGCGGCGCTGGTCTACGGCTTCATATCAGTTAAATGGATATTACGCCAACCCGAAGGCAATGAACGGATGAAAGAGATCGCGGGGGCGATTCAGGAAGGTGCCAAGGCCTACCTCAACCGCCAGTACACCACGATCGGGATCGTCGGGGTGGTGCTCTGTATCGTGCTCTGGGTGCTGCTGGGCGCCAGCACCGCCATCGGCTTTGCCATCGGCGCCATCATGTCCGGCGCCACCGGCTACATCGGCATGCATATCTCCGTCCGCTCCAACCTGCGCACCGCGGAGGCCGCCAACAAGGGTATCAACGCGGCCCTGCAGATCGCCTTCCGAGGCGGCGCCATAACCGGCATGCTGGTAGTTGGCCTGGGCCTGCTGGGTGTGGCCGGATACTATGCCATCCTGATCGCCATGGGGGTCGAAGATCCGCTGCACCCGCTGGTCGGACTGGCCTTCGGCGGTTCCCTGATCTCCATCTTTGCCCGGCTCGGCGGCGGTATCTTCACCAAGGGTGCCGACGTGGGCGCCGATATCGTCGGTAAGGTCGAGGCAGGCATACCTGAGGACGATCCGCGCAACCCGGCGGTCATCGCCGATAACGTCGGCGACAACGTGGGCGACTGCGCCGGCATGGCCGCCGATCTGTTCGAGACCTATGCCGTCACCCTGATCGCCACCATGCTGCTGGGCGGCCTGCTGCTGAAAGACGCGGGTGAAGCCGCTATCCTCTATCCAATGGTCCTGGGCGGCGTCTCCATCATCGCATCGATCATCGGCACCTACTTCGTCAAGGCGAAGGATACCGATACCAACGTCATGCCGGCCCTCTATCGCGGCTTGATCGTCGCCGGTGTCATTGCCAGCCATCGCCTTCTACTTCGTCACCGACTACATGATGGCCGGGGTCGGAGTGGCTTCAACATCTGGCACCTGTTCGGCTCGGCCCTGATCGGTCTGGCGCTGACCGCCGCCATGGTGGTGATCACCGAGTACTACACCGCCACCGAGTACAGCCCGGTGCGCCACATCGCCGAGGCCTCCACCACCGGTGACGGCACCAACGTTATCGCCGGCCTGGGGGTCTCCATGAAGTCCACCGCCGCGCCGGTGATCGTCGATCTGCGCCGCCGATCTGGGGCGCCTACGAACTGGCCGGCCTGTACGGCATCGCCATCGCCGCCACCTCCATGCTCTCCATGACCGGCATCATCGTCGCCCTGGACGCCTATGGCCCCATCACCGACAACGCCGGCGGCATCGCCGAGATGGCCGAACTGGACGAGAAGATCCGCAACATCACCGACCCGCTGGACGCGGTGGGCAACACCACCAAGGCGGTGACCAAGGGTTACGCCATCGGCTCGGCCGGCCTGGCCGCACTGGTGCTGTTCGCCGACTACACCCACACGCTGGAAAACGCCGGTATGGCATCGTCAGCTTCGACCTGTCCGATCACATGGTCATCATCGGGCTGTTTATTGGTGGCCTGGTGCCCTACCTGTTCGGCGCCATGGCGATGGAGGCGGTCGGTCGCGCGGCTGGCGGGATCGTCAACGAAGTACGCCGCCAGTTCAAAGAAAAGCCCGGCATCATGGATCACACCGAGAAGCCGGATTACGGCCGGGCCGTCGATATGCTGACCAAGTCGGCGATCAAGGAAATGATCATCCCCTCATTGCTGCCGATCGCTGTACCATCGTGGTCGGTTGGCCTGCTGCTCGGGCCGCGAAGGCCCTGGGCGGCCTGCTGATCGGCACCATCGTCACCGGCCTGTTCGTCGCGATCTCGATGACCACCGGCGGCGGCGCCTGGGACAACGCCAAGAAATATATCGAGGATGGCAACTTCGGCGGCAAGGGCTCCGATGCACACAAGGCGGCGGTCACCGGCGACACCGTCGGCGACCCCTACAAAGACACCGCCGGCCCAGCCGTCAACCCGCTGATCAAGATCATCAACATCGTCGCCTTGCTGATCGTGCCGATGCTTTGATCCACTGATGCGGACGCTTCAAGACAGGGGGCCGTGCGCCCCCTGTTGCTTTTGTTGCGCCGCAACAGTGGACGACGGCAGGCCTCACGCCTTACCCTAGCGCGCTTTACCTGTAACAGCCTTTAGGGGACACCCGCATGAACCTGGACCGCGTCAGCAAGGGCAATGTGCCCAACGAGATCAATGTCATTATCGAGATTCCGGCCCATTCAGACCCGGTCAAATACGAACTCGACAAAGACACCGGCGCGATGTTCGTCGACCGTTTCATGTCGACCGCGATGTTTTATCCCTGCAACTACGGCTATGTCCCGCATACCTTGTCGAAAGATGGCGACCCCGTGGACGTGCTCGTATTGACCCCCGATCCGCTGATCTCGGGCTCGGTCATCAGCTGCCGCCCGGTCGGCGTGCTCAAGATGAAAGACGAATCCGGCGATGACGCAAAGATCCTCGCGGTGCCGGTCGACAAGCTGTGCAAGACCTATCGCGGTGTCGAAAGCTTCCGCGACCTGGCCGGTGACATCCTCAACCGCATCTCCCACTTCTTCGAGCACTACAAGGACCTCGACGAAGGCAAATGGGTCCGTGTCGATGGTTGGTACGGTGTCGACGAGGCCAAGCAGGAGATCATGGACAGCGTGCAGATGTACCAGGACGCGCCGGAGAAACCGCACTTCTGAAAGGCTGCCGAGCGCTATTTCCGTCAGCGAAGTACGGTACGATGGTCAGCTTTACAGACGCAGCCGTACCGCCGATGAAAGTATGCATCCTCTCCGATAGCCACGACCATATCCCGCTGATCGATGCGGCGGTCGCCGATGCCAAGAGCGCCGGCGCCGAGGCCGTATTGCACTGCGGCGATCTCGTCGCCCCCAGCACGCTGCACTGCCTGCAAAAATACGCGCTGCCGGTCCATGTGATCCACGGCAACAATACCGGCGATCTCTACGCGCTGTCCCGTCTCGCCCACAAGCCCGGAGGGGTGGTGCAGTTACCACGGCATGGACGCCGGCATCGAGCTGGCAGGCAAACGCATCTTCCTGGTCCACTACCCACACTATGCCCATGCGATGGCGGCAACCGGTGACTGGGATCTGGTCTGCTGCGGCCACAGCCACGAGGTCGAAATCGCCGAACAACGCAACTGTGCCGGCGATGTCACCCATGTGGTCAATCCGGGCACCGTGGGCGGTGTGGGCAAGCACCTGCCACCTGGGTGATGGCCGATTTGGCCAACATGGCCTTCGAGGTCCTGAGGTCCCCAAGTCATCGAAACGAGAGGCCAGTTACGGCTGTTGCCCCCTATGGCCGAACTCACCCATTTCGATGCCATCCGGCGAGGCACACATGGTCGATGTCGGCGGCAAACAGGTCACCCAACGCACCGCCGTCAGCATGGGACGGATCCGCATGCAGCCGCAACCCTGCCATGATCGGTCGGCGGCCATAAGAAGGGCGACGTCCTCGGTATCGCGCGAGTCGCCGGCATCATGGCCGCCAAAAACACCGCCGAATTGGTGCCGCTGTGCCATCCCCTGGCATTGACCCATGTGAGATTGAGTTAACGCGGACCAGACAACTCCTGCGTCGACTGTTGCACGCGGGCCAAGACCCAAGGGCCAGACCGGGGTGGAGATGGAGGCCCTGTGCGCCACGCAAGTCGCGCTGCTGACCATCTACGATATGTGTAAAGCAGCGGATCGGGGCATGGCCATCGAGCAGGTACGGCTGGTGGAGAAAGCCGGGGGTAAATCCGGCCACTGGCGGCGGGATTAACCCGCTTTATCCGCCATCCTGTGAACGCAACTTCAGCATTGTGAATCCCTACTACCGCCAGGCCCGCTTTCTTACCAGCGCCGCCACTCTATCCCAGATCCACCAGACGAGGGGATAGAAATCGCCTTCGCGGGACGCTCCAATGCGGGCAAATCCAGCGCCATCAATGTCCTCTGTCAGCAGAAGAATCTGGCCCGCACCAGCAAGACCCCGGGCCGCACCCAGTTGCTTAATTTCTTTTCTCTCGATGACCGACGTCGTCTGGTGGACCTGCCAGGCTATGGCTATGCCAAGGTTGCGGAGGCAGTGAAACGCCAGTGGCAGGGAACCTTGGCGAACTACCTCGAGCGGCGCCATTGCCTGCGGGGCATTGTTCTCATGATGGATATCCGTCATCCCCTGAAACCATTTGATCGGCAGATGCTGGAGTGGAGCCAGGAAATCGGCCTGCCCGTGCACATCCTGCTAACCAAGGCAGACAAACTGAAAAGGGGCGCCGCGACCAAAAGTCTGCAGCAGGTCAGGCTGGAACTCGCCCCGCTGGGGGATGCCATAACCAGCCAGCCGTTTTCCGCCCTGAAGCAGCAGGGAATAGATCAGGCCCACGAGAGGCTGGACCGTTGGTTCGACCTGAGCAGCGCACCTTAGTTTTGGATAGAGAACAATGGCTCCCTCTTTTGCAACCAGCCGAACGGCCCGTGGCTTGCATTGCAAGCCGCTAATTAAAAAAATAATCTACTGATTACTTTAGGAGAAAATCAGGTATCAATGTCAAACTGACGGCGGTCTTGAATTCTCTCTGCCCTGTATGCCTGTATGCCTGTGTGGCTCCATGATATTTCAAGCCGTGGCAGCGCTGTATGGCGCCTGGGTCGATAGTTGAACATTGAGGGAAATCAGAATTGCCCTTGTAGCTCTACCAGGTAACTTTATTTTTTATCAATAATTCAATAAGTTACGTAAGGTGCGAAGCTGAAAGAAGGTGTGAGATTGGGGCAAAAAAAGATCCCGGTACCTAAGGGGAGAAGGTATCCGAGATCTCAGCGCCCGGCAGGGGTAGCCGGACTTGTAGCCACTCGGGGAAAAGTGGCTGGGCGTCGGTTGACGCTTGCATAATGGGACCCGGCTAAAACCAACTAGTTCCCTCAAGTTTTTAAAACAGGCCAGGATTTTTATTCAAAGGCTCCTCGAAAAATTCGAGGAGCCCTTGTGGTGCAGGGACGCACCACTATTTTCGTGCGCATAAGCGCATGAAAATGATGGCGATCGGAAATCGCGCGTTTCGATCGCCGTATCGAAAAATCCCATGGAAGGGATTGTTCGAAGTACCCTTAAGAGCGAAATCAGTGGGCTTCGTCCCAATTGTTCCCAACACCCACATCGACCAGCAGCGGCACTTTCAGCTCGGCTGCCGACTCCATAAAACCGCGGATACGTTCACTGGCCTGCGGCAAAAACCCTTCGCGAACCTCGAATACCAGCTCATCATGGACCTGCATGATCATGCGCAGCGGCGGCTGCTCCCGTTCGATCCAGCCAGCCACCGTAAGCATCGCCCGTTTGATGATATCCGATGCGGTACCCTGCATCGGCGCATTGATGGCAGTTCGCTCCGCCGCTGCCCTCTGCTGTCCGTTACGCGCGTTGATCTGCGGTAGGTAGAGCCGACGGCCAAAAACCGTCTCCACATACCCCTTGTCGTGGGCACTTGCCCGGGTCTGCTCCATGAACGCCTTCACCCCCGGGTATCGATCGAAATAGAGATCGACATAGCTTTGGGCCGCTCCCCGTTCGATTCCCAGCTGGCGGGCAAGGCCGAAGGCGGACATACCATAGATGAGTCCAAAATTAATCGCTTTTGCGGATCGCCGCTGATCGTCGCTCACCTCGGCGTGCGTAGCGACACCAAACACCTCCGCGGCGGTGGCGCGATGTATGTCCAATCCCCTGGCGAAGGCCCCGAGCAACCCCTCGTCCTGGGACAGATGGGCCATAATTCGCAGCTCGATCTGGGAATAGTCTGCCGCCACCATCTGATACCCCTGCTCCGGCACGAAGGCCTGGCGGATACGCCGCCCCTCTTCGCTACGAACAGGGATATTCTGCAGATTGGGATCAGACGAACTGAGCCGCCCGGTGGCGGCCACCGCCTGGTGATAAGAGGTATGCACCCGCCCGGTCTGAGGATTGATCATACGGGGCAGTTTGTCGGTATAGGTGGTCTTCAGCTTGGACAGTCCACGATGCTGCAGGATCAAGGCCGGCAGTTCATAGCCCCGGTCCGCCAGTTCCTGCAACACCGACTCCGCAGTGGAGGGAGCGCCCTTCGGCGTCTTGCTGATTACCGGAAGCGCCAGCTGCTGAAAAAAGATTTCGCCGATCTGTTTGGGAGAGCTCAGATTGAAAGGCCCTCCGGCCAAGTCATAGGCCTGTTGCTCCAGCTCCTGCATACGCTGCGCAAGTTTCCCACTCTGCCGCTTCAACATGGCCCTGTCGATCCGTACCCCGGTTCGCTCCATGCGCGACAATACGGGAACCAGTGGCATCTCCAGCTCTAGAAAGAGCTTTGATAGTAAATGCTCACTCTCTAATTTCGGCCATAATTCATTGTGCAGCTGGAGGGTTACCTCGGCATCTTCCGCCGCATAGGGTGCCGCCTGCTCCAGCGGAACCTGGTCAAAACTGAGCTGCTTTGCCCCTTTGCCGGCCACCTCTTCGTACTTGATCGTCCGGCGGTCCAGGTATTTCTCGGCAAGGGAATCCATATCGTGGCGGGTGGCGGTCGAATCGAGCACATAGGATTCGAGCATGGTGTCGTAGGCGATCCCCCGCATCGCGATACCATAACGGGCCAGCACACTCATATCGTATTTCAGATTCTGCCCCAGCTTGGGCCTATCCGGGTCTTCCAGCAGCGGCTTCAGGACAGCCAGCACCTCGTCCCGGTCCAACTGCTCGGGTGCTCCGGGATATTTGTGGGCGACTGGCAGATAGGCGGCCTCCCCCGCTTGCACCGCAAAGGAGACACCAACCAGCTCCGCCTGCATGTAATCCAGACTGGTGGTTTCTGTATCAAAGGCGAACAGCTCAGCCGATTGGAGCTGTACCAACCAGCGATCTAAATCGGACCGATTGAGCAGGGTTTCGTAATTTGCAGCCACCACCGGGCGCGAAACCCGGCCATCTTCGGGATCACTCAGGGTAGCCAGCAGGCGTTTCGCCTCCAGCCTGGAATAGAGCGCTCGCAGGGCCTCCACATCTGGTGAAACCGGCTTGAGATCCCTCGGCCCCTGCTCCAGTTCGAGGTCCCGGCGGACGGTGGCCAGTTCCCGGGAAAGCGGCAGCTGTTGCAGGCTCTGGCGCAGATACTCGCCGACTTTTCCCTTGATTTCATCGGCGTGGGCGATGACCCCGTCCAGATCGTCATATTCCGCCAGCCACTTAGCAGCCGTCTTGGGACCGCACTTGGGCACCCCGGGAATATTGTCCACCGTGTCACCTACCAGGGCCAGAAAATCGACCATCTGCTCCGGCCTTACGCCGAATTTTTCAACCACGGCATCCGGATCGCTCCTGGTGTTGCTCATGGTGTTGATCAGCGTCGTACGGTCATCTACCAGCTGGGCCAGATCCTTATCCCCAGTGGAAATCAAGGTATCGATTTCTGCTTCCGCGGCACGTGTAGCCAAGGTGCCGATGACATCGTCCGCCTCGACTCCTTCTACCATCAGCAACGGCAGCCCCATAGCCGATACAATCCGGTGCAGAGGTGCGATCTGCTCTCTGAGGTCCTCCGGCATCGGGGGGCGATTGGCCTTGTATTCGCTATAGAGCTGGTTACGGAAGCTGCCGCCCGGCGCATCGAATACGACCGCCATGAATTCTGGTCGGTACTCTTCGATCAGCTTGCGTAACATGTTCACCACCCCGACCACGGCGCCGGTGGCCTCCCCCCGAGAATTGGCGAGGGGGGGGAGCGCATGATAGGCACGAAACAGATAGGAGGAACCATCCACCAGGATGAAAGGGGGGGTCGATTTCATCGGTTCTCAGCTCGTCAGAATCATCCGGCCTGCAGCATACCCCAATTCAACAGTAACCTCATTATCCGCCCCATCGGACCAGAAGCTCTGTTGTTATGGATTACAGGCCAATAAAATGTTGTCATACTTGGCAATTGAGGCGGTCTAGGGTTATTAACATTGAAGCTTAGTCTCGAGATCGCCGCTAGCATTTTGGCCCAGCGAATCGAACAAGAGAACGATGGAGTGATACCGAAGGGAAACGCAGAACAGGTTATTTCTCTAATCGAGCCATGAAGAACGCCCGTTCCCACCCTATCCCGCCGTGGCTGATATACGGCGTGCTTTATTTCCTGAGCGCCTATGGCGGCTGGTATCTGACCACACCGGATGAGGTGATTTTCCCCTTTTGGTTCGCGGCGGGTTTCGCCCTGGTAGGCACCCTGCTTCACGGCTATCGGGTACTGTTGGGCATCTGGCTTGGGGCTTGTGGGGCGCTCCTGCTCCACGGACTGCCGGCAATGACCAGTGGCATAATCGCCTTAGGAGAAGTCGCCAGTGCCTTCATAGCCGTCTTAATGCTGCACCGTGTCGGACCGCCGTATAAACTGCTGCGAGCTACCCGGCATCTGATCTATTTCCTGCTGTTCGCGGTACTCATTGCCCCTGTCGCCAGCGCCGCAAGCGCCGTATCCAGCCTCTTCTTCAGTGGCCTTAATGACATCGACAAACTGCTGCAAAACGGACTCACCTGGTGGCTTTCCGAGGCTGCTGGAATTATCCTGATCACCCCGCTGATGCTGGCCTGGATCACCCAGAAAGGGGCGCTGTTTCCCAATCGTAGGATAGAAGGCCTGCTGCTGACGGCAACCACCCTGCTGATCGGGGGCCTTGTCTCTGGTGAGCTGTTCCCGAGCACCTTCAACCACTATCCCATCTCCTATCTCCCTTTTCCCCTGTTGGCCTGGGTTGCGATTCGTTTCCGGCACCGCGCCACCACCACGATCCTGCTGCTGATTGCCTGCTTCGCGCTCTGGGGAACCTACTCCGGCCAAGGCCCTTTTGTCAGGGAAAACTGGGACGAGGCCGTGCGGCTGCTGCAGATCTATATAGTCATCATGAGCGCGACAACCTTGATCTTCCGGGCGATCACCAGCGAACGCCAGCAGGTCATGAATCGACTGACACTGGCAGCCAAGGTAATCTCTCACACACCGGACGGGATCATCGTAACCAACCCGAAAGGCACTATCATATCCGCCAATCCCGCGTTCTTCAGCACCACCGGTTTTCGCCAGAACGAGGTGCTAGGCAAACCCATCAGGCACCTTACATCCGTCCATCACAGCCGCAATTTCTTCACCCGTGTCTGGGAGCAGGCAAAAAAGAACGACCATTGGGAAGGCGAAATCTGGAGTCGGAACAGAATGGGGGAGATAGTTCCCCAGTGGCTGATTCTGAATGCAATCCGCAATAATAACCAGGATGTCACTCATTACCTGGGTATTTATTCAGATGTCTCACGACAAAAACAGGTGCAGGAACGAATTCACCGGCTAGCCTACTATGACGTGCTGACAGGGCTGCCCAATCGCCAGCTGTTTACCGACCGACTGAATCAGGCAATAAAATACGCCGGACGCCACACCAGTCGCCTGGCCCTGTTTTTTCTGGATCTCGATCGCTTCAAGAATATAAATGACACCCTGGGTCACAGTATCGGAGACCGAGTACTGCAACTGACGTCGGAACGACTCTCCGAATGCGTCCGCCAGACTGACACTTTGTCCCGGCTTGGGGGTGATGAATTCACCATCATCGTGCAGGATGTCAACGAAGATTTCGATACCATTCTGGTGGCGGAGAAGGTAATAAAGGCCTTTCGAAACCCGCTTCTGGTGGACGAGCATGAACTTTTTCTCACTCCCAGTATCGGCATCTCCCTGTTCCCTGATGACGGAGATACCAGCGAAGAACTGATCAAGCATGCCGATACGGCCATGTACCAGGCCAAGGAACTGGGTGGCAACGGCTTCCAGTTCTTTGCCGCGGACATGAGCGATCCCATCCGCTGGAATCTGACGGTTGAAACCGCTCTGCGGCGCGCCATCGAACAGAGCAATATCCAGGTGCTCTACCAGCCGCAGTTCGAACTGCGTAGCGGCAACATCGTAGGTCTCGAGGCACTGGCGCGCTGGCACCACAAGGGAACGGAAGAGACGCCGCCGGACGTCTTCATTAAGGTGGCCGAAGACACCGGCCTGATCCATCGCCTCGGAGACCTGATACTGGAGATCGCCTGCAAGCAGTCCGTGCAGTGGAGAAAAGAAGGGATCGCCAATCTGCGGATTGCGGTCAATATCTCACCGCTGCAGCTGAAACAGGATGAGTTCTCCAATCGCCTGCGCCGTATTGTGGATACCACCGGAGCCACACCCCAGCAGATTGAACTGGAGATAACCGAAACTACCCTGATGGAAAACGCCGGACTAATGGAGAATCTTCTGACCCAGTTCTCCGCCCAGGGGTTTCAGATTGCGGTGGATGATTTCGGCACCGGCTACTCCTCCCTGAGTTACCTGAAGCGGCTCTCCATCGACCGGATCAAGATCGACCAGTCCTTCATACGTGATATCCCGGGCGACAGCAACGATACCGCCATCTGCAGTGCCATCATCTCCATGGCCCACAGTCTTAAATTGAACGTCATAGCGGAAGGTGTGGAGACCGACCGTCAAATGGATTTCCTGCGGCGTGAGCGGTGTGACGAAATTCAGGGATACCTGTTCAGCCAGCCGGTGAGCCCGAAAGAGGTGTCGGAGATGATCCGGCAGGGATACTGGCACACGGAATAAAGCCTAAGCTTAGCTTGCCCCACCAGGAGCAATGGATCAACCCTTGAAATAGGTGTAGCCGCGAAGAGCCGCCTGCAACTCACCCAGCAGCCGGGTGGATTCCGTGTTCGACATTCCCGAGCGTTCCAGTTTCTGCCGATAGACCAGCAGCATCGATTCCGGATCGAAGTGCACGTAGCGCAGCAGTTGTTCCACCGTATCACCCCGCTCGACATGAGTCAGACGGTAATCGTCGCCACCGTCCAGCTCCAGATTAACGGCGTTGGTGTCTCCGAACAGGTTGTGCATGTCACCGAGAATCTCCTGGTAGGCACCCACCAGAAAGATACCCAACAGATAAGGTTCTCCGTCAACAGGCTCATGCACGGGCAGCGTGCTCTCGACCCCATCCTGATCTACATAATCAGCAATACAGCCATCGGAATCGCAGGTGAGATCATACAAGATTGCACTGCGGAGCGGGGCTTCGGTCAACCGGTGCAACGGCATCACGGGGAAGATCTGATCTATGGCCCAGACGTCAGGCAGTGACTGAAACAGGGAAAAGTTGCCGAACAACCGATCTGCCAGCCGTTCCCGCAGTCGATCCAGCAGATCCCGGTCCCGTTTCGACTCGGGCCGGAGGCGCGGTCGCAGACGCCGGCAAATGGTGAAAAAGAGCTCCTCCGCCAGTGCCCGCTGCTCCAGGCTCAGCTTCCCCTGCTCGAACAACTCAAGCACCTCCTCCAGGCCAAGGTAGGCCTCCTGGTACACCTCTGATGGCGGCTGACTACCAACCCGCATCAACTCCCGATGCAGCGCTTGCAGCACATCCTGCGATTCATCGGTTAACCAGGATTGCCGGTCCGTCACTGGAACCGGATCGCGGTCGATAATATCGACCATCAGCACGGCATGATGGGCGGTTATAGCCCGGCCCGCCTCGGTGAATAGATCAGGGTGGGGCAAACCCTGTTGCCGGCAGACGCGGTTGATCGACTTCACCACCTCCCTTGCATAGGCGTCGATGGTGTAATTTGCAGAACAGAAATGTCGCGTGCCTGTTCCCTCGTAATCCACCCCCAGGCCACCACCTACGTCCACCACCTGGATGCCAGCCCCCAGTCGGCGCAGTTCACCATAGAAACGGGCCACCTCCTCCACCCCGCGCCTTATATCCCCTAGATTGGGGATCTGTGATCCGATATGGGAGTGAAGCAGTTGCAGGCGGTCTAGCTGACCGGCCTCCTCCAGCCCTCGCACCAGTTCCAGCAATTGACCTGCGGTAAGACCAAACTTGGCCTTTTCACCTCCAGAGTTCTGCCAGTTGCCGGCGGCAGACGACGAAAGCCGAACCCGCACCCCCAGCAGCGGCGCCACTCCCAGGTCCGCCGCCTCGGTCAACACCAGCGCCAGTTCTGAAGGTTTTTCGATCACCAGGTAGACCTGATGCCCCAATCGCAGCCCGATCAGCGCCAGACGGACATACTCCCGGTCCTTGTAACCATTGCAGACGATGACCCCAGCCACAGTCGATTGGGCAAGCACGATCATCAGCTCCGGCTTGCTGCCCGCCTCCAGGCCAACCTGCCCTTCGCCACCGTTCAGTATCTCTTCGACCACCATACGCTGTTGATTGACTTTCACCGGGTAGACGGCGGTATGGCGCCCACGGTATTCGCTTTGTTCGCTGGCGGTGCGAAAGCTTTGGCACAGAGTGGCCACCCGATCCTGCAGGATGTCGGTAAACCGGATCAACACTGGCCAGGATAGACCAGACTCCCGCAACTCCAGACCCAGCCGATAAAGATCTACCTGCTGCTCCCCTTGCCGGTCAGGCCGGGCCGTGACATGCCCCTCCGGATTGATCCCGAAATAGCCTTCGCCCCAGCGATCGATCGCATAGTTTTGTGGAACCGGGTAGAGATCGGCCTTCATAACATCACTGCGCGGCTTAAATAGCCGCCGATTATGGGTCATTTTCCGATCACAGGAAAATCTTGCGGCCGCCGGAGCGGTTAGTTATCTTGCCTCATCCGATTTCGAGAGCCGCTATGCAACGCGACGACAACTGGTTTACCGAATACTGTGACGAATCCGGTTCCGCCTTTTCCCTGCGTATAAAAGAGAAGCTGCACGGGGAGCAGAGCCGGTACCAGAAGATCGAAATCTACGACACAACCGATTTTGGCCGGTTGATGGTGATCGATGGCTTCATCATGCTCAGCGGTCGGGACAACTTCCTCTATCACGAGATGATGTCACATCCTGTGCTCTACACCCACCACGCGCCCCGGCGGGTCGCTATTATTGGCGGTGGCGATTGCGGCACCCTGCGTGAAGTACTGCGGCATCCGGAGGTAGAGAGCGTTACCCAGATTGAAATTGACGAACGGGTTACCCGCCTGGCCGAGATCTATTTCCCGGAGCTGTGCGAAAACAATACGGATCCCCGGGCTGAACTCATATTTGTCGATGGAAGTGAATGGATGCAGCAGGCAGAGACGGGGAGCCTGGAGGTGATCATCGTCGATAGCACCGAACCTATCGGGCCGGGCAAGGCGCTATTTTCCGAGGTCTTCTACCGCGACTGCCACCGAGTCCTGGGCGATAGCGGCCTGCTGGTGCAGCAGAGTGAATCACCGTTGATCCACATGAAAATTCTGCAGCAGATGCACCAGGCCCTGCTGGCCGCCGGCTTCGAACACCGCAAAAGCCTCTTTTTTCCCCAGTCTGTTTATCCAAGCGGCTGGTGGAGCGCCACTCTGGCACGAAAAGGCGCGGAAATCGAAGGCTTTCGCGAAGCAGACGCGCAGGGGCGCCCCTTTACCACCTGCTACTACAATAGCGACATCCACAGGGCCGCCTTCGCCGTCCCGGAGTTTTTTGACCGCCAGCTCAAAGACTACGCCTGACCGCAGGACAGCAGCGAGCCATCGCTATTCGCACCAGCGATCTACCGCCTGCCGGGCCTGCTCGGTGGCCACCCGCCGTTCCGTCTTGGAGAGTACCCTCCGCCCCCCATCCTCCAACGGTTGGTAGAGCGAAGAGGCGTTCTCATACCGCCTCAAGCGATCCCGGGCAGCGGCGCAGTTCTGCCGCTGCTTCTGCGCCTCCACCTCTCTCTTCTGCGCCTCCTGGCGCTGCTGCTGGCGTTCTTCATCGAAACTGTCCAGCAGTTTCTGTCGCGCCGCCTTCCGTTCCGCGTCCAGCTGCTGCTGATCGATCTGTCCGGGCTTGGGTGCAGGCCGGGACAACTCCAACTCCGTCGCCTGATCACCAGGCGACCGGTCGCCGAAATGGACCCTCCCCTGATCATCCACCCAGCGATAGACCCCTGCCTGCACTGCCTCAACCAGCAAAAGACCGAGCACCAAGGAAAGTAGCAATCTAGTCAAAACGCAGACTCCTCTGGCAGGCGTGGCCCGCGACATCGGCAAAACAGACCTGGTTGCGGCCCCGGTTCTTGGCCTGATAAAGGGCCAGATCCGCCCGTTCGATAAAACCGGGGATGGATTCACCGATCTGCCTAACCGCAGTACCGACGCTTACAGTTATTACAAGCTTTGCGAGTACCCCCCGAAAGCGAATGGCGGCCACCTTCTTGCGCAGGCGTTCAGCAATACCCGGAATATCAGAGGCAGACTCTCCCACCACAAAAATGCCGAATTCCTCTCCGCCGAGACGCACGGGAAGATCTCCGGCCCGCGCATCGGCCTGGATTATGTGGGCTACCCGGCGTAAAACATCGTCGCCCTGCACATGGCCATAGTGGTCATTGATACGCTTGAAATGATCGATGTCCAGCATTGCCAGGGCTACCGAGTTGCCACCGTTGCGGTCTTGAATCTCAAACAGCCGGCGCAGCGCATCATCCATGTAGAATCGAGTGAACAGGCCGGTCAGGGGATCACGAATGGATCTTTCGTAGAACTTCTGTCGCTCCAGCTCGATACTTCGGTAGATGGCCTCGCGCTCCACCGCCACCTGCAGCGCGGCCGACATCTGCTCCATCATCTGCCTGATATCCTGGTCCAGCTCGATGGGTTCTGACAAATAGATCACGGCAGCCCCGTATATCCACTCCTCTTCTCCCCGGAACAGGGGAAGCAGTACACCATGACGCACATGGTCACCTTTGTGGTTTATGTCTATCAGCTCAAAGTTGGAGTCGCTCCGAGCATCGATCTCCCAGTTCGCACGGTTAGTGCCAAACATGCGACCAACAAACTCAGGGGGGGGTGAGGCAACTCCGCGATACCGGCTCTCAGGCGCCAGATGCAGCACCTGCTCGTCCCCGAGCCGGGCATGAAACTCGAGCGACTCGGCCGGCAGCATCCGCTGCGCGATGGCCAGCAGTCGGTCGGCGATCTCGCGAAAGTCCCGGGAGACGATCATGGTGGAGGTGATATCTTTAAGTGTGGTGTTAAGACGGGAGAGCCGCTGGATATCGCTACCTGACCTGGCCATTAGATAGAGCCCGCAATCCAGCCCCTTGAGCTTGCCGATGATGTAACCGACCAGCTGCTGCGGGATGATCGATCCGTGCTGAGGCGCAATGGTCCTGACCGGGTGTTGCTCGATTCGAGCCAGCGCGTTCTCCAGCACATCCCGGCTCGGGATGTAATGTTCATGGCAGGCGCGAATGGAATCGAAATAACTCTCGTCCTGCGCAAAAAGGGAGATGCCGTCGCTGAAACCACCGAACAGGTCACTGGAAAAAAGCACACCGCTCTGGTTGTCAAAGGTGCAGAAGGCGCCGGAAAAACGGGCGTAAGGGGTAAACACGAAATCCAGTAGCCGCTCGGGGAGCTGCAACTTCCACTGTTGTTCCTCAATCAATTGAAAAGGAATATGGATAGCGTAATGTTTGATCAACGCCTCCGCCCGTCGGTGACAGACGATACGCGCATCCTCCCGGGTGACCATACTATCGATCAGCGGCAGGGATGCAGTGATGTCAGGACCCGGCTGGTGGCAGATGAACCAACGGATATGAGAGAAGGGGACAACCTCCTCTATCTTGCCCAGGGTATGGCCGAAAGTCAGCCTCGAGCCCGGATCGAGCAGCACTGACTGGTCTCCCTGCTCTATCAGATAGACATGGCACTGTGAGCTCTCGTCCGCAAGATGATGGCCCACCCACCAGACCCGTTCCGCTATCTGGACCGCATGATCCAGGTCTGCCTGCGGCGCTGACTTCATGTCCAACACAAACGCCCCTAGTCCGACGACCAGATGACAGCTGGATTGAAGGTATGACAGGGGAGGATCACGGCTTGAACAGCGCTTCCTTTTCCTCTTTGCCGACCTGACTGCTGGGCCGATAAAGAGCGAAATCCGGGTGACAAACCCGATTACGGCCCTGCGCTTTCGCCTGGAACAGAAAACCATCGGCCCGCTCGACGAAGGCCTTCATACTGAGCCGATCACCTTTCACAAATACGTCCACTCCCATACTGGCCGTTACCCGGAGCTGACAGCCGTCGAATTCCAGGGAACTCTGTTCAATCGCGACGCGCAACCGTTCGGCTGCATTGACTGCCTGAGGCAGCGGCGTGCCCGGCAGAATCAGGGCGAATTCCTCACCACCGTAGCGACAGGGGAGATCGATCCTGCGCACCAATCCGGCGATCAATTCTCCACATTGATGCAATACCCGGTTTCCGGCTTCGTGCCCCCGCTGGTCATTGATCTTCTTGAAGTGATCCAGATCCACCATCACCAGCGACGTGGGCTGTCCGGAACGGCGGGTGCGTTCCTGCTCCTGTTCCATCGCCAAGACAAAGTGACGGTAGTTGAAGAGACCCGTCAGGGCATCCGTATGAACCAGTTCAGCCAGTTCGGCCGCTTCCGCCCGCGCCCCCAGCAATTCACCGATTCTGGGACAGTTGGTCTCACCCACCGGACAGAGCGCAGTTTCGTCATTACGGGATGGCATCAGGTCGGACATTAAACAGATGGCAGCAGTTTTTCAATATCCCGTCGGCGCTTTTTTTAGTGAGCCTAGAAAGAAAAAACGGGCGCCGAAGCGCCCGTTTTTTCTTTCATTAAGGAAAGATAGCCGTCTATTTGCCGGAACCGCGGGAACCGACAAACTCTGGATAGGCCTCCAATCCGCACTCCCCGATATCCACGCCTTCGTACTCCTCCTCCTCGGAGACACGGATACCAACAGTCATCTTCAAAATGGCCCATACGATAAAACTGGCGATAAAGGTCCACCCCAGGATGACCAACAGGCCGGTAATCTGGGCGCCGAAGGTGGCATCATCGTTGGATAGAGGCACTGCCATCAGGCCCCACATGCCGACCACACCATGCACCGAGATGGCGCCCACCGGATCATCGAGTTTGATTTTATCCAAGGTAATGATGGCAAAGACCACTAGAATCCCACCAATTACACCAACCAGGGTAGCCCACAGAGGAGTGGGGGCCAGTGGTTCAGCCGTGATCGCGACCAGACCAGCCAGGGCACCGTTCAGGACCATGGTCAGGTCTGCCTTGCCGAACACCGCGCGGGCGGTGAACAGGGCAGCCACCACACCACCGGCGGCGGCGGCGTTGGTGTTGACGAACACAGCCGCTACGCTGTTGGCCTCACCCACATTGGAGAGGATAAGCTCAGAGCCGCCGTTGAAACCGAACCACCCAAGCCAGAGAATGAAGGTACCGAGTGTCGCCAACGGCATGTTGGCACCCGGGATGGCCCGGATCTCTCCATTTGGTCCATATTTGCCTTTACGAGCACCCAACAGGATAACCCCGGCCAGGGCGGCGGAGGCGCCGCACAAATGGACTACACCGGAACCGGCAAAGTCCTGGAAACCAAGCTCGTCCAGAAAGCCGCCGCCCCACTTCCAGTAGCCCTGCATCGGGTAGATGAAGCCGGTCATCACCACTGCGAACCAGAGGAAGCTCCACAGCTTCATGCGCTCTGCCACGGCTCCGGAAACAATCGACATAGCGGTGGCCACGAATACCACCTGAAAAAAGAAATCCGACATTGCGGAATAGTAGTCTCCGTCATACCAACCGGCCGGGTCCTGGGCCAGCACGGCAGCCGGATCATTGTCCCCACCAAACATGAAGGAGAGATCGAGAGCGGGAATAAAACCGTTACCACCCTCAGGATACATAATGTTGTAGCCCATCAACATGTACATGACACAGGCGACTGCGAACAAGGTAATGTTTTTGGTCAGGATTTCGGCTGTGTTCTTGGCCCGTACCAGGCCAGCCTCGAGCATGGCGAAGCCTGCCGCCATCCACATCACCAATGCACCGGATACCAGGAAATAGAAGGTATCCAGGGCGTAGCGAAGATTCAGAATGTCTTCCATCGTTTACACCTCGGGTTATGGTTGAAGCCGGCTGATCAGAGCGCTTCCGGACCGGTTTCGCCGGTACGGATTCGAACGACCTGCTCCAGGCTGGAGACGAAAATTTTGCCGTCGCCGATCTTGCCAGTCCTGGCGGCGCCGCTGATCGCCTCGATCACCTGCTCCACTTTGTCGGCGGAGACCGCTACTTCGACCTTGATCTTGGGCAGGAAATCCACCACGTACTCGGCGCCGCGGTAGAGTTCTGTATGGCCCTTCTGGCGACCAAAGCCCTTGACTTCAATCACGGTGATACCAGAGGCACCCACTTCTGAGAGTGCTTCACGGACATCATCCAGCTTGAAGGGCTTGATGATTGCTACTACCAGTTTCATTTCTATTTCTCCTCAAATCGGAATTGCTTGCATTCGCAGCCATTGGAAACCTGTGGTCGGAACCATCCGGCCTGGCTTACATGCACTAAGCAGCTCTCATGCCAACCCTTATAATTACAGTAATAACAATAAGTTATCTTAATCAAACCTTATCGCGCACCAAAACAGCGCACTAAAATCGGGCGGTGCATCCCGTTGCAACCCGTCGCCACGCACCATTCCGGTGCATTTGTTCCCTGGCGATCGAAGATGAATCGTCCACCCTGGACTGGACATCCCCAGGCCACACCGCTAAGGTTCCGCCATGATCGATCCCAAGCTGTTAGATGACCTGGCCAAGCGACTGGCAGGCAGTGTTCCGACCGGCCTTCGGTTTGTGCAGCAAGACCTGCAGAAAAACCTGCGAGCGGCGCTGGAAAGTGGACTCTCCCGTCTGGAGCTTGTAACCCGTCAGGAGTTCGACGTTCAGAGTGCAGTGCTGGCCCGAACCCGAAGTAAACTGGAGCAGTTGGAACAACAGATTGCTGCACTCGAAAAGCAGCAACAATAGGAGGCTGATCAGAAGCTCCTGACTCAGCGAACGCCAAGGAAGGTGTGCTATGTCTCTGGCCGTACTATTCAGCCGCGCCCGCAGCGGTGTCGAGGCACCATTGGTTACCGTTGAGGTCCACCTCGCCAACGGTCTCCCCAGTCTTTCGATGGCCGGTCTGCCGGAAATGGCGGTAAGAGAGAGCAAGGACCGTGTGCGTGGTGCCCTGCTCAACTCGCGCTTTGAATTTCCTGCGCGGCGCATAACAATTAACCTGGCTCCGGCGGATCTGCCCAAAGAGGGGGGCAGGTTCGACCTCCCCATCGCACTTGGCATACTAGCCGCATCCGGCCAGATCCGGGCGCAACAGCTGCAGACCTACGAATTCATCGGTGAACTGGCATTGTCCGGCGAATTGCGTCCGGCGCGCGGTGTGCTGCCGGTGGCACTGGCCGCTCGAAAAGCGGGCAGAGCCATGATCCTGCCCCAGGCGAATGCCGCCGAAGCGGCGCTCGTTGGCGGCCTGGATATTCACCCTGCATGCCACCTGGTTCAGGTCTGCGATCATCTGATCCGGGGCAACCAAATCCCTCGCTACCAATCAGCAGCGAGATCCACCCCTTCATCGGGCATCCCCGACCTTGCCGAGGTGAGGGGCCAGCCCCAGGCCAAGCGGGCCTTGGAGATTGCGGCGGCCGGCGGTCACAGCCTGTTGATGATTGGCCCCCCTGGCTCCGGCAAGTCGATGCTGGCGACCCGCCTGCCCGGCATTCTCCCCAGGATGAATGAAACGGAGGCCCTGGAGACCGCTGCCATACTCTCGGTCAGCAGCCGTGGCTTCTCGGCCGATGTTTGGAAAAGGCGCCCCTTTCGGAAACCCCACCACACCGCGTCCGGAGTCGCCTTGGTGGGCGGAGGGGGAAATCCCAAACCGGGTGAGATATCGCTTGCTCACAACGGGATACTGTTTCTCGACGAGCTCCCAGAGTTCGACCGGAAGGTCCTGGAGGTGCTGCGCGAACCCCTGGAGAGCGGCTGCATCACCATCTCCCGGGCCAGCCATCAGGCAGAGTTTCCGGCGCGCTTCCAGTTGATCGCCGCCATGAACCCCTGCCCCTGCGGTCACCTGGGAGACAGCAGCGGCCACAGCTGCCGTTGCACCGAAGATCAGGTAGCGCGTTATCGTAGTCGAATCTCGGGCCCCCTGCTGGACCGCATCGACATGCACATAGAAGTGCCTCGACTGCCCTCTGAGATGCTGGGCAGCGGGAATCAGACACCGACCGAAAGCAGCGCCCAGGTACGCAACCGCGTGGAGGCTTGTCGACAACGTCAACTGAAACGCAGCAATCACCCCAACTGCCTGCTGGAAGGCCGGCGACTCGAACAGGCATGTCCGCTGGAACCGGACGATCAGCGGTTGATCTTCCGCGCCATGGAGCAACTTGGACTCTCCGCAAGGGCCTATCACCGCATACTGCGACTGGCCAGAACCATCGCTGATCTCAGTGGTTCGCCGGTTATACGGACCTTTCACTTGAGCGAGGCGATTGGCTATCGGCGCCTCGACCGCCGCAACTGAGCTTGCCAGCCGGCAACACAAAACTGGTAGACTGCGGCATGCTTCGATTCGACCGTCTCAGCCTGCGCCGCGGCGCCAGGCTGCTTGTTTCTGATGCCAGCTTCATTATCCACCCGGGTCAAAGAGTCGGGGTTACGGGTGCCAACGGCAGCGGTAAATCCAGCCTGTTCGCCCTGATCTTGGACCAGGTTCAGGCCGATACAGGGGATTTCACCCTTCCTCGGAACTGGATCACCGCCCACCTGCCCCAGGAAACCCCTTCCGACCCGCGTCCGGCCATCGAATATGTCCTTGACGGGGACCAGGAACTACGTGAGATCGAACAACAGCTGCGACTGGCTGAATCGATGGATAGCGGTGAGCGGGTGGCGGAACTCCACGCCCGCCAGGATGCCATTGACGGTTACAGCGCCAGATCCCGGGCCGCCTGCCTGATCCATGGGCTGGGTTTCACCCCCGGTGAGGAGGATCGGCCGGTTGAGCATTTCTCCGGTGGCTGGCGCATGCGGCTCAACCTGGCCAGAACCCTGATGTGCCGTTCCGATCTGCTGCTGCTCGACGAACCCACCAACCACCTGGACCTGGACGCTGTGATCTGGCTGGGGGAGTGGCTTAGAAGTTACCCTGGCACCCTATTACTGATTTCCCATGACCGGGACTTTCTGGATGAGGTAGCCACCCATATCGTCCACCTAGAGCAGGGTAAGGCCAGCCTCTACAGCGGCAACTATTCGGCCTTTGAGAAGATCCGAGCCGAACGATTGGCCAACCAGCAGGCGGCTTTCGACAAACAGCAGCGCGAGATTGCCCACGTCCGAAGTTATGTCGACCGTTTTCGGGCCAAAGCGACCAAGGCCCGACAGGCACAGAGCCGACTCAAGGCGCTGGCGCGAATGGAGCAGATCGCTCCCGCCCACGTGGACTCTCCGTTCCATTTCCGATTCATGGCGCCTGACAAGACCCCGAATCCGTTGCTGCAGCTGACGGAAGCCGCTGCAGGTTACGGGGAAACCCGCGTGCTGGAGCAGGTCAATCTGAGCCTGGCTCCGGGTGATCGTATTGGGCTGCTGGGTCCCAATGGAGCCGGTAAATCCACCCTGATAAAACTATTGGCTGGCGAAGCCCCACCGTTGACCGGCCGCCGGCGGCCGGCGCAGGAACTGAAACTGGGCTACTTTGCCCAACACCAGCTGGACCAGCTCTACTTGGACCAGAGTCCTCTCGACCACCTGATGCGGCTTGACAGCCAAACCCGGGAGCAGTCCCTGCGGGATTACCTCGGTGGTTTCGGTTTTTCCGGCGAGCGGGCGGAGTCTCCCGTCGCCCCCTTCTCTGGTGGCGAGAAGGCCCGCCTGGTGCTGGCCCTGCTGGTCTATCAGCGCCCCAACCTTTTACTGCTCGACGAACCCAGCAACCATCTGGATCTGGAAATGCGCCATCGCCTTGGCCTGGCCCTGCAGGAGTTCGAAGGGGCCATGGTCATCGTCTCCCATGACCGACACCTGTTGCGCACCACCACCGACCGGCTGTTGCTGGTCAACGCCGGCCGGGTAGATGAGTTTCAGGACGATCTGGATGCCTATCCCCGCTGGCTGAAAGAAAACCGATCGGACACCGCCCCGGGAACGACAGAGACAGCGCCAGGGTACCATAGCGCCACTGCCCGTAAGGAGCGGAAGCGCCAGGAGGCGGAGCGGCGCCGCGAGGTTCAACCCCTTCGCAACCAACTGCGCAAACTGGACCAGGAGCTGGCGCTGCTGACCCGGAGAAAAACGGAACTGGAGCAGGAACTGGCACGACCGGAGCTCTATGACGAAACAAACAAGGAGCGGCTCAAGGCCCTGTTATCCGGCAAGCGGGAACTCGATCAAAATCTCGCAGCGGCGGAAGAGGCCTGGCTCCGGACCGGCGAAGCCCTCGAACTGGCTGAGCATGATTGATCCACCCCCGGTGGGATAAAATCCCCTCAGGGCTACACGCTCTCGAGCACCTCGATCTCCATACCAAGGCGGAGTTCACCACAGGTATCGTGGATGACATTCTGGCCAAAAAGGACGCGATTCCCTACTCTGCGGTAGCGGCTCAGGGTACGCAGGGGCTCTTCGCCTTTGATCGCCGTATCGGGATCTACGGTGGTCACAACACAACGGGAACACGGCTTCACCACTCGAAAGCGGCTATCACCAATTCGAATCCGGCGCCAATTGTCCTCGGCATAGGGCGCACACCCCGCCACTACCAAATTGGGGCGAAAGCGCCTCATCGACAGGGGTTCTGACAGTCGGCTGTTCAAGTCCTGGAGGGATGCCTCGGAGATGAGCAGCAGAGGAAAACCGTCACTGAAACCGGTCTGGTCGGCTGCGTCGGCATAGTCCGGATCCAATCGTCGGACGCTCTCCTCCGGCATATAGACTAGCCTGCATTCCCGATCTAAAAAACGGCTCAGCCAGCGGTCCGCCTTCGACCCGGCCGACCGAGCCAGGCACCGATCGCCCCACACCCTCACTTCCATCTTTTCGTCGTCTTTCGAGGCAAAGGCGATCATCAGATCCGGCATCTCTCCGGCAGACAGCTGCAGGCCATCTGAGGTCAACCGGGTCTCGATCAGGGCCATTCGCGGCAGCTGACGCTGAGTGATAAATACACCCTCTGGATCCACCAGCATCCAGTGCCGGTCGAAGCGAATCCCTCTCGGATCCAACCAGGCCCGCTCCAGGTTGATGCCTCCCAGGGATTTCACCGGGTAGGAATAAATTCCGCTGATTGTAAGTTCTGCCATCAGACTGCCTATTCTGGGTCGATTGCTCGACCAATTCCACTTTTTCACAGCTACCGCCCGCTATCCACCCAGTGTGACACAGCCGGGTATTTTTTATTTTCTCCGCTTAATTCCTGGCCTTTGCTGCCGCTGACATGAAAACAGGAAAGTAACGAATCCAGCATTACCGGCAGTCAGCAGCTATAGAGTGAATTATGGAAATTGTCCCTTATCTGAAACTGATGGTTCAAAAAAACGGCTCTGATCTCTTCTTCAGTACCGGGGCACCGCCCAATCTGAAGGCCGAGGGCCGAACCATGCCCATCGGCGACTCCCCAATGGGACCCGGCATGGTGCGCAAGCTCGCCTACTCGGTGATGAGCGACGATCAGGTATCGGAATTCGAACGCACAATGGAGGGTAATCTGGCCATCTCGATTGGTGGACTGGGACGATTCCGTATCAATGTCTACCGTCAGCGCGGCGACGTCGCAATGGTGATCCGCTATATCAAGGGCGAAATCCCGTCGATCGAAGAGCTCAACCTGCCCCAGACTCTGAAAGAACTGATCATGGAGCCCAGAGGGCTGATCCTGGTAGTCGGTTCCACCGGCTCAGGCAAGTCTACAACCCTGGCCTCGATGCTGGACCATCGAAACCTCAACACCACGGGCCATATCCTCACCATCGAAGACCCGGTGGAGTTTCTGCATACGCACAAAAAATCGGTCGTGGATCAGCGCGAGGTAGGTCTGGATACGGTGTCCTACGAAGTCGCACTGAAAAATGCCATGCGCGAAGCGCCAGACGTCATTCTGATTGGTGAGATCCGGGACCGACAGACCATGATGCACGCCATCGCCTATGCCGAGACCGGTCACCTCTGCCTGTCGACCCTGCATGCCAACAACGCAAACCAGGCACTGGATCGTATTATCAATTTCTTCCCCGACAGCGCGCATCACCAGCTCTACATGGATCTCTCACTGAATCTCAAGGCGGTTGTCTCCCAGCGCCTGATCAAGAGCAAGGATGGCAAGCGCATCCCGGCAGTCGAGATCATGCTGCTCTCTACCTTCGTGGCGGAACTGATCCAGAAAGGGGATATTCATTCGGTGAAGGAGGCCATGGAACAGGGCAACGAACGCGGTATGCAGACCTTCGATCAGGCCCTCTATCTGCTTTATAAGGAGGGCAGGATCACCCAGGAAGAGGCGCTGCGTAACGCCGACTCACGGAACAATCTTTCATTGCGCATCCGTCTCGATGAAAGCGGTAAGGTGGGCTCGCCTGACGGTCTTAAAATCCACGACGAAGAGTTTTTCTGACAGCCAACGAGCGGCGAATACCTCGGGCCGCTCCGAGGACGGCAGCGCCTGCAGCCAGGTTTGGGGGTTCCGTCTGACCGGGCTTGTGCCGGTCTGAAGCCAAGTCCGAGCAGGCAATACAGCGCGTGCAATTCCGAAACAGTAGGGATCAAAACCAGATCCTGACGAAATAATGGGTACACTAGTTCGCCGCCCCTGATGGATTTTCGATCCATTCCGGAACATCTACTCGGTCTTTTTTCCGCCCAACAATCCGACAGCCGATTGATCTATAATGGGCACATTTTAAAATACCGGCAGCAGAAACTAGACCATGGCATACGATATCGACTCCCATTTTTCCCCTCTTATCCAGAGCAAACCGAACGAAAAGCTGACACAACTACCAGAACTCGGCCTTGACGCTGCCAGCATCTCAAGGGATTTCCGACGCTACTTTGCCCATACCCTGGGTCGGGACGGCAGCTGCCGTTCCACCCATTACCCCTGTCAGGCGCTGTCGATGTCGATTCGGGATCGGTTGATGGAGCGCTGGAAAAAAACCCAGGAGGCCTATGATGAGGCAGACGGCAGAAGGGCCTTCTATCTCTCCCTGGAGTTTCTGATGGGGCGCTCTCTCGGGAATGCCATGCTCAACCTGGGTGTCACCGATGCGGCAACCAATGCGCTTTACGACCTTGGGCTGGTGATGGAGGAGATCGCCGAGAGCGAACCCGATGCCGGCCTGGGCAACGGCGGCCTGGGGCGCCTGGCGGCCTGTTTTCTTGACAGCTGCGCCACCCTCCAGCTACCGATTAAGGGCTATGGCATCCGTTACGAGTACGGCATGTTCCGCCAGAATATCGAGAACGGTCACCAGGTCGAAGAGCCGGACCACTGGTTGCGGGACGGCAGCCCATGGGAGATGGAGCGCCCCGACTACAAGCAGCGCGTCTCCTTTGGCGGGCACACTGAATTCTATACGGACGATCAGGGTGTAAGGCGCGCCCGCTGGGTGAATACCCGCGATGTCCTGGCGATACCCTATGACATTCCGATACCCGGTTACCGCAACGGAACGGTCAATACCCTCCGTCTCTGGCACTCTACGGCTACCGACGAATTCGATCTCGGCGAATTCAATGCCGGCAGTTACACCGAATCTGTAGAGGCCAAGAACCATGCAGAAAACATCACCATGGTGCTTTATCCCAATGACGCCAGTGAAAACGGTAAGGAACTGCGACTGAAGCAACAGTATTTCCTGGCCAGCGCCAGTATGAAAGATGTCATGCGGGACTGGAAAACGCGCAAAGGGGACGACCTGTCAGAATTCCCGGCAAAGAACTGCTTCCAGCTGAACGACACACACCCGACCATTGCCGTGGCAGAGTTGATGCGGCTGCTGCTGGACATCGAAAAGCTGGAGTGGGACGCGGCCTGGGATATTACACGCAATACCATGGCCTACACCAACCATACGCTGTTGCCAGAAGCGCTCGAACGCTGGCCGGTGAAGATGTTCGAAAAACTACTGCCGCGACTGCTGGATATCATCTACGAGATCAACGCCCGCCATCTGGCGGAGGTCGCCGCCCGCTGGCCGGCCGATATCGACCGTCTCAGCCGCCTTTCAATCATCGAAGAGGGGCCAGAGCCCCAGGTTCGGATGGCCTATCTGGCAATTGTAGGCAGCTTCTCCATAAACGGCGTGGCGGAACTCCATTCCCGCCTGCTGGTAGAAGGCCTGTTTCACGAATTTTATGACCTCTGGCCAGAAAAATTTAATAACAAAACCAATGGCGTCACCCAGCGCCGCTGGATGGCCCACTGCAACCCCGGGCTAAGAAAACTGATCGATGAGACCATCGGCGACGCCTGGATCAACGATCTGGAGCAGCTGCGAAAACTGTCGACCTATGTGAGTGACCCCGACTTCCGCCATAGATGGAGAGAGGTAAAACAGGAGAACAAGACACGGCTGGCCGAGCTGGTGAAAAAGGAGTGTCATGTGGAGTTCGACCCGGAAGCGCTGTTCGATATCCAGGTTAAACGTATCCATGAGTACAAACGACAGCTACTCAATATCCTTCACGTCATCCATCTCTATAACCGGATAAAGGAAGGAGATATCGCCGACTGGACTCCCCGCTGTGTGCTGATCGGCGGCAAGGCCGCACCCGGTTATGCACAAGCCAAAAGGATCATCAAACTGATCAACAATGTCGCCCGGGTGGTGAACCGGGACTCGGAGGTGGGCGATCTACTCAAAGTCGCCTTCCTGCCCAACTATCGGGTCTCCGCCATGGAGGTAATCTGCCCCGCCACCGACCTGTCTGAGCAGATCTCCACCGCCGGCAAAGAGGCGTCGGGTACCGGCAACATGAAATTCATGATGAATGGCGCATTGACTATCGGCACCCTGGACGGTGCCAACATCGAGATTCGTGAAGAAGTGGGGGAAGCGCATTTCTTCCTGTTCGGACTGACCGAAGACCAAGTCGCCGAACGACGAGGACATTACGACCCGAACGCGATCATCGACGCGGATCCCAATCTGTCACGGGTGATGGAGTTGCTGGAAATCGGTCATTTCAACCAGTTCGAACCAGGCATCTTTGATCCGATTGTCGAGGCCATCCGCAGCCCGGCCGACCCCTGGATGGTGGCCGCGGACTTCGGCAGCTATGTGGAGACCCAGGAACAGGCTGCCGCCGCCTACAGAGACCAGGAGCGATGGATCACCAGCGCCATCCTCAACACTGCCGCGAGCTGCAAATTTTCCACCGACCGCACCATGCAGGAATACAACAGTGGCATATGGAAACTGAAAAAGATCCCCGCATTGGCGGTTTCCAAAACGGGGCTTCCCGAGAAGCCGTGATCCAGAGCAATAGTAAGGGCCGGATTCAACGGTCGTGCTTAGGAAGACCGGCATGGCCGAAGCCAGAATCAGCCCAGGTGGGCCCACTCTTCGTTAGCGTTGGCAATCGAATAGAAAAATGAAGCCTGTAAACGGCACAGAGGCTCAGTCCAGCCGTGGTGCAACCGAAGATCTATCTCCATTCCATATCACCCAGGAGCAATTTCGGCGCGCCACCGGGCACCTGGGGGGGTTGAAACGGGGACTGGTCGATTTTTTCAGCTGTCCGAAACGCACGGTCAGCACCTGTTTTCCGATTGAGATGGAGGACGGCTCGGTTCAGACCTTTCATGGCTACCGGGTGCTGCATAATAATGTCATGGGCCCAGGCAAAGGCGGCATCCGTTTTCATCCCTGCGTGGACGAGGATGAGGTAACGGCCCTGGCCTCGCTGATGACCTGGAAGTGTGCCCTGGTAAAAGTGCCCTTCGGCGGCGCCAAAGGCGGGGTTGCCTGCGACCCTAAACAGCTCAGCGAGGTAGAGCTGCGGCGCATCACCCGACGCTTCATCAACGAACTAGGCGACAACATCGGCCCTAATACCGACATCCCGGCCCCCGACATGTACACCGATTCCCAGACCATGGCCTGGATATTTGACACCTACGATATGATGCATCCCGGTCGGAACAACCGCCCGGTGGTCACCGGCAAACCCCTTGATCTGGGGGGATCGTCTGGCCGGGACGAGGCCACGGCCCGGGGTTGCCTGATAGTCACCGAGCGATTTTTGTCCCAGGGAATTCTGCCCGGACTTGGCTCCCTGCAGGGGGCCCGGGTTGTTATCCAGGGCTTCGGGGAAGTAGGCCGGGTAGCTGCCCGGCTGATGCGGGAGACCGGTGCGGAGGTCATCGCAGTCAGTGATTCGCGGGGCGGAATCGCAACCAGCAACAGTGGTGGACTCGACATTTCGGCGATAGAGGCATGGAAGCGCAGGCAGGGAACGGTGGTCGGATTTCCCGAGACCCGGGCCATCAGCAACGAAGAACTGCTTTGCATGGAGTGCGATATTTTGATGCCGGCGGCCTTGGGCAACCAGATTCATGCGGAAAACGTGGACCACATCCGGGCCAGGCTCATCGTTGAGGCGGCCAACCGACCGGTTACTCCGCAGGCGGATGATCGGTTGACGGAGCGGGGAATCCACCTGATTCCCGATATCCTGGCCAACGCAGGCGGCGTTACCGTAAGCTATTTCGAATGGGTACAGAACATTCAGAATCAGGAGTGGCCCCTGGTCGAGATCCATGCCAAATTGCGCGACAAGATGAACCACGCCACCGATGCGGTGGTAAACCGGTGGCGTTCGTTTGCCTCCGGCGACCCTGGAGACGCTGGGTTATACACCGACCTGCGCACTGCCGCGCTGACGGTTGCCATAGAACGGGTGGCCCACGCTACCCTGCAGCGGGGGATCTGGCCCTGACCGCAGACCCAAGCAGCGCGTGAACAGTCACCATGACAGCCGTATTCCCTGCTGGATCTATCGCGGCAGCCGCAAGGACGAGATGTACCTGTACCTGGCACAAAAGGATGCCTTCGACAGCCTGCCCAGCGGGCTGCTCCAGCGATTCGGCAGACCCACGCTGGTACTGGAACTGGAACTGCACCCCGACCGATCGCTGGCGCGGGAAGATGTAAACCAGGTCATCTCCAACCTGAGAGAGAGCGGATTTCATCTGCAGTTTCCCCCCGCGATGCTCCCAGAACTCTACCATCTAAACTGATCCAGGGCCTGTTAACACTATGCGGGAAATCATCCTTTTGAACATCACCGGCCAGGACCACCCGGGATTGACCGTGGCACTGACTGAGGTGCTGGCCGAAAACGGGATCAATATACTGGATATCGGCCAGGCAGTGATTCACGACCACCTGTCACTGGGCATGCTTCTGGAAGTGCCGCCGGAGGCCCAGTCGGGGCCAGTCCTCAAAGACCTGCTGTTCCAGGCCCACCAATTAAAGCTGAACATCAACTTCACACCGGTGGAGGAGAAGGAGTACGAACACTGGGTCGGACTGCAGGGCAAGCCGCGTTACATCGTGACCATGCTGGGGCGAAAGCTAACCGCTCGCAACATCTCCCGGGTTGCGCGCGTGGTTTCTGTCCACGGACTGAACATCGACGGCATTACCCGATTATCCGGACGTTTTTCGCTGCAGCGTGACAACCCTCACCGACGAGCCTGTGTGGAGTTTTCCCTGCGGGGAGAGGCAGGAGATCCCGCATTGCTGCGCCATGACCTGCTTGAGATCAGCGGCGCCGACGAGGTGGATATTGCCTTCCAGGCGGATGACCTCTACCGACGCAACCGCCGCCTGATAGTTTTTGACATGGACTCCACCTTGATCCAGGTGGAGGTGATCGACGAACTGGCCAAGGCAGCGGGGGTAGGCGATGAAGTAGGCGCCATTACCGAGGCGGCAATGCGGGGGGAGATCGACTTCAAGGAGAGTTTCCGACGACGTATGGGCCTGCTCAAGGGATTGGATCAATCGGTACTCGAAGAAATTGCCCGGACTCTACCTATTACCGAGGGCGCGGAGCGACTGATATCAAACCTCAAAAAACTGGGATTTCGAGTCGGCATCCTTTCCGGTGGATTCACCTATTTTGCGAATCATCTGAAACAAAAGTTAGGGGTCGACTGTGTCTCCGCCAACGAACTGGAACTCAAGGACGGCAAACTTACCGGTGAAGTGAAGGGGGAGATCGTGGACGGCGCTAAGAAAGCGGAACTGCTAACCGATATGGCCGCCGAGATGGGCATCACTCTAGAACAGGTGATCGCTGTGGGTGATGGGGCCAACGATCTTCCCATGCTCAGTCTTGCCGGGCTTGGCGTCGCATTCCACGCCAAACCGGTGGTGCGCCGAAACGCCCGTCATGCCATTTCCACGCTTGGTCTGGACGGCATCCTCTACCTGCTTGGCGTACGGGATCGGGAAGTAACACCTCGATAGGCCTCTATGCACTCCGTTCGAAGCCGTCATGGTCTAAACAAATGCAGAAAAGAGGCGTCATCCAAGTTCATTTCGCCCCTTTCATCAAAGCTTGAATGCGGAGCACATAGTTGCGTGTTTCAGGCGGAGTAAAGGGTGCAACCTGTTCCCATGCCTCAGCCTGCTGATCGCTTTCCCTGGCCTGGCGGAAGGCGCGTTCAACCCTGTTGTAACCCGCATTGTAGCTGGCGAAGGCAAATTTCAATTGCTGACCCTTGGATAACTTCTTCCACCAGCGACGATACATAGCACAGTCGTAGTAAATAGCTGCCGCGATATTCTACTAGTGCGGATCATCAATCGACTTGTAGTGGGGATTTTTCTTTCTGATCTCTTCGAAGGTAGAGGGTAGGATTTGCATGATCCCCTTGGCGAGTTCATGCGGGATGCTGAAGTGACGATGTAGCTGAAGACCTTGCAGCCAAGCCTCATGAAGAACAGGGTCAGAAACCCGCCAAAGCATGGTGAGATAAAATTAAGCAGAATGGGACCCAGCGTATCAGACATCTCCTCCACCATTGATAATATACTTCGCGGCGCAACTGTGGCGACCAACCGCCACTGGCTGAAGGCAGACCCACTAAAATCCCCGTGTCTCTTTCACTTTTTCGTAGGCCTGTCGGATTTCGTGTGTCTTCTGGGCTGCCATTTTCATCATCTCCTGAGGTAGGCCCTTGGCCACCAATTTATCCGGGTGGTGTTGGCTGAGCAGACGTCGGTAGGCCTTCTTCACCTCTGCATCACTGACATCGGGCGAGATATTCAGAATGGCGTAGGCATCATCCAGGCTTGGATGCGGCTCCTGTCCCACCTTCTCCCTCCGCCCCTGGTCCGTATAGTGCCGCTCGGCCTGAATCATTCTCTCCAACCGGCGGAACAGAAATTCAGGGACCCCCAGCCGCCTGCAGATATGCAACAGCAGGCGCTCCTCCACGGCGTTCAAACGATCATCGGCGTAGGCGGCCTGAAGCTGGATCTCTATGAACATCTGGATCAGGGTGGTCCGGCGATGACTCTCAAGGCGGAATTGGTCCAGCACATCATCCAGTGGAAAATCATCCTTCTTTCCCTGATTGAACAGACGGATCGCGGTACGGCGCATCTCCGCATCCAGATCCATCTGGTCCATCACCGCGGTGGCCAGCGCAATCTCCTTCTGCGACACCCGGCCGTCGGCCTTGGCCACACTTCCCATGACCGAAAAGGTGGCTGTAAAGAAGGCAGTCTGGACCCGTTCACGCTCACCGGGGGCAAGCTCTTCATCCTGTTTCAGGCCATCCAGGCCACGGTCCAGATTGTGCCCCAGCCCGACGCCCAACAGAGCACCCAGCGGCCCGCCAAGCATGAAGCCAAACGCCCCTCCCGCCAGTTTGCCCCACCAACTCAATGTCACTCCCCCCTATTTCCCTTTGAGATAGAATTCATCGCTGAAACTACCCACCCAATTTGGGCGGTAGAGTACCAGTATGGTGATTATCCATCCATTTACCATCGCTTCCGGCAAAAACATCAATGGGAAAAACGGAAGAAAATTCTGTTTTAATTCAATCAGGCTGAAAGAGCCGCTCAGTACCAGCAGGCCGGCGGCCAGATAACCGCTGGCCAAAGCAGCGAAACCCGCAGTCAGAAAAGCATTTACCAGTACATAAACAAAAAAATTCCTGGGCAGATAAGAACGTGCCAGTACCAGAGAAACTTGTGTCAGAGTTACCGGTACTACCCCCAGCGTCATTGCGTTGAGAACGAAACCATCCCAGCCTTGCCCGCCATTGAGGTTGACGCCAACCAGGGCAATGCTGCTACCGATGATAGCGAAGGACCAACCGAACATCAGGGTCAGCGCAGTTATACCCAGCAGGTGAAAACTCCAGGCAGGATCCACCTGAGCCCGCACCTGCCAGAGCAGCAGGAGCACCACACAAGAACCAAAGAAGACATTCAACTGTTCACTGTTGTACAACCGGCGCCAACTGGCTAAACGGATGGCGGAGAAGAGTATCAACGTGTATACAGCTCCCAGCCACCAGCGCAGGGTTTCCGAAAACAGACCGCCCGCCAGTTCCATCAGCCTCCGCATCCCGGGTAATCGCCCCTGCCCGCCCTGGAGCTAGGGGCAGGAAGCAGCGGTATGATAGAAAAAAAACACTGATTCATCGGCTAAGCTGAATTCAATCCCCAACTGGGTTCCAGATGATGAAATCTAGTTTAAAATCTACTCCCTCTACTACCAGAGTAAAACCCCCTCAGCGAAGGGTGAATAGCGCGCGGGAACCAACCACGAAAAACCCATGATATGATCCGAATCGTCGGGCAACCGGACGACCGGGATAGGCATGCGGCCTGCAGTTCCCAGGGGAACCCTCTTTTCCTGGTCCAAAATCGCGATACCCGGCTATCATTAGCAATAGAGCAGAACATGTCGGAATCGGCGCCGATCCTGTTTTAGGGGGAGGGGCGTAATTATCAATCAAAGGTAAAACTCGGAGAACCGCAATGAGTACGCCTATTCCCAGAGTTGGAGCCTGGTATCAGAATCAGGAGGGCGAGACCCTTGAAGTAGTGGCCTGGGACCCGGAGGAAAAAACCGTTGAGGTCCAATTTTACGACGGCACCATTGAAGAATACGATTTTGAGACATGGGCTGAGATCGGGGTACGTCAAGCGCAACCGCCGGAAGATTGGTCCGGCTCGCTGGATCTATCCCACGAGGATTACGGGGTGGACCACGACCTGCCAGCCGGAGAAAAACACCGCAATCCGCTCGATGACATAGAATAAGCTGATATCAGCTCGAGACCTGTCAAGACATACGAGGGCCCTGACAGGCCTCAATGAATACCTGTCCATCCCTGATCGCTAGTGGAAGTGGTTCCAGTTGCTGATGCGCGCAGGGACCAGAAACACAGAGTCCGGTTTCGATCTGAAACAATGCGCCGTGCATGGCGCATTGGATAAAATCGGAATCCGGACTCAAAAACTGATGCGGAGACCAGTCCAGCGGGGCGCCGGTATGGGGACAACGGTTGCGGTAGGCAAAGACCCCGGCGCCCTTTTTTACCAGAAAACCCTCCAGCGTTTTGCCCTGCAGGGACAATGAAAACCCCCTGGAGTCAAGGTCGGAGAGTTCGTGCAAAGAGAGCACGAACACGGCCACCTCACTCATCCATCAACCCCTCAAAACCCGATTGTCCACACTTCCTTCCGGCCAGCCGCGTGGCGAAAGCGAGGATCTGGGATATTGGCTCCCCTTGCAGCAAGCCGTGAAGTATCCCGGCGTTAAACACATCCCCCGCCCCCAGGCTATCCACTACCGACGTCGGTCTCATCGCCGGCATGTAGCAGATCTCCCCGGCCGCATCCCTGCCCCAGGCGCCTTGCTCCCCCCAGGCACAGGTCATGATGGCGCCTGGTGCCGTCTCGGCCTGCATTTCGGCGAGAAAAGCGGCACCATCGGTGAAGCCCCGATAACGGGCATATTGCCCGGAAAACATCAAAACCCCAGCCTCAGGAAACAGGCGCTCTATCCCCTCTCTGGGCTTTTCCACCTCGAGGGAACAGCGGCTGACCGAACAACGCCGCAGCATCTTTTCCAGTTCCGACAGATTGCGGCCCTCGAAGTGAACCCAATCAAACTGGTCCAGCGGGATTGCAGCGAAATCACGATCAGAGTACTCGGAAAGGCGCCGGTAGTGCACGATAGTACGACTGCCGTGCGCCACGCTGAGGCTCACATAGGAAACTGGAGTTCTACCCCCTGGTTGCTGCACCGTAAAGTGAGTACTTACGTCATTGCGAACAAGGTCGTTGAGGATCAATCGACTATCCGCATCATCGGCGATAACGCCACACCAACTGCAACTATGACCCAGCTGGCTCAAGACCACCAGCGTATTGGTCGCATTCCCTCCGCGGCAGACGCGTTGCTTCAAGGCCCGGACCTCCTGGTCCTCAGCCGGATAGGCGGCAACAGTATTTATGACGTCGATAGTAGCGATGCCGACTGCCAGAATACGCATCGCTGGCAGCGGGTTAATTGACTTCTCTAACGACCCGGAACCCAAGCGCGGACAATCTGGCTTGCGCATCCTGTCTCGAACGCCTGGTAGCGCGCAAGGCATCCCCCGGTTTGTTGAAGGCACCGCCACGGACGACCCGATCGCGGCACTCGGCATCCGCCCAGGCGCTTCCATCTGCTGGCGCACCCAGGTAATTGCCGTAATAACAGTCCTCTACCCACTCCATGACATTTCCTGCAGTGTTATGTAGACCATAGGCGTTGGCCTCAAAGCTGCCTACCGGTGCGCTGGAAGCACCGTCCCATTGACTGCCGCAGTTAAAACAGTTGGCCCGCCCCTCGCCCAGTGCATAGCCCCACCAGTAGTAAGTATCGGCACCGCCGGTTGCAGCGTATTCCCACTCCGCCTCGGTAGGAAGCCGATACGACCTGCCGGTCTGTTCGGAGAGCCATTCAGTGTAGGCTACAGCATCTTCCCAGCTCACATTGATCACCGGTCGGCGGCCACTGCCCCATCCCTCGTCGCCCGGTGCGTCTCTTCCCGTTGCCATCGCAAATTCCAAATATTCATCGAATGTCACTTCGAATCGTCCAATGGCAAAACTCTTCAATACCACTGAATGAGCCGGCTGTTCGTCCTGGGCAAGCGGTGTGAGTTCGCCGCCCATGGTAAACTTTCCGCCGCGGATGTACACCATCGCCGGTCCCAAGTCACCGTTGGTCAGCCGATCACGGAGAGTGGCTGCAGCCGAGGCGTGATGCGCGTCAGATGATTCTGGTTTGCGGGGTTGCGAATCGGGTCGTGAAGAGCTGGAGGCCTGCGCCACTGACACGGGTGCCGCGTCTGGTATTGCCTTTGCAGCCTTCCGTCCCTCCTCGACGACCTCGACATCCGGCTTTACCGAATCGGTTTTTATGTCGTCCACACCCCCACCTTCGGGTGAATTGTGTGTTTCGTCCGGTGACATAAGGCCGCGTGAACGCTGAATCAACTGCTGCAACCACTCCTCACCCAGCAGACTTGATACGATTTCACCTTTTCCACCCAGGATAGAGAGCCCATCTGCAACTCCGAATGCCAGCAGGGCCCCAGCGACTGCGCCCATGAAGACCTTTCTACCCGCGCGTTCGGTCGTGCGCTCGGTAATCTGCAAACCGTTTGACGATGCGTGAATTTCGCCTTTGACCAACTCTCGGTTCCGCTGAGTCTCTAGGTCTTGCTGCGCCTGATAAAGGGCCTCCTCCACCTGCTTACGAGCAGCTTCTGCCTCCTCGCGGCGGAAATCCGCCTCTTCCGCCTCTACCGTGGCAATATCCAGTGCTTGCTTCAGTCGATCGATTTCGCTGTTTCGACCTTCGACTTCTTCAAACAACCTGTTGTGTTCGTGGCTGGACTCAGTGAGTTCCTGTTTGTGTCCCGCCAGGTGGGCCTGAAGCTCTGCCAGTTCTTTGCGTAAAGCCTCGTTCTCGGCCGCCTCTGCGGCGCCACGCAATTCCTTCTCCTTGAGCTCCATGCGTAACTCTTCCAGCTTATTCCACTGATCGGCGTTGCCCTCCTTCAGACTCTCTGAGTCCGTCCGGGCTGAAAGTCGATCATTGGCCTGCTCCAACTCGCGGCGCAATCGAGCCACCTCTGATTCGGCCTGTTCCCGAACCAGCAGTAGTTCGCTGCTCAGTGCGGCCTCTTCATCCCCGGTTTTGGCCTGGGCCATGCGCAGATCTTCTGCCTGCTGTTCGATCCTGGCATGCAGCGCGCTAAGCTCTTTTTTCAATACCTCCAGCTGGGCTTCCGCCTCCTCCTTTTCACGCCTCGCCTCTTCAACCTCGGCGCCGCCGCCTGAAGCGGGCGCCGATTGACGCAGGGACTTGAGCTCGTCTTCCAACTGCACGACCCGTGCTACCTGCTGATCGCGCTCGGCCTGCGCCTGTTCAGCACGTTTCACCACCTCGTCGTAGACCTTGTCGGACTCCTCCAAGGCGTCGGTCAACGTCTCTAACTCCGCCTGTAGCGCCTTGATATCACCACCGCCGGATTTCAGCGCTTCCAACTGGCCGCGCTGACGTTTCATCTGGTCGTCCACTGCTTCCCTGGCGTCGGCTAGTTCTCTGAGTTCCTGGCGTAACGACCTGATCTCTTCTTCCGAGCTTTGCTTCTGAGCCTCAAGTTTTTCGTTGACCCGCGCCAACTCTTGTAACTGCTCACCGACTTGAACATCCTTCTCTCCGATCACCCCCTTGACCGTCACGAGCTCGTTGGTGGTCTTTTCCAGCTCCTCTAGCAATCGACCGCTTTCCGGCCCAAGGGTATCGACTTTTTCCTCGGCAACGCTGAGCTGATATCTGGTTTTCTCCAATTCCTCCCGTAAACCGTCAACCTCTTGCTGGAGTTTGACGCCCTGTTGCGTATCACCACCCGCCAGTGCATCCAGTTCGTTCTGCAGAAAACACTGTTTCTCGCGCGTTCTGGCCAACTCCGCCTCGGTCGCACGTTGATTCGCTCTCACTGCCTCCAACTGCTTTTCGGCACTTACCTTTTGCTCATCCAGCGCCTGCTGCAACGACTGCAGTTCTTTGCGGGACCTATTCTCTTGTTCGCTCCCATTGCTCTCCATTGCGGCAAGGCTCTCATTGAGTGCACCGACCTGCCGCTTCGCACTGTCCAGTTCTTGTCCCAGCCGATCTTTTTCTAGCCGCAGATCTGTCAGTATCTGTTGCAGCCCCGCATCCTGCTCGTCTCGAGCTGACTCCTGAGCAATCAGTTTCGATTCCAGCTGGACCAGCTGCTCTCGTGTGCTCATCAGCTCCTGATCGGCCTGTTCTTTTTCTCTTTGCAGGTTCTCAAGTAGCTGTGCTGTCTCAGCCTGCTCCCTCTGCTGCAGATCGATCGTGCCCTGCAGTGCTGTCAGTTCCTGTCGATGCTGCTCCACCTGGGTGTTGCCGACACTCTCCTGGCCTGATAATTTCGACTCCAACTTGGCCAACTGCTCCCGCGTCGCCGTCAGCTCCTGATCGGCCTGCTTTTTTTCTCTTTGCAGGATCGCGAATTTCTCCGCCGCTTCGGCCTGCTCCCTCTTTTGCTGTTCGATCATGCCCTGCAGGTCTGTTACTACCTGCCTATGCTGCTCCGCCTGGGCGTTACCGGCACTCTCCTGCCCGGACAACTTTGACTCCAAACCGGCCAACTGCTCCCGCATCGCCGTCAATTCCTGATCGGCCTGCTCTTTTTCTCTTTGCACTATCGCAGATTGCTGCGCCGCCTCGGTCTGCGCCGTCTTTTGCTGCTCTATCGCCTCCTGCAGTGCCTCCCTCTCCCGCCGATGCTGCTCCGACTGCTCGTTGCTGCTGCTCTCCAGGGCAGTCAGTTTCAAATGCAGTGCGTTGACCTTCTCATCCGCCGCAGTCAGCTCTTTTCTCAGTACCTCCTCGTTTTCTTCTGCATGCTTGATCTGCTCCTCGTATCTGGCGCCAGCCTCAACCAATCGAGTTTCGGTTTTCTGCTCTCTCTGCTCCGTCTTCTCCACTTTTTGCAGGAGCATTGAGACTTCGCTTTCAAGCTCCCTTAGACGCGATTCAGCAACTGCCTTGTCGGTACTCAACACCTCAACCTGTGTCGCTTGGTCTTGCAGCTCTATTAACTCTCCTTCCTTCTGCTCCAGTAATTCCCGAAGCTGTCCGGCATCACCCTGCAGCCTATGGTATTTCTCCTCAATTTCGATACGTTTCTTCTCGACGTGGGAAAGCTGCCCCTTAACCTTGTCCAGTGCCTGTTTCAGCTGGCTGGATCGCTTGATCTGATCCTCGGATTGGCGTTCTGTCTTAATCAACCGCCGCTGCAACTTCTCGATTTCTGAGGTCGCAATGTTACCTGCAACCTCCTCCCTGGGCTCTATGTCTCCCTGAGATTCGGGTTGCTCCTGAGATTCGGGTTGCTCCTGAGGTCCGGGTTGCTCCTGAGGTCCGGGTTGCTCCTGAGGATCGGTTTCCTGATCCGGCCGCAGCCGGATTATGTCCGCCCCCGACTCCCCTTGCCGTGGCATTTTGACTTCGATCGACTTGACTCCACCCGTCAACACCGAAACGTGGAAGCCCTGTTCATACAGCAGATAAGCTGCGGTTCCACTCTGTCGACCGTCATCACAATAGACTATATAAGAGCGTTCCGAATCGAGACTGGAAAGCTGGTAGCGCAACGAACTCAGTGGCAGATTGATACTGTCAGGAAGGTGGTTCTCCTCGAACACTTCCGGTGGCCGTACATCTAGCCAAAGACTCCCTTTCTCCACCTCTGACAGGGCCTGTTGGTAATCGAGTTCCCTTGAAATAGGGTCCTTCACGTATTGCAGGAAATCTTTTTTCTTCAGCGTCAGCAGCAGACCGTCGGTCAGCATTGAAACCGTACATGCACGGGGCGCGTCCGACAGCAACGCCTCTTCACCAAAGGTATCTCCCGGACCCAGCCTGGCGACCTCTTCCGGCTTTCCACCCTCTTTTTTTTCACAAGCGACACTGCAATAACCGGTGTTGATGAGATACAAATATTTACCATGCTCTCCCTGCTGCACGACCAGATCGCCCTGATTGAGGTAAATCTCTTCCATGCCCATGATGACGCGCTGGATATTCTCCGGCGGTATCTGTTGAAATACCCGCAACTGGAGCAGTTGGCTCATCCAGTCATCAGTCGCCTCCGTGTCCAGATCGGACACCTCGTAGCTGCTTCTTCCCACCCGAGCAATCAGCTCGCCCAAGAGTCGATTATCGACACGCACCACCTCCGCTCGAGACCGGGCAACGACAGAAAACTTCCGAGGTATCTGATGTGCGAGTGGAAATTTGGCGGTATCGCTACCGGCGACCACGGCATCAACTTCGCGCTGACCGGAAAGGAGGCCGACCTTTCCAGAAAGCAGGTAAACGTTCTGATTATCTGTGTCCCCTTCCCGAAAAAGTATCTCGCCCTTTTTCAGTTTCTCGAACGCGATCTTATCCAGCAGACTCTGCAAATCCCCCTCTGCCAACGTATTGAGCGGCACGAGCTTGCGGAGTATTTCCAGACCTTTTTGCTTAGGTGCGACAGCCATTCAGGCTTCCTCTGAACAGGAATCTCTAGGGTTGAAAAATAATCACGAGTGACAGATACGGTGGATTCCCACTACTATTCCGGTAAGAAAACCCTAATCCGCTTCAATCTGAAAAACAGTGATTTTATCGGCAGTTCGGAGGTGGAACTTAACCTTAAAACGAGCGGAACCTGGTACCTCAATCACAGCTGACGCCTTTACTGGATAACTTTGTCCAGAAAAGGCTAAATATGGCAGGAACTTTTTTCTTGGACAGCAGCAATAATGGGAACTAAAGGCACTGTTGCGGCAGGGCATCAAATCACGGCTCAAGCGGCCATCGCAATCCTGGACGAGGGAGGAAATGCCTTCGATGCAGCCTTGGCAGCACTTTTTGCAAGCTGTGTTGCAGAGCCCGTGCTCGCCTCGCTTGGAGGCGGCGGCTTTCTGCTGGCCCGGACCAGCGACAATCCGCCAATACTATATGATTTCTTCACTCAAACACCGCTCCATAAATCACCGGAAACGGCGGTAGATTTCTACCCGATTCTGGCTGATTTCGGTACTGCCCAGCAGGAATTTCATATCGGACTGGGATCCATTGCCACCCCCGGAGTGATAAAAGGCCTCTTCTCCGTCCACCGTGACCTGTGTCGGCTGCCTCTGAACATTATTATCCAGCCCGCCTGCCAAGCAGCCAGGCAAGGAGTAACCATCAACGATTTTCAGCACTATATCTCGAACATAGTTTCTCCCATCATCAAATCCAGTCCGGACGCTTTGATGTTACATGCCAGTGAACAAAACCCGGGAGACATCGCGACGGCGGGCGAAGTCGTATACCACCAGGAGATGGCCGATGCCTTCGAAGCGCTGGCGCGGGAAGATGAAAGGTTGTTTTACCTGGGCGAAATGGGGCATCGACTGATTCGCACCTGTCGACAGCAAGGGGGATATCTGAGGAAAGAGGACTTGGCTAAGTATGAGGTAGTTCAGAGAAAACCGCTGGAATTGGCCTATCGGGGTTCACGCCTTTTCACCAATCCTCCCCCTTCCGTTGGTGGCACCCTGATCGCATTTACCTTGGCACTGATCGAGCCAGAACGACTCAGCCGGTTCCCTGCCGGAAGTTTTGAGCATTTGGTGCGCATCGCTCAGGCACAAAAGGTTACGCAGCAGTTGCGGCAGGAACAAGGCGTGGACCGTGACCTGGACGAGCCTGCCTGCCAGGAAATCCTTTCCAGCCGCTTCCTCATTTATTACCGGAATATCCTAAAAAGACATCAGTCATTCACCAGAGGAACCACCCAGATCAGTATTGCAGACAAGGAAGGCAATTTTGCCAGCATGACACTATCCAATGGTGAGGGCTCTGGATACGTCATCCCTGGTACCGGAATCGTCTTGAATAACATGCTGGGAGAAGAAGACATAAATCCTCATGGTTTTCACCAGTGGCCGGAGAACCGGCGCATCGCGTCGATGATGTCGCCCACTCTGGTATTTTCGAACAAAGGCCAAATTATCGCTACCGGCTCTGGAGGCTCGAACAGAATCCGCAGTGCAATACTTCAAGTACTGATAAATCTACTGGACTACGAGATGGATATAGATCAGGCAGTAGAGCAGGAACGACTTCACTACGAATCCGGCGTGCTAAATGTGGAATACTGTTTGGCACCAACGGAGATTGAATTACTGGAAAAGGCCTTTGCCAAGTACCGCCTTTGGCCGGAAAAAAATCTATTCTTTGGCGGCGCTCATAGCGTCATGGCAAACGCCCGCGGGACACTGAGCGGAAAGGGAGACAGCCGACGTGGTGGAGTCTGTTCGACTATTTAAAACGGGCATAAAATCTCACTTAATTTCCCCCTCGTTTTCTCAAAAATAGCGTAAAAAACTGGAAAAAATTAACTTTTTTAATATTATTTCTAAAATATCCTGTGTTTTCAGCACTTTTTGGTTGGCAAAATGAAATTCTATGCTATGTTTACCGCGGACCTTCCCTTCCAAACCTTAGGAGTGTTATATGGCCGTTAAGAAGAAAGCCGCCAAAAAGACAGCGAAAAAAACCAGCGTAAAAAAGGCGCCGACAGCTAGGAAAAAAGTTGTAACCAAAAAAGCCGCCCCCGCCAGAAAGAAAGCTGCAGCAAGAACTAGCAGCGCTGCACCGGAAAAGTTAAGGTCCATTGCCAATCGGCAAACCAAAACCCAAATCCTTCAGGAGATTGCCGAGCAGACCGACTTGAGTCGCAAGCAGATTGCAGATGTTTTTGCTGAACTCGGCAAGTTGATCCAACGCCACATGCAGCGACGGGGTTCCGGTGATTTCTCGATCCCCGAGACCGGAGTCAAGATCCGACGGGTGAAAAAACCGGCGCGTAAAGCGCGCATGGGTCGTAATCCTGCCACCGGTGAAGCGATTAAAATCGCAGCCAAACCTGCCACCACGGTAATAAAAGTAAGCGCTCTTAAGGCGCTGAAAGATACCTTGCTCTGATAGTGCCGGCGGCGGCGCCTAACGGCGCCGCTTCTCGGCTCGACCCATCAATACTGACGTAACGTCAGGGTCCCTCCCCGCTGAACGAGTTCAAGCTGCTTGAGGAAACTCATACCCAGCAGCACCTCCATGCCGGTCATACTGGGCAGAATACTGGCCCGAATACCGGTAAGCGTGATTGATCCAATCCGCACCTCATCTAAATGTGTACGCCAGGAGGTCACGGTTCCATTGGCTGTCTGACTGACGAAAGGCAGCCCCTTTTCGAGTCCAAGGCGGGATGCTAAATCCGCTGACACTGCTACATCCGTTGCACCCGTATCGAGCAGAAAGGTGACCTGGGATCCATTGATAAAACCGTTCGCGACGTAATGGCCGGCGCGGTTACGCTCCAGGACCACCTGACGTACGCCTTGCGCATCAACCTGGCCTACCGGCGTCCTGTTTGGATTTTTCTGGCGCTCAAGGATGGAATGAAAAGCCAGCGTGAGAAGTGCGAGCAGCAACACCCAGGCGCCCACGATCATGCCTTTGCCGAAACGTCGGGTACTGCTCTCGGCCGGCCCGGATTCCTTGCTCATCTCAACTCCTGAGGAATAAAAAAGGGGGTCCGGATAACCCGGCCCCCTGCAGGTAACAACATCGGTTCAAGCGAGACTAACGTCCACCGGTAAACCCTGGGCCTGTGACCATCCCCCGCCGCATCATTTGTCTAAAATTCTGGCGGTAATAGGCAACTGCACTGTTGCCGTTGGCGGAAACATCGAATACCTTCCAACCATCGTTAGACCGATAAAAACGAAAATTCAACCGTGCCGGGTAGCCACCGGGATTCTGAACCGCAACCGCAACATCAACCTCGTTGCCTTCTCTCATCCGGGGACGTAAAACCCGCACCTGTTGCCCGCTAAAACTGGTGAGTCGTTGAGCCAGGGTACCCAAAAAATCACGCTGTAACCGCTGCTCGAGCCGCACTCTATGGGCTGGGGTCATGCTCCGCCAGGTCCGACCGGCCACCCATCGAGCCATGTACGCAAAATCAAAATATGGCGCGATCTCTTGATCTAAAAATCCAGCGACCTGTTTCTTGGATGGTCGGCTGTCCTGACCTGCAAAGGCAATCAATCTATCCAGGCCACGCTTAAGGATGGCCGACGGCCCCCGCTTCTTAACCTGTTGCTCGACCCCATAGGGTGCATACCCGGTTGAATCATAAGGCCTGGCCGTCGCGACTCCGCTGACAACGCCCGCTAAAACCATGGCCAGAATAAGTTTACCCCTCATATTTCCTCCTGATGTTCTCATCATCTAATAATCGATACGCTTGACCTATATACCTTAGCATTTGAACCTTGCCAGGAGACTAGGGGAATCTCAAGAAAATCCTGCAACCTGTCAGCACCACTGCCGGTTTACGCGTGTCTGTTCCGGAACAAACCTGAATCATCCCAGAGCTTATGCAGGACTTGAGACAGAGTGCATAGCTGTTCCTGATAAACGCTGAAGCTAATATATCTATCAATTTCGTTTTTCAGATCTGTTGGTTGAAGAGCTCCCTCAACCTTAGATTCTAGATGCTGCGGTTTACAGATCGGTTGGGGATTCAACATGGAGTTAACGTATCGGTGTTTCGTCTACGCCACCTAGCCTGAACCTTTTTACCCGGATCGGTTTTGGTCTGAACATCCGGCGACCGTGACGTAAGCTTGAAACACAAACCATCGGTATGTTGTTTCGAAATATTAGGCATCATCAATCCAATATCAAATCCTCGGGCAGGTTTTATGGTCTGGCGGCTTACCATTCGTTTGCTAAATAACAGCATCCCGGAGTACCCGTTTGACGCATATATCAACTCTATGCCGACATCGGAAAGTTCGATCAATTAATAGGGGCTTTTATATGGCGAGACAAGATGAATAAGAGTATCTTATCGAATTCTAAATCTCCGGCAGTCTAGCGCCTGCAGATTCGTGTAATAACCCAGTGTCGCAGTCAAGTTAATCTTCTTTAGGCACCGGGCTGAAGAGAGCCCTTTCCGCAACGGAGGAAAATCCATGACGGAAGTAATTGCAACCAACCAAACCATCCTGGTGGTAGGTGGCGGGATCAGCGGCCTCACCGCCGCCCTTGAGGCCGCCGAAACCGGGAAACAGGTTGTGCTGGTTGAAAAGCGTCCCTTTGTCGGGGGTCGTGTCACCCAGCTTTATAAATATTTCCCAAAACTCTGTTTCCCGACCTGCGGGCTGGAGATCAACCAGCGCCGGGCAAAGATGAATCCGAACCTGACCATCATTACGATGGCTGAAGTTACGGATATCCAAGGCGAGGCCGGTGATTACACCACCAGCGTAAAAATCAGTCCTCGATATATCAACGAAAACTGCACCGGTTGCGGAGACTGCGGCAAAGCGGTGGAGGCTGAATTCGACAACGAGTTCAACTATGGCCTCGGCGGCATAAAAAAACGCAAGGGGGCCTATCTGCCCCACACCATGGCCCATCCGCAGCGCTATGTTATTGATCCCGCGATCATAGGTACCGACGATGCCCAGAAGGCCAAAGAGGCCTGTAAGTACAACGCCGTCGACCTGGATATGCAGGAAGAGACCGTCCAGTTCAAGGCCGGTGCAGTGGTCTGGGCAACCGGTTGGCGCCCCTACGATGCAAACAAGATCCAGCCTTACGGCTATGATCGTTTTGCAAACGTGATCACCAACGTTGAATTCGAGCGCATGGCCGATCCCAAGGGGCCCACCGGCGGCAAGCTGGTGCGACCGTCAGACGGCAAAGAGGCCAAGAACATCGCCTTCATCCAGTGCGCTGGCTCCCGCGACAAGAACCACCTGCTGCATTGCTCGCGCATCTGCTGCATGGCAACACTGAAACAGACCCATTTTATTCAGGACACCTGGGGTGACGAGGGCAAGTCCACGATCTATTACATCGATATCCGCGCCATCGACCGCTTCGAGGATTTCTATCAGCGGGTCAAGGATAATCCGAACGTCTCTTTCATCAAATCCAAGGTGGCCTCGATCACCGAAAACAGGGAAAACTCCAACCCGGTATTGAACGGTGTGGATGTGGAGAGCTACAACCGCGATGGTAAGGGCGGCTATGACCGCTACTCCACCGAGTACGATCTGGTGGTGCTGGCTATCGGCATGGAGCCCAGCGTCGAAAAACAGAGCTTCCCGGTTGAGATCGCAATCAACGAGGAGGGCTTTATCGAGCCAGCTCCCGAAAATGGTGGCGTATTCGCTGCCGGTTGTGCTTCCGACGCCCTGGACGTGAACCGCGCTGTACAGCAGGCCACCGGCGCTGCCCTGCGCGCCGTCCAGGTAGTAAACCGCGTTGCCGGAACGGAGGGTTAATATCGTGTCTGACGAAAAGAAATTTGCCGGATACATCTGCACCGGTTGCGGCATTGGCGACCGTCTAGATGCCGGTCAGCTGGAAACGACTGCTACCCGTGATGGCAAGATGCAGTCCTGCAGGCAGCATGAAATGCTATGCAGTGCCGAAGGAGTTCAGCTTATCCGCGATGATATAGCGAACGAAGGCGTTACCCACGTGATGATCGCCGCCTGCTCGCGCCGCGCCAAGGTGGAGGCCTTCAATTTTACCGATGTGGCCCTGACCCGCGCCAATCTGCGAGAGGGAGTCATCTGGGTCCGCCCCGATACCGACGAGAATCGGGAGACGACCCAGGAGATGGCGGACGACTACATCCGCATGGCCTGTGCGGAGGTCAAATTCATGACCAAGCCCACCCCCTCCGGCGAGCAGGAACTGAACAAGACTATCCTGGTCGTGGGTGGCGGCATCACCGGTATGACCGCGGCGCTGGAGTCAGCCGCGGCGGGTTATCCGGTACATATTGTCGAAAAGAACGGCGCCCTGGGCGGTCATGCGGGGCAATACTACAAGTCGATACCCGTCCGCTCCCCCTATGCCGAGCCGGCGGATACCGGCGTCGAGCAGATGATTGCGGACATTGACGCGAACGATAAAATCACCGTTCACCTCAACAGCACCATTGCCAAGACCGAAGGCGCACCGGGCCGCTTCAATGTGGATGTCGCCACCGAATCAGGCAGCACCAATACCCTTTCCATCGGCGCCATCATCCAGGCCACCGGGTTCAATCTCTATGATCCCAGCGTACTGCCGCAGTATGGCTACGACAAAAGTGCCGATATCGTCACCAACGAAGAGCTGGAGGCGCTGGCCAAGGCCGCCAATGGTGGTCCGATCAAGCGCCCCTCGGACGGCAAAGCGGTAACGGCGGTGGCCTTCGTTCAGAACGTCGGCCAGAACTCCACGGAAGAGGATCAGCTCCCCTACCACTCGGGTATCGGCGACCTGATCGCCATCAAGCAGGCGATGTACTTCAAGGAGCTGAACGGTGACTGTGACACCACTATCCTGTTCAACAACCTGCGCACCCCGGGCGCTGCGGGCGAGGACTTCTATCGCGCAGGCCAGGAAAAGATGATCACCTTCTCCAAGGGTGACGTCTCCGAAGTGGTGCCTGGCAGCACCCTGCAGGTGAAATTCAAGGATCTGATCCTGAACGACGAGGCCAGCATGCAGTGCGACCTGGTAGTGCTGGATGTTGGCATGATGCCCAACTCCGGTCCCGATCCCTACGCCGTACCCCTGGACATCGAAGAAGATGAAGGCGAAGAGGTGGAAGTGGAAGTCCCGGTACCGGAAGTAACCGTGGATTCCATCCTGAACCTGGACTACCGCCAGGGTACGGATCTGCCGCACTTGAAGTACGGCTTCACCGACTCTCACTTCATCTGTTTCCCCTATGAGACCCGCCGCACCGGCATCTATGCGGCGGGCCCGCTGCGGCGTCCAATGGATATGCGTCAGGCCCGGGACGACGCCACCGGGGCCGCCATGAAGGCAATCCAGGCGGCAGAGAATGCCGGCAAGGGCAGGGCCGCGCACCCACGCTCAGGCGACCTCTCGTTCCCGAGCTTCCGCAAAGAGGGGTGCACCCAGTGCAAACGCTGCACCGTGGAATGCCCGTTCGGCGCCATCAATGAGGATGAAAAGCGCTATCCGCTGTTCAATGAGGCCCGCTGCCGACGTTGCGGCACCTGCATGGGTGCCTGTCCGGTGCGCGTGATTTCGTTCGAGAACTACTCAGTGGACTCGGTTGGTCAGCAGATCAAGAACGTTGACGTCCCCGAGGAATTCGACGAGAAGCCGCGTATCCTGGTCCTCGCCTGCGAGAACGACGCCTACCCGGCCCTCGACCAGGCCGCCATGAACGGTGTGGAGATCAATCCCTGGGCCCGGGTCATCCCGGTCCGCTGTCTTGGCTCGATCAGTCTCTCATGGATCACCGACTCGCTGAACAACGGCTTTGACGGTATCGTCCTGATGGGCTGCCAGAAGGGCGACGACTACCAGTGCCACTTCGTGAAGGGATCCGAGATGGGCCTGGAGCGCATGAGCAAGGTAGGCGACACCCTGCAGACCCTGAACCTCGAGCCGGAACGGGTTGCCTCCTATGAGGTGGCGATCACAGACGTGGAACGTGCACCCAAGCTGATCAACGAAATGGCCGAGACCGTTGAGAAGATCGGCATGAGCCCGTTCAAGTTCTGATGGGCGATGGGCGGAACCAGCCTCATGGGGCTCTCTCTGTGCCTCCCGCTGCCGGACAGGATGTCCGGTTGCTAGAGGGACCCGCCGAAGGTGGCTTGAAAACTATTGCTTTTTGTAGGGTGGATATGGTGACACACCCTCGCTACCCTACAAAGGGGACATGAAAATGAGCGATTTAAACACCGCAATGATCGAAAAGTACCGCAACAGCTTCCTGCATGAGGTTGAGGCGAATGTGGAAGAGGGCGAGTGGGTAAAGATGTGCATGCAGTGCGGCGTCTGCGCCGGCTCCTGCCCCCTTGGCAATGCCTGGGAACATCCCCCGCAGGAGATCTTCATGATGATCCGTGCCGGCAAGCGCCAGGAGGTGCTCGCCTCGGAGTCGATGTGGATGTGCACCTCCTGCTACAACTGCATCGCCCGCTGTCCTCGGGGCCTGCCCATCACCCATATTATGCACGGACTGGCCCATTACGCCGTCAGGCTTGGCCTGGTACCCAAGAATCAACCAACCCAGAAGTTCGCCCAGATGATGTGGGACAACCTGTCCAAAAAGGGTCGGGTCAACGAGCTGAAACTGGGCCTCAGCCTCTACTTCATGAACGGCTTCGGCGAGGGCATCAAAACCGCCCTGAAAATGAAGGACATTGGCCTGGGTATGCTGAAAACAAAACGTATGGCCGTGGGAGAGGCCTTCGGTGGCCACGCGGTCAAGGATCTTGCCGGCTTTCAGAAGATGCTCAAGAAGGCCCAGGAACTGGAAGACGCCCGTATCGAGAAGAGTAAGTGAGGAAACACCGTAATGGCTAAGAAAGAGTACTCCTTCTATCCCGGATGTTCCTCGCAGAAAGGGGCATCCTCATCCAACTACCTGAAGTCCGTGGAGACCATGTGTGAAGAGTTGGACGTCAAGCTCAATCATATCCCGGACTGGAACTGCTGCTCAGCCTCCATCGGCTATGCGGGCGGCGGTGAATTGCCCCGGTTGGCTCTGTCCGCCCGTAATATTGCCCTGTCCGAGGAGCACAACGCGGGCCAGGATATCGTCGCCACCTGTGCCGCCTGCTGGCTGGCTACCCGTGAAGCTGGGGAGCGGCTGAAAGAGGACGACGGCCTGATGGCCGAGGCCAATCAGGCACTGGCCGAGGCAGGCCTCAAATTGAAGAACGAGACCCCCATTCGTCACATGGTGGAAGTGCTGATTGAGGACCTGGGATACGATGCCATCGGCTCCAAGGTGCAGCGACCGCTAGAGGGGATCAAGATTGCCGGTTACGTAGGCTGTCAGACCAACCGTCCTTTCGGTATCGCTGGGGAGTCGTTCGAGAATCCGATGTACCTCGACAAGCTGGTGGAGACCTTGGGCGCGGATCCGGTAAAGAACTATGACAAGAAGGTGCAATGCTGCGGCGGCGCCCTGGCCTTCTCCGAGCCTGAGAAGTCTCAGGACATGATCAAGGGGATTATTGAGGCCGCCTATGACGGTGGTGCGGAGATGATCGTCACCCCTTGCCCGGTGTGCCAGATGAACGTCGAGGTCTATCAGGACCAGATCAACGAACGGCACGGCACCAAATTCAGCATCCCGGTAGTCTATTACAGCCAGATGATGGATGTCGCCTTCGGCCGTTCCGCAGCAGACTCCGCACTGAACGGCCAGGTGATCAAAGCGAAGAAGCTGGAAGATATCGCCAACAAGTAGCCTTCAGCAAGCAAACGCTGAAATGAACAAAGCCCTCTTCGGAGGGCTTTTTCATGCTCTTAACTCTCGACCACTTCTATCAACTCAAGCGCATTCTGGTCTGGATCACGACAGAACAGGGCCCGCCGACCGGACCGACTCAGGCTATAGGTGATACCGGCCTGCTCCAACTGAACCATGATCTGCGTCAGATCCCGGACCGCCAGTGCCAGGTGGCGATCGCGACCACCGTGTTCGGGACGCCCCTCTCTGGGGTCCGGGTCGGGGAGCTCCAACAGGTGAATCTGACCGGCACCTACCTGCAGCCAGGCCCCGGCGTAGGGCAGATCTGGACGCCCCTGATCTAGCTCCAACCCCAACAGGTCCCGATAGAAGGCGAGGGATCTGGCCGTATCCGCTACCAGCAGGCTGGCATGATGAATACCGATGATCTGGGTCATGAGTAACCCCTGGCTATAGAAACCAGCCGAAAAAGAAGATATAGACCCCGCTGGCCGCGCTCAGACTGACCAGTACGATGGGGACACCGCTGCGCATCCACTGCAATGGACTGATACGTCCCTCCGGATGCCCGGAGCGCTCCGCCTCGGCCACGCAGATGATGTTTGCGGTGGCACCGATATGGGTGGCATTACCGCCCAGCCCGACCCCGATCGCCAGCGCCCACCAGAGGGGCTGGATGTTGACCCCCTGGGTCTCAAGCCCCGCAACGATTGGGATCATGGTGACGGTAAAAGGGATGTTGTCCACCAGCGCACTCAACAGGGCCGCGACCCACATCAATGCCAGCGCACTCCATAACAGGGTTGATGGATCCCGGGCGCTCTCGGCCAGCAGATTTCCTATCAACTCCAGCAGACCCGAACCCTCGACCCCGCCGACAATGACGAACAGCGCCGAAAAAAACAGCAGGACCGACCACTCTACACGGGCGAACAGCTTTTCAGGATCGGGACGGGAAAGCAGCATGGCCAGAGCCAGCCCGATCCAGGCCACATAGGAAGGAAACAGGTGCAGCCGATGATGTACAAAAAACAGAACCACCACCACAGCCAGGGCGACAAGGGCTCGCCGCAACCCGGCAGCGTCCCGAATCGCCTGGGATTCGTCCAGATTCACCACCCCCTGCCCGCTTTGTGTGGGGCGAAGGTCCCGCCGGAAAATAAACAGTATCAACAGTAGGGTTCCCAACCAGGCAGGCACGACCATCGGCATCATGTGAATCAGAAAGGCGTTGAAATCCAACCCACCGGCACTGCCGATCATGATATTCGGGGGGTCACCGACCAGGGTGGCCGCACCACCCACGTTAGACAGCATTGCCTCCGCGATCAGAAAAGGGACTGGATTGAGATTCAGCATGCGGGTAATGAGCACGGTCAGGGGGGCAAAGATAATGACCGTGGTCACATTGTCCAGAAACATACTCAATACGCTGACTACCAGGGTCAAATAGACCAGCAGGCGGCTCGGGCTGCCTCCGGCCAGCTTGGCCAACCGTATGCCCAGATACTCGAAGCCACCGGTGGGGCGAAGCATTGCCACCAGCATCATCATGGCCAACAACAACAGGATAGTGTTGGCATCGATTGATGCCAGCGCAGCTTCCTGGGAGTAGAAGCCGAAGATCATACCCGTACCCACCATGGTAACGGCGCCAATCACACCGGCACTGGTGCGGTGCATTACCTCACTGAAGATCAACACGTAGGAAATCACCAGCACGCCGGCCGCGATCCACATATTCAGAGTGAGCATCGGTTCCATAGGCATGGATCAGACCAGATTCAACAGCGCGCGCCCTATGCCCATAACTGAGATTATCCCCCGGTAAACACCATCATCGATGATAAACAGATAAGTGGTATCCAGATCTTCCATAATGGCAAGGGCCTTGGCGACGGGTGTCGAGGAACTGGCTACCGCCATCTCCTGTAGTATGAAAGAATCGATGGGCAGCGTTAGCACATCCTTCGCATGGGCCTCCTGAATATGCAGATAACCGAGTTCATTCCCCAGCAGATGTGAGTGACGCACCATGAAATCGGGGATACAGTTGACCTTCAGCACATGACGAAGGGAGGCCTTACCAGTGATCCTGCCATCGGCATCCTGAAACGGGATGCCCGGCACGTCGGCCCCGACACACTCCTGAAAGACCCGGGCCACAGTCATTCCGGGTCGGGCCACCCCGGTCGGAATAATCAGATTAGAAATTTCCATTTCGCTACATCCTTACACTAAGACCAAGCCCAGCGGGTCGGCCGGCCGCCACCTCATGCATCCTTGTACTTCTCATCTTCTTCCTGTTGTTGGCGTGAAATCTCGGCCTGTCGCCTGGCTTCCCAGACCTCCTCGCGCTGCTGTACCCGCTGCTCCCAGGCCCCATCTTTCTCCTGTATGGTGCGTTCGCCAAAGAATGCCTGCTTCATCAGGCGAACCCCGAACTGCATCAGCGAAATGTCCTCCTTTGCCAGCACCTCGTATGTGGAGTCTTCCAAATCGTAGGTGTTGCGGAAGTTCTCACTGAGCACGAAGCGTCGGAATCGGTCCATGTCATAGGAGCACATAAAGAACATCTGCAGGGTCGCCTCCGGCGGGCGCCCCACCGTGGGCCCCATTGATCGACGCTTCAGCATCAGGGTGAGCCACTCTTTGTTCAACTCATCATACTGGGCCGTTTCCTGCTCCTTGAGATATTCAGCGATGGTCTGCTGCTGATCCTCCTGGTGGCCCTTGCAGTGCTCTTCCTGGATCAGAAAATAGTGGGATTCGTCGGTTTTAGCGCCAGTCGCCAGCATAGACATGTGGCCCAGCGGGTAGTAGCGGCAGGCGGTGGGCCGGTCCTTGTAGACACTGCAACCCTCTTCGGTCACAAACAAACAGGCCCCTTCATCCGTGGTACGCAACTTGACTCCAGGCAGTCCCTCCTTGTCCATGCGGAAGGGTACTGTGTGCTCCTTAAGAAATTCCGTAGCGCTCTTACCCTGATTATCCTTCAGACGAATGATGTCATAGGGAGTGAGGGTGACATCCGCCTGTTTACAGCACGCATTGAAGCAAGAGATCCCCTGGTGGCAGCGAAATTGAAGCTTTGAGCCCAGATCCAGCATGGCGGGCACCATGTCGCTCTTGAAAGGGAGATCGTTTTTTTCGCTCATAGGAGGCCTCTATCGTTAAAAAACCGGCTGTTTTTCGATCGACGGGGTCGCGCAGCACAAGACACCGGGGAAAACAGCCCCAATTTTACTCCCCCGGGCAACCGAAAAAAACGTCAGGCTCTCTGGGGTTCCTTGGTGGATGGGGAGTATTCAGTGGTCAGTAGTCAGGTATCGCTGACATCAGACAACTGATTACTAACGACTGAAGACTGACTAGTCGAGAGAAAAAAAGTCCGGGTGCCTTGCAGCACCCGGACTCAATCAAGCCTTCAGGCCGTCAAGGATTACTTGAACAGCTTGGACTTGTCGACCAGATCAACGTGGGCGCGCTTGAAGCAGGTCCAGGTCTTGCTGCTCTTGTCATAGATGGAATTGACGAAGCAGTGCCAGTTCTCCTCGTCGACAAAGTTCTTGTCGGCGCGATAGTAGAAGCCCGGATAGCGGGACTCCTGACGGAACTGGATATGCTTCATGTGGGCCTCTGCGGTGAGGATGCGATGATAATTTTCCCACGCCCGCAGCAGCTCGTGCAGGTCCTTGGCACGCATCTTCAGGGAGTCTTCCTTGAGATCATTCAGCTTGCCTTCGGCCACTTCCAGCATGTTGGCGTTGGTGGTGTAGTAGGTCGCGACACCGGCCACATACTCGTCCATCACCTTTTGCAGGCGGAACTGCAGCATGCGGGGGGTGATGTAGTTGGGGTTGACATCGATCGCGGTGCTGTAGTCCTTATGCTCCATGAAGTTCTTGACCGGCTGATAGATCTCGGCAACCAGGTCATCGACGCTCTCGGCCAGCTCAGGGGTGTAGTCCTGGTTGTCCATGACAAACTTGATCATGGACTTGGCGCACATGCGACCCTCGGCGTGAGAGCCGGAGGAGAACTTGTGGCCGGAGGCACCGACACCATCGGCAGCAGTAAACAGACCCTTAACGGTGGTCATGCCACGATAACCCCAGTTCCAACCAGACGGCAGGTGCTCGGGAACGCCGGACTCGGTCTCTTCGGTGGGCGCACCCACGTCTTCAGGACCGGAGACCCAGATGCCGCAGCAACCGGAGTGCGAACCCAGCAGGTAGGGTTCGGTAGGCATCAGCTCGGAGTTTTTCTTCTCCGGCTCGATGTTTTCACCGGCCCAGATGCCGCACTGACCGATACACATGTCAAGGAAGTCTTCCCAGGCCTCGGCCTCCAGATGCTTCACCTCGCGTGGGGATAGGGTCTCGCGCAGATTGGCGAGGGCGGTCACGGTATCCATCCAGATAGGACCACGACCTTCCTTCATCTCTTTCAGCATCAGATGGTTACGCAGGCAGGAGGCAGGAACCGCAGCCTGACCATAAGGAGGATAGTCGTTCAGCATCTCCTTGTTGCGATCCATGTAAACCTCGCCGAAGGCGTTGGTGGCCTTGGATTTGAACAGCAGGAACCAGGCACCCACCGGACCATAGCCGTCCTTGAAACGGGTCGGTACGAAGCGGTTTTCCATCAGCGTCAACTCAGCACCCGCCTCAGCCGCCATGGCATAGGTGGAACCGGCGTTCCAGACCGGGTACCAGGCACGGCCCTGACCTTCACCCACCGAGCGGGGACGGAAGATGTTCACGCAACCGCCGGCGACCAGCAGGCAGGCCTTGAACTTGTAGACATAGACCTCGTTCTCACGCACCGAGAAGCCGACAGCGCCGGCAACGCGGTTGCTGTCGTTCTTGTCGTTCACCAGCTTGACGATGAAGATACGCTCCTGGATGTTGTCCATGCCCAGGGCCTTCTTGGCGGCCTCGGCCACGATCCACTTGTAGGACTCGCCGTTGATCATGATCTGCCACTTACCGGAGCGGACCGGCTTGCCGCCGTCCTTCAACGGAGTCATGCCCTTGGAGCCGTCGTGGCGCTCGCCGTTCTCGTCGGTCTTCCAGATCGGCAGACCCCACTCCTCGAACAGATGCACAGATTCGTCCACATGACGGCCCAGGTCATAGGCAAGGTCGTCGCGGGTGATACCCATCAGGTCGTTGGAGACCATACGGGCATAATCAGCGGGATCCTGCTCGGAGCCAATGTAGGTGTTGATCGCAGACAGACCCTGTGCCACGGCACCGGAACGGTCCATAGCGGCCTTGTCGACCAGTTTCACCTTGATATCAACGCCCTCTTTCTTGGCAGCGTCCAACCAGGGGCCCAACTCGTAAGCAGTACCGCATGCGCCCATACCACCACCGATGAGGAGGATGTCAACCTCTTCTTCGATGACTTCAGGATTTCCAAATTCTCCAGCCATTTGTATTACCTCAATTGTGTAAGGTTCGAAATAAGGTTCGGTTTCGAATCCAGATTACTTGCGGATCAGCTCGCTGGGATCGCCAGCACGATAACCATTGACCTGTACGAAAAAGCCGGGCTCAGTGATTTTAGAGATATCGGCCTCAGGCTTGCCACCATAGGGATCGATGGAACCTTCCGGGGTAGTACGGATGGGGAATTTGAAGCGCTTCATGGTCCCATTGCGGAACTTGATGGTCCACATAATGGAATCGGTACCACGCAGTGGCTGCACGGAGGCACCGAGCGGCACGATATCGGCGTAAGGACGCGCTTCGATTGCCTGCTGCGGGCAGATTTTAATGCAGGAATAACATTCCCAGCACTGATCCGGCTCCTGATTGTAAGACTTCATCGCATGACCGGTAAGGGAACCGTCCATATCCAGTTTCATCAAGTCATGCGGGCAGATGTACATGCAAGCAGTCTTGTCTTGGCCCTTGCAGCCATCGCACTTCTCAGTACGCACAAATGTAGGCATGGTACTTTTTCTCCTAGTTTCACTGCAGTGAATTGCTCGCCACCGAGATCGATGGCGAATCTCGAGTCGACACCCGACTCTCGCCGGACTGAAAACTCTAAAGTTTTCGCCTTCTCCAAGCACCGTTTGACCGGTTTCAACCCATCAATGGCTGCTTTGGTTCCGGGTCTTTCTCCAGCCTGAATCTCACAAATTCTGGCCGAAACACCCCAAAGCCCCGGACATGGGGCTGTCAAACATAAAGAGGTTCATCCAAAACTTCCAAACAAACCTTTTGGTCGCTCCATAAATTCGATTTATTTGTACGAGAGGGAGCGAAATATACTGTTTTTCTTAGAAAAAACCGCTAGAAAGCGGCAGTTTTTTTGACTTGGATCAAAAGAACTAATCACGATGCCCTGAACAGTGCCTCAAGCCCTGTCGCGGAAACCTCTTTGCTGCAGTTGGCACCCTCGGGTATGGTGCGACAGGTTCGGTTTTTTTAGCCCTTAATTCTGATAGAGAGACGACGTGGCATGGAAAATAGAGCGCATTCTACCATCGATGCGACCTTGCTTATGGCACCGGGATGCAGTCACTGTCCGGTGGTAATGGAGGCGCTGACCCGGTTGATCAAAGCCGGAAAGCTCGGGCGCCTTGAAATTATCAACGTGGCACAGCATCCATCAGCCGGCACGGCCGCCGGAGTCCGTTCCGTACCCTGGACCCGTATCGGCCTGTTCGAACTCGATGGGCTCCACAGCTACGACGAGTTGAGACGCTGGACCGAACATGCAGCGGCGAACTCGGGTTTCGACGTCTACTACAGTCATCTACTGGAGACCCGACGGCTGGACAAGGTGATCACCCTGGTGCGGGAACAACCAGCGACCCTGCGCGACCTGATCCGACTGCTGGCTACGCTGGAAACCCCCATGGGGGTGCGTATCGGCGTGGGCGCGGTACTGGAGGAACTGGCAGAAAGCGAACTGCTGAATACAGTGGTGTCCGAACTGGTTGCCTTGACCCGGGCTGCGGACCCTCAGATCCGGGCGGATGGGTGCCACTACATTAGTCTCAGCAACAGCCCGGAGGCACTGACTGCGGTCCAATTGCTGCTGAAAGACGAGGATTCAGAGGTACGACAGATTGCCGTGGAGTCATTAAAAGTTCTGCAGGCCGTCAACCAGACCGAATCCGATGTAGACGGGTTGTAGTCCACATCACCCACCAGACCCAGGAGGTATTATTCATGCCGACCCTTCCGGAACGACAGCAACAGATCATCACTACCCACGCCGCCTTTATCTGCCAGGTGGTGGAGCTAAGCCAGAATGAGGGGCGGCGGGGGGAATACGAGGCCCTGCTGCAGGCCGCCCAGGAGAACGGATGGCTCAAACTGGTCCATGCCATTCGCCAAATCGTTGCCGGCCAGCGGGACCTGAATGCCCTGCAGGAACTGGACGATGAGGACCAGGTAATCGCCGAGGCAATCATGCGGGGCCTGCAGAACCCCGCCACCCTGCCGGACCCCCATGCCAAACCAGACCCCACCCTTGCCGCTTCCGGCCTCGCCGGGATGATCAGGGAGGCGGGCCGGGGAAACGTCGAGGCCCTCACCCTTATCTCCAATATGGCGGAGCAGATGAGCCGCGCCGGCGGCCCCATGGCGCGGCTGGCCACGGTAATCCGCCCCTTAATCAACGGCGAACGGAACGCGGACAAACTGTGCCAGGGGATGAACAGCCAGACCGAGCAGCTGGTTCTGGGAATTCTTGACGAGCTGAAGCAATTGGAGTTGCATTAACCCCATGTCCCGAACTTGTCTTTTTCTCGGTGCAGTCAACGGCTTTTTAGCTGTCGCCCTGGGGGCCTTCGGCGCCCACGGCCTGCGCGGCCATATAGAACCGACGCTCATGTCTGCCTTTCAGACCGGGGTGCAGTATCATGGCCTGCACGCCCTCGGGCTGCTCTGTGTCGGCCTGCTGGCCCTGCACCATCCCTCCGCCTGGCTGACCCGAAGTGGCTGGCTGTTAAGCGGAGGTGTGCTCGTGTTCAGCGGCAGCCTGTACCTGATGGCCCTGACAGGCAGCCGTGCGCTGGGGGTGATCACGCCGTTCGGCGGGATTGCTTTGCTGGCTGGGTGGCTCGCCCTGGCTTGGGCGATATGGCAGATACCCTCGCGGGAAAATACCCACTAGTGCATGGTAGACCCTGTTCCCTCGATGTCTTCGCTCACCCCATTTGGCAACCGACTGCAAAAAAACTTTCGTCACTGGCGCAAATGGGCGCGCCGTCGCGATATAACCTGCTATCGCGTCTACGACCGGGACATACCGGAATTCCCCCTCGCCATCGACTGGTACGATGGGCGGGTGCATGTGCAGACGTTCGCCTCGCCCGGAGCGGATCCGACCCAGCTGGAAAAGGCCCAACAGCAGATCCTGGCACAACTTATCGCCGAGATTCTGGAAGTCCCATCCGATCTGCTGAGCTTTAAACTGCGACGGCAGCAAAAAGGCCTTGCCCAGTATCAACGACGCGGCAGCCAAACGGACGGCTTTGTGGTCCTGGAGGCCGGACTGCATTTTCTGGTCAATCTTGAAGACTATCTGGATACCGGCCTTTTCCTCGACCATCGCCAAACCCGGGGCATGGTGAGGGACAAATCTCAAGGCAGGCGTTGTCTCAACCTTTTCTCCTATACCGGAAGTTTCAGCGTGTACGCCGCGGCCGGCGGCGCGGAGACAACCCTGAGCGTCGATCTGTCCGGGACTTACCAGCGCTGGTCACAGCAGAACTTTCAACTCAACAACATGCAGCCCGGCAGACACCGTCTGGAGAATATTGATGTGTTCCGTTATCTGGAGCAGGCCGGACGGAGGGGTGAACAGTTTGAGCTGATCGTTCTGGACCCACCCAGTTTCTCCAACTCAAAAAAAATGCGCTCCATACTGGACCTGCAGCGGGACCACCCGACACTCATTCGGTCCTGTCTGCAACTCCTGACCCGGGGCGGTGAACTGATCTTTTCGACCAATCTGCGCCGGTTTACCCTGGATCCCTGGTTAAGCGGGGAGGCATCGATCAAGGAAATCAGCCAACAGACGGTCCCCGCTGACTTCCGACGCCACCGTCCCCATCGCTGCTGGCTGATCAAGCCGGAATAATGGAACTCGGCCTCTGGTCCCTCTTCGTCAGCAGTTTTCTCGCCTCCAGCCTGCTGCCAGGGGGCTCCGAAGTAGTTCTTGCCTACGCTGCGTATGAGAATATGGCGCCTCACAGCACGCTGTGGGGCGTAGCGACACTCGGCAATACCCTGGGCGGAATTAGCAGCTGGCTAATAGGCTGGTGGTTGAGCCAACGTTTTCCTGGGCGCGGGTTACTCCGCCCTGAGCACCAGACGGCGCTCAAACGTATCCGGCACTATGGTCCACCGCTGCTGCTGTTCTCCTGGCTGCCCATCATCGGCGACCCGCTCTGCCTGGCTGCCGGATGGATGGGTATCCGCCTGCCAACTTCAGTCTTTTATATCGCTTTGGGTAAGGGATTGCGCTATGCGATTCTATTATCAGGGGTTTCCCTGTTGTGACCTGAACAGCCACAAACAACGTATACTTTAGGATGTATGAGCAAACGACTGCTGATTATCGAGGACGACGCCAGCCTGAACCAAATGCTGGGGCTCCATTTCGAAGATGATGGGTTCGATGTAGACCGGGCAATGAACTGTGCCCAGGGTCTTGGTCTTTGGCAGAAAAACGCGGTCGACCTGATACTACTTGACCAGCAGCTGCCCGACGGTAACGGCCTGGATCTTCTGCAGACGATACACACCGAAGACCCACAGCAGAGCATCATTATGATGACCGGCCAGCACGACCTGGAGCTGGCGATTCAGGCCATCAAATCGGGGGCCACCGATTTTATACACAAACCGATTAAGATCGATGAACTGCAGATCGTGGTGGAACGGGTGCTGGCCAGCAAGCGCCTCTCCCGGGAAGTGGAAGCCCTGCAGCCAGAGCCCAGTGAGACGATCAAGCAGCGACAACTGATCGGCCGCAGTAGTGTCATGCTACAGGTAAGCAAAGAGATAGCGCTGTGCGCCGGCAGCAATACAACGGTGCTGATCACCGGTGAATCGGGTACCGGCAAGGAGGTCGTGGCAAGGCTGATCCACGCCCATTCAGGGCTTACCGGCCCCTTTGTGGCAGTCAACTGCGCTGCCATTGTAGATACCCTGCTGGAAAGCGAACTCTTCGGTCATGAAAAAGGGGCCTTCACCGGAGCCACCGGGAGAAAGCCAGGCAAGTTCGAACTGGCCCAAGACGGCACCCTGTTCCTGGACGAAATTGGGGAACTGGCCCAACCGCTTCAGGCGAAACTGTTACGCGTACTGCAGGAGCAGGTATTCGAGCGGGTCGGAGGAACTCAGCAGATTGCCAGCAACGCCCGGGTGGTCGCCGCCACCAACCGTGGCCTGTTGGCGGAAGCCGCAGCCGGGCGCTTTCGAGAAGACCTGGCCTACCGCCTCAAGGTGATCACCATCCACCTACCTGCGCTGCGGCAACGGGTGGAGGACATCCCGCTGCTGACCAGGGCACTCATCGAGAAGATCTCCCGCAAAATCCACAAACCCCCCCTCCAACTCACTGGCGCCGCGCTGGATCTGCTACAGACCCATGATTGGCCGGGCAACGTGCGGGAGTTGGAGAACCTGCTCACTCAGGCGCTGGTGCAGGCCCGTGGCGGTGCCTTGACACCGGATCTCCTGCCCTTCCAAAAAACCCTGTCGTCCCCCTCCACGGAGGTAAACAGAGAGGCACAGGCACTGAAATCTCTGGACCAGGTCGAGGCTGAACACATTCAGCTGGTACTCGACACCACCGGCGGCCACAAGGGAAAAACCTGTGGCATACTGGGCATCTCGCGCCCCGCCCTGGATCGGAAGATAAATAAATTTGACCTCTCTTTAGCCAAAACCAGGTAGCGGATCCAACCGAATGCATGAGGAACTGCCCGCCAAAGCACCAAAGCTGCTCCGACGCTTGGTTACAGGAGACGTGGCCATGACCGGATTTGTTGAACCCTTCCGATTCAGTGAAAGCGACAGGATCAAACTGGAACGGCTGCTCGGGAAACACAAGGCCGGTGACGCAGAGGGTCGCCGCCTGCTCATCGCCGCAACCGAGTACGAAATCGGCCTCTGCCTGGACGGGGCAATGCGCAATCCAGAGCTGAGATTGGAAGATAAAGAACCGGCGGTCTCGGCTAATGAAACGAATACGGATCTGAACCCAATCGCCAATGCTGCCGAGACCCTATCCGCACTGCTAAAAATCTCATCAGAAGAGTCTCGCCAACAGATCGAAAACCGTATGTCCGTAGCGGACCCCCTGGGACGCGCCTATGGAGATCGCTTTCTTTCCTGCCTTTCCGCCGAACTCGATCGGCTTGCCGACAGCTGCAGGCAGGGCGACGAAGAGGAGCTACCGAATTCGGAACCTCTGCCCGAATACGCCCTGACCTTCCTTCACCAGATGTGTGAAATATACACCGAATGTCTCGAAGTTCAGCCCACTGATGGATTGACTGACCCCTTTTATCAATACTTTAACGCCATTACCGAGATTGGCGGCATCGGTCCTTTTCCTATTGAAACGGTATTGAGGGATTTTCTCGAGCTCAACTGATCATCCCTCGCATCGTGCACGGTGAGCCGCCCTTCATCAAACCACCTCGACAATCTGCGACCGCAGATCCGGCAAGTGGTGACTACCCCCAGACCACCCGGCACCCATCAGCTTCTCCCAGCCTCTGTCAAAGGTAACGTTTTGTTGCAACGACCCGTTACGCCTTCCAAAAAATAAAAGCATTTAATTTTATTAAACAATAGGTTACGGCCTGGCACAACTTCTGCAACGGTACCTGGTAACAATTCTTTTACACCTTGACTAGTGAGGAGAGGAACACGCCATGAGTAATCTGGTTCTGGCTGCTACCGATTGGACTGAAAATGGTCAAAACGAGGAGATCCCCGGTCGGGAGCTATTGTTTAATGAGTTATTTTACCGCTACGAAAACGATCTTAGACGCTATGCCTACTGGTTGGCAGGTGACAAACCCACCGCAGAAGACCTGGTTCAAGAGGCACTGCTGAGGGCTTGGCGCTCACTGCACAAACTGAAAGACGTCCAGGCCGGCAAGGGTTGGCTGCTGACCATCTTGCGACGTGAAAATGCCCGCCGTTTCGAGCGTAAGAGACTTAAGGAGACGAATATCCCGCTGGAGGAACTGCGAGCCAGGGAGAGAGGATTCGATACTTCGACCGAGGCCTTTGTCCTGCGCCGGGCACTCAATCAGCTGCCTGATGAGTATCGCGAACCCTTGCTCAGACAGGTGATCGATGGCTATTCGCAGAAAGAAATCGCCGCGCAGCTCGGCATCTCCCCGGCCGGGGTGGGTACCCGTCTGTTTCGTGCCCGCCGCAAACTGAGAGATAGCCTGGCGGCTTGAATCCGTTATCACATGCCTCTATCGTTTCAGGGACTTGCCGGCGCACACAGAAAATAGAGGAAATTTCCCTGCTTTACCAGTACGGGAGTGATCGGTCGGTACTACGGCGACAGGGTGTATTGTCTTGTCCTTTAAAATCCGTAGAGCTGGGGCAGTAACCAGCTAAGGGCCAGCCACATGATGAGTGTCAACGGCAGGCCGACACGCACGAAATCACCAAATCTATAGCCGCCGGCATTCATCACCAACAGGTTGGTTTGATACGCCATAGGCGTTGCGTAGCTCATGTTGGCGCCGAACAGGACCGCAAGCACGAAGGCCTCGGCCGGCAGGCCCAACCCGTTTGCTATCGATACTGCCACCGGAGTACCGATCACCGCCGCAGCGTTGTTGGAGACGATGTTAGTCAACAGCGCCATCAGCAGAATCAGACCGCTCAGGATCACGTTTGGCGCCAACCCGGTGGTCAGCGCGAGATAGAGATCAGCCAACCAGATGGTTGCACCGGTCTTTGTCAGCGCCATACCCAGCGCAAGGCTGACCACCACGATCATGATTACCGCAGTACTCAGCGCATTACCTACATCACGCCAGGCCAAGCCGCCGAACAACAGCATAAGCAGGGCCCCGGCGACGGAACTGATCGCGATCGGCAGTACACCAGTTGCCGCGCTGACGATCACCAGCCCGATGATCAGCAGTGCCAGCCGTGCCTTCTTCGCCGTTGGGAGGTCGGCAGTCGCGTCCAGCACCAGCAGGTCACCTTCGCGCTTGATCCGTGCCAGCTGCTCACGCGCGCCCTGCACCAGCAGTATGTCGCCGACCTGCAGTTGGATGTCGCCTATACCCTTTCGCAATGTATGCACCGTGCGGCCGGCCTGTTGCAGTGCAAGGGTGGCAAGCTGGTAGCGGTCGGTGAAACGGCTTGCGTTAATCGTGCGGTTGACCAGTGGAGAACCCTGTACCACGACGATCTCCGCCAGTTGCTGGTCCCGTGCCTCCAGCGGGTGGTCCTCGTCCACAGCGCGCTCACCGGAATACAACATTGCGCCGAGCACCTGTTCATATTCCTTCAACTGCGCCGGGGTATCCTTGACGATCAACTGGTCGCCCGCCTTGATCGTTACATCTGGCAGCGGCAACAGCACGCTCTCGCCGCGCTGAATGCGTTGCACCTTCATTTCGCTGCCGGTTTTGACAAGCAGATCCGCAAGCGTCCGCCCGTCGGCGTAACCCTGCTCAGAGATATTGAGTTTGGCTGAGAATATACGCGGTGAGGTGTCTGTCAGCACGGCCCGTCGTTCCGGCAGGATGCGCGGTGCGGCCAGCCACAGATAGAGTATACCCAGACTGCCGGCACTGACGGCCGGTACAAAGAAATCAAACATCCCGAACCGCTGCAAGCCAAGGTCGGATGCAACACTGACCACCAGCAGGTTGGTCGAGGTGCCAATTGTAGTCGCCGTACCACCAACCAGCGTGGCCAGCCCCATCGGCATCAGGATGCCCGATGCATTGGTGCCCGCCCGCAGGGAAACGCTTACCAGGATCGGTAACAGCAATACCACAATTGGCGTATTGTTGACGAAGGCGCTCAACAGACCTGCAAGCACCAGCGTTAATAGCAGTGAAAGCTGTGGGCTTTGCGACCAGATGCGCTGCAGCAGCCGTCCCACCGGCTCCAGTGCGCCGGTGCGCACCAAGCCGTGACCGACAACCATCAATCCACACACCGCAATCAGTGCCTCGTGCCCGAAGCCGCTGAAAAAATCGACCGCGCGCAAAACCTGTGTTCCATCGTGGTAAGGGAACCATTCGAATCCGATGGTCAGGAGTGCCAGCACCATCAGGCTCGAGGTTTCCAGTGGGATACGCTCACGCGTGAACAGAAACAGCGCAACAACAGTCAGCACAAGCACTGCCAAGGCGTGCTGATCGGGTAGTGGCGGCATGGATTGTCCCGTATTTAATGTCCCACCAGTATAGCTGAACCGCAACTCGACCGTGTTGTGCGGTTAACTCTGGCACTAAGGAACCGCTACTTGCGCCAGTAGGCGGGAGTCAACAGCACCAGCAGCGTGAAAATCTCAAGCCGTCCTAACAGCATGGCGAAACAGAGGATCCATTTGGCGGGGTCATTCAAAGCGGCATAGTTAAGACCGACTGAACCAAGCCCTGGACCCAGGTTGTTGATTGAGGCGGCAACAGCAGAGAAAGAGGTCATCAAATCCAGCCCGGTTACTGCCAGGGCCAGGTACATCACTGTGAAGCTGGCCACATACAGGGCAAAAAAGCCCCACACCGCCTCGATCACCCGAGGACTGATCGTCTTGTCACCCACCCGGATCGGGATCTGGGCGCTCGGATGAATCAAGCGCGTAATCTCACGTAACCCCTGCTTGATCAACAGCAGAAAACGGATCACCTTGATACCGCCGCCGGTGGAACCGGCACAGGCCCCAATAAAACTGGTAAACAGCAATAGAATAGCGATAAAACCCGGCCAAACAGAGTAATCCGCCGTGGTAAAACCCGCGGTGGTACCGATCGAAACGGTTTGAAAAATACCCAGGGTAATCGACTCCATCCAGTCTGGATAGACCCCGCTCCAACGCAGCGACAGGCTAACACAGAGCGCCACCGACCCCAGCACCAGCAGATAAAAGCGAAACTCACTATCGGCAAAGTAGACCAACGGTCGCTTGACCCGACCACCCCAGGCGGTGAAGTGAAGCGCAAAATTGGCCCCCGAAGCAAGGAGAAAAAACACCGCAATCATCTCTATCAGGGTACTGTCGAAATGCCCCATGCTGGCGTCATGAGTGGAAAAGCCGCCGATGGCGATGGTGGAAAAGGCGTGGCCAATTGCGTCGAACAACGTCATACCGCCCCACCAATAGGCCAGGCTACAGGCAATGGTGAGGCCCAGGTAGATGTACCAAAGCGCCTTGGCGGTCTCGGTAATCCGCGGCGTGAGTTTCGAGTCCTTCATAGGGCCGGGGGTTTCGGCACGATACAGCTGCATACCGCCGATACCGAGCATCGGCAGTACCGCTACGGCCAGCACGATGATCCCCATCCCCCCCAGCCACTGCAACTGTTGCCGATAATACAAGATTGATTTGGGCAGATCATCAAGGCCCACGATTACGGTTGCGCCGGTGGTCGTCAATCCTGAGATGGACTCGAAAATCGAATCGGTGATCGAAATGTGCGGGTTAGCCGACAGGGTGAAGGGGAGTGAGCCGGTCAGCCCGAGCACGCTCCAGAACATGACCACCACGAGGAAACCATCCCGCAGTCTCAGTTCGCGGCGCTTGTTGCGCACCAACACCCAGGAGCCCGCCCCGGCCAGAAAGGTAAGCAGGAATGCGATCACGAAGGGCGCTGCTGAGCCATCACCATACCAGAACGAGACAGCGACCGGCGGCAGCATGGTAAGACTGAACAGCATCAGCAGGATTCCGAGGATGCGTTGAACGGCACTGTATTGCATTTTCTGGCGGCGAGTCGGGTCTGCTGTAGCAAAAGGATTAGAGAAAAGTAATGCCTACCTGAAACAGGCGCTCCACCTCGGGGATACGGTGTTTATCTACCAGAAACAGGATGACATGATCTTCGGCCTGAACAATTGTATCGTGGTGTGCAATCAGTACCTGGTCCTGGCGCACGATGGCGCCGATACTGGCACCCCTGGGGAGGTCGATCTCCTCCACCATACGCCCCACCACCTTCGAGGTCGAAGGATCACCGTGGGCCACCGCCTCGATCGCCTCCGCCGCGCCGCGCCGGAGAGAATGGACCACCACCACATCACCGCGACGAACATGGGTGAGCAGGCTGCCAATGGTTGCCTGCTGCGGTGATATCGCTATATCAATGGAGCCACTCTGCACCATGTCGACATAGGCAGGGCGGTTGATCAGGGACATCACCTTACGTGCGCCAAGTCGTTTGGCCAGCATGGCGGATAGTATGTTGGCCTCGTCGTCGTTGGTCACGGCACAGAAAACATCGGTGTTTTCGATATTCTCCTCCAACAGGAGATCCTCGTCCGCCACATCGCCGTGCAGGACGATGGTCTTTGGAAGATCCTCCGCTATCGCCAGCGCACGCCGCCGGTCGCGCTCGATCAGCTTCACCTGGTAATCCCGCTCCAGGGCGGCCGCCAGTCGCTGGCCGATATTGCCGCCGCCCGCAAACAACAGACGTTTGAACGGTTTTTCAAGTTTCCGAAGCTCGCTCATTACCGCCCGAATATTCTCCGTCGCAGCGACAAAAAATACCTCGTCATCCGCCTCGATGATGGTGCTACCCTCCGGCTGTATAGCCTGGCCCTGTCGGTAGATAGCGGCCACTCTGGCATCGACGTGGGGCATATGCTCGTAAAGCTGGCGCAGTTCATTCCCCACCAGTGGCCCGCCGTAGTAGGCCTTTACCGCCACCAGTCGAACACGTCCATTGGCAAAATCCAGTACCTGTAAGGCACCGGGGTTTTCAATCAAACGCATGATGTAATCGGTGACCAGCTGCTCCGGGCTGATCAGAACGTCGATCGGCAGGCCATTCTGAGAGAACAGTTCCGGATAACGGGTGAATCCCGGAGCCCGCACCCGGGCTATTTTTGTTGGGGTGTGAAACAGGGTATAGGCAACCTGACAGGCAACCATATTGGTCTCGTCGCTGTTAGTGACCGCGAGGATCATATCGGCATCTTCCGCTCCTGCCCGCAAAAGCACATCGGGGTGCGCACCGTGACCCTGTACCACTCGTAGGTCCAGCCGGTCCTGTAGTGCAAGCAACAGTTCCGAATTTTTATCCACCACGGTAATGTCATTGGCCTCTGACGCCAGGTTATTGGCAACCGAGGTGCCCACCTGACCCGCCCCCAGGATGATAATCTTCACTTTCTATCCTTGAATTCGATCCCCAGCGAACGCAGCTTGCGATAAAGGTGAGTACGTTCCATTCCCGCATCCGTGGCCATCTGACTGACATTGCCTGCATGCTTGTCCAGCTGGTACTCCAGGTAAGCCTTCTCAAACTGCTCTCTGGCCTGACGTAATGGCAGGTCGAACGAGACCGGAAACGGCGCACCGTCGGCAGTTTGCATCTCCGCTCGACCCAGGGCGGCCTCAACCTCGTCCTGGGTTATCTCTTCTCCAGCGCCGAGGATCAGCAGGCGCTGCACCAGGTTTTTCAATTCGCGGACATTGCCGTGCCAGGGATGGTTACGGAGGAAATTCTGGGCGCCCACGTCGAATCGGCGATAGGGCAGTTTTTCATGGCTGGAAAAATGATCCACGTAGTAGCTCAGAAGCTCTGGCACATCCTCACGGTGCTCGCGGAGCGGCGGAATCTGCAAGGGTACCACGTTGAGGTGGTAGAAAAGATCCTCTCGAAATTTCCCGGCCTGAACCTCTTCCTCCAGATTTCGCTGAGTGGCAGCTATGATACGGACATCGATCTGGACCGGCTCTACCCCTCCCCAGCGCAGAAAAGAACCTGTATCCAGGGCGCCCAACAGCTGGGTCTGCGCCTCCTTTTCCATATCCGCCACTTCATCCAGAAACAGGGTGCCCCCCCGCGCCAGTTCCAGGGAGCCGTAATGAATATGCCCGTTCTCTTCGCTGCCGAACAGTTCCCGCGCCGAATTACCGCTGGCGATGGAAGAGACTCCCACATCGACAAAGGGGAGTTCCCGACGAGAGCTCTGGGCATGCAGATAGCGGGCAAAGGTCTCACGCCCACTGCCAGGCTCACCGCTGATCAACACCCAAGTATCATGCTGGGCGATGCGCTTGACCTGTTCCCGCAGCCGCTGGATGACGGCGCTTTTGCCGGTCGGCTCCACCACCGGCGGGCTGTGCCGCCGCAGGCCGATGTTTTCTACCTGCAGTTTGTCTGCCTCCAGCGCCCGCTCCACAGTCAACAGAAGTTTAGCCAGCGAAAGGGGCTTTTCCAGAAAGTCATAGGCCCCCAGCCGCGTAGCCTCAACCGCGGTCTCGACCGTGCCATGGCCGGACATCATGATCACCGGGCAGGGCAGACCATTATCCTCGGACCACTCTTTAAGCAGACTGATGCCATCCACATCCGGCATCCAGATATCCAGCAGCAGCAGATCGGGCCGGCGGTCGCGCAGCGACTTGCGGGCGCTTGCACCATTTTCTGCGGTGGCCACCTCGTAGTCTTCATCGACCAGGATCTCCTTCACCAGTTCCCGGATATCCGGCTCGTCGTCCACCACCAGTATGTGTGGGCCTGTCATGCGCTCTTCCTCCCCGAATTGGGATCCGTTATCGGCAAATAACCGGGGGCTTGATTGAGGCTGGCCCCCAGTGCCGGCAGGCGAAGGATCACCCGCCCCCCCTGCTCGACCCGATTTTCGGCCCAAATAAGGCCACCATGTTCTTCTACGATTTTTTTCACAATTGCTAACCCCAATCCCGTACCTTTGACCTTGGTTGTCACATAGGGCTCAAACAAATGAGCCAGGGTCTCATCATCGAATCCCGGCCCGTTGTCGGAGACCTCAAGCTCCACGAATGGAGCCCCGCCCTTGCTCAGCTGCCGGGTACTCACCTCGACCCTCGGTTCTGCCTGTTCCTGCACCGCTTCCTGGGCGTTTTTTACCAAATTGTGGACAACCTGTCGGATCCGCACCGGATCCACCTCTATTCTCGCCTCACCGGCACCGAGCTGGATCAATAACTGAGGTTGCGAACCTGCGTTGCGATAGAGATCGAGCACCTCCGATACCAGACCGTCCAGCACCACCGGCTCCGGATTTATTTTGGGAGGTCGCGCGTAATCCGAGAAGGCATTCACCATCTCTTTCATCGCTTCCACCTGCTGGATAATGGTGTGAGTAGACCTTTCCAAAATCCTCGCATCGTCGGGTGCCATCTTATGGAGAAATTTGTGCCTCAGCCGTTCAGCGGAGAGTTGAATCGGCGTCAGCGGATTCTTGATCTCATGGGCCAGACGACGCGCCACCTCCCCCCAGGCCGCATCACGTTGTGCCTTGATCAGGGCGGTAATATCGTCGAATACCAATACGAAACCGGTCGAAGCAATTTCCGGCTGTGCCAATGGGGTCCCGCGGCACAATAGCACCTGGCGCCCATCGCTGTGGTAGAGAGTCAGCTCCTCCCGCCACTCCTGGGTCTCCGGGGTGATCGATTCCCAAACCGCATCCACGAACTGCCTGAGCAATGGCCCCGCCCCGGCAAGGTCATCCAAAGGGCGACCCAGGTAGTCATCCAGTTGGACCCGCAGTATGTCGAGGGCGGCCTGGTTGGCAGTCCGAACTTTACCATCTGCATCCAGGGCCATCACACCGGAAGAAAGACTGCCCAATACGGTTTCCAGGTAGGCCCGCTGGGCTTCCACCTGATGCTGACTGCTGCTTGCCACGTCCCGCGCCTGAGCGATGCGCCGGGTCATAGTATTGAAAGAGGCCACCAGAAACCCAAGCTCATCCCTGCGCTTTGGCAGGGGCAGTTGCATATCGTAATCCCCTTGGGCCACGGCCCGGGTACCTTCCGCGATGTCCGCCACCGGCGCAACCAGTAGATTCGCTGAGTAAAAGGCGGCCCAGATAGCCGCCAACAGACTGAATAGCAGCACCATACCCAGTGCCAGCGTGAAGGTGTTCTTCAGGCTCTGCCGCAGAAAGGCGAGTTCCTTATAACGGTTGTAAGCCGCTTGCACTGTCTCAGTCTGTTTAGTGATGCTGGTCGAGGTTGGGTAAAGGGCCTGCAACAGCAATCCGCGCTTTTCGTCATTGACCATCACCCGGACTTCCAGCAACTCATCTTCGCCGGTGGGGGCAATTCCGACAAAATCGTTACCGCTCCGTACCTGCCTCAGGATGTAACCCTCAGGAACCTTGGGCACAAGAATGGTCGGATCAGTGCTGGTGACCATTACCGCCCGACCCGAGGGCTCCAAAAGGGTCAGCTCGGATGCCCGGTATTTTTCTCTCATATCCTCCAGACTTAGACTGAGTCCCGCCAACGATGAACCCGACAACTCAGACAATAGTGCCTGGGTCGTCTTCAGCCGCTCACGTTTGTAGAAGTCGAGAGAGGCCTGGCTCAATCCCAAGGCGTCTTCCATCGCCTGATCGACCTGAACATTGAACCAGCTGTCGATCCCTTGTAGCAAAAATTGCTGGGAGTAGTAAAAAACCACCGTGACCGGGGCGAGGGAGAGCACGACAAATACCACCACCATGCGCAGGGTCAACCTAGAGCCGGCGGCTTGTTGACGATAGCGCATATACAACCGCGCAATATTGACGCCAACCAGCAAGACCATGGCAAAAAGTCCAAGCGTGCTGGCGATCAACAAGGGTACAAACAGGCGGTTCAACTCTTCTGTGTTTTGCACCGCACTGCTCATCAGGTGCAGGGACAACAACACCAGCCCCAGCAGCGCGAGTACCGGCAAAGGTCCAGTGGTCAGTCGTTTCAGGGTTGCAGACGCCATGTGCCCCACTCGCTGGAAAGGTTCCAGGCAGGTGTCAGATAGGCCAAAGGCCGAAGCGGCAAAGGCAATTCCTCAATGTCGAGCTCGCTATAGAGCGACAGGAGATAGCTGCGGTCAGATTGCAGCTGTTCCTGTTTCACCAGGGTAAAGGCCGGCAGCTTCCCCAAGGCCTTGAGTGCCGATTCCCGGGTCACAAAGCTCTGCTGAGTTTTAGACTGCAGGTCGATGACCTGGTAAACGGAAGGCAGGGCCTGATAGCGGATTCGGTAACGGAGTCTGACATCCAGTTCATCCTTTTCCCAGATCCAGGCACCTTCCCGTCGCAGCTGGATTTGGATCTGCAGGGTAAGCGGTACGCCGTTCTGCAGGGCTTCCAGGGCCTTGTCAGAGAACCGAAAGTCAATCTCGGCATCCATCACATAGCTGCCATCGAGCAGCTGGGTTGAGAGACGGGTTACTTCAAACTCAGCCGCCAGTCCCGGTACCGGGAGCAACAGAAAAACCAGCAGCCAAGCCCGGACAATCAAAGCACCGCTCCATCAATAGGCGGAGTATTATCGTGCTGTTTTTTGTAAACGGGCATAGTAAAAACCATCCATCGTCGCCTCTCCCGGCAAGGTCTGGCGACCCGGTTGGCAACTATGCCCCCAAGGCGCCTCGATCTGCAGCGAAACTACGTCTCTATATTTTTCCAGGCAGCGCGCCACCTGCTCGTGATTCTCTTCCGGCAGCAACGAACAAGTGGCGTACAAGAGCATACCCCCGGGCTTCAGCAAGGGCCAGACAGCATCCAGTATCCGCGCCTGGACTACCGTCAGGGAGGAGATATCCTCCGCCCGTCGAAGCCACTTTATATCTGGATGACGACGTATCACTCCCGTTGCGGAGCAGGGTACATCCATTAAGATACGATCGTAGCGCTTCCGCGCCCATTCCCCGTCAGGCGAGGCCGCGTTCCCCACCTGAACATCAGCAGACAATCGCAACCGATCCAGGTTTTCCTGCAAACGCCGTAGCCGTCCCGCATCAACATCCACCGCGGTGACTGACACCCCCGCCGGAGCCGTCTCCAGCAGATGACCGGTTTTCCCTCCCGGTGCTGCACAGGCATCCAGGATGTGCTGTCCAGTCTGCATATCGAGCAGCCCAGCCGCCAGCTGAGCACCCGCGTCCTGCACCGATACCATCCCTGCGGCGAAGCCCACCAGACTTGTCGCGTCAACCGGCTTATCTAAAACAACTGCTGAAGGGACGGCATCTACTGGCGTCGCCACAACTCCCGCCTGGGCTAACTGCTCGATATAGTCGCCCCGGCTGACCCGGGAGAGATTGACCCGCAGGCTCATCGGTGGCCGACTGTTAGCCTCGTCAACAAGCGCCTCCCAGTTGCCTGGCCAGGCCTGTTGCAGCGCCGTTAACAGCCAAACAGGGTGGGCGTAGCGAGCCGTTGGCAGTCGGTCCACCGCCTCCAACAACCCCTCGCGTTCGCGCAAAAAACGGCGCAAGACGGCATTTATCAGTCCTGCCGTCCAGGGTTTTTTCAGCGCTCTGGCCGCTTCCACTGTTTCCGACAAAGCAGCATGGGGGGCAACCCGCATGTACAGCAGCTGATACAGCCCCACCAGAATCAGCGCCCTGACATCTCCATCGCGCTCCTTCAGGGGGCGTTTCAGCAATCGGTCCGCGATTTCTTCGAGCCGCAGCCGCCAGCGGGCAACGCCGAAGCAGAACTCTTTGACCAAGCCGACGTCCCGTTCTTCGACTCCGCTCAAACCTCTATCCAACAGATCGGATAGAGACCGGCCCTGGGCCAGTTGCCGCAACAACCTTGCGGCCACCGCCCTCGAGTTGTTCTTTCCCTGACCTGGCCGATGACCGCCGTCTGTCTCAGCCAAACAACACCCCGTCCAGATCCTGGGCATTGAGGAAATCCGCCGCACTCACCGCCTTTTTGCCTGGTAGCTGCAGCCTCAGGATACGCAGCAGGCCATCCCCGGTTGCCACATCGATTCCCTCTTTTCCACAGGCCACAACAGTGCCGGGGATGGCGTTTACCGATACCGCAAGCGGAGTCGATTCCCAGACCCTCAGAACATTGCCCTGCAGCCCCGTCTGCGCTATCGGCCAGGGGTTGAAGGCGCGGATCTGTCGGTCCAACTCACTGGCTCTGAGGTTCCAGTCGATGCGGGCTTCACTCTTTTCCAGCTTGCTGGCATAGGTAGCCAGTGCATCCTGCTGGGGAATCGCCCTGAGAGACCCATCAGCAATCCCGGGTAACACCTCAATGAGCGCCTGCGCCCCCATTTGCGATAACCTGTCGTGGAGGCTGCCGCCCGTCTCCTCAGGGCCAATAGGGCAATCTTTTTTCAGCAGCATGGGACCGGTGTCGAGACCAGCCTCCATCTGCATAATGGTGACACCGCTTTCCTGGTCACCGGCAAGAATCGCCCGTTGAATGGGGGCAGCGCCACGCCATCTGGGTAGCAGCGAAGCGTGAATATTGATACAACCAAAGCGTGGGGCGGCCAACACGCGGCCCGGCAGAATCAGACCATAGGCCACCACTACAAGGAGATCGGCTTCCAACGCCTCTAACTCCATCAAGTCTCGTTCGTGCCTGAAGTTAATCGGTTGGAATACCGGAATGCCCTGTTTCAGCGCCAACTCTTTCACCGGGCTGGAAGCCAGTTTACGGCCGCGGCCAGCGGGTCGATCAGGTTGCGTATAGGCCGCGATCACTGGGTAGCCAGCAGCCAGCAGAGCCTGCAAGGGTGGCACCGAGAATTCCGGAGTTCCCGCAAAAACGATTTTGAGGTTATTGCTCATTTTACCTACCACCGCCGGGCGGTGACCGAAGGACTCGGCGCCTCCCCGGATACACTACTCCTGCTGTCGTCAGATGGCATGCCTCGCTGGATCCTGTTGCGTCTGTTTCTGGCGACCCTCTTTTTCCAGTTTCTTGCGAATGCGCTGACGTTTAAGGTTCGACAGGTAATCGATGAACAACTTGCCGTCCAGGTGATCAATCTCGTGTTGTATGCAGACAGCGACCAAGCCCTCAGCCTCAAAATCCAGGATTTTACCCTCCTGGTCTAAGGCTCGAACCCTGATCTGGTTAGCGCGGGTCACCTTTTCGTAGATGCCGGGCACCGAAAGACAACCTTCATCCGTCTCTTCAATACCTTCGCGCGAAAGAATCTCCGGGTTTATTAGACAGAGTGGTTCACTGCGGTCCTCGGAGACATCGATCACCACCACGCGTCGAGGATCATTGACCTGAATCGCCGCCAGACCAATACCTGGAGCCTGGTACATGGTTTCGAGCATGTCATCGACGAGTCGTCGAACTGAATCGTCTACCTGTTTCACCGATTTTGCCCGGTTACGCAGTCTAGGATCAGGGAAATGGAGTATGTCCAGTAGTGCCATTTATGTGTCCCAAAAAGTCATCTAAGTGTTCAGAAAATAGGTGTTCCCACCGATAAAATTCAAAACTCACCCGGATTTTTACACAACTTGTGGTGCATAGTGAGCACTGTGCAGCGAAAATAATGTAAAGAAACGGGCCAACTTCCCGATTTAGCTAAAGGATAGACCTAAAATATTCCGGACAGGTTCCTGTAGTACAGAGCTAAATGAATTCGGTAACATTATGATGATACAGGATTCTGAGCGTTAGTTCCGGTGAATGAGCCGGAACTTTCTGGTCCAGAATCAGCGACAACGACGAAAAAGGGAGCACCATGTCTACTACTAGCCACAAGCTTGTCAGCCTTACCCTGGGCCTGCTTTTTTCCTGCTGCGTTCTGGCAGCAGACGAGATCGCCGTTAACCCGGCCCACCCTGACCGCTATGTGGTGGTTAAAGGCGACACCCTGTGGGATATTTCCGCCCGCTTCTTGCGCGACCCATGGTTCTGGCCAGACGTCTGGTATGTCAATCCCCAGATCGAGAACCCGCACTTGATCTATCCCGGCGACGTCCTGGTATTGAGTTTCATCAATGGCAGGCCCCGCCTCAGTCTGGAACGGGGCTCAAATATCCGCCTTTCACCATCGGTTCGCTCGGTACCCCTGGATGAGGCGATTCCAGCCATTCCGGTGGATGCCATACGTCCATTCCTGACCCGAACCTTCGTGCTGGATTCAGACACGCTTGACTCCGCACCCTATGTGGTCAGTTTTGGTGAGGATCACGTCGTAGGCAGTACCGATCACCTGGCTTACATTCGCAGCATCCAAAGTGCGGAAGATACCCGTTTCGAAGTTGTACGCCCGGCAGAACCGCTGAAAGACGCTGATACCGGTGATATTCTGGGATTCAACGCGCAGTTTGTCGGCAACGCACAATTGCGCAGAACCGGTGATCCGGCCACAGTCATGCTGACCAGCATGGAACTGGAAACGCTGATTGGTGACCGACTGCTGGTTGTCCCCGAAGACATCAGCCTGACCACCTTCCATCCCAAGGCACCGGACCGGGAGATCAACGGCAGTATCATCAAGGTGCTGAACGGTGTCGAAAACATAGGACAGTATGACATCGTGATCCTGGACAAGGGAGAACAGGATGGTTTAACCCGGGGTGATGTACTGACCGTAATGCACCGTGGCGGGGTGATACGGGATATAGTGACTGACAACCCGAACAAGCAGGTTGTCCTGCCCAATGAGCCAGCAGGGAAACTTATGGTTTTTCGCACCTTTCCACGGGTCAGTTTTGCGCTGATTATGCGCGCTACCCGAGCCATCCACGTGCTGGACCGGGTAGTGAATCCCTGATCGACAGAATTTTTCATAACCATTCCAACCAATCGGGCAACGTCATGGACGACGACAGCCAACAGGCTCAAGAGAAGGAACTAAAATACTGGTTAGCACTGTTGCGGGCCCCCGGCCTCGGTAGCAGGGGGATCATCCGCCTGCTGCAGAAGCTGGGTGAGCCAAGCCGGATTCTGGTCCAGATCAATGACCGCAGCAACGACCTGGGACTGCCGCCAGAGGCACAATCCTACCTGCGATCACCGGACTGGCGGGCAATCGATGGTGATATACAATGGCTGCAGCATCCAGGCCACCACCTGATCACCCTAGCTGACCCCCGGTATCCGGAATTACTGACCCAGACCGCAGACCCACCGCCCCTGTTGTTCGTCCGAGGGAATCCTGATCTGCTCAATTCTCCCCAGCTTGCCATTGTAGGCAGCCGAAACCCGACCGCCTCCGGCCGACAAACCGCTCGAGATTTTGCCTGTTTTCTGGCAACAGCGGGCATTACCATTACCAGTGGCCTTGCCATCGGAATCGATGGGGCTAGCCATGAGGGGGCACTCGCTGCCTGTGGCCATACCATCGCGGTAACGGCAACCGGGCCGGATCGCCTTTACCCCGCACGTCATCAGCATCTTGCCGAGCGAATTCTCGAACAGGGTGCCCTGATCACAGAGTTCCTGCCAGGCACGCCTGCCAAACCTGGTCACTTTCCACGCCGCAACCGGCTTATCAGCGGCTTGAGTCTCGGCACTCTGGTCGTCGAAGCCGCGAAACAGAGCGGTTCCCTGATAACCGCCCGGCTGGCCGCAGAACAAGGCCGTGAAGTATTTGCTATCCCTGGCTCCATCCACAATCCACTGGCGCGCGGCTGCCATGACTTGATCCGCCAGGGCGCAAAACTGGTCGAGTCCGCGCGGGACGTGGTAGAAGAACTGGGTCCGCTCTTGGGTCATATGCAGTTGCCACACCAACCGGAACAGAAAAGAGATGCGGACGAATCCGAGTCTTGGGATCAGGATTACCGCCGTCTTCTTGATTGTCTGGGGTTCGATTCGGCGCCGATGGACCTGCTGATCCAACGTTCCGGATTGACCGCCGACGCTGTTTCCTCCATGCTCCTTTTGCTTGAGCTCGAAGGTTATGTATCATCTGCGCCGGGTGGACGCTATTGCCTGACCGGCAAGCGTCGCCATGACCCACCGAGCCAGGAACCTGTCTCCTAAACAGACAGGTCGCGGTAACCCTGAGGAACCATCATGAACGAAAATGTGGTCGATATCCTGATCTATCTCTACGAGAACTATATGGGCAGCGAGCAGCAACCGCCTTCCGATCAGACCGAGATTCATGAGGAACTGGTCCAAGCCGGCTTTCCGGAGAGGGAGATCGACAAGGCCTTTCAGTGGATGGATGAATTGGCCCTGCGACAGGGCTCACAGGAATACAGCGCCCATACCAAAAACTCTCTTCGGATTTATACGGAAGAAGAAAAAAACCGTTTGGATACCGATTGCCGGGGGTTACTTCTGTTTCTGGAACAGAACGGCATCCTGGACCAAGCGAGCAGAGAATTGGTAATCGATCGCGCCGTGGCGCTGGATAGCCTGCAAATCGGTGTGGAAGAGATGAAATGGATTGTCTTGATGGTACTGATTAACCAGCCAGGACAGGAATCCGCCTTTGCACAGATGGAAGACTTGGTGTACAACGACATCCCCGTCTATCTGCATTGATCCGACCGGCACACTGTTTTTCACGATAACATCCGGAGCTTTCAGGTTGTTCATCGACGGGGGTAAGAGACCGCCTGCGCTCTTCCTGAATCCACCGCAATCCGAAATAGAGATACCACTGACCACCGATGAATCTGGTTATCGTCGAATCGCCAGCCAAGGCCAAAACCATCAACAAATATCTGGGCAAGGAATTCAAAGTCCTTGCCTCGTATGGCCACGTTCGCGATCTAATCCCCAAAGAAGGGGCCGTAGACCCCAGCGACAACTTCAAGATGAAGTACCAGGTCATCGAGCGCAACGACCGCCATGTTCAGGCAATCTCGAAGGCACTGAAAACGGCCGATGCGCTCTATCTGGCCACTGACCCGGACCGCGAAGGAGAGGCCATCTCCTGGCATCTGTACGAGCTGCTGAAAAGCCGACGGCAACTTAAAGACAAGCCGGTCCACCGTGTGGTATTCAACGAAGTCACCAAAAAAGCGATCCAGGAGGCGATCGACCATCCGCGGTCCCTCTCTATGGACCTAGTCAACGCCCAGCAGGCCCGTCGGGCGCTGGATTACCTGGTCGGGTTCAATCTGTCACCGCTACTTTGGAAGAAGGTCCGCCGCGGCCTTTCCGCCGGCCGGGTACAAAGCCCGGCCCTGCGCATGATCGTGGAACGCGAGGAGGAAATCGAGGCCTTCAAGGCGAGAGAGTACTGGACCATCGAAGCCGATCTGACCAAGGAATCCCAGGGCTTCAGCGCCAAACTGACCCACTATCAGGGTGAAAAGCTCAACCAGTTCAGCATCACCGAGGGTGAGTATGCGGCACAGGCGGAGCAACACCTGCTGGCATCGGCCAATGGCAGCCTGCAGGTCGAGAAGGTCCAGAAAAAACAACGCAAGCGCAACCCGGCAGCCCCCTTCACCACCTCCACCCTGCAGCAGGAGGCGGCGCGAAAGCTGGGCTTCACCACCCAGCGGACCATGCGCACCGCGCAACAGCTTTATGAAGGCGTAGACACCGGCAGCGGCGCCGTCGGACTGATCACCTACATGCGGACCGATTCAGTTAACCTGGCCGACGATGCGCTTACAGAGCTGCGCGAATATATTGCCGATCGCTTTGATAGCGACCACCTGCCTAAACAGCCTCGGCGTTATAAGACCAAGGCAAAAAATGCCCAAGAGGCCCATGAGGCGATCCGCCCAACCTCTGTATTTCACACACCAGAGGAACTCAAGGATCACCTCACCAGGGACCAGTTTCGGCTTTACGAACTGATCTGGAAGCGCACGGTGGCCTGCCAGATGAACCATGCCACCATCAACACTGTGGTGGCGGATCTGACCTGCGGAGAAGGGAACATTTTCCGCGCCACTGGCTCCACTATCGCCAACCCCGGCTTCATGCTCGTCTATCTGGAGAGCGTGGACGATGCGAAAAAAGGAGAAGACGATGAGAAGATGCTGCCTCCCATGGAGCAGGGGGAAAGGGTTCCCCTGAAGGCGATCCGCCCCGAGCAGCACTTCACCGAACCACCCCCGCGCTACAGCGAGGCCAGCCTGGTGAAAGCCCTCGAAGAACATGGCATTGGCCGCCCTTCCACCTATGCCTCCATTATCTCCACCCTGCAGGATCGTGAATATGTCCTGCTGGAGAAGAAGCGCTTTTATCCCACCGATGTGGGCAGAGTAGTAAAAAGGTTTCTCACCAGCTATTTCACCCGATATGTGGACTACGATTTCACCGCCCGACTGGAAGATGAACTGGACGCGGTATCCCGGGGCGAAGAGGAATGGGTACCACTCCTAACCCAGTTCTGGGGTCCGTTCAAGGAACAGATCGACCACACCCAGGAGAATGTGAAGCGCAGCGATGTCACCCACGAGGCAATGGACGAAAACTGCCCCAAGTGTGGCTCCCAGCTTTCCATCCGCCTGGGGCGCCATGGGCGCTTTATCGGCTGCACCAACTACCCGGAGTGCGATTACACCCGGGATCTCAGTGGCGATGGCCGGCACCAGGAAGAACCTGAGCTGGTGGAGGGTCGCAAATGCCCCAAATGCAACTCTGACCTGGTGATCAAAAAAGGCAAGTACGGAAAATTTATTGGTTGTTCCGCCTATCCCGAGTGCCGTCACATAGAGCCTCTGGAGAAACCGGTGGACACCGGCGTGACCTGCCCCAAATGCAACCAGGGCACCCTGATGCGACGCAAATCCCGCCGCGGTAAGGTCTTTTTTTCCTGCTCCACCTACCCCGAATGCGATTACGCCATCTGGAACGAACCAGTGGCCGAACCCTGCCCCCAGTGCGGCTGGCCAATCTTAAGCATCAAGACCACCAAGAAAAAAGGCACGGAAAAGGTGTGTCCTCAGAAAGAGTGCTCTTTCGCCCAGCCACACGACGAATAGAACTTGTATCCTAGTGTACCTCGTCACTAATCCTGTGACATTCAGAGCACGCCTATGCCGGCAGTGCAAGGCGCGCTCCGCCGTGAATGGCTCGCCCTTTACCAGGAGCGCAACGCCGCAATGGCGGCATAGGCGCGCTCCCTTCGGGCGAGTCAGGAAGCGCTCATCCGCTGTGTTATGCCTCTTGGAAAGGGATCGGCCATTCCCTGCGAGGCATGTCTTGCGGCTAAGCGCTTCCTGGCTCGCTGAACGTTACAGGATTAGTGACGAGGTACACTAGCGTGCCGATCCACCGCCATGCGGCGAACCGATAGCCGCCTCCACCCGCCCCCTGAAGGCAGGTTTCATAAACCCTGATTGAACGGGAAATTTGGCATACAGCCTTTCCACCCATTCCTGCTTACGGGTATGAGACCTTTTCCCTGGCGGTTCTACCCCAGACCCTGATTGAACAGGATATTTTGCGTACAGCCTTTCCATCCATTCCGGCTGATGGTCGTGGGGCCTTTTCCCTGGCGGTTCTACCCTGATTCCCGGCGCCTGGGGTATGCCCGCTGCCGGCCGGAGAAAACGGGAATGCGCTGCAGGCTGCGGGGGTGCGGTATGTGACAAGTCTCTCCCTGCCCAACCGGGGCGGCGGAACCCTGGCCTGCCGGATACTCCGGTGTTCTCTCCAGGCCACGCCCGGTCTCGCGCCGCCGAGGGGGTGGGACCTTCTGAACAGCCCATGGAGAAACCAGCCGCCGCCGCGGGCTGTGCCAGAGTCAGCAAAATGCAGACAATGACCAGAACCCTGATGATTTCGTTGAACAATCTCATTTTTTCTCTCGTCGGCAATACAAACCAATTCAAACAAAGCTTAGTAGGCTACCGTACTACCACAGAGCCTGTTGTTATGCATCCTGTCGCAGAGGACTGGCCTGATGAATTGTAATCCGGTATGGTTCCCTGTTTTTCAACCCGAGTCCCAGGAAAAAATGATGAGCAAGCCCTTTGTCGCGGTCCTGATGGGTTCCGATTCGGACCTTCCGGTGCTGCAATCGACTATGGATGTACTCAAATCTCTGGAGGTCCCCTTTGAGGCCAAGATTACCTCCGCCCATCGCACCCCTGCTGCCACCCATGCCTATGTAAAGGATGCAGAGACCCGAGGCTGCGGCATCTTTATCTGCGCCGCCGGGCTGGCTGCCCATCTGGCAGGTACCGTGGCAGGTCTGACCCTGAAACCGGTAATCGGTATCCCCTTGGATGCCGGCCCCCTGCAGGGGATGGACGCGCTACTCTCCACCGTACAGATGCCGGGAGGAATCCCGGTAGCCACCGTGGCGGTCGGTAAGGCAGGCGCAAAGAACGCCGCCTATCTGGCCGCCCAGATCCTGGCCCTGTCCGATTCTGCGCTTGCGGCCCGTATCCACGCCGATCGCGAGGCCAACGCGGACGGTGTAAAAAGCAAAGACGCCAAGCTTCAAGCCGAGTTGTCTGCGTGATCGGAAGAGGCTTGGCTTGTGAACCAATCCCCTCTACATCCCTGGAAACTGAGGGAAGCAGCCCGTTGTATTCGCCAGGGCGGACTGATCGCTTATCCTACGGAAGCAGTCTATGGATTGGGTTGCGATCCCTTGAACAGGGATGCGATTGAGCGGCTGCTCAGATTAAAAAACCGACCGCTGGAAAAGGGGTTGATCCTGATTGCGGCAAATTTCGAGCAACTGCTGCCGTTTGTCAGGCCCCTGCAATCGAATCTCATGCAACCTGTCTTCGACAGCTGGCCCGGCCCCAACACCTGGCTGTTACCGGCCCGGGCCAGCACCCCAGCCTGGCTGACCGGCGCGCACGACTCCCTGGCGGTGCGGGTAACCGCCCACCCGATTGCCAGCGCCCTGTGTCGCGCCTGCCACTCGCCGTTAGTCTCGACCAGCGCCAACCTCAGCAATCACCCCCCTGCCCGCCAGGCACTCAGGGTGCGGCTGACTATCCCGGCCGGTATCGACTGTATTCTGAACGGACCGCTCGGTGAACTGGAGCGACCGACCCGTATTCGGGACGCACTATCGGGAGAACAAATCAGGGGCTAAAAAAAAAGCCCAACGTTACAGCTGTTGGGCTTTAAGGCGTCGTATAGACGCCGGAGGAGGATTAACATGAAAACCGTTTGGCTTCCGCTGTCACCTCCTGTATCGACGGTCCGATCAGAAACTTTAGAAATTAATTTTAGTTTTACGAAATTTCCTGTTTAGGCGCGATTTTTTTTACCCGTCGGTCGTTCAACTCGGTGATTTTTTTTATCAATCCATCCATTCCTGCCTGTCTTATTTCCTTGGCAAAACTGCCTCGATAGTTGGTCACCAGACTGAAACCCTCGATCTGCACATCGTAGGCCAGCCAGTTTCCGTCTTTCAGATGCATACGGTAAACGACCTCCACCGGCTTACCACCGGAACGCAGCACCTGAGTGCGAACCAACACCTTGTCGCCGGTTTTATTTTTTCGGACAGGGAGATAGCGTATCTCCCAATTGCCGATAAACTCATGAAATGCTGTGGAATAAGTACGCACCAAAAGGCGCTGAAACTGCTCGGAGAACTCGGTCTTCTGTGTGTTTGTCGCCCCCCGCCAGGATTTTCCCAATACCAGACTTGAGACCTTGGCGAAATCCACATGAGGTAACAGCACCTCTTTCGCCAGCTGATGGACATAGGCCGGGTCGGCTTTCAGTCGCTCCCGTTCATTTTCCAGGATCTCCATCAAGCGACCGGAGATATCCTGGATAATGAGTTGCGGTTCAGCCAGTTTTTCCTCTGCCACCACCGATGACATGCCGGCAACCAGCACAAGACCTGCCACCGTCAGGAGAAATGAACCGGCACTTTTTAACCAAGATTGCATAATCAGACTCACTGTTATTCCTTATGCGGACGCAGTTTAATCCCTAAATTTTGCTCGGAAAATAGGGCGAAAAATGCAATTGTGGCGAAAAAAAACGCGACACGATGTGATCCAGCCGAAAAAAACAGAAAACCATTCCCTAGCGCTGGAATTCAGTTCTCGCTGACAGCAGCCGTGTTTAAGGCCGCTCCGGCATGCTCCTCGACCCAGTCCCGGATCCAGTGACAGGGCCGCGATCCACTGAAGCGGGCCAGTTCTTTACCCTGATGGAACAGGAGCACGGTGGGAAAACCCCGCAGGCGATAGTGACCAGCCAGGCGCATATTGTCGTCCACCTCGACTTTGGCCAGTCTGACCCTCCCGTCGAGTTCATTGATTGCGCGTTCCAGGGCCGGCGCCAAAGACAGGCAGGGAGAACACCACTCAGCCCAGAAATCAACCAGCATCAATCCAGAACGGGAGGCCTCGACGACCTCCTGCTTGAATCCAGCTTCGTCCACATCAAAAATATAGGGAGATTCTTTTTTCATCACAACGTCCGCCTCAAACCTCGGATAGTGAGTGCCCGGTCAATCTCGCGGGATGGTCGATTCGGCTCCCCAGCGAGCCAGTCGGCCGAGAAAGATAACACATCCCCGGCCGGTATCGGTCGTTAGGACCTTACCTCCGCAGTCGAAAAGGGGTTAAAGGTTACCCAAATTTTCCTTTTCAGCCTTAAGTCTGGCCGCCGCCTGAGGTATCTTAGGGATCTGTCCTTAAGGAGTGCATGCCCGTGCAGAACAAGATCTCTCTCTCTTCCCGTTACCCCGCTACCCGTATGCGCCGTATGCGCAAAGACCCCTTCTCCCGCCGCCTGATGCGGGAGAACGGATTGACACCGGCAGATCTTATCTACCCGATATTCATCCTTGAGGGAAGCAACCAGCGGGAACCTGTGGCCTCCATGCCGGGTGTCGAGCGCTTGAGTGTCGACTTGCTGGTGGAAGAAGCACGGGAGATCGAGCAACTGGGCATCCCGGCCGTTGCCCTGTTCCCTGTGACTCCTCAGGCCGCCAAATCCGAGGACGCCAGGGAGGCCTACAATCCGGACGGATTGGCCCAACGGGCGGTCGCGGCCCTGAAACAGGCGCTGCCAGGATTGGGCGTCATCACAGATGTTGCCCTGGATCCCTTTACCACCCATGGCCAGGACGGGCTGATCGATGGCAGCGGATACGTGATGAACGCCGAAACAGTGGCAGTTCTGGTGCAGCAGGCGCTCTCCCACGCCCAAGCGGGGGCCGACATAGTCGCCCCCTCCGACATGATGGACGGACGTATTGGTGCCGTACGGGAGGCGCTGGAGCAGGCCGGCCAGATCCACACCCGGATTCTTGCCTATTCGGCCAAATACGCCTCCAGCTTCTATGGCCCCTTCCGGGACGCGGTCGGCTCTGCAGCCAACTTGGGGGAGGGTGACAAATACAGCTACCAGATGGACCCGGCCAACTCAGATGAAGCCCTGCGGGAAGTAGAACTGGACCTCAATGAAGGTGCGGATATGGTGATGGTTAAACCGGGGATGCCCTACCTGGATATTGTCCGCAGGGTCAAGGATACCTTCGGCGCACCCACCTTCGTCTACCAAGTGAGCGGTGAGTACGCCATGCTGATGGCGGCAGCCGGCAACGGCTGGCTGGAGCAGCGCATGGTGGTATTGGAGTCGCTGCTTTGCATCAAACGCGCCGGCGCAGACGCCATACTCACCTACTTTGCAAAACAGGCCGCCCGCTGGCTGAACGAAGCGGATTGAGTGGTGAAAGATCGTTATGCCGTTATTGGCAATCCTATTGAACACAGCCTCTCGCCCCAGATCCACACCGCCTTTGCCGAGCAGACCGGGCAGGATATGGAATATCTCCGAATCCTGGGGGAGCCCGAACGGTTTGCGGCACAGCTGCGAGCATTTTTCGGCACCGGGGGCAGGGGGCTCAATGTTACCGTCCCCTTCAAGGAGGAGGCCTGGGAACTGAGTGAAGAACGCAGTGACCGGGCCGAGGCGGCAGGTGCAGTCAACACCCTGATCCTGCAACGCGACGGCAGCCTGCTGGGGGACAATACCGATGGCGTCGGCCTGGTCAGGGATCTCACGGTCAATCAGGGTTTCGCACTGAAGGGCCGCCGCATCCTGTTGCTGGGCGCGGGCGGCGCCGCACGGGGAGTGGTACGACCGCTACTGCATGCCGAGGTATTGCAACTGGTAGTCGCCGAACCGCACCCCGGCACGGGCACAACTCCTGGTCCGGGATCTGGCAGCGGTGGGACAGGCTGAGGGCTGCGGCCTGGATGACCTGCACGGCAGAAGATTCGATCTGATCATCAACGCCACCGCCTCGGGCCTCGGCGGGAAAGTGCCGCAGGTCCCTGATCGTCTCCTCGTACCGGGGGGATGGTGTTACGACCTGATGTACGGTTCCGAGCCAACCCCATTCGTCCGCTGGGGCAGGTCACAGGGCGCGTCCCAGTCTCTCGATGGTCTGGGAATGCTGGTGGAACAGGCGGCTGAGTCCTTCTGGCTGTGGCGCGGTGTGAGGCCTGATACTGGCCCGGTGATCCAGATGCTCAGGAGCTTAGGGGCACCTCGAAAAATTTGAGGTGCCGCTTTGGTGCAGGGATGCGCCACTATTTTCGTGCGCGTAAGCGCATGAAAATGAGCGCGATCGGAAATCGCGCATTTCGATCGCCGTATCGAAAAATCCCATGGAAGGGATTTTTGGAAGTACCCTTAAGTTGACCTGAGGGGGCTAAAAGGGCTAATTTCCGTTCTGGTGCCAGGCCCGATACTTTGCCGCCAGCTTCACGTAGTTTGCTGCCGCGTAATCCAGATACTCCCGTTCCCGCCCGGTCAATTGCCGCACCCTCCGAGCCGGGGCGCCCTGCCACAGATAGCCACCCTCCAACCGCTTGCCACCGGGCACCAGACTGCCTGCCGCCAACATCACCCGGGATTCAACTACCGCCCCGTCCATCACCACCGATCCCATCCCGATCAGGCAATGGTGGCCAATTTCACAACCGTGCAGCATCGCCTTGTGCCCGACGGTGACATCCTCGCCGATCAGCAGTGGGAAACCGTCGGGATTGAAGCGGCTGGGGTGGGTGACATGCAGCACGCTTCCATCCTGGATATTGGTACGTGCCCCGATCCGGATATGGTGGATATCCCCTCGCACCACGGTCAACGGCCAAACGGAGGCTCCTGCCTCGATCTCCACATCACCGATGAGAACGGCGCTGGGATCGATCCAGGCATCCTCAGCTACCTTGGGGTAAATACCGTCAAATGGACGCAGCTCAAGCACAAGGGTCTCCCTGCCGCTGTTTTTAATCACGATGATATACTCGCCGCCATTGAATCTTAACGGAGATAACCTATGGAAATCAGCAGCTTTGTCCTTCTAGGCCTAGTCTTGGCCAGCCTGGTCTACGCCATGTTGATCTACAATGGGCTGGTCAGCCTGAAGCACGGTGTTTCCAAGGCCTGGGCCAATATCGATGTCCTGCTGAAACAGCGCCATGAAGAACTGCCCAAGCTGGTTGAAACCTGCAAGCAGTACATGCAGTACGAGCAGGAGACACTGGAACAGGTGATGAAGGCGCGCTCTGCTGTCTCCCAGGCCCGGGAGCAGGCGGATATGGGTGCCCTGGGGGCCGCCGAAGGCCAACTCCGACTGGGCCTGGGAAATCTGTTCGCACTGGCCGAGGCCTATCCCGAACTCAAGGCTAACGAAACCTTTCAGCACCTTCAATCCCGTATCACCGGCCTGGAGAACAGTATCGCGGACCGACGCGAGTTCTACAACGAGAGCGTGAACAACAACAATATCCGCATAGAGCAGTTCCCGGATCTCATCCTGGCGCGGGTTTTCAACTTTCGGCTGGCGGAACTGCTGGAATTTTCTGCAAAAGAAAAGGCTGACCTGGACCTGGGCAAGCTGTTTGCCGGCTGACTCACTCCAGGTACTTCCGCTGCCACTCGCGGTAGCACTGGTAGACCGCGTTGCTGTAGCTCTCCTTGTCCTCAAAGTCGTTTGGATCGAAGGCATCGTAAAGGTAATAGTTGGCGCGGTTGTTCCGGGTCGTCATCAGATCCACGATCTTTCTGGGCAGCGTCTGGTGAGACCAGTGGAAGTCGTCCTGCGCCTCGTAGTGAATAAACACCGGCACAATGGGAATTCCGGTTTGCAGAGAGATCTCGAATACACCATAGCGAAAGCTGTCATGCAGGCGCTTGCCCTTGACACCGCCCTCCGGATAAAGGGCCACATTGCGGCCCTGTTCCAGGCGCTGCACGATCAGATCTCTGGCCCGTGCCCGGGATTCCCGGGACTCGCGCACCACAAACAGGGTGCCGGCGGCAGCGCTGATCCTGCCCACCAGCCACCAATACCGAACCTCCGATTTTGCCAGACAGTCCACCTCGAAGAGAGCGGGAATACCTATATCCTCGAAGGCGGACGGGTGGTTGGCGATCAGCAGGTAACACGGGGGAAGCGGAGTGAGGTTCTTTTGATGAAGCCTGAGATCGACACCCAAGGCATGCACGAAGACTCGACACCAGACCCAAAACAGCCGCCGATACCAGCCCCCCCGATGCTCACCCGGCAGAAAACTGAACAGATAGAGCGGCAGGGTAAGCGCCGTAAGTTCCAGCCACCCCAGCAGCATCCATAGGGCCCGGGCCAAGGTTTTGATCACCACTGTAACTCCCTTGAGGTCGTAGCGCATGATAAACAGAAATTCGGGCCCAGGCTAAAAGGTTTGTATTGGATCCATGACGATCAGCCAACAGATCATCCACCTTTCCCGATGGGAATTTTGGCTCTTTTTCAGCCTGGCGACAGCTGCTGCTGCCGTCTGTTTTTTTTACGCCTTCCGCCTGCTGAGCCGGGCACGAACCATCGAGGACACGCCGACGGCAAAGGTCCGTTCCGCCCAGCAGGGTTACGTGGAACTGACCGGAGAGGCGCACTTAAAAGGGATTAAATCGATCCAGGCGCCCCTCACCGGCAGCGACTGCTGCTGGTTTAGATACAAGATCGAAAAGAGGGGACACAAAAACTGGCGGACCATTGAGCACGAGACCAGCAGCCACCTGTTCCTGCTGAGGGACGAAAGCGGAGATTGCCTCATAGACCCCAAGGGGGCGGTGGTGACACCGCGTGACCGCAGCGTGTGGTACGGCCACTCCAGGACCCCGCTTGGGGGGCGGCCTGCACGGACACCGATAGTAACCTCACCACTGGGTCAGTGGAGCAAATGGCTTACAACCGATGTCGGGTTCGGCGGCCGTTATCGTTACACCGAAGAGCGGATCTACGCCGGAGATCCGCTCTACGCCATCGGCTGGTTCAAATCCCTCGATGAGATTGATCATCGGCGCAGCCGCAGTGAACTGACCAGAGGCCTGTTACGACGATGGAAACGGGATCAGAAAACGCTGCTGGCAGAATACGACCGGAACCGGGACGGCAGGATCGATCCGAACGAATGGGAGCGGGTCCGCCAGGCCGCCGCCCAGCAGGCGCGACAGGAACACAACCGGCAACTGCAGGATCAGATCATCCACACCCTCAGCGCCCCGGGCTCACGTCGGCAACCTTATCTGCTCTCCACCCTGCCCGAATACAGCCTGGTGAAACGCGCCCGAATCTGGGCCGGCGGGTGTCTGCTCCTGTTTTTTCTGACTGGCGGTGCGGCGGTTGTAATGCTGGGAAGCCGACTCTCGGGCTGACTGTCTGAATCGGACGAATCGTGTCAGAATAAACCGCTCCGCTCACCATCCACCTGCAATGAGGAATGTGTCACCGATGGACAATCCGCTGCTCAATCTGGAGGGTCTGCCGCCCTTCTCCCAGATCCGACCCGAGCACGCCGAACCTGCGATCGATCAGTTGCTGGCGGAGAACCGGCAACGAATCGACGCGTTGCTGCAGCAGGACCTCTCCTTCAGCTGGGAGAATCTGATCGAACCCCTGGAGTCTATGGAAGATCGCCTCGACCGAGCCTGGTCTCCGATCAGTCACATGAACTCGGTGGTGAACAGCGAAGAGTTGCGCCAGGCCTATAATGCCTGCCTGCCCAAATTGAGCGAATACGCCACGGAAATGGGGCAGAACGAACGGCTGTTTGCCGCTTACCGGGAGATCGCCGAAGAGCAGACAGAACTGGACGGGGCGCAGCGCAAGCTACTCGAAAACGCCCTCCGGGATTTCCATCTCTCCGGGGTGGATCTGCCCGCCGAGAAAAAGCTCCGGTACAAGGAGATCAGCCAGGAGTTGTCCCGCCTGAGCGCCAGCTACGAGGAAAACCTGCTCGATGCGACCCATGCCTGGAGCAAACAAATCAGCGAGCCAAAGGCACTGGCGGGACTGCCCGAATCCGCCCTAGGTCTGGCTCGGCAGACCGCCGAGCAGCGGGGTGTCGAGGGATGGCTGCTGACTCTGGATTTTCCTTCCTATTTTCCGGTCATTACCTATGCCGATAGCCGCGAACTGCGCCGGGAAGTCTATCAAGCCTATGCTACCCGCGCCTCGGACCAGAGCCCCGATGCCGGGCGCTGGGACAACAGCGAGAATATGGAACGCATTCTCGCGCTTCGCCACGAACAGGCTGTGCTGCTCGGTTTCGGCAACTATGCCGAGTGCTCACTGGCCAGAAAGATGGCCCCCTCCAGTGATCAAGTGACCGTGTTTCTCCATGATCTGGCGGAACGCTGCCACGCCCAGGCCGAGAAAGAGCTGGAAGAATTGGAGACATTTGCACAGCAGCAGTATGGCGTCACCGAACTGGAGGCCTGGGACATTGGCTATTTTTCGGAAAAGCTGCGCCAGCAGCGCTTCGACATTACCCAGGAAGAGCTGAAACCCTTTTTTCCGGAAGACAAGGTGATCTCCGGCATGTTCGAAGTGGTGCGCCTGCTCTATGGTATCCAGATCGCCGAAGTGAATGGTGTTGAGAGCTGGCATCCGGATGTCCGCTTCTTCGAAATTCGGGACCGCCAGGAAGAGCTCCGTGGCCAATTCTATCTCGACCTCTACGCCCGCCCCCACAAGCGGGGGGGCGCCTGGATGGACGGCTGCATCAGTCGCATGTTCACCGCCACCATCGACCAGCTGCCCGTCGCCTTTCTCACCTGCAATTTCTCACCCCCGATAGGGGACAGGCCCGCTCTCTTCACCCATGACGAGGTAGAGACTCTGTTCCACGAATTTGGGCACGGCCTGCACCATCTTCTGACTCGAATCGACTACCCGGCGGTAGCCGGTATCAATGGTGTCGCCTGGGACGCGGTGGAGCTACCCAGCCAATTCATGGAGAACTGGTGCTGGGAGCGTGACGCGCTGCAACTGATTTCAGGTCATTATCAGACCGGGGAGCCCATTCCTGACCCGTTGTATCAGAAGATGACCGCAGCGAAAAATTTCCAATCGGCCATGCAGATGGTTCGGCAATTGGAGTTCAGTTTGTTCGACTTCCGCATCCACCAGGAGTATGACCCGAAACTGGGCGGCCGTATTTACCAGATCCTGAATCAGGTCCGGGAGCAGGTGGCGGTGATTCAGCCTCCGTCGTTCAACCGCTTTGCCCATAGCTTCTCCCACATCTTTGCCGGCGGCTACGCCGCAGGCTACTACAGCTATAAATGGGCCGAAGTGCTCTCCGCCGACGCCTTCTCCCTGTTTGAGCAGAATGGTATCTTCGACCCGCTCAGCGGCGAGGCTTTCCTGCAAAATATCCTCGAACAGGGTGGCGCGAGAGACGCCATGGAGCTTTTTGTCGCCTTCCGTGGCCGGGAGCCCGAAATCGACGCCCTGCTCCGGCACAGTGGTATCGCCGCCTGACCCAATGCAGGGGGGGAAAAGCATGCAATACAAGGATCTGCGCGACTTCATAACCCAGCTAGAATCCCGGGGTGAATTGATACGCATCGGGGTAGAGGTGGATCCGTGCCTGGAGATCACAGAGATCTGCGATCGCACCTTACGGGCCGGCGGGCCGGCGTTGCTGTTCGAAAAGGTCAAGGGTTCCCGCTACCCGGTACTGGGCAATCTCTTTGGTACCCCCGAGCGGGTCGCTCTAGGCATGGGCGAGGAGTCGGTGGAGGCGCTGCGCGAAGTTGGGCAGCTGCTCGCCACCCTGAAGGAGCCGGAGCCTCCCAAAGGTATGAAGGATGCCTGGGGAAAACTACCGCTCTACCGCAAGGTGCTTGATATGGCGCCGAAGGAGATCCGCAACCCACCCTGTCAGGAGCTGGTACTGGAGGGCTCGCAATTAGACCTCGCCGAACTCCCGGTGCAGACCTGCTGGCCGGAGGATGCAGGCCCTTTAATCACCTGGGGACTGGTGGTCACCCGGGGACCGGAAAAACCGCGCCAGAACCTTGGCATCTACCGAATGCAGGTAATTGGAAAGAACCGTGTCATCATGCGCTGGCTATCCCATCGGGGCGGCGCCCTGGACTTCCGTGACTGGCAGCTGCGCTATCCGCAACAGCCCTTCCCGCTGGCGGTGGCCCTGGGTGCGGATCCCGCCACCATCCTGGGTGCCGTCACGCCGATACCCGACAGCCTGTCTGAATACGCCTTCGCGGGTCTGCTGCGCGGCAGCCGCACCGAGGTGGCAAAGTGCCTGGGCAGCGACCTGCAGGTACCGGCGGCAGCGGAGTTCGTGCTGGAGGGCTGGATTCACCCGGACGATACCGCAGCGGAGGGCCCCTTTGGCGATCACACCGGTTACTACAACGAAGTAGAGAACTTCCCTGTCTTCACCATCGACCGGATCAGTCAACGGCGGGACCCCATCTACCACAGTACTTACACGGGGCGCCCTCCGGATGAACCCGCTACCCTCGGGGTGGCCTTGAACGAAGTATTCATTCCCCTGCTGCAGAAGCAGTTCCCTGAAATTACGGACTTCTATCTGCCACCGGAGGGCTGCTCCTATCGCATGGCGGTCGTCTCCATACGAAAGCAGTATCCGGGGCACGCCAAACGGGTGATGATGGGTATCTGGTCTTTCCTACGCCAGTTCATGTACACCAAGTTCGTCATAGTTACCGACCATGATGTCGATGTCCGGGACTGGAAAGCGGTAATCTGGGCGATGACCACCCGCATGGATCCAGGGCGGGACACTACTATCATCGAGAACACCCCCATAGACTATCTCGATTTCGCCTCTCCGGTGTCTGGCCTGGGCTCGAAAATCGGATTCGATGCCACCAACAAATGGCCGGGCGAGACCAATAGAGAATGGGGCCGACCCATCCAGATGACTGAACAGGTGAAAGCACGGATCGACCAGCTCTGGGAGCGCCTCGAGATCCCTACAAAATCCTGAATTTCAATCCAACCGAGGACGGAAGAAATGCGCACTATCATGTTGATGAACGCCAAAGGGGGCTGCGGCAAGACCACGCTGGCCACCAATATCGCCACCTGGTTTGCAGACGACAGCGCCAAGGTGGCGCTGGCAGACTTCGATCCCCAGGGCTCCACCCTCGACTGGCTCGAAGCGCGCCAGGGCTATGATGGCATCCCCCAAATTGAGGGCATAGACGCCAGCCGGGAATCTCCGCGCCCGGCCCGAGGAACCGACTACCTGATCATGGATGCACCGGCGGGAACCCACGGCAATACTATCAACCAGATGCTCAAGCGGGTCGAGGACCTGATCATCCCGGTCCTGCCCTCACCCATCGACATGCGGGCCTGCAATCGTTTTCTGGATGAACTGCTGGCCAGCGGCAGAGTTTCCCGGCAGCAGACCCGAATCGCAATCGTCGCCAACCGGACGCGGGAAAACACCCGTATCTACCACCAGCTGGAAGAGTTTCTGGGGCACTTGAAAATTCCGTTCATCACCCATCTGCGGGAGAGCCAGAATTACATCCGCGCTGCGGAGCGCGGCCTCGGCATCTTCGAACTGGCCCCTTCAATGGTCTGGCAGGACGTAGAGCAGTGGGACCCGGTGTTTGCCTGGCTGAAAAAAGGAGCCTGACAGCTACTCCGAGCCCTGTGTAAAACAGCCAGGCAACCCGCTGGCCAGATCGGGATGACGTAAAGTCACATCCAATTCCTGCAGCATCTTGCTGTTGTCCAAGCGGCGGGATTCATGCATGTAGCCAAGCATGCCAGCCGACAACTGCTGATCAGCCTGAGCGAGAGTGATCAACGGCGGCCTAGGCAGCCCGGCCTGGCCGGCAACCCGATTGAAATAATCGGTCATGCTGGAGGGGTGGCCATCACAGACATTGTAGACCTCACCATTCCGCCCCCGCTCCATGGCGGCGATGCAGACCTGGACCAGGTCATCAATGTGGATCCGATTGGTCCAGGGTGCCTCTTCCTCCCGCACCAGGGGCAGCTCCCGGCGCAGCCGGTCTAGGGGCAACCTGCCCGGACCGTAGATCCCCGCCACCCGCAGGACGACGAGTTCGCCACCGGTGTCGTTATGCCAAGCGCGAAACTGCTGCTCGGCGTCCCAACGACGCCGGGCCCGATCCGCAGCCGGAGCAACAGGACGGAGTTCATTTACCCAGGCACCGCCGCAGTCGCCGTACACACCGGAGGTGCTGATATAAACCAGGCGTCGGGGTTGGCCCTGGCTGTGAAACGCCGCGGTCAGATGGGCGACCCGACTGTCCTTTACCCCTTCCCTGGGCGGCGGGGCAAAGTAGAAAAGCTGGCTACCCCGCAGCGGAAGCTCCGCTAACAACGGCCGATCAAGGTCCAGCCGCAGTGCACCAACACCCTCCGCCTCGAGCTGCGCCGCACTTGCCGCGCTGCGCACCACACCGTCTATATCAATGCCGGTCGCCAGATAGTGACCGGCAACGCGCGCTCCCAGATAACCACAGCCGATAATTAACATGCCCATAACAAGGTTTTAATTCCCAGCAAAATAGTAGAGAATTATCGGCTATTTGCCGTAGCAGCCAGACGATCTAATGAATTTCAAAGTCAAAGTAGAACCCAGTGGCCACGAATTTACCACCGAGGCCGGAGAAACCATCCTCGAGGCGGCGGAGCGCCAATGCGTCTTCCTGCCCTATGGCTGCCGCAACGGCCTCTGCGGCAGTTGTGCCGGGACCCTGGTCAGCGGCGCTCTGAGTTATCCCGAAGAGGTTCAGGAGTCGCTCACCGACAAACCTGAAAACTACTGTCTCACCTGTCAAGGTATACCATCCAGCGATATTACCATCCACATTCAGGAGGTGGAGAGCGAGCGGGAAATCGAGGTCCGAACCCTGCCCTGCAAGGTGGTCAAACTGGAGCGGCTGGCGCATGATGTGATGCGGATCTATCTCAAGCTGCCGGAGAACCAGCGGCTGCAGTTCCTGGCCGGCCAGTATCTCGACTTCCTGCTTGAAGATGGCCGCCGCCGCGCCTTCTCCATCGCAAACGCACCCCATGACGATGATCGCATCGAACTGCATGTGCGCCACGTTCCCGGAGGCGAATTTACCGATTATGTCTTCCAGGAGATGAAACAGGACAGCATTCAGCGCATCCAGGCCCCCCTCGGGGGCTTCCACCTGCGGGAGCAGTCCGATCGGCCGCTGATCCTGATGGCGGGGGGGACGGGGTTCGCCCCGTTGAAGGCGATGCTGGAACATGCCTTCTATGTGGGAATTGAACGCCCCATCCATCTCTACTGGGGGGTCCGCGCCGAACCCGATCTATATCTCATAGACCATCCCACCCAATGGGCGGAACAGAAATCATTTTTTCAGTTTACGACGGTGCTTTCCGAACCTGATCCGAACTGGCAGGGAAGAAGCGGCTGGGTACACCAGGCGGTAGTCGAGGACTATCCGGACCTGAGTCGATACGACCTCTACATGAGCGGCCCACCCCCCATGGTGTTTACCGCTAAAAAGGCCTTCCTCGCCGCCGGACTGCCCGAGGACCATTTGTATTCCGACGTATTCGAGTGGGCCAAAGACAATCCGGACAAATAACCGATCCAAGGCGGGTCACACCAAAGGCAGAAAAGCAAACGCTCAATCAAACCCTATTTGACTTCCTGAATGACCGCCAGTCTGGGACGATCGTGGTCTGCAGGGCCCGCCGGCAGGGAGCGGCTTTCGATCTGGACTGCTGATGGGAGGGAGTTGGGCACCGGGCTAGGCGCGACCTGGTTTGACAGCTCCAGCCCGGAGCGAAAACAGGCCAGGGCCTGTTCAGGCTCATCCATCGTTTCCAGCAGCCTTCCCAGTTCCTGATAGGCCTGAGGTGTAGAACCCGCACCGATGCTGGCCTCCAGATAGCTTCGCGCCTTCCCCCACAGACGGCCCTTGACGCTGAGACGACCCAGTGCCAGCAACAGCATGGGATTGGTCGGGAATTGCTTCAACCATTGCTCAGCGGCGGCCAGTTGCTGGGCGCTCGCATCGGTCTCAAGCCGACTATAGAGCTCCACTAGGTTGTCGCTCCAGCTGCGGTTGATGGCGTTGCGCAATAATGCCTCCACCTGCCCTATTTCACCCCGCTCCAGCAGATGATTGGCGTAACACAATATCAAAGGCTCGTCCGCTCTGATCGATGCTGGAAGTCCCTTCCAGGTCGCCGAGAGCCGGTCTGGATTGTCACTTGACGCCGCCTTGTCGAGCAGATTGCTGGAGACCCTCGATTCCAGCCGCTGCAACTCCCCCTGCTCCAGCAGCTGCTGTTTCTTCAACTCGGGCAACAACTGGCTCAGCTCTTCCCAGGCACCGCTCTTCTCGTAAAGCTCCTTATGCAACTTCAGTACTTGACGATTGCGGGGCGCAGTCCCCCGCAACCCCTTCAGCGTAACCAGCGCCTGTTCCATCTGTTGATGCTCCAACTGCAGCTCCGCCTGGGTAAGTCCAACCGCCAGGCCTGCTGATGGCATGCCTTGCCGAGCCAAGCGCAGATACTGGTCTCGACGGTGGTCGGCCCCCTGCTGCTGGGCGGAGCGGGCAGCGGCCAGATAGTTGATTAACGGAGTCTCAGACTGCCTGACATGGCGTATCAGGTGCCGTTCCGCCCGCTTCCAGCGCCCCTCCGAGAGTTCCATCAAACCCTGGGTGAGTGCCTTGCGCGCCCGCTGGGCCCCCCGCCGACCTTGCCAGTCTCGCATTTCCCCTGGGGCGTTCCAGATACGAATCCATAGTCGTAACATCAGATATAGGACGATGAATAAAGCCAAGATGATCAACAGGAAGAGGGCCAGGCTGCCTTCGACAGTCCAGCGGTCATACCCAATCAGGACGTAACCGTTGTCCTGTTTCAGCGCCAGGGCAGCGACTACCGAGACAGCCAGCGCCAGCAGGCCGGAGATCAGCAATTTCATTCTGCCGCACCCTCTTCACCACCGGACTGCAGCCGCTGGCGCAAGTCCAACAGGGAACCGGAGATATCCGGTAGAACGGGGCTCAGATTGATCTGGCTGAGATCGTCGAGTTTACCCAGAACGGCCTGGGTGGCCGCCGATTCCGCATCAAAAAACTCCAGCAGCCACTGCTCTACCCGCTGCAGGCTCGCCTGGTACTGACCCTGATCGCCACGCAGCAGTGCCAGCCGTGCCGCTGCCAGCTGTAGCCGCAGATTCTGATAGACGAAATACTGTTGTTCGGGAGGCAATCCGATACTCAATGGCTGATCATGACGGCGGATCACCAGCACTGACCTGAGGCCATCCCAACCATCCCGCAACATGGTCTTGAAGCTGCGCTCCTGCAGCGGAGTGGTCGTCTGCACCGCCGGCCCTGGTGCCTCAGCAGCGCTTTCAGTCGCCACCAACTTGAGGCTTGTTATCTCCTGCTCCAGGCCGGTCAGTCTTGCTGAAAGGGCGGCAGGATCCGGCAGTGCAACCGCCTGAAGGCGACTGATATCCGCTGTCAGCCTCTCCCGGACTCCGATCCACTGCGGGCCAACTGCCTGCCGCAAGCGCCGCTCGGCAATCTCCAGCGCCTGGATCGCGGTGCCGACATCACGCGCGAGCAGCAATCGATAATTTGCCGCCTGGATCAGGTATTCCACTTCGGCCAATATCCAACCGGAACTGTCTGGTTGTATCTGCTGTGGGGGTGCTTGCAGCGCCTCCCGCATTTCGGCCCACTGCTGCTGCAGTCGCAGACGCTCCTGCTCCAACCGTTGCTGACCCTGGTCCCGCTGACCCTCCTGCGCAGCCTGCCGGGCCTTTGCCGCCGCCAACTGCTGTTGTTGCATTTCCATGGCCTGGCGCAGGCTGTCGAGCTGCTGCCGATACCCGGTCTGCCGCTGTTCGGCTTCGCTGACCGCTTTATCCATTTGGCCCAGGGTAGACTGCAACTCCTGCCAATATCGATAGCCAAAACCGAGACCAACAACTATCACCCCCACCATTAGCAGGGCGGTGAGCAGTACCAGCTTGAGTCCGGGCTTCCGATTCCGCTGGTGGTCGACTTCCGGTTCGGCAAGAATCTCCGCCTGGATCTCCTTTTCGGAACGGGTAAACTCCGGCTCGTTCATTTGCTTTCTCGTCGTCAGCTCTTCTGGCGGTCAGTTCCAACTCGGTTTATACAACAAATTCACGCCAGGCGCTGCAACCGCCCTGCTCAATTACGGCCAGCACAATCGGCGGCCCAGTGACAGAACGCCTCCAGCAACGATGCGTCATCGCTTCGCCCGGCCAGGATAATCTGCCGACAATCCAGTTTCCGAGCCTGGGCCTGCATGCGCTCTGAAATTACCAGCAGAGGGGTCTCGCGTAAATGCACCGCGCCCTCAGGACCCAGCAAGGCAAACAGGTTGTCTAGAATTTCACCGCTGGTCGCAGTGACCAGATCTACATCTGTTTTCCAGCAATGCAGCAGGGGGGTGGGATCTAGTTGTGGACGCTCCCGCTGATACACCTCCGCGTAGTCGACCAACGCCTCCCGCAGGCGCAGCGTATCTCCCAGCAACGGTCGGCCGCCCCTACCGCGAAAAATGAGGATTCGCTTACCCCGTACCGAGCCAAGCTGGGGGGTCGCCAGCAGCCCCTCACTGTCAAACCGTTGCTCGGGAATGATGTCCACATCTCGTCCTGCCGCGGCCAGGGCATTAGCAGTGCCTCGACCCACTGCCGCAACGGCCAACCGATTCGGCAACCTACCGCCGGGCAGAAGATCGAACCCGCGGTAAACTGCATTGGGGCTGACGAAAATCGCGATATCGTAGGATTCGATGGTGGACAGGAGGGACCTGACCCGCTCCGGATCGGGGGGGCCAACGATTTGGATGGCAGGAAAACGAATCACCCGGCCACCATGTTGAAGGATAAGATCGCTAAGACCTTTCGCCTGATGTTCGGCACGGGTCACCAGAATACCGGCACCGCCCAGTTCGCAATCCGATCTGCCCGGACCGTTCATCCGCCGCTTACCACTCAATCCTGGTAGAGCTGTTTGAGAATCTGATCGGCACCTTGTCCAAGCAGATCCTCCGCCAAGGCCAAGCCTAGCGAATCAACCTCTGCAGCGGGACCTGAAATCTCCGCGCGGATCACGCGGCTGCCATCTGGTCTACCGACCAGGCCGCGCATATAGAGCTTCCCATGATTTAGCACTGCGTGGCCCCCGATGGGTATCTGGCAGCCGCCCATCAAGCGCCGATTCATGGCACGCTCAGCCTGCACACAAAGCGCCGTTTCCCCGTGGTGCAGGGGTTGCAACAGGTTGTTGACGCGTTCGTCGGCAACCCGGCACTCGATACCGATCGCCCCCTGTCCGATGGCGGGAAGACTCTGGTCAGGCTCCAGGAGGGCACTGATGCGTTTCTTGAAACCGAGGCGTCTGAGTCCAGCCGAGGCGAGGATCACCGCATCGAACTCCCCCTCGTCCAGCTTGCGCAGGCGGGTATTTACATTGCCCCTCAGCGGCGCAATTCGCAAATCAGGCCTCCGCTCCCCGAGTTGGCACTGACGTCGCAGACTGGAGGTCCCCACCACCGCTCCCTGGGCTAGATCGTCGAGGCAGGAAACCCTATTGGAAACGAACGCATCCCGTGGGTCCTCCCGTTCCAGAATCACCGCCAGGTGCAGGCCATCGGGTAGTTCCACCGGGACATCCTTCATCGAGTGTACAGCCAGATCCGCCCGCCCCTCCAGCATGCCTTGCTCCAGCTCCTTTACGAACAGCCCCTTGCCTCCGATCTTGGCCAGCGGTGTATCCAGAATCTTATCGCCCTGGGTGCTCATCCCGACCAGCTCCACCTGCAGGCCGGCGTGTGCCAGACGCAACTGCTGAGCCACATGCTCGGCCTGCCACATGGCCAGGGGGGACTTTCGGGTTGCAATACGTAGAGTCTGGTCGGACATGGCGGCTGTTCCCGGCTTAAAACAGCGCATGCTAAATGGTCGCTACCATCCTGGCAAATGGGAGTGGCAGCAGCCGGCCCATTGCCAGGACCCGAATCTAAAGCGGCCGCCCGCTCTTCAACCAGCGACGTACCTGGGCGAGATGCCGTCGACTGATCTCCAGTCGCTCTTCGCTCTCCTCCATTCGCAGGCTGCAGCGGCCGTCGGGCTCTTTTTCCAGACCTGCCACCCGCTGCCTGGCCACCAGCGCATTACGATGGATACGCAGAAATCGGCCGGCGAAGCGCTGTTCCAGGGATTTCAGCGACTCCTCAAGCAATGACTCACCGCCGACATGTCGCACGGTGACATACTTTTGATCGGCCCTGAGGTAGATGATGTCCTCCACCGGTATACGCTGAACGCCGCCCCGGTAGTTGCTGTACACGTGGCCCGATTCCCCCTCCTGCAGTTTCTCCAGGGCCTGCAACTGTGGCCGGGTCAGGACGCATGCGCGACGCAAGGCCCGTTCCAGACGGCTGCGGCGAATGGGTTTCAGGAGGTAATCCACGGCATTGCCCTGAAAGGCATCCAGCGCATGCTCCTCATAAGCGGTGACGAACACCACGGCCGGCGGTCTTTCCCCGAGCGACAAAGTTGAGGCAGCCTTAAGGCCATCCATGCCTGGCATCCGGATGTCCATCAGCACGAGATCGACGTCTCCCCTGCTGCACTGCTGCAGGGCCTCAACCCCGTTACCGGCCTCGCCCACTACCCGGTAGGGACTCCCGATTTCCTGAATCAAACCACGCAGACGCTGCCGTGCCGGTGCCTCATCATCCACGACTAATATTTTCATTGTTCCTCCCGCGGGTAAGGAAATACCACCCGCACCTGATGTTCGCCCTCCACCTCGCCCACGGTCAGAGAGGCCTGTCCATCAAAAAAACCCTGCAATCGCTGCCGGGTATTTTCCAGTGCCATAGCGTTTCCGTTGCGATGTCGGCCCGAGGTCTTATGCGGCAGACTGTTGCGTATGCTCAGGTTTACCCGACGACGCCGATAACGGCCAACGATGCTGATGCTTCCCGGCTCAGACGCCGGCTCGATTCCGTGATAGACCGCATTCTCCAGCAACGGCTGCAGCACCAGGGCCGGTAACGGCGCCTCTTCCGGCAGGGGCTCAAGATCCCAGTCCACACGCAGCCGGCTGCCCAGACGTTGACCCTCGATTCGGAGATAACCCCGCGCCAGTTCCAGCTCGTCTGCCAGACAGGACTGGCGCCCTGCATCCGATAGACTGGCCCGGAACAGGTCGGACAGGTCTTGCACCACCTCCTCGGCCAGCACCGGGTCGGAACGAGTAAGATTGGCGATGGTATTCATGCTGTTGAACAGAAAATGAGGTCGGATGCGGGACTGCAGGGCCTGAAACCTGGCTTCCGATTCCGCCACCATCTGCTGGCGCCAACAATGCTGGATATAGAGATAGCGTAGGATCAGCGCGCTGACTACGGCGCTTATACCCAGGCCCTTTAGCACTAGATCTCCGAAGGCCGGGATATTGTATCCGCCGGCCAGAAACAGTTGCGCGATACTGCAAACCACCAATGTCACAAGCAACAGCAGCAGCCAGGCCAGAAAACCTCCCCAGCTGCCACGCATGCGCCTTAACCAGGGCCCCGTAACACACAGCAGACCGGCACCACTCAAGGCAATCCACTGAATCAGGAGCGAGCGTAGACTGAGCTCCTGAGGGAACGCCCGCAGCGAATCCACCGCCCCCAGGGTGAGGACAACGGCCAGCAACTGCGCTGTAACCACCACCGCAAAGACCATGCGCACGGTGCAGAAGTCGGGGAGAAAAGAGTCCCCTGAGCGCACATCTGTTTTCTGTGGACGGCTCCCGGCCATCATCTATCCTTCCTTATCGGCGGCGGAAATCCTGCTACAATCCCCTGCCGCATGTTTTCTCTAGAGCCCCGCCACCCGCTATGCGTTATGATCTCGCCAGGCTGGTGTTGACGGAAGAGGCAATGCCGGCCTCTGACAACAGGTTGGCGGTCGATCTTCACAGACACATGCAGGATAGCGGATAGAAACACTCTCTACTTTAGTAAATAGATTACTGCTTGATGTTTGAATCTATTGGTAATTCTTCAAAGTTCCGGGGTCCCCATCAGGATGAGCGAGAAAAAACTCTGGTCCGGCCGTTTCAACGAACCCACGGACGCCTTCGTAGAGGCCTTCACCGCCTCCATCGAGTTCGACTACCGCCTGTATCGATATGACATCCAGGGCTCGATAGCTCATGCCCGCATGCTGGCCCAGCAGGGCATCCTGACCCAAAGCGAGGGCGAGGCTATCGTCAATGGCCTGGAGCAAATCCGCCATCGCATCGACCAGGGTGAATTCCAGTGGTCGGTGTCGTTAGAAGACGTCCATATGAACGTGGAGGCCGCCCTGACCACGGAGATCGGCGAGGCGGGGAAAAAACTGCATACCGGCCGCTCACGCAACGACCAGGTGGCCACCGATATCCGGCTCTGGCTGCGCGATGAGATCGAGTTGATCCGTGCCGGAATCCTAAAACTGCAGCAGGCGCTGCTACTGGTCGCCGAACGCGAAGCCGCCACTATCCTGCCCGGTTTCACCCATCTGCAGACCGCCCAGCCGGTCACTTTTGGCCACCATATGATGGCCTGGTTCGAGATGCTGGAACGCGACCGCGAGAGACTGGCTGACTGCAACCGGCGGGTCAATATCATGCCCCTAGGGGCCGCCGCATTGGCCGGCACCTCCTTTCCCATAGACCGACATTACACCGCCCAGTTGCTGGGCTTTGAGCGTCCCAGCGAAAACTCCCTGGATGCGGTCAGCGACCGCGACTTCGCCATCGAATTCTGTGCCGCAGCGGCATTGATCATGATGCATCTGTCGCGGATGTCGGAGGAACTGATCATATGGTCCTCGGCCCAGTTCGGCTTCATCGAACTTTCCGACAGCTTCTGCACCGGCTCATCGATCATGCCGCAGAAAAAAAACCCGGACGTTCCGGAACTGATCCGGGGTAAGAGCGGGCGCATTTTCGGTCATCTGCTCGGCCTGCTGACCCTGATGAAAGGGCAGCCCCTGGCATACAACAAGGATAACCAGGAGGACAAGGAGCCCCTGTTCGATACTGTGGATAACCTGAAAGGCTCGCTGAAAGTTTTCGCTGACATGGTCCCGGCCATCGAATGCCGCCGCGACCGGATGCGGCAAGCGGCCATGAGCGGCTTCGCCACCGCCACCGACCTGGCAGACTATCTGGTAAGAAAGGGTGTGGCCTTCCGGGACGCCCATGAAATAGTGGGCAGGGCGGTGGCGCTCTGTGTTGAAAAAGGGTGTGACCTATCCGATCTTTCGCTGACCGAGCTGACCTCCTTCTCTGCTCTGATCAGCCAGGAGGTGTTTCAGGTGCTGACCCTGGAAGGTTCGGTAGCAGCCCGCAATCACATCGGCGGCACAGCCCCCGGGCAGGTGCAGGCCGCCGTCGCCCGGGCACAACAGCGGCTGCGGGAAAACGGGGAATAATCGACATGCAGAGGCCTATAAACACCATACCCGCCCGCAATCCATGCTGGATACATTTTCCGCCGAGACCCATTTCTGTCCGAAGCACGGGAGACTGATGTTGTGTATCAACTGCACCCCAGACTGAGTGCCGATACCCTGCCCATCGCCCGGCTGAGGCTGTCGGAACTCCGGCTTATGAATGACAACCGCTTCCCATGGCTGATCCTGATCCCGATGCGCCAAGGCATCACCGAGGTACATCAGCTGGAGCACCAGGATCAGCAGCTCCTGATCAAAGAGAGCAGTCTGGTGTCGCAGCTGCTGATGGATTTTTTCCGGCCAGACAAGATCAACATCGCCGCCCTTGGCAACCTGGTACCGCAGCTGCACTGGCACTTGGTGGCACGGACCCGCAAAGATCCCTGCTGGCCCGGCCCCGTCTGGGGCTGCGGCCAATGCGCCCCCTATACGGAGCAGGAGCAGTTAACTCTGATCGGGGAGATCAAAGGCCGGCTGCCCCTCCCTTAGGGCCTGTTAACGGACCCTAGGCAACCCTCTGTCTGCGAGCACATTACCCGCAATGGAAAACACACACCATCCGGTTACCCCGGCGGCCGACAGCCTGGAGAATCTGAATCGTCGTCTCAAGGCGTTCGCCCGCATACGTGACTGGGAACAATTCCACTCACCTAAAAATCTCTCCATGGCACTGATCGGGGAGTGTGCAGAGCTGGTGGAGCACTTCCAGTGGCTGACAGAAGAACAGAGCCAACATCTACCGGATGAAAAAAAGGGGATGGTGGCCATGGAAATGGCGGATATCCTGATCTACCTGATTCGCTGCGCCGAGCGCCTGGACATCGACCTGATTGGCGCCGCGAACCGCAAAATCGAGATCAACGAAACGCGCTACCCGGCCGACCTCACCTGTGGCGATCCCCGCAGGGCCAGCGAGTACGGGGAGTGAATCTTTATCAGGGCCTGTTAACACTGTTTCCGTGCGCATAACCGCATAAAAATAAAGGTAATCGCGCTTTTCGATCACTGTATTGAAAAATCCCATGCAAGGAATTTTCGAAGTACCTATTAGCGCAGCAAAAACCGGCCCCAGCGCCGCCGCCGCGCCCCGTTAGCCATCCCGGCGATGACTTCGGCCTGACTGGCCACCAGCACGGCCTCCGGTACCCGCTCCCGCACCGCAGCAGCCAGACCGAGACAACCCTCAGGGTGGGGCTGCATGCTCACCCAGAGCAGGTTGATCTTTAGATTCAGATCGGCGAACACCACGTTGCCATCAAACACATTGAATACCCACTGCAGCTCCTGGTACACCTGTTGGCGACGCACCTCCGGCCAACTGCCGAATTTCGGAATGAACATCATGAAATCATGCAGATTCCGCCCCTCGTCGTCCCGTGTCGGAACCCGTTGCCACAGGGGCTGGCCTGGTTCACAGGCAGGTTGCTTCAGATTAACGATCGAACTCATCATCGGCTCCGGTTTGGACATTGTAAAAAAATAGACCCTGAAGTGGCTCCTGTCACCCACCAGGGTTCTTTCTCACGGCTGAGGGGAAGCTAAGGTTCCTTGCTCTGCGGCCGATGTTATCGCTATATTTCTTTGCCCCGGACCCGCGGATGAGCTATTTTTTGCGCCCGCATTTATCCGGGACAACCCCCAAAGTAACAAGAGGGCACGAACTTTGATTCCAAACAGCGAATTTGCAGAAACCTCTCTACTCAGCAGTCCTTGCGGCATGCTGGTATTGGACGATTCCGGGCGGATTCAGTGGCTCAACCAGGCACTGGAAGAAATGCTCGAACTTCCGGCGGAACGGTTGCTGGGGCATTCCCTGGAGACCCTGCCCTATGCTACCCATATGGGACTGTTCAAGGGCAGCGGCCTGATGCACCTGATCGGCCCCGGCCTGTCGCGGGAGCGCTGGCTGCAGTGCACCGTGCAAGAGCAGGATGCGGGCGCTCCTGTCAGCAAGTTTTTTCAGGATGTCACAAAACTGGTTCGGCTACAGCATGAGAACGAAAGGCTGCAGCAGCAGGTTGAAGAACTGACCATTACCGACGAACTGACCGGTCTGGCTAACCAACGCGCCTTGAACCGTGCACTCACGCTTTGAAGCAATTGATGACTATAAAACCCAAATCCACGAACAGATCGAGTATGAATATCTATCTGGCTGGCAGGCGGCTTGCTCCAAGAATTTTATTTGGCCATCTGGGCCTGACAGCATTGTTTACCTATCGAAAATGGGTAACCCGCCATGCACTCAATTGAGGAGGCAATATGATTCGCAATCAATGGTATGTCGTTTTAGAATCAAAAGAAGTCCGCAAAAAACCCATCGGTGTTACTCGTATCGGTGAAAAGCTGGTTTTCTGGCGGAATAAGTCCGGGAAAATTCAATGTGCAGTTGACCGCTGTCCGCACCGTGGCGTGGCCTTAAACATTGGTAAACAAGAAAACAATCATTTACAATGCCCATTTCACGGCTTTGAGTATGATGCCAGCGGGCGCTGTGTCTACATCCCGGCTAACGGACGGGGTGGACGTATTGCCAAACTATCTGCGATTATATCAATTACACTACGCACGAAGACCACGGTTTTATCTGGATATGGTGGGTAAATATCGCCACCCGAAGCGATAGAACCCCCTAATTTCTTTGACAACCTGGATCACTCCTTTATTTACGGCTCCAAACCCGATCGTTGGGAGGCTCATTACTCTCGGGTCATCGAAAATCAACTGGATGTGGTCCACCTGCCTTTTGTCCATCGCAATACCATGGGCCGCGGGGGCAAAACCGTTGTGGATGGACCGATTATACATTGGGAAGATGATACCAAAATGTTTGTCTATGTTTTCAACCCAGATAGATGATGGGACACCACCTGGTGAGCCAAAACGAACTCGTACCAAAAGATTCTCGCAGTGTACATCTAGCGTTGATCTTCCCCAACTTGTGGCAAAATTACATCAGCGAAGATGTCCACGTTTTAGCGGCATTTACGCCAGTAGATGAAGAAAAACACCATTCTGTATTTACGTTTTTACCAGCGCTTTTTACGCCTTCCTGTATTAGGGAAGCTAATTGCTCTTCTTGCGATGCCATCCAATGTTTATATTGCTCATCAAGACCGACGAGTTGTGGTGACTCAACAACCGCAAGCGAGCAGTATGAAATTAGGTGAAAAACTTATCCAGGGTGATCTGCCCATCATTGAATACCGCCGTAAACGGGCGGAATTACAACACATTGCTGCGCAGCAGAATGCTTCTTTGTGATTTACACGCTTCACCGCGAACAAATCATCACCGCCCCCACCGACCGCATGTGAGCTTAATTGGCTACGCCACGCAACCTGATGAGATGACGCCACCTGATATGG
>CAWGCA010000046.1:0-39422 GCA_963820955.1 uncultured Gammaproteobacteria bacterium | reverse complement strand
TCAATCGCCGGTGAGAGTAGGCGTCGAAACGCCAAGCTCCAGGGCAGCTTCCGAACTCCATCTGCCGGTACCTTTTTGTTCAGCCTTGTCCAGGATGACCTCGACCAGTGGTCCTGAAGAGAGTTCGTCCTCCTTTGCGAGGATGTTGGCGGTTATTTCCACGAGATAGGAGGAGAGCTCAGACTGGTTCCAACGGAAGAATACCTGGGACATCTCAGCATGGTCCAACCCGCACAGGTCCCGCAACAGCACATATGACTCAGCAATCAGTTGCATGACGCCGTATTCGATGCCGTTGTGGATCATCTTGACGAAATGCCCTGCGCCATCTCCACCGACCAAAGCGCAGCAGGGGGAGCCTTCAACATTTGCTGCAATAACCTCGAGGATGGGACGAACCCGGTCGTACGCGCTTTGTGCGCCACCAGCCATCAGAGAAGGACCGTGCCTCGCCCCTTCCTCACCCCCGGAAACTCCAAGACCGATAAAATGGATACCTTTGGCGTTCAACGCGCTCTCCCGCCGAATGGTATCCCGGTAGTGGGAATTTCCGCCGTCTATCAACGAGTCCCCTTTTTGCATGAACGGCACCAGTTGATCTATCACCGCATCTACGGGACCCCCCGCCTTTACCATGATCAGTAGAGTCCTGGGTGCGGACAGGGCAGCGACCAGTTCCTCAGGGGTCTTGGAGACGGTGATCAGTTCCAACCTATCGGAATCAAGTTCATTTTCAAAGCGATTGCGAACATCTTCCCACATATCATAGGCAACAACCCCAAATCCCTTGTCCGTTATATTGAGCGCCAGATTACGCCCCATCACACCCAATCCAACCAGCCCTATGCTTTGATCAATCGTCATTTCTCAGCCACTGTTGTCTACTAGCACAGAATTCTCCGGGATGCTCGAAGAGACTGTTTCCGGACACTGACTGCGAAAAAAATAACTGGCCCGGAACACACACTTGTATCCCGGGCCAGTCCAGATTTCTCAGAAATGCTTGCTGCTTACTGAGCAGACTGGATCTTCTTCACCATCTCATCGCCGAACTTGTCAGTGTAACTGTCCCAGGTCTTGACAACAGCTTCCTGGAAAGCACCCTTGTCCACGTCTTTGTTGATTTCCATGCCACGCTGTGCCAGCTCATCCAGAATTCCGGATTCCTTTTCAATGCTGAGTTTCCGCTGATATGCGGTTGCCTCTGCGGCTACCTCGCTAATGATTTTTTGCTGTTCTGGAGTCAGTGAATTGAACTTTTTCAAGTTCATAGCGATAACCAGCATGGAATACGAATGCTCAGTCAGCGACAGATATTTCTGAACTTCATCATAGCGAAACGAATAAGTGATATTGATCGGGTGTTCCTGCGCATCGACAACACCGGTTTCAAGGGCAGTGTAGAGTTCCGAAACTGGCAGGGGTTGCGGGTTAGCCTTCAGTATCGCAAACATTTCGTTGAGTGCTTTCGAATTGTTGGTCCGGATCTTTAGACCGACGACATCTTCCGGTGTTTTGATCGGCTTGCGGGAGTTGGTGATGTTACGGTAACCGTTCTCGGGAAACCCCAATCCCTTCATACCAAATTTTTCGAAATTGGCAAGAACGCCCTGTCCTACTTCACCGTCGAGCACTTTGTAAGCATGATCACGGCTGGTGAAGATATAAGGAAGGAGCAAGCCGCCAACCTCCGGCATCATGCCATCAAAGTTGTTGAGGCCGGACATTTCAATATCGACGATGCCGGAGCGAACCCCGGTGATCATCTGCTGGTCGTTGCCAAGTTGGCCATGGGGAAAAATCTTGACAGTGACCTCGCCGTTGGTGCGTTCCTTTACCTGTTCTGCGAAAAAGGTCGCCAGGTTCTGCTGAAGATCGGTTTCGGGCGCTGCGTGAGCGAATTTCAATTCGGTCGCCGCCATGCCCAGGGTAGTAGATGCAGCAAGCACAGCTGCAGCCAAAGGTACTATGAGTTTTTTCATTTTACGTCCTCCAATTGGTTTGTGTGTCGAAAACTTATCCCGATATAAATTTCATCGGGACAATGATCAGCGCCGGAAACAGGATGAAGATGATCAGCAGGATTGAATAGACCCCGACAAAAGGCAGAATCCCTGTAACCGCCTTTTCGACCCGGATATTGCCGACTCCGCAGACGACGTTGAGCACGGTGCCTACAGGCGGTGTGATGAGACCGATACAGGCGTTCATGATAAACATGAGGCCGAAGTACACCGGGTCAATCCCCGCCGCCTTAACTACCGGCATCAGCAGCGGGACAAGAATCAGTACCGTGGGACTCAGGTCCATCACCATTCCGATCAGCAGGACCAGCAGCATAATCGCCGCCATCAACAGGCGTGGGCTGTCGATAAGTGGCTCAAGCAATACGGCCAGTTGCTGGGGCAGCTGGGCAACCGTGATGAGCCAGGAGGCCACCATCGCACACCCGACCAGGAACAGAATCATGCCTGTTGATCTGCCGGAACTTAACAGCGCCTGATAGAACTTGGCAAAGGTCAGTTCCCTGTAGATAACAGCGGACACGAAGATGGCGTAGACCGCTGCAACCACCGCAGCTTCAGTTGGCGTGAAAATACCGAAGCGGATACCAATGATGATGATAAAGGGCAAAAACAAGGCCCAGATACCATCCCGAAAAGCCGTCCGTCGCTCTTCTGAGCTCGCTCTTTCCTGCACAGCGATATCCTCATTACGAACCATGTGGCGCCAGGTCAGCAATAAGGCGGCACCCATCATCAAGCCCGGCGCTATGCCGCCCATGAAAAGCTTGGCAATGGAAATATTGCCAGCAACGCCGATCAGAATGAGCGGGACGGAGGGAGGAATGACCGGCGCGATGATACCGCCGGCGGCCAGAAGGCCGGCCGAACGCGCTTCCGGGTATCCGGCCTTGCGCATCATGGGAAACAGAATGGCGACAAGTGCCGCGGCATCGGCGGCGGCAGACCCGGAAAGACCGGCAAGCACGATTGCAGTGAAAGTGGCAACATAGCCCAGCCCACCCTTGTAGTGACCTACTGTAGCCATGGCGAGCCGTACGATCCGTTTTGACAGTCCGCCGCATGCCATGACCTCTCCCGCAACCAGAAAAAACGGAATGGCAAGCAAGGCGAAACTATCAACCCCATTGACCAGAGATTGGGCCAGAATATCGGCGCTGAACAGGTCCAGATGGACCATGAGGGCAACAGATGACAGGAGCAGAGAGAAGGCGACCGGAACACCGAGCAGGATTCCGCCAATCAGGACAATCAGGAAAATGGCGAGTGTCATTCCTGTTCTTCCCCACCCAAGGCTCTGTCCTGCCGGGGAAACAGGAACCTCAGGACGGCAATTGCGGCGATCATCGCCCCAGCAATGGCACCGGCAAGATACATCGCACCAACGGGGATGCCACTCATGGGAGAGATGTTGGGCCAGTTCGCGACGGTTTGTCTCGCGCTGCCGAGAAACAGCATTCCGCTGGTAAGTACAATAACGGCATAAACGAGCCGCCGCAGGAGCCACCGGACCTTGCCGGGTAAGCGATGTTCAATCACCCGGAGATCCAGATGCGCATCGTCACGCATGCAGATGACGGCACCAAGCATGATGACCCATACGAACAGGTAGCGCGAGATCTCCGCTGAGGCTAGCACGCCGCTGTCAAATCCGTATCTGAGAACTACATTGATGAATACGAGGATGATCATGACGACCATGGCAGCCGCCATCAATCCCTCTAAAAGGCGCCATAATCCAGTCACAAGCTTTCGCAGCATATCCATCGCCGTCTATCCCTAACCAGTTGTCCGAAGCCAGGGGGCTATATCACGCACTAGCAGGTCGCCTACCGCCCCCGTTATCACTGATACGCACGTTTCAAGAGTTGCCATTCCGCCCCCCCTGTTGTCGGGCAAAACGAGTTGTCAAACACCAACCAGATTGCCGTATTACTGAATCCGATCTATCTGAGAATACATGGCATGTATCATGATGGTATCGATAACATATATTTTTCGCAAGTGAATATTGGAAATATTTTTTCAGACAGAGTGGTCAGGCCGAAGAGGTTGTTGACGCGTCCCTCTTCAGGCCCGCTGATGACCTTATCGCCCCCATCACACGCAATTTTAAAGTCAAACCGACGCCGACGCCTCTTCTTCCCGGAATGGCCAGGCGGGCGTTTCACCTTTTATGCCCAACAGATCCTATGTTATAAACTATCTTCCATCTCTAATTCTTTCCTTTATTTATAGAATATTCTTTAAATATAACTGATATTATTGATATTATAATAATGTTATCGATATTTTTCGGCGTTCAATAATCAGGCCAGGAAATCACCGAATCCCTCGCTGCCGAAATTGCCAACGCCCTTGTTTATTTAACCCGTCAAGAGACAGCGAAGAGACCCCATTTTGAAGCAGAAAAAGCGCAGTCCTACCATGAACGATGTGGCACGTCAGGCGGGTGTATCGGCGATGACAGTCTCACGGGCCTTGAAGGGCAACGCTTCGGTTACAAAAGAGACGCGTAACCGGATAATGCGGGCGGTCGACGAACTGGGCTATGTGCTTGATCTATCCGCGGGGGCGCTGTCCTCCAAGAAAACCGGCTTCATATCAGTTCTTATACCTTCGGTAAACAATTCAAACTTCTCCGACACCGTACACGGGATCTCCGAGGTTTTGGACAAGGATGGCAAACAGACCTTGTTAGGCTATACGGATTATTCGAGGCAACGCGAAGAGCAATTGATAGAAACAATGCTGCGGCGGCGGCCGGAAGGTATCATCGTTACCGGCGGCATGCATACGCCGCGCGCCCGGCAACTCCTGGGGCAAGCCGCGATCCCGGTGATCGAGACCTGGGACCTGCCGAAGACACCCATCAATCACGTGGTTGGTTTTTCCAATGCGGCAACAATCGAAGACATGGTGGCACGACTGCTGTTCCGCGGTTACCGTAATATTGCGTTCGTCGGCAGCAATGAGAGCAGTGATTCTCGTGGTATAGACCGCCGACGGGGCTACGAACGCGCGGTCAAAACACTGGGGCTTCCGAAAGCCCACGTGGTCTCAATGGGAACACCACCGATCACCATCGAACAAGGCGGACCGGCTGTGATTCGGTTGATGGAAGAATGGCCAGAGGTTGAGGCCGTGATATGCGTCTCCGACCTTTCCGCTTTCGGCATCATCATGGAATGCCACCGACGAAACTGGGCCGTACCCGATCGCCTGGCGGTTGCGGGATTCGGAGATTTTCAGATTTCCCGCTTCTGCTGGCCGTCACTCACTACTGTTTCGGTCAATTGCCGGGAAATTGGCCAGCGGGCCGGCAAGTTGATGCTGCAAGCCATTGAACGGATGGGGAGCGGCAACCCACTTCCACCCCAAACAGTCACGGTTCCCCATTCGATCATCGAACGGGAAAGCACCTAAACAGGGTTCAGTCGAACGACAACTGAACCTTCATCGAGGTCTTTCGGTCACGCGCCGCTTCAAAGGCCGCCACCGCATCGTCGATGGGGAATATGCCGGTTAACAGCGGAGCAATCGGAAGCCGCTTTGCCCCGATCAACTCGACCGCCCAGGCGAATTCCTCATGGAAGCGGAATGAGCCGCACAACTCGATCTCCTTGGCGACAATCTGGTTCTGAGGAATCGTCACCTCGCCGCCCAGACCCAGTTGAATCAGGCGGCCGCGTGGGCGGATCACATCGAGGGCGGAATGCAGAGCCTGCTCGCTTCCCGACGCCTCGATCACCACGTCGAAGGTCCCCTTCCCTGCCGCAAAAGCCTTAAGGTCATCACCGTGAGTGGCCACATTGATGGCCCTGTCCGCGCCAACCGACTGGGCACGCTCAAGTGCTTCGTCCACCATATCCGTCGCCACCACTTCCAGGGCGCCGTGCATCTTCGCCACAGCGACGACCAATGCCCCAATAGGACCGGTACCCGTCACCAGGACCCGCTTACCCATCATATTACCGGCCCTGCGTACTGCATGTATGGCCACGGACAACGGCTCGGCGAAGGCCCCCTCGTTTGCCGTGGTGCCCTTGGGAAAAACGTGACAATGCTCTGCGTTTACCACCAGTGACTGGCTGAACGCCCCCTGGACGTGAGGAAAACGCATTGCGCTGCCGTAGTAGCGCATATCGACACACTGATTGTACTGAGCCTTGTGGCAGTATTCACAACTACCGCATGGTTGACTCGGATTGACGGCCACCAGGTCACCGACATTGAGCCCTTCGATGCCGTTACCCAACTCCGATACCCTGCCCGCCACCTCATGGCCCAGAATCATCGGCTCCTTTATCCGGATCGTGCCGAATCCACCCTGATTGTAATAATGCAGATCGGAACCGCAGATGCCACCCGCCTCGACGGAGACTGCGACCTCACCCGGTCCGACGGTGGGACTATCCCGCTCCTCGATTCTAAGATCACGCGGTCCGTGACAGACAACTGATTTCATTTTTCGCTCCTCTAAACGACAGGGGTGAGTAGATCAGCCCCGGCGAAATGGGCCTCAAGATTTTCCCGAACCAGCCTCCCCATGGCCTTGCGGGTCTCGATGGTACCGCTGGCGTGATGGGGTTGCAGCAATACGTTGTCGAGTTCGAGAAACCGTGGATTCAAATCCGGCTCGCCTTCGAATACATCCAGTGCAGCGAACCCCAGAGCCTTTGTTTCCAACGCCTCCAGCAGCGCCGATTCGTCAATATTCGAGGCCCTGGACACGTTGACGATCATACCCTCGGGACCCAGGGCTTCAAGCACTGACTTATTCACCAGGTGCCGGGTAGCCGGACCTCCCGTCAATGTGACAAACAGAAAGTCAGATCGCTCCGCCAGGGCCTCGGGATCTTTAATGAAATCCCAATCCTTGGCAAAATCTCGCGGTTCCAGGTCCGAATAGGCGACATCCATATCGAAGGCGACGCAGCGTCTGGCGATCTCAAAGCCGATCCGTCCCAATCCGAGGATCCCTGCCCGCTTGCCGTGGACCCGTGACTGCAGCGGATACATGCCCTGTTCCACCCAGGCCCCGGAACGCACCCAAGCCTCCGCGCCGACCATACCCCGCGCGGCCGCCAGCATCATGGCAACCCCCAGGTCCGCCACGTCCTTGGTCAGGACATCCGGCGTGTTGGTTACCCGGATACCGCGTTCACGGGCGGCTTCCAGATCTACGGCATCGTAACCCACACCGTATACGGCAATGATTTCAAGATTTGGCAGCGACTCGATCAGATCCCTGTCTGCACCCAGATCACCCCGGGTGGCGATACCCTGAATGAGGTCGGCACGCTCCGCGACAAACGACTCCTTATCCTGTGCCTCGAAATAGCGGTGCAGCACAAATAGTTTTTCCAGAGCCTCCACATCCCACGACGGGTAGGGGCCAATCTGGAGAATGTCTGGCTTTTTCAAAATGATCCTCCGCAGATGTCCGACTTGACACTCATTATATTTGCTCTTATTGTTATCGATAACATTGAATTAGGCAAGTTACAATTTCCTCCATCTCAGCTGATTAAGGATTGGCCGTGAATACACTGGAATTATTTGACCTTTCAAATCGCCGTGCGCTCGTTACCGGCTCAGGCCAGGGGATCGGTTTCTCGCTGGCGCGTGGCCTGGCCGGGGCCGGGGCGGAAGTAATCCTTAATGACATCGATCAACAGCGCCTCTCGGCCGCGGCGGAAAAACTCCGGGCGGAAGGTGCTGTAGTCCACGAACTGGGATTTGACGTCACCGATCCTGGAAAGGCTGCCGCAGCCATCGACGGTTTCGAGTCGCAAACTGGCGCCATCGATATCCTGGTGAACAATGCAGGAATGCAGTTTCGAGCACCTCTAGAAGAATTCCCCGTTGAGCGCTTCGACTTTATGATGCGCCTTAACATCAACTCCGCATTCTATGTAGGCCAGGTGGTCGCTAAGCATATGATTACCCGTGGGGCGGGCAAGATAGTAAACATCTGCTCTGTCCAGACGGCTTTGGCGCGCCCATCTATCGCCCCCTATACCGCCTCTAAAGGCGCGGTGGCGAATCTGACCAAGGGCATGGCCACCGATTGGGCGAAGTACGGGTTGCAGGTAAACGGCCTGGCCCCCGGGTACTTCAAGACCGAATTGACGTCAGCACTGGTGGCAGATGAGGATTTCACGGCATGGCTCAGTGCCAGAACCCCTGCCGGCCGCTGGGGTGACGTGGAAGAACTGGTGGGCGCCTGTATTTTCCTTAGCTCGGCGGCTTCAAGTTTTGTCAACGGACACATTCTCTATGTCGATGGCGGCATTACCGTTTCGGTTTAACCAGCGACCCGTGGTGGTGGTGATGGGGGTTTGCGGGTCGGGAAAATCCACTGTCGCGTCCACCCTCGCCGCCCGCCTCGATCTGCCGTTTCTGGACGGAGACGATTTCCACCCCAAGGCCAACGTGGACAAAATGTCCCGCGGGATTCCACTGGCCGATGAGGATCGCTGGCCCTGGTTATCTATCCTGGGCTCAGCCATGAGGAAAGCGGCCGAAGAACGCGGTGGCGTGGTGGCAACTTGTTCAGCCCTGAAGCAGATCTATAGGACCCATTTGTCAGACGCCGTCGGGTTACCCATGGTATATGCCCTCCTCGACGGAAGCCGAGAAACACTGCTCAAACGCATGCAGGCCAGAAAAGACCACTATATGCCCCCGAGCCTACTCGACAGCCAGTTGGCCATCCTGGAATGGCCGGGTCCGGACGAGCCTGTACTGACCCTTTCCATTGAGCCCGCCGTCGACACAATTGTCGACGAACTGGAATCATCGCTCGTAGCCATGACCGACGGAACAGAAAATAGCCGGAGAAACTCATGACAGAAACAGTTGCAAATCGTATTGGGGTAGTCGGAACCGGGATTATGGGTTCTGCGATTACCACTCGCCTGCTGAAATGCCAGCAGAAAGTCACCGTGTTCGACCGCAATGCCGATAAGGTTCAGGCAATGGTCGACCAAGGAGCGAAGGCCGCAGCATCGCCCAGAGTCGTCGCAGAAAACACCGACTTCATCATCCTGTCCCTCAATACAGCCGCCATCGTTGAAACAGTCGTTTTTGGCACCGACGGTATCGCCGAGGCCGCGGCACCAGACAAGCTCTTGATCGACATGTCTTCCATCGATCCTGAATCTACCAGGTTAATGGCCGCGCGCTTGAGCGACGAGCAGAAGATGGCCTGGCTCGATTGCCCCTTGTCCGGCGGTGCACCCGGCGCCCTCTCCGGAAAGCTGGCGGTCATGTCCGGTGGTCGACAAGAGGATTTTGAAAAGGCCAAAGCGGTCATGAGCCACCTGTGCGCCAACTTCACGCTGATGGGTCCTTCCGGGGCGGGGCAAACAACAAAGCTGGTGAACCAGGTGCTGTGCGCAGTCGGTTTCCAGGCCATCGCCGAGGCCACGCAACTCGCCCTGAACGGCGGTGTGGCGGTCGACCGAATTCCCGCCGCACTGGCGGGGGGACGCGCTGATTCCCGTCTGCTGCAGGAATTCATGGCCAAGATGGGGCGGCACGACTATTCCCCGACAGGACGGCTGGACAATATGCTCAAGGACCTGGAAGCGGTACAGGCATTCGCGTCCAAGACCCGCGTCGCCATGCCGGTGACTGCCCTGACCACGGAAATTCATCGCCTGTTCGTTGCGGCGGGCAAAGGCGGCGACGATAACGCGGCCCTGATGAAGTTCTTCAACGGCCCGGCCGACGAAGCCTGATCAGCCGATTCCATAGGAGGCTGGACTATGTATACCCGCAGCGCCATCTTCGAAGGAACTATCCGTCCTGGCAAGGAAGACGCCTTTTTTCATATTATCGAAAACAAGCTTCTACCTATCTGGCGGCGCATGCCGCACGTTCAAGCAGTGCGATTGTTTCGCCCGGTGGAGAAGGATGACGCGGCCCCTGGGATTGTCCTTGTCCAGCAGATCGACTACCCCACCCGCGAAGCGATCGACGAAGCGCTCGGATCATCTATCAGGGACGAAGCCGTCGCAGCATCTCAGGCCCTCGACAAAGTTTTCGAGGGGCGCCACTATCACTACATCTATAAAAAGTTGATAGAAGATTCAGAGGACATCGGTTGACGAATTCGTTGCTGATGGCACCCTGGATCAACCCTTAACCGCCCCTGCCGTCATACCGGTAATGATCTGCTTGGACGCGACAAACGTAAAAATAATTGGTGGAATCGCCAACAACATCCCAGTCGCCATTATCACCCCCCAGTTTATGTCATATTCGGTCAGCGAATTTACGATGGTGACAGGTACCGTGCGAGTATCGCGATCGAGCAGCGCGTTGGCGATCAGAAATTCGTTCCAGGCAATTCGAAACGTAAAAATTGAGGCGGCCGCCAGGCCCGGCTTTATCACTGGAAGCACAACCAGGAAGAAAATCTGCACTGCATTGGCCCCATCCATCTTCGCAGCCTCTTCCAATTGGATCGGGACCTGAACAATAAAACTTTGCAGTATCCAAATCACAAAAGGGAGGTTCATCGCAACATAGACCAAAATAATCCCGGCATAGGTGCCGTCGAGCTGATACTGAAATGTCCAAATCCCGAATACCGGTACCAACAATACCGCCGGAGGGACCATCCGCATCATTAATGTTGTCATCGATACGGTTCCGCGTCCCATGAAACGGAATCTGACCAGCGCATAGGCCGCCATGCAGCCAACCACCAACGTAACTATCGTGGAGATCAACGCAACAACAAGTGAGTTGCCCAAGGCGCGACTAAACGTTGGGTCACAATAATCAACATGCCCTGGCTCGTACCAGAGCACATTGCATAACACTGTCTCGTAGTTCTGAAGTGTGGGGAGAAAAAACAACCTCGATGCATCGCTCATTATGTCGACATTCAGCCGAAGAGAGGTCGACAGCATCAAAAATATCGGCCCCAGCGACATCAGAATCAACGCTACGACAAGCGCGTAAAATGCCGGATTCTGCCTTTCCTCAGCGTTGCTCATAGTTTACCCCTTCTCTGCCATCTGCCTGAGATGTGCAGCACGACTCTCAGCAACTTTACTATAGATAAACATTGAGATAGTCAGCACCAGCAGAAGTAGAAGTAGAAAGTTCGACATGGCTGCAGCCACACCCAGTTCCCTGAACTCCGAGGCGGTACGAGCGATCCGAAGCGCTAGAATCTCTGTCGATAATCCCGGCCCACCATTCGTCATCACGAGTATGACTTCCAGTACCTTGAAGGCATCGATCAGGCGCAGCAACGCGGTTACGATCAGAACCGGCATCATCAAAGGGAGCTTGATATAGAAAATCTGCTGCCAACCCGATGCGCCATCTATACGAGAGGCTTCAAGAGCGGTGCGAGGCAAGGATTGCAGCGCGGCAAGTGCAAGAATAAAAATGAATGGCGTCCACTGCCAGATGTCCGCAATAATGATTGAGGTGAGAGACCACCAGGAATCCGAAAGCCACGGAATGGAATCGAAACCCCAACTATTCAGCGTTTGATTGAATATACCGACCGTCGGATGATACATATATCGCCACATCAATCCGACTACGATAGGCGCGATCATCATCGGCAGAATGAAGATCGTGCGCAATACGGACATGCCGCGAATATTTCTGTCCAATAACAGCGCCAGCCCCACCCCGATTATCATCTCAGATACCACGACAATCGAGGCAAACTTTAGCGTGACTATCGCAGATTCCCTGAAACTTTCATCCTGAAGCAGGTTGAGGTAGTTCCTTAGGCCAATCCAATCGGCTTCGCCAATGCGCTGGCTTGGATTCCAATCAAGAAAGCTGGCGTACATCATGTATCCGATAGGATATAGAAGCCCAATAAGCATGATTGCCGCTGCGGGAGCGAGAAACATGTAGGGCGTCATGCGACTAGTATTGATGATAGTCATACCAAATGATTCTTCAATAAATCACAACACAGGGTCGGCTGTTGAGACCCGATGTGGAAGACAGCAATCAACTCAGCAATGTCTGCCTACCACATCGGTCATGGGGACTATTTCCAGGTGTAGTAGCCGGCTTCGTCCATAGTGGCTTTAGTACGTTCGGCGACCCCGTCCAGGGCTTCCTGAATATCAAGATCTTCTGTCAGAACCTTTGAAAGTGCTGTACCCAAATCCGCATTGATTTTTCCCCACACAGGAATTATCGGGCGCCAATCGGGATCGGCATACTTGAGTGCTTCGCCGAAGGTAGACATGTATGGGAATTTATTATTCACATCCGGGTCTGCATGTGTCGAGTAACGTGACGGATTACCGCCCGCCAAAGCAACCAGCTTGTCTGCTTTTTTAGAGGTCAACCACTGCATCAGAAGAAACGCCGCCTCTTTATTACGCGCATTCTTGGGGATGGCAATTCCAAATCCCCCCGTTTGAGAACCTCTGCGAACGCCCTTTGGGTGCAGCGCCCAACCGACTTTTCCAACAACTTTGGATTTTTTCGGATCATTCACCTGGCCGGCAAATATCGTCGAATCCAGGAACATAGCGGTATTGCCTTGCAGAAACGCGGACCCCGCCTCCGCAAAACCAAAGGTACGAGCGCCTTCAGGGCCGCAATCAACGATGGTCTTCAATGCTTGAGCTGCTTGTACACCTTCCTCGTTATTCACGATTGGATTCCACGCATCGTCAAATATGCGGCCTCCCAGTGGCGCCAGATGCAATAGAAATGCATGGCTTGCATGGTGCCCAGACGCCGCGCGGGAAGACAATCCACCCATTCCCGGCTCCAGTTCGGGAATCTTGCAAGCCAACTCAAGAAGCTCATCGTAAGTCTCTGGGACTTTAAGCCCATGTTTTTCGAATATATCTTTTCGGTAACCAAGGATCGAAGTTTCGGAGCCATAGGGTATACCGTATAACGAACCCGTTGGCCCGGGTAGATATCCCTTATCACCGCCGACTATCCCGATATTACCGACGTAACCAGCAATGAGATCCTCCGCATCGTATGCAGGATCTGCCAACTTCGGGTTCATAAAATATTTTGCGAGATTCTCAAGCTGATCTGCATACACATAATCTGCTTTCGAGAAGACCACATAGGCGATCAAATCATAATCACCCTTTGATTTTGTCAGTTCAAGTGTCTGCTTCTCGCGCATCTTCATGTACTGCAAAAGATCGACCTCAACTTTGATGCCGGTCTCTTTCGTGAACTCCGGCAGGACCTTCATCACAGCATGATAGTGGGGATGCGCCGGAAAATTCACCACCAAAGTTTCTCCCTTATATGGAGCGTAAGGGTCGGCCAATGTAGCTCCCACCGACAGCAGCACTAAGGTTGCTGCGAGAGCAGCCCGTATCAGTAACTTCAGCATCTGAATTCCTCCTGTTTTATCAATGGACTTACAAAGTATTATGGTGTGCTAAAACCTCAATTCCGATTCTTTATCGAATACCATGATGTCCTCGGGAAGCACGTAAAAAGTCATGGTACAGCCGTCTTCGACTGGTGAGGAGCTCTCCATCTCGACCAGTAAATCGTGCGAACCACAACGCGTTACCAGGATCGACTGTGCACCCAGATATTCGGATACCTTAACGAGCAGAGTGATTTGCGAATCTTTTGGGCTCGACTCCGATACCAATTTGAAACAAGATGGGCGAATACCAATCGTTACCTGACGACTGGACGCCAATTTCAGGCTCTCGTTCAGGGAGGCGGGCAAAGCAAGTGAGAAACCTTCCCCTTGAGCCACCAATGAACCGTTGCTTTCAATTAATTCGGCGTCTAGAAAATTCATTGTCGGACTGCCGATAAAGCCTGCTACAAACTTATTGGCGGGTGATTTAAACAGCTGCTCCGCGGTTCCCTCCTGCTGCACCAGTCCGTACGCCATTACCACGATTCTATCGCCCAGTGTCATCGCTTCTACCTGATCGTGGGTGACGTAAACCATGTTCTTATCTAAGGTATTGCGCATCTCCGCGAGTTCAGTGCGCATTTTTCCACGCAGCTTCGCATCCAAATTGGAGAGCGGTTCGTCAAACAGGAAAGTGGATGCATCTCTAACCAGCGCTCTCCCCATCGCTACACGCTGACGCTGTCCGCCTGACAACTCACCGGGCTTGCGGGACAGGAGTTGCTCTATGCCGAGCATCTCGGCGACTCTATTGACCTTCTGGTCAATGATTTTCTTGGGAACCTTCTGCAACCGCAGGGCGAATGACATATTCTTCGCTATATTCATATGCGGATAGAGCGCGTAATCCTGGAACACCATGGCGATATCACGATCTTTTGGTTCCAGCTTACTTATCGGTTTGTCGTCAAACCAGATCTCGCCACCGGACAGATCCTCCAATCCGGCAAGCATTCTCAGAGTCGTCGATTTGCCGCAACCTGAGGGCCCTACTAAAACCGTGAATTCGCCATCATCGAATTCCAGGTCGAATGGGGGTAGCACCTGTGTTGAACCGTAACTCTTCTCCACAGAAGCGAAGCGTATCTTTGGCACAATTTGTCTCCCAACAAAAAGTGATGTTATTGTTTGTTAACGATAACCTAGTATAATCTGAAACGGTATGCAACAAGTTTAGACGAGTTGCTGCTGATATGAGTACTGGTTAATTGCAATTAAGTATTTATACTCAAATTACAATATGTTAGGCACTATTCAATGGTGACGATTAGTTTAAATATCGAAACTCAAAAAAGCCTGAATCAGAATTCTGCTTCAACAGCATAATCTGTCACTCAACCCAGCAAAATCTGCAGATCAACTGCACAAACAAGTTTTATCGGTGAATTACTACAAATAGATTTCAGCGCTGCTGTTTTATATCCCGAATCCAAATCAGTCTAAAAAAATCGGAGTGGGAACTGTTAACGCTGATACTTGCTATTCTGAGAGTAGTTGACAGCGGAGAAAACAGCATGCCTGTCGGATCTCTTAACAGACACACTCGCCACTCGGATATGGAGAGCACATCATGAAAGTAGCCTTTCTCGGAACCGGATTGATGGGAGCCCCCATGGTGCGCAATCTCGCAAACGCAGGTCATGAACTTCACATATGGAATCGCAGCTATGAAAAAGCTGCCCAGCTTTCCGAATTCGCCCAAGTCTACAAATCTTCGGTGGACGCGGTCAGTAATGTGGAAATTGTGATTACCATGCTCTCCGATGGCCCGGTTACGACTTCGGTCTTACAAAGTCAGGGGGTGATTGAAGCCGCGCCGGAGAAAACCCTGTTTATCGATATGGGGTCCGTTGAACCGGACTGTGACCAGCGACTCGCCAGGCTCGCAAAAACTCAGGGTAAGAGATTTCTGGATGCACCTGTATCCGGTGGTGTAAAAGGTGCTGAAGCTGCAACCCTGACTATATTTGTCGGTGGGGAGGCAGCAGATATGAAGGATGCTCTCCCGGTATTTGAAGCCCTGGGCAGACCCAACCTTATTGGCCCCATTGGCGCCGGCCAGAGTGCAAAACTGGCCAATCAGCTGATTGTTGCGATCACGATCGGGGCTGTTGCGGAAGCGTTTAAACTGGCAGAAAGCGCAGGATGCGACTCAGCTATATTGAGACAGGCCCTACGTGGCGGATTTGCCGACAGCCGGATCCTTGATTTGCATGGCGAACGCATGGTGAACCGGAATTTTGTACCTGGCGGAAGGGCTAAATCCCAGCTGAAAGATGTACATAATGCGCTTTCACTGGCAGCGGCGTCGGGACTTGAACTTCCGCTTGCCAAGAGCGTTGAATGCAGTTTTCGCAGCCTGGTGGAAGAATACGACGGAGGTGATCTGGACCATTCAGCCTATTATCTCTGGCTGGAAAAAAAGAACAAGGCCCGCCAATAGCATGCGATTTCAATTTTCATCCCGGGACGGCCCTATGGCTGGTATCCTCCGTTTCCGACCAACCCAAAGCTGGGACAGAACAAACCGTATTCGATTGGCAACGGAAATTTGACCTGAACCACTTGATCACCGTATCGAAAACTTCGGTGGAAGCATTTTTTTGAGCTAGTGGGCCATGCGGCAAGTTCGGTAACCCACAGCCAGTCCACTAGCCTTCAACTCCTATACGCGTTCATCCAGTCAAGGCCCTCGTCCGTCATGCCGCGAGGCTTGTATTCAGCTCCTACGTAACCGTCCCAGCCCATGTCATCAAGAGCAGCCAACAGATAGGGGTAATTCACCTCGCCTCGATCGGGTTCTCCTCGGTCCGGAACAGCGGCTATCTGCACATGCCCCACATACTGCAAAGTCGCACGTAGCCTTTCAGTCAGGTCACCTTGCATGATCTGTGTATGGTAGCAGTCGAACATCACCTTGAGATTGCCCGCGCCAACAGCCTTGACTGTTTCTATTGCTGCTTCGATAAAGCTCAAGTGATAAAGAGGCGCGTCACGTTGGTTTATCGGCTCAATCAAAATAGTCTTTCCGTGGATGGCGGCCTTTGAGCATGCGTAGGCCAGATTTCGCTGATACACGGCTTCGGCCTCTTTGGTTCCCCCAGTCTTCCCCGCTACTACATTTACGTTACGGGAACCAATTTCCACTGCGTAAGCGATGGCTTCATCGATATAACTCCTCGCCTCTTGCTCCCGCCCGGGCATTGCCGCAACCCCGAAGTCATCGGTGCCATTTACCCCTAGCCGGGTATTGAACCCAATCATTCTCAGCTTGGCATTCTCTAGCGCAGCATTCACGGCTTGGGTTGAATATTCATAGGGCCAATGACACTCGACAGCATCGAAGCCCGCTTTAGCTGCCACGATGATCGCATCAGGGAGCGATAACTCGTTCCAGAGAAACCCTAGATTGGCAGAAAACCTCGGCATTACTCCCCTCCACTTACAAGTGTGTCACAATGTTACTCATTGACGATCACGCTTTCCAAAGATTAAACATTCACAAAACGGATGTAATTGGGCGCCGGTATCTCGTAAACTTCGTCCGTCATTGTCAGCGCACCCGTCTCAACATTCCGTGAAAACACACGAATGTGTCCCGAATCTTGATTGGCTACGATCACTGCTTTTCCGCAGGGCGTGATCGAGAAGTGGCGAGGAAACTTGCCACCGGTTGAGTTCAGTCCGATGCGCTTCAACCTGCCATCTTCCAGTACCTGGAAGACAGCCAACGAATTGTCACCACGATTAGATACATACAGAAACCTGGCGTCGGGTGAAAGCTTGATCTCCGACACATAGCTTACGTTGTCGCGGTTATCAATGGTCGACTCATACTGAAAAGGTATCAGCCGTGGTTTCACTTCATCCGGGTTGCTTCTATCCAGTTTGGCGACGCATACGGTGTTGAACAGCTCATTGGATACGTAACAGATATCCAGCGCAGGATGCATGGCCATATGGCGCGGACCAGATCCGGCTTCAAACTCGATATAAGTTTCACGGATCAGTTTTTTTTCTTCTATGTCATAACGGTATTGGAAGACCGCATTTTCGCCTAAATCAGGAATAAACACCCAATCATGCCAGAAGTGCGCGCAGTGCGCATGGGGACCAACCTGGCGATTACCCCAGTGATCCTCGCGGTCGGTCACCTGACGCCACTCATCTTCGGGTCGGTGGTATTGCTTGAAGCTCTGGCGCACTGTACCGAGTTTCCCCTCGGCATCGCAATCGACGACCTCGACGATTGCATCCCAGTAGTTGATCACGATTGCAGCATCTTTTCTTGGGGAAAGTGCGAGATAACAGGTGGAACGGCCTGAGGCGTGATACTTGTCCTTGTAGTCCAGAGTACCGTCTTCCTCGACTGTATAGCGCAGCACATCGCCCTCGTCCTGAATCGTCTCAACGATGGCGTAAATGGTTTTTCCATTGCTATGCGGGATGAGCACCGCTGGATTGAGCGCTTTGGTGGTATCCTTGAGGCTTAGTTTACCGGCCCGGTTGAGGGTCATGGCATATATCCCTTTACCAGGAACAGGCGCATAGGGTTGGTGGGCAAGCGCGTCCATATCGGTGTAGCTTCCTACAAGCAGCGCGTAGTCACGATCTATCATTTTGTGGGTCCTCCTTTATTTGCTGCAATCCAGCGGCAGACCCTCTCTAACTACCCTTCTGGAATCAGTTAGGATGGCAGGTCGGTAGCCGGTGAATAGACATTCGATTGCCCGGCTATCGTCTCGGCAACCCCGGCAGCAATCCACTGGTTGCCGACGAGAAAGTGGAAACATCTCTCGATGGCTCTCTTAAGGAACCTCTGATTTATTCGTACTCCGTCATCCCGGCGCAGGCCGGGATCCAGTAACTTATTGATTACTTTAAGATGGATTCCGTCCTTAGGTTCGTAAACGGTGCTTCCCTGCACCACTGCTCCGTCCTTAGGTTCGTAAACGGTGCTTCCCTGCACCACTGCTCAGGATCTACACTACGCTTCTTCCGGAATGACGAATAAATCAGAGGTTCCTTAAAACGCTAAACCCCGCACCACAAGGGTGTCGTAACCTGCAATCGATGAGACATCCGTGGACACTAAACATCCAGCATCACTAACTCACCATTAATCCTGTCACCCAGTCGCATCAGATTGTCAACGATTTGATCGGAGTGTTTCCCGAATCGCAACTCTCAAATGCAGGCAGAAGGACTTCAAATTTGGTTACCACAGTCCTCTATATGAGCAATTGTTGTTAACGTTAACATATAATATTTGCACTCCGATGACAACAGACAAAGCCCAGCATGTTCCGACGCCTCGCCCGTTTGAAATTCCCGATTGTTGGCATCGCTGAAGACCGTGTGACATCGTTCGCACGCCTGTTCACAGGCGTGACGTACCGAGGGACACCAGCCAGACCTTTGTACTCAATAAATACTCGTTGTCGATTACCCAGCGCAACATCCCTATTTGGATATTTTCTGAGCTTCATCGATCCAATCGACTTCTATATTGTCGGTGCGTCTGTCCGGGACTCGGCGTCTATCTGGCGCCTGCGAAGGGTCACTTGTCTCTGAGCTGCCGTCGCTTTCCTCAAAAGAGGGCTCTGGAGATTTATCATAGTCGCGGCGACCTCCATTATTATTTCGTTTATCTTTCAAATGCTTTTCCGAATAACGCGACAGACGGGGAAGATAGATAGTGGCACGAAATACGTACGCCACTACACTAATCGCCAGAGTATCGGTAACAAGGGTAAAAACTTTACCTCCGAATCAAATCTGCTCGAATGTGGCTTATCTCCGCAGGGCGACGAACAGAAGGCTGTGTTCTCTACGAATCCGGTTCCTCGAAAAGTACAGTCAAGCCCCTACCCGAGCCAGCTTACGATTTTATCTGCCGCGACCATTACTCTATTGCAACACTCTTTCAGAAAGAGCTCATCCAACTCATCTGTTTGTGCTGCTGCCTCCAATGCTTTGGCACCATCAAAATCGACATAGGCAAAACGCACGGTGAGTTCCCCTGCAGGTCGGCCGAACTCGCTGCCAGGCAGGGCTGCCACACCGGTGTCATGCAACAGGCGTTCGCATAACGGGTAAGCGCCGAGAATTCCCTTCTCCTTCAAGTGCTTGTCATGTGAGGAAAAGTCAACGAACAGATAGAATCCACCCTCTGGATCTGGCGCTTCACAGCCCGCAGACCTCAACCGACCAGCCAAAGCTGATCCTAACGCCCGGAGAATACGTCTTGAGTTCCTCAAATAGATATCAATTTCCTCGCCACCTTCATAGGCACGAATAGCTGCGTACTGGATGGGGGCACTGGTGGTGGTATATGTCTCGCTGGCCACTACGGCCATGCCATCCAACAGCCACCGTAGCTCAGACGGAAATAGAAACGTGCCCAATCGCCATCCTCCCGCGCCAGCCCACTTGCTGAGTCCGCTGCTGACAATAGTCCCTTCGGGATAATAGTTGGCTATTGAATCATGCTGACCTGAATAGTGCAGTTCGCCATAGATCTCATCCGACAGAACAATGATGCCGTATCTGCGCGCTATTTCAGCCAACCCCTGGAGTTGATCTGTTGTGTAGGTAACGCCAACGGGATTGTTGGGATAGTTCAGGATCAAAAGCCGAGGTCTGGTTGGGTCCTGATGACAAAGCTTTTCAAGCTCTTCTGGCTGTAAGCGCCAGCCGTTCTCTGACATTGTCTCAATCCAACGTACCTGACGGCCGATAATGGATGCCTGGGGAGCATAAGAGACCCAACTCGGTGCCGGAATTACCAGGTCACCATAGTAGACCAGCTGCAGGATGAACATCAGCTCTTTTGAGCCAGGACCGATGATCACATCATCCGCTGTACGGGTAATCCCATTGACTCGGGCATGGTAGGCGGCCACGGCTTCCCGCAACTGCGCCAGTCCCTTTACAGGCAGATAGTCCTTTTGATGAGCATTCGCTTGCAGCGCTTTTACCACTGCAGCGGGAACCGGAAAAGGTGACTGGCCGAGACCGAGACGATAAATCTCTTTGCCCGCCTTCTGGAGTTGCGCGCTGTGTTCGTTAATCGCCAATGTAACCGATGGTTTGAGCCCACGTATGTTAAGGCTTAAATGCGCACTAAGCGGCGCCACCTGTTGGGTCGAAACTGCAAGATCAATTTTGTTCATGACTGATCGCCTCTGCGACTATTCCCGTCACAATTTGGTCATCCTGTTTGACCGAGCAGCAAAAAATTGCCATGGGTCATTCAGGTGCTTTCTCCTGACGCCCCTATAGAAATAGGGACGCGCGATTTCGACATTCTAATGCTGGATCTTAAAGCGCTTCTAAATGAGCACCTAGCCACTCTGGAATACACGCTTATCCCTGCCGATTGAACCGAATAACGGAGACTTATGCGCTCAAGCCATGACACTGGCGTCAAATGAGAAGTTGAGAGGATTTATTCTGAGGGTGTGATAGTGGCCTTCTCTACCAGCACCGGGTATTTGTATCCCGCACCGAAATCATGATCGAGAATCAGTGTACCCATTACGGTTACTTGATCATCCACATTGGCGGTGTCCTGACTGGTGACCGTAATATCATTGGAACCATCATCGGGATTGCCTGATCCATCCTGCAGATGAAGAAAGTTTCTCTGCATAATCCGGTTGTTTACTTTAACGACTTTCCCTTGAAGCTTTACGAGTTTTCCGTTCAAGGTAGCCTTCTCTTTGTAGAGACCCCCTATGGTGGTGCTGACAGCTTCATCTGCCTGTAGAGGAAATATGAAAAGGCTGGAGAAAAGGCCAGCTATGGCGATGGTTAGGGCTCGGTTCATGTGCCTCTCCTGTAATTGGCTTAGGTGAAAAGAGCATGGAGTATAACACTGATAAAATTACCCGGCACGAAAGATCAAACCTTTCATTCCAGGCTAACCATGGTGCACTTCTCCCGAAACCAATTATGAAACAGCCGATTTTTTCCCTGCTCTTTGCAGTCAGCTTTAGACTTTAGCAATATCACAAGCATCAGGTGCAGCGGAGCAAGGTACACCTAACCCCCTGTCAACAGCCTTGGTGACAGCGGAGATCCTCGAATCCGGGAACGTCGAAACCGAAGCCACCACCAGTCCGGAAGAAAAGGTCAAAAACAACGGCGAGGCTTGAGTCAACTCCTCAAACAATCGGTGGCTCCTCGCTCTCCTCATGGCTGCGCAAATGCTCGTCTGGGGACAGCATTGTCTGCATCGATTCGACTTGCTGGGCCACCTCTTTAACGTCCTCGAACCGCGCTATGTGGAACAAGGCCTCCCCTTCGTGGACAAGGGGTAACTCGGCGCATCCGACAATAATGCCGCTGGCGACAGCACCGACTTCGATTTCGCGCCCGCTGAACGGGGCATCGATAAGACCGATCACATCTCCTTTTTTAACCCGACTGCCGAGGGATGCCACCTTTCTAAACAAACCACTGCTCGAGGCCCTGACCCAGGTGCTGGAACGGGCCAGGAAAGGCTCCTGCCGGGTTGTTCTGCGAGACTTGCTTTTTGGCAGCATTTCCATCGCCCGCATCACGCCGACAACTCCCTGCAACCCGACCCGTATAGCAATTTCATTGAAGCGAAGCGCTTCACCCGCCTCATACAACAACATCGGTATCCCTCGTTCCGCTGCCGCTTCCCGCAGGGAGCCGTCCCGAAGATTGGAATTGAGTAGAACCGGGACCCCGAAGGCCTCGGCTAATCTTCTGGTCTCCTCGTCATCCAGATTGGCACGGATTTGGGGGAGGTTGTTCCGATGGATAGCACCGGTATGCAAATCGATACCGTGACTGCATTTAGCAACAATCTCCTGCATGAACAAGTTTGCCAAACGCGCCGCCAGAGAGCCCGTCTCCGACCCTGGAAAAGAACGGTTTAGATCCCGGCGATCCGGTAAGTAGCGGGATTGATGTAGCAAACCGTAGACATTGACGATAGGAGCAGCAATCAGGGTGCCGCGCAGCTGTTTCAGGACGGATAGTTTCAGCAACCGACGAATGATCTCTGTCCCGTTAAGCTCATCACCGTGCAGCGCCGCACTCACGAAAAGCCTTGAGCCCTCCCGCGCACCGTGCAGGACGTGAACTGGTAGAGTAAGAGAGGAATGTGTGTACAACTGGGGTAGCGGCAACTCGACCAGGGCCCTGCTGCGTGGCGCAACTGTCTGACCTCCGATGACGAAAGATTCCCGCACCAGCTCAACCCTGCCCTCGTGTCCTCGATCGGGTCGAGCGGTTTTCCAGCTCGCTCACCCGCTTTTCGATGTATTGTATGATCACGCCTGCCACATCTTTTCCGCTAGCTTTTTCGATGCCCTCCAGTCCCGGCGAGGAGTTCACCTCCATGACTACCGGTCCGTGGTTGGAACGAAGTAGATCAACACCACAGACGTCCAGCCCCATGATATTAGCTGCCCTCACGGCGGTGGAGCGCTCCTCTGGTGTCAGGCGGACCAGGCTTGCGCTGCCGCCGCGGTGCAGATTGGACCGGAACTCGCCTTCCGGCCCCTGCCGTTTCATCGCCGCAACCACCTTACCCCCAACCACAAAGCAGCGGATGTCCGACCCACCTGCCTCTTTGATAAACTCCTGTGCCAAAATATTCGCTTTCAGCCCCATAAAGGCCTGAATCACGCTCTCCGCCGCCTTCTTGGTTTCTGCTAAAACCACGCCGATGCCCTGGGTTCCCTCCAGCAATTTGATCACCATCGGCGCACCTCCGATGGTCTTTATCAGATCATCGATGTCGTCCGGATTATGGGCAAAGCCGGTGACCGGCAGTCCGATCCCCTTTCGGGCCAGCAACTGCAAGGAGCGCAGTTTATCCCTGGAACGGGTGATCGCGACGGATTCATTGACCGGAAATACATTCATCATTTCGAACTGCCGAACTACCGCTGTCCCATAGAAGGTAACCGATGCACCGATACGGGGGATGACCGCGTCGAATCCGGTCAGAACTTCACCGCGATAGTGAATGGATGGGCGATGAGAGGTTATGTTCATGTAGCAACGCAATACGTCGATCACCTTCACCTCATGACCACGCGCTTGTGCGGCTTCTACCAGACGTTGGGTGGAATAGAGTTTGCTGTTCCGTGAAAGGATTCCAATTTTCATATTGTTTCCTGATACTCAACTGAACTTACCTGTTTTGTCTTGCGCACTTTACTGCCAACCAGATAGGAAGCAGCAGGATCGACCAGGAATCGGCCATCCAGGGCCGTGCGTCCTAACAGCATGCGAAACTTCATACTGTCCCTGTCTGTCAACGTAAGCTCCGAACGCCAAACAAATCCACCGAGCACAACTGTAGATTCGATAACAAAACGTTTTTCCCGATGCCCTCCGGAGTCCGATATTAACCGGCTGTCTTTTATCCGGGCCTCGCATTCAACAATCTTGTCTTTGTTGTTTTGGAGGGGGTGTATACCGAAACGCACCCACTCTTCCCCCTTGCGTTGAAAAGGGTCCACAAAAAAAGCGTGAAGAGCAGAGGTGCGAGCACCTGTATCGACCTTGACCTTGATCTGCTTGATACCAAGGTCAGGCAACGCCAGCCACTCCCGCCACCCCAGTATGGCCTGGTGTTGGACCTGCTTATCTATAGGCATGCAAACTCCCTCTCTTTGCTTCCGGTCGGATATCCCTCAAAAAGCTCCTTGATCTCATCGGTGAACAACTATTCCAAGCTCGTTCTGAGGACAAATCTATTCGGAGTTATACCGACAATCACGGCGTCGCGGGGCGGGGAAATTCATAGAGCACTCCTTTTCTGACCTCAGTCTCCCTGCCTACTGACGGCAGCAACTTCGCCTGTTTAACTTCAAGTATGAGGATAGTTCGTAGCCACTAGACACACAAGAGAATTGTGTGTCAAATACCAAAAGTTAGGTTGGTAGGCACCACAATTGATATTTTCGGCCATCCACGCTCCGTATTCTGACAGAACAGGCCTGACAACGAATGAACACGCCGGAAAATATTGCTCCCATCGAACAACACAGTGACCTGATCGATACCACATCAGAGCTCCTGGCAAAGGGAGACGACCAAGCACTTAGCGGGATCCTTACCCTGTTGGAAGCGGGTGAAATTGCTCACCTGATGGAGTCGTTCCCCGAAGCCAGTCGCAGCGCCCTCTGGAAACTAGTGCCGGAAGAAACCTCCGGCGAGGTGCTGGTTGAGCTTGGGGGTGTTGCCAGACAGTCTTTGGTGGACGAACTCGACACGGAAACGTTGATCGAGGCTACGATCAATCTCGATACCCCTGATCTGGCAGTGGTGATAGAAGATCTTCCGGAGGATATCAGCGATGCTGTCCGGGAATCTCTTGACTATCATGGATTAAAACAGCTGGAGGCAACGCTTGCCTTTGCCGAAGGATCGGCCGGCCGTCTTATGACCACCGAGGCCGTGTCGGTACGCGCCGACATTTCTCTGGAAACGGTGTTGCGCTATCTCCGTCGACGGGAGTCCCTTCCAGACCAAACGTCAGGACTCATGGTGGTGGATCGTGATGGTCTATTCCTCGGAGAATTGCCGCTATCACCCTTGCTGACCCACCAGCCGGAGACACTGGTTTCCGAGGTAATGAATACAGATGCCAGGCAAGTAACTCCTGACCTGCCTGAGCGGGAACTGGCGAGCCTGTTCCGCGATAACGATCTCGTCTCGGTCGCTGTCGTCGATGAACAAGGGATATTGGTTGGACGTATCACCGTTGATAACGTACTGCAGATAATACACGACGAGGCGGATCATCAGATCCTCGGCGCTGTTGGCCTCAATGAAGAGGAGGATTTATTCGCTCCGGTATTCAAGAGTACAGCGCGCCGCGCGTTCTGGCTTGGCATCAATCTGGCGACCGCTTTTCTTGCCGCTTGGGTCATTGGTCTGTTCGAGGCGACCCTGCAGAAGGTTGTCGCGTTAGCTGTATTGATGCCCATTGTGGCCAGTATGGGAGGCATTGCAGGTAGTCAGACATTGACACTCATCATTCGCGGTCTGGCGCTGGGTACGATCAGCTCATCAAACACCCGATGGTTGGCATACAAAGAAATAGCAATTGCTGTGCTCAACGGTATGATTTGGGCAGTGGTGGTGGGTGGAATCTCCTATCTCTGGTTCAGTGACCCTATTATCAGCGCCGTGTTGGGCGCTGCGATGATCGCCAATCTCTTTGCCGCGGCTATTTCCGGAGTAGCTATTCCTTTGGCTATGAAACGTTTAGGCATAGATCCCGCACTAGCGGGGTCGGTTGTGTTAACGACGGTTACCGATGTGGTTGGCTTCATGAGTTTTCTTGGCTTGGCCACTATTTTTCTGCTCTGAGGGGGCTCGAGTAGATACAAAGCAGTCTATTGTCACGGTCTGTCACGAACTCATCGTTTTCTAGTCTGGAGACAATTTGAGAGTGTTAACGCTGTTGATACGAAAATATGGTTTCATCCTGCTCCTGGGAATGTTCTCCGTTCTGGCAGTCAATTCAGTCGAGGCTCAAGTTACACCCACCAACGGACAGCCCGGCGATAACGTCGTCAACCGCGAGAATTTCCTGAAGAATGAGGCTGCTGCGATTGCCAACGAGGCAGCGGAACTGGCGGCCTGGCGCGCGCAGCTCAGCGAACGAACTGCTGCAGTCGGCTCCATCCTCGTCGATCAGGCAGAACTGGATCAGGCCGCACTGGAAGTGGACACGCGCAAGGTCGCGCAGGAATCCACCGCGATCGCGATCTCATCCGCGCAACAAGCCCGGGCGGAACTTGCCAGCGAGATTAAACAACTGGAAGATCGGCTGCAGACCCTTGCCGCGACCCCGAAGGAGTCCGTTGACAAGTCACTTGTCGCCCAAACCAGGGCAACCCTGACGGAGAAGCAGGCCCTACACGCGCTGGAACAACGTAATATCGATCAGCTCGAACGCCGCAGGCAGCTGGTGAAGGAGCGGACCCTGCTGGCGGAACAGTGGCTGACTGTATTGAAGGACGCCTACAGCAGGCAAGAGGAACAGACCAGGAGAGTGACCCTTGAAGAGCTGGAAAAGCAGGTCACCGCGGAGCGTGGAGCATGGCAGGAGAAGGCGACTCAATACCGTGCGCAGGTCGAGCAGTTGCGGAACCAGCCGGCGGCGAGTCAGTCAACCAAGGATTTGGCCGAAACGCAGTTGACGGAAGCCGAAGAGTCGGCGTTTCTGAGCGGGGTCGGGCTGAAGATCGCGCAGTTGCAGGCCCAGTCCCAGAAGACGATCGCCGATGAAGTGGATAACGCAGCCGATCTGCGGGCGTTGGGTTCGTCCGCCGCGAAACTGAATCAGCTGAAGCGTCAGCTGGATTCCATCAGGGTACTGATCACCAGTAAGACCAGCCTGCTTGAGCAGCGGCGGGAAGTCATTCTCAAGCGGTTTGACCTGGAGAAAGAGAAAGGCGAAGCGTATCGGCAGATAATGTCAATCTTCGATGGCTTGATCGAACGCTTCGAGCAGCAGACCGCAGCACTGTCCAGGCTTGGTCTCGACCTGGAGAAACAGGCGCAACAGATCGACGCGGCCTATCTGGAACGTAAGAAGCGGGGCCTCACGGAGCGCCATCGACTGCCTCTCACCCTCGATCAGTGGGAACCCCTGCTGATAGAACTGCACCGACTGCCAACCAAAGTTATTCAGATTGCGGCGAAAATCGTGATCTCCCTGATGACCGCAATGCAGCAGGCGGATCTCGGCCGCTGGTCTCTGCTACTGTTTCTGCTCCTGGTCTGGTCCGGGGGCTGTCTTGCCCTGGGTCGACTGAAACGCCCTGCGTTGAACACCTCGGAGGAGAGTTTTACCCGCAGGGCTCTGCTGATCAGCATCAGCCTGTTGCGCGGGAATCGATTCGGTCTGTTGTTGGGAGGTCTGCTGCTCATCACCGGCTGGGTGCTGGACATAGTGCCACCCGGGCTCGCCGTGATCGGGTCACTGTTCGGGATTTGGCTTGCCACGCGCCTGATCATCGGGCTGAGCAGATGGATTCTAAACTCGCCCATCGGACTGGCCGATCCGCAGCCCGGCCTGTTCCGGCTGGTGGTTTTCTTTACCATCCTCCTCTCCCTGTTCACGCTGGGTTTGGCCCTGGGTCATCTGGACTTTCTCTCCCAACCCCTGAGGGAACTGTTCGATCGCAGTTTCATGCTGCTCCTGCTGCCCCCTGCCTATCTGGCGCTGCGTATACATAATCTCTGGTATGGAATGCTCCGTGAACGCGAGGGCAAAACCCATTGGGTGCGCCTGGCGGGGCTGGTCGGCCTGGCCATCCCGCTGGCGATCCTTACCGCCGCGCTGCTGGGGATCTTCGGCTACATCAATCTCGCATGGACCCTGGGGGGCTATCTGGCGCTGACCTTCGCGGTGATCATTGGCTGGATGATCGCCCGCGGCCTGGTGAAGGATCTGGCCAAAGCACTGGAGGCCAAAGTCACGCGCAAATCTGAGCGTGCCGCATTCTGGGTCAAGAGCCTGATCGAGCCGCTGCAATACCTGATCCGCCTCGGCCTGTTTCTGGGCGCTGCCTGGATTCTTTACCGGCTTTTTGTCGACGACCCGGCGACAGGTCTCGATCTCAGGGCGTGGCTCGGCCACACCCTGTTCACCGTCGGCGAGACCTCCATCAACAGTATCAGCCTGCTGAGTTCCGTATTGCTGCTCTTGCTGGTGTTTTATATCGGCCGCTGGTCCAGGGAAGTCACCTACGGCTGGATCTACGCCAACATCAGGGATCTTGGCGTCCGCAACAGTCTCTCTGTGTTCACCCAGTACGCGGTGGTGGTGATAGGTCTGCTCATCGCCCTGAACCTTCTGGGCATCAATCTGACCAGTCTGGCCGTTTTCGCCGGCGCCTTGGGTGTCGGCATCGGTTTCGGCCTGCAGAACATCGCCAACAACTTCATCAGCGGGATCATCCTGCTGGCGGAACGCCCGGTTCGCACCCGGGACTGGGTGACCATAGGGGACAAGGAGGGCAAAGTCGCGGAGATCGGCATGCGTTCGGTCACCGTGACTACCTGGGACAACCAGGATGTGATCATCCCCAACTCGGAACTGATCAGCAGTTCCTTCATCAACTGGACCCGTACCGACAGCGAGGTGCGCACGGTACTCATCATTGGTGTCCGTTACCAGGACGATCCCCACGAGGCTCAACGGGTTATTCTTGAGGCGGTGACCATGCAGCCGGAGGTTTCGCTTACCCCGGAGCCCCAGGTATTCCTGATCGATTTTGCCGCATCCTCAGTGAACTTCAGGGTCCAGTATTTCATGGACGTGCAGCGCTTCAGCCGGCTTGAGGTTCAGTCCAAGGTGCTGTTCGCTATCTGGGATGCCCTGGCGGAGGCGGGCATAGGCATACCCTTCCCCCAGCAGGATATATACATCAAAGAGTTGCCACTACGTAAATAAAATGTACAGTTCTAAGAGAGCGGGCTGGGGCATTAGTGCATCGTTACATCAGACAAACCGGCATACCTACAACGGATTCTCACTTTCGCCAGAACAAAAAAAGCATCGTACGTAAATGCATGACTAGTAAACAAACCGATTAATTTAGAGCGAACAGGAAAACCCGATGATCAAAACCATGCTGCATGACCGGACAACCGGCGAGACCCGATGGGGCAACGAGGGATTTTTTTCTGAGTGGAACGACAATCCGAATCTATGGATCTGGGCAGAGTTCTACAATGAGGAATCGCAACACGAAAAGGATGTGCTTGAAAAAACGTTCGGTCTGCATCACCTGGCAATTGCCGACGCACAGCGCGATCGCCACCCCCCCAAGCTGGAATTGTTCGACGAGCATTTCTTCCTGCTGATCAACGGACTGGACGCAACCACCACGGACATAGATTTCCATACCATACAGATCGGTTTCTTTGTAAGCGATCGTTTTCTGGTGACACGGCACAAATCGGAATCCCTCAGCATTGACAGGGTCTGGACTGAATCGGAGAAAGGAACTGCCGAATTATCCGCCGGGCCTTCGCATGTTGCTTATCGGATTCTCCGTCAGGTCAGCGACCGCTACACCAGAATTATCGAGGGGCTGGATATCAAGCTGGATAGCCTGGAAGACGAGATGTTCGAGAATCCGCGCGACGCCCTGCTGGAGAGTTTGATCGGCTACGGCCGAAATCTGAAGCGGCTGCAGCGGATCTTCAACTATCACCAGGGCCTGTTTACTCAATTGAGCCGCAAGGACCACCCCTTCATAGGAAAATCTCAACGGCACGAATTCACGGATGTGTTCGAGCACACCGAGCGACTTGCGAGCCTTACGAGTCTATATAAGGATCTGGCCAACGACCTGATGAACGGCTACATCTCCATCACCAGCCATCGCCTCAACCAGATCATGAAAGTACTGACCATCGTGACGGTCATCTTTCTTCCCCTGGCGTTGCTGGTTGGCATCTACGGAATGAATTTCGAGGACATGCCGGAACTGAAAATCGCTAACGCCTACTATGTGCTACTGAGCGTGATGGGATTAGTCGTGATCGGCTTGCTGCTCCTTTTCCGCAAAGTGCGATGGCTTTGATGGGTTGGGATTTCGGATTTATGGAAAACTCGTAGAATCCCTTCCATAGGAATCTTGGATACGGTTCATGCCGGCACCGCACGGGCGTCTTGGATTTTTAAAGCTGCCCAGAAATCGACAACGATATAGTTTTCAAACGGAGTTCAGACAATGGGTGCTAACGACCAGGAAAACAGCGTGGTGTCGGAACTCTATCTGATCCACGACAATACGCTAGACCTCCAGGCGCTTGCCGAGCTGGCACCGGACCGGCAGCTCGTTGGCCTGTCGTGGGAGCAACGCAACACACCACCCGCCGGGGCTCGAGTTCTGCTGTATCTCGGCGACGAGCAGATTCGTGACCTGGCGCCTGAGGTCATCGAAAAGCAATGGGAAATCGGCCTCTTAACTCACCCAGATGCCAAACAGGCAACAAGGGCCCTGGGGGTGAAAGGTGACTTGGAGCATGTCTTCAGCCACTACCTGCAGGCCGAGGCAATTGAGGCGGATGTCCTCACCTGCAATGACCAGGTGGTATTCTCCTCGGTGGCAATCGGCGAGGTCCTTGCCCTCAGGCCCTATGACGTCAACCGTCCGCCAACGCGCTGGAACAGTTTTCTAGGCGCGGTCAAGACAGTAAGAGATCTACGTCTTCGCAGCTACAAACTGACCACTGACAAAGAGCAGAAGATCCAGCTGGCGGCACTCGGCATGGTGGTTGTGGAACACACACAGAGCAGCCTCATAGGGCGCAGTTTTTCCGAAGCCCTCAGTATCTCCGACGGCCGTCTATCCTTGCTAGCACTGGCACCGCGCAGCGTTCTCAGCTACCTCTGGTTCCTGCTGCGGCTAATGCTTCCAAAAAAAATCAGCCTGTCCGGGTTGCCAAACTCGGTAGGAGTCATTCTCAGCAATCGAGTTCTGCTCGAAGCACCCAGAGGCGTCGACTATCTACTGGACGGAATCCCGATAAGTGCAAAGGAGATCGAGTTCTGTATCCTGGACCAGCCGATGCACCTTCTGCCAGGCCCCGCGCTGGTGCTCAAGGAGGATCAGAAACAAACGAGGGATGATAAAGAAAAAATCAAATTGAACCATCTGCCCGTGGGCGAAACTGCACGGCAACTGGCCGAGGTGCCACTTCCCTTTTTCAGTCACGCGAGCGAGGATGAGTATCGCGATCTGTTCGTCTCACTACGCGCCGAGGCCGTACTCTCCTCTCCCTATCTGGTACTCATGGTGTTGAGTGTGTTGCTGGCGCTCTCAGGCCTGTATGCCAACTCAGCGCCGGTCATTATCGGCGCAATGATCCTGGCGCCGTTGATGTCACCCATCATCTCCCTCGCCATGGGGCTCGCACGCACGGACCCCTCCTTGATCCGCAACTCGCTTAGAACACTGTCGATCGGCGTGGGATCGGGTCTCTTCTGTGCCGTCTTCGTCGCCTGGATAATGCCGCTGGAGAATCTCACCACCGAGATGCAGGCCCGCCTTTCACCGACACTGCTCGATCTCAGCGTCGCCATCATATCGGGCATGGCCGGCGCTTATGCCAACGCCAAGGAAGAGATCGCCAAGAGCCTGGCAGGGGTAGCGATCGCCGTGGCCCTGGTACCGCCGTTGAGTGTAGCTGGAATCGGGGTCGGCTGGGGTGACTGGATGATGGCCAAGGGGGCGTTTTTGCTCTTCATCACCAACCTGGTCGGGATTTCGCTGGCGGCCAGTCTAACCTTTCTTGTCATGGGGTTTGCACCGTTCAAGCTCGCAAAAAAAGGGCTTGCCATCGCATTACTGCTGACGGCCGGCATCATCGGACCACTCTATGTCGCCTTTGTCGGTCTGGTCGACGAGGGAGAAATCCTGCATGAGATACCCACCGGTCAGATCGAGCTCTCCGGTCAACTGGTCAGCTTGCGCGGCGTCAAAGTAAGAACCGGTACGCCACCATTGGTTCGAGTCGTCCTCAGTTCATCCAAACGTCTTGATGAGAGCCATGTGGATGAACTGAAGCAACTGATCAGCGAACGCATTGGGCGCCCCATTCTACTGGAGGCGCAATTGAATCTGCGGCGATGAGTCTTCAACCGGGGAGCTACCCCTCCGGCCATATATGATTTCAAAATCGTTCGGATTCGTAATCTTCATACGCCTGTCGGATTTCCGCCTTGGTATTCATCACAAAGGGACCGCCACGAGCGACCGGTTCATTCAATGGCCTGCCGGCAATCAGCAGAAATCTTGCCCCGTTGCTGCCCGCGCGGAGTACCACTTCGTCACCATGTGAAAGTACCCCAAGATCGTCGCGCTCAAGTCTGGCTGTCCTGCCTTCTGTATCTTCTGCCTCAAGCTCGCCCGTGACGACATAGGCGAAACCATTGTGGTGTGGGGGCAGACTCTCGCTGAACAGTGCATCCGGGGGCAACTCGACGTCCAGGTACAAGGGTTCGGTCAAAGGCTGCAACACGGGACCTCGAGTACCGCGCGCTGTCTCTCCCGCGATGACCCGCACTACGCCCCCGGCGTCGCGGTGTTCGTTTGGAATTACCGCCGCCGGATGCTCCTGGTAGGCCGGCTGGTCCATTTTATGGGCCGCCGGCAGATTCACCCATAACTGGAAACCCTCGAGCATGCCTTCTTCCTGCTCCGGCATCTCGGAATGCACGATCCCCTTGCCGGCCGTCATCCACTGAATACCGCCCGCCTCGATAACACCTTCATGACCGGCGTTATCCCGGTGACGCATGCGCCCGGCCAGGAGGTAAGTGACCGTCTCGAAACCGCGATGCGGGTGTGGTGGAAAACCGGCGATATAGTCATCCGGTTGATCTGAACGAAACGCATCCAGCAACAGAAAAGGATCGAGCATTGGCAGAGCCGGCTGAGCGATCACCCGGGTCAGTTCCACCCCAGCCCCATCGGTGGTGGGCATACCACGAATCACACGTGAAATCTTACGTGCAATGCGCGTATCGGTTGCTGTCTGGGCTGTCATCTCTACCTCCTCAAATCACTTGGTCAGAAAAATAAGGCGTCCATGACTCGCACTAACGGGGTGGTGAATTCCGGCCCCCGGAGGCATCTGTTGCCGCATTTACCATTAAGCATGATCCATAAGGAGAAATATCGATGACGTACGCAGCTGTTTGCTGATTTTCCAACCAAACGCTTCGGTGAGCATCCCTATTGCGATGAAGCACTCGGAATCACTGCCTGGTTCGCCGCCTGACTCTTACCGATCGAATCCGATACCGGATTCGACCTTTTTGTCAGACGGCAACCAAGCAAGTCCTATGGGTAAACGGTTGCTAACTAACAAACGGCCTGATTGACAGTGCAGCTGCCAACAAGCCCCTGTTGGGCCTGCTGCCCCACCAGCAGTTGCGAACCATAGACCTGATCCGTGGAGGAGTCCCGGTCATCCGCTAAACGCTGATAACCTTGATACGCCACGGTGGGCTCGGGTCGATTCCGGCTATAAAGCAGATCGCCTTCGCGTCCATTCTGCACCGGCCCCATGTAATGAAAGGCATCGGAAGGGCTCGCAGCGACCAGGCCATTGCCATACAGCATGTCGCCTTCGGAATCAGACTGGGTAGTACGGGCCAAAGCGGCCCCGGAAAAAACGATCGACGAAACCAACGCAGCGGTGATGAAAATGCTCCGTTTCATGGTTGTTCTCCAATAGAAATGCATAAAACTCCTTAGTCGAAAAGCGCGTCGGACTACTATTGGCGTGCTCTGTTGTTACTGGTGTCGATGACCTAGCCTACGGAGTGCAAAAAGAGACTTGTTGCCGTCAAGCAGGATTTCTTAAATGTAACCAACCTGATGACACTCCCTTTAATTTTGCGTCCCTAGTTAAAGTGCTAGTCATCTCCAGCAGTAAACAAAGCTTAGTCGAAAAAAAGAGGAATAACCCATTAAAATACTATGTAATAATTGTGGACAAAAACGACCAACTGTTTGCCCGTAAGTAATGAGTCGCGTTCGCTGAGCAATCTGTCATTCGATCTCAGACTGTTCGCGGGGCTGGTCCAGCAAACCCTCATCGTCCAGTTCCAGCGCCGGAATGCGGGGCAAGGTACCACCGAGGATGCCGCTCATTTCGCCATACATACCGACGGTATTGGTAATAACGCGCTCGATCTGTTTCTCCCGCTCGCGCCACTGCTTCTCCATGGCACGACGTTCCCGGCTTAGCTGCTGCTGCAGGGCAGTGAAAGCCTCTACAATCCCCTGAACCTTCTGTCGAAACGGGTCTCCAGCCAGGTAACGGTAGAGCATATCCATCTTCTCGTTCTTGCCCTCGGCGGCAGTATGGGCGAAAGCAACCTGGATGATCTGTTCCCGCAACACCGTCGCCAGCGCATAGCAGCTTTTCAAGTCGCTCACCCAAACACCATCCAGGCGACCGAACCCCTTGATACCATCCGGCAATGCGATGGAAACCAACACGGAGACTGCCGCGCCAAGGGTACGCTGATCGTCCCTGAGCTTCTGCAGCCAGGCCGGCTGCCAGTTCTTGGTATTCTTGGTCTCCCAGATGATGGTGCCACACTCCTCGCCGCGTCCATTGCGCACACCCTGGATGATGTCGGCCCCGCGCATGCCTTTGGCTACGGGTTCAACCCGATCATGGGGGAACTGGCGTTCCAGTTCGGCCTGCATGTCCAGTTCAAGGGTCTCTCCCTGCAGTTCCTGGGATCCCAGCTCGCTGCGCCGTTTGGCGTCTTCCAGGGCCAGGCGCAAGTCCGAAATCTGTTTCTCCTTCTCTTTGAGCTTGAGGGACTGGGCCTCGTCCAGACTCTGACGGATCGACATCTCGAGCTTCGCCTTCTCCTCATCGAGCTTGCGGGCCACCTCCAGATCCAGTTCCCGTGCGCGCTGCTCCAGGCTGGCCTTTTCCTTGCGCAGGGTAAGCTCTGCGGCCTGGGCCTGTTGCACCTTCTGTTTCTGCTGTTCCAGCTGCTCCTGCAGCAACTTGAACTCGCCGGTCATCTGCTCCTGCATCCCGGCCCGAGCCTGAAGAATCTCGGTTTGGATGCGCGCCTCGGATTCCTGTCTCAGTTCTTCCGTTACCTTCTGCCGAACGTCCTGCGCCAGTGTCTGCTGCTGTTGCTCGAGTTCCCGCGCCCGCTTGCGCAGTTCCAGCTCACGACTCTGTGACTGTTGGGCCTTGCGCTCCTTCTCCGTGATCTGCTCACGCAGGTCTTTCAACTCGACGGTTATCTGCTCCCGGGCACGGACCTCGGCAGCGGAGACCGCCTGCTCCAGCCGTGCTTCGTGGTCATGACGCAAAGTCTTTTCCAGCTCCCCACGAATCTGGCTGCGTAACACCTCCGATACCGGAATCTCGGCTCCGCAGTTCGGACATTGGATCAGGGTTTCATTCATTGCCTGCCACCCTCCCGTGGGTTCCTGCTCTGGTTAGAATGGTTATCGCTTGCCTGCCGTCAGCGTGTACCGGTATCCACGGCTATTACCCGAGAAATTGGAAAAGGCCGTTTTTCCTGACCGGCCGATCTCATTATCGATCGGCTCTACGGCCGCCAAGAAAAACAGCCCAATGGGGGAAGAGTGTACGTCAGCGCACCGCGGATTTCACCGCCTCCGGCAACAAGAACCTATGCAGGAGGCGGAGGATTATCGCATTTCAGTAGCGCTAGTTTGCTGGCATCGGGGGTGGGGACACCCGCCTGGACAAATCCGGGTCAGTTGCCTGGATTCGAACCAATCGCCACCGAGCCCGCGCCAGGGGCTTCCGTCCGTCCGGCCAGAGTACAGATACCCTTGAGTTCGAGATAGGCCATCACCTCGTCGGCAAGATTCTCGGGGGTCTTTTCCCCGGCCAGAAGAACCAGTTCGGGTGACACCGGTGCTTCGTACGGATCGTCGATACCGGTAAAGCCCTTGATCTCCCCGGCACGCGCCTTTTTGTATAATCCTTTAGGATCCCTGGCTTCACAGATCTCGATCGGTGTATCGACGAATATCTCGATAAACTCCCCGGCCTCGAGGGTACTGCGCACCCGGTCCCGGTCGATTCGGTAGGGGCTGATAAAGGCGGTGAGGGCGATAATCCCAGCCTGGGAAAACAGATGCGCCACAGAGCCTATGCGTCGAATATTCTCTTCCCGGTCTATGGCGGAAAACCCCAGACCGAAACGCTGTGCGAACTCCTCTCCATGAGTCGCTTTAAGCATGCCCGACCCGGCATTCAGCCCATGGCGCACATTGTCCCCGTCCAGGACCGCGCTATGAATTCCGTATTGGTTCAGTTTGTGGTCGAGCGTATTTGCGATCGTGCTTTTGCCCGATCCGCTCAACCCGGTAAACCAGATGACACAGCCTTTATGCCCATTCAAGGTTTCTCTCGCCGGACGGGAAACCTGATGCTCGTGCCAATATACATTGGTGTCGTTAACCATTAAAACCTCGCAGTAAAATAATAAATGTCGAACAGGAAGAAATCGCCGGCGAGCCAGCCCTTCTCCCGGGTCGGCTGAAAGTCAGCCAACTTTAGCCGAGCGTAAGGATACGCTATCCTGTTCCTCCTGCGCTAAAAGTTTCCCCCTGGATATAAATTACCCCGGCTGCTGGTTGGAAAAGGCTGCCTGCCCGGCAATCCCTGGAATCCATCTGTTTCATCCAAAATCCGGATTGAATCAATTGCGACCCGGGTGTGCTCCTTTTCACGATAATTCCGCAGCAGAGCAATCAAAAATTCGAGTGGCATGATGTAGAATGCCCGCCAGCACTGGCCCTCCCGAATCGCATCGCCGAAGGAAGGGCCCTCTTTTCGGTCCGACGTTTTTATAAAGAGGTACATTCATGACCGAGCAGTCTCCTCCGTCCGCCCTGAGTCGCCTTGGGCTTGCCTTCCGGTCTTTTTCCGCACCCTTTTCGACCCTGAATTTGCTGGCTCGACACTGGATCTGCTGAGTGGGCGAGTAACGAAAATAGAGTCCCCTCAACCAAAAGCCCCTCCCCCTGCCCTGCTCGAAACCAGCCCCGACTCCGCACTCCAACTGCTCGGATTGCTGCAGCAGGAGGGCAGGCTGGTGGATTTCCTGCAGGAGGACGTGGCCCGGTATTCCGACGACGAGATCGGCGCGGCCGTGCGCGTGGTGCATGAGGGCTGCCGCAAAGTGCTAAACGAACATATCATCCTAGCTCCGATCCGCCAGGAAGCCGAGGGGGCGCGGGTCTCCCTGGAACCGGGTTTCGATGCGGCAGCGATGCGTCCCACCGGTAACGTTGTGGGCGAGCCTCCCTTTACCGGCACCCTCGCCCACCGCGGTTGGCGGGCCACTGAGGTCCGTCTGCCTAAACTGGCACAGGGTCATGACGTGGGGGTGATCACCCCGGCGGAGATAGAGCTGTGAGTGAATCCCGCTATGCTGTCGGCGTGGATCTTGGTACCACCCACTGCGCCCTCTCCTGCGTAGATCTGGCATCGAGCGAAGGTGAGGTGGTTAAGCTGGAGATCTGCCCGATACCGCAGCTGACAGCCCCGGGCAGCGTCGAGGAGCGACCGCTGCTGCCTTCGTTTCTCTATCTACCACACCCGGATGAGTTAGCCCCCGGCGATCTGATTCTACCCTGGGTCGAAGGACAGGCCTGGGCAGTAGGACATCTGGCCCGGGACAAGGGCGCGCAGACGCCGATCCGCCTGGTCTCCAGTGCTAAAAGCTGGCTTTGTCATGGGGGGGTGGATCGCCGCGCTGCAATTCTTCCCACAGAGGCACCGCAGGAGATCGAACGGATATCTCCCTTCACCACATCCGTCCGCTACCTGGAGCACCTGCGCCGAGCGTGGAACCAGCTGCATCCTGAGGACCCATTGGAGCAGCAGGAACTCACCATCACCATACCGGCTTCCTTCGATCCGGCGGCCCGTGAACTGACGGCAGAGGCGGCTGAAGCCGCGGGCTATCCCCATGCAACGCTGCTGGAGGAGCCCCAGTCCGCCCTCTACAGCTGGATTCAGTCCACTAACGGAGCCTGGCGGGATCAGGTCCGGGTGGGTGATGTGATCCTGGTGATCGATGTCGGCGGCGGCACCACCGACCTGTCCCTGATTGCAGTGGTGGAGCAGGAGGGTGCCCTGGAGCTGCACCGCGTGGCCGTCGGTGAACACATCCTGCTGGGGGGCGATAACATGGACCTGGCGCTGGCGCATACAGTGGCGCAGAAGCTTGCCGGCCAGGGCACCCGACTCGACCCATGGCAGATCCGCGCCCTGACCCACGGCTGCCGAGCCGCCAAAGAGACCCTGCTCAGCGACCCTGAGCAGATCAGTGTGCCGGTGGTGGTGCCAGGTCGCAGCAGTAAACTGATAGGCGGTACGGTGCGCAGCGAGCTGACCGGCGAAGAGGTCAGAGCTATCGCACTGGATGGATTCTTCCCGGTAGTGGATGCCGCTGCCCGCCCGGCGAGCCGGGCCCGGGCCGGCCTTACTCAACTGGGTCTGCCCTATGCCCAGGATGCGGCAGTCACCCGTCATCTGGCTGCTTTCCTCGGCCGGCAGGCGGAGGCTACCAGCGACCTGGAGGGTTTCGCCAGATACCTGCCCGAGGGGGCCAGCTTCCTGCATCCCACTGCGGTGCTGTTCAACGGTGGTGTATTCAAGGCCCAACCCCTCGCTGAACGGGTGATGTCGGTACTCAACGACTGGCTTGCCGCCGAGCAGTCTCCGGCCGCGAGGCTGCTGGAAGGCGCCGACCTGGATCTGGCGGTCGCCAAAGGCGCGGCCTACTACGGCTATGTCAGAGGTGGAAGCGGGGTTCGTATCCGCGGCGGTACCGCGCAGGCCTATTACGTCGGCGTAGAATCGGCCATGCCCGCGGTGCCGGGAATGGATCCCCCGGTGAATGCACTCTGCATCGCCCCCTTCGGCATGGAAGAGGGCAGCGAGGCCGAACTGCCGCCCCAGGAGTTTGGGCTGATCGTGGGTGAGCCGGTGCGCTTTCGTTTCTTCGGCTCCTCCGTACGCCGACACGACCAGGTGGGAACCCTGCTGGAGTTCTGGGACGAAGAGGAGGTTCAGGAACTCGAGGGGATAGAGGCCACTCTACCGGCAGAGGGACGTGCCGTAGGCGAAGTCGTACCGGTGCGGCTCAGCGCGGCGGTGACCGAGACCGGGACCCTGCGTCTTGAGGCCCTGCCCCGCGGCGGCGGCGAGCGCTGGAAGGTCGAGTTCGAGGTCCGCAGCTGACACGCCCATGTCCCGTTTTCTGATCGGCATCGATCTGGGCACCAGCAACACGGTAATCGCCTATGCGGATCGCGAGCAGGACTCCTCGATCCATATCTTCGAGATCGAGCAGCTGGTGGCCCTGGGTGAAGTGGCAAAGCGGCCACAACTCCCCTCGCTGCGCTATCACCCGAGCCCCGGGGAGCTTA
>CAWGCA010000045.1:0-127608 GCA_963820955.1 uncultured Gammaproteobacteria bacterium | reverse complement strand
GATACCGGCTTTTGCCGGGACGACAGATTGAGATAGTCTTTCTTTTTTCGGGCGCAACGCCCGCATCCAGAAACTTCTCTATTCCGGTTGTAGCGGATAGCGGACATCTCTTAAAAAAACCTCGGGCTGTACCCTGTGGCCGCGTTTTCTTCTTGCCGGGATGAGAAAATCTTAACCAGTATTTTCGATCCTGGAAAAAGTCGAGAAACCGGTTCCCGGGAATAAATTTACACTTTATATAATATAATTAAAACAATAAGTTAATATTAATTTTCCGGTTGATTGGAAGTAACGCCATTCCTCGCTTTTTCCTAAAGATTACCCCCTTACCGCCGTTACAAATGTCGGAGGCGGTAAATGCACATAACCCATGAGCATATCCGCCAGTTATCAACCTGACCCCAGGCCTGCTTTCAAACCAAACCAGCCGCTTAGGGGATAAGGAGCAAGAAAATGCCTCAAGTTATCAACAGTAATATTCCATCTCTGACCGCGCAGCGGAATCTGAACAAAAACCAGAGTGCTCTGGCCACGTCTATCGAACGTCTCTCCAGCGGCCTGCGCATCAACAGCGCGAAAGACGACGCCGCCGGACTGGCCATCGCTGAGCGTATGACGACCCAGATCCGCGGCCTGAACCAGGCCATCCGCAATGCCAACGACGGTATATCCTTGGCGCAGACTGCGGAAGGTGCCCTGGGTTCCTCCAGCGATATTCTGCAGCGCGTTCGTGAACTGGCTGTCCAGTCTGCCAATGCTTCGAACTCGGCTTCGGACCGTCAAGCGCTGCAGGACGAGGTAAACCAGCTTGTTGCAGAACTCGATCGTGTTGCGCAAACAACCGAGTTCAATGGCCGCCGCCTGCTGGACGGCACCTTTGGTTCCGCTGCCTTCCAGGTGGGCGCCAACGCCAACCAGACCATAGAGGCCTCCACGGGTAATTTTCGCACCAACAACTATGGCTTACAGAGATTGACGGGTGTGGCAGACTCTGCCGCCGCCGCTGCAACTTTTGTAGGTGGCAACTTCACAATTTCATCGGCCCAGGGTAATGCCACTGTCAGTATGGGTACCACCGCGAAAGCGGCAGCGGAAAATGCCAATGCGGTAAGTGAAACCACCGGTGTTACCGCCACGGCAACCACCGAATTCGATATCAGTTTTTCGGCATCAGGTTCTTATACTGTGGACGTGACATCAGACAATGCTACCAAGATTTCGGTTGCGTTCAGTCTGACCGGGAATTCTGGCAGTGCCCTGCAGGCCGCAGCGGATGCATTTAACGATGTCTCCTCCCAGACTGGTGTGACTGCAAAGGTGAATTCGGGTGGCACCGGTGTCACTCTGCGTAACAGCACGGGAAACAGTATCACGTTGGCAGATGATGGTGTCGCAGCCACAAATGATGGCAATATCGTTGTGGGTGGCGTCACACTTGCCGACGATGCCAATGCGGACACGGCCGTGATTGAAGGACAGGTGATTTTTGATTCAAACAAGACCTTCAGCGTCACCGATGCCGCCACTATTGTTGCTACCAGTGGTGCGTCTTCGCTCAATGCCGTCAGCAGTCTCGATATTACGACTTTTGACGACGCGACAACCGCCCTCTCGATAGTGGATGCCGCACTGGCAACCGTCAACTCCCAGCGCGCCGAGTTCGGTGCCCTGCAGTCCAGGTTCGAGAGCACGATTTCCAACCTGAGTATCACGTCGGAAAATTTGTCGGCCGCCCGTTCCCGCATTCAGGATACGGACTTCGCTGCTGAAACAGCGGCTATGACCCGCGCCCAGATCCTGCAGCAGGCCGGTACGGCCATGGTTTCCCAGGCCAATGCACTGCCGCAGACAGTGTTGTCTCTGCTCCAGTAAGTCTGGCGATTGACGGGAACCCGGGTCAACCCGGGTTCCCCACCTAAGCAAAATAGGTGGCAACGATGATTAGCGAAGTCTCTAATAATGTACTGGGGCCAACTGGCCCGCAGTCAAAGGGGGGCTCGGGTAGCGTCAGTCGGGTGCAGGGAGAGCAGCCAGTGGTTGCGCCCGGGTCGGTAAACTCGGTTAAAGAAGATGTGGTCCAGAGCGCGGACAGAACGGCTAAGACCTCGGCGGATGAGGCCAAGCTCGACAAGGTAGTCGAAGATCTCAATGAGTTTGTGCAGGTCATTCAACGGAAACTGCAGTTCAGTGTGGACGAAGAGAGTGGGAAGACGGTGGTTAAGGTGATCGATTCGGAGACAGATCAGATTATCCGGCAGATCCCCTCAGAGGAGATCCTCGAGATGCAGAACCGGTTGGGTGAGATGAACGGATTACTCTTTCAGACCAGGGCTTGAGTGGGTGGGGACAGGGATGTCCCAATTTTTATATTAACGTTAGGAGGAGGCCTTAGTGGCCATTGCATCACCGGGTTTAGGTTCAGGGCTGGATGTCAACGGTATCGTCACCCAGTTGATGGCGATCGAGCAGCAACCCCTGATTCGCCTGGCTCAGAAAGAGGCCGGATATCAGGCGGAGATATCGGCCTACGGTGCACTGAAAAGCGCCCTTGCTGATCTCCAATCGTCTCTGGAAAATCTGAATACTGCTGATACCTTCCAGGCTACTAAGACGACCTCTTCCGATGAGGATGTGCTAGCCGTCAGCGCTGGCTCCAACGCCGTCCCTTCGACCTTTGATATCACCGTCAACCGGTTGGCCCAGCGCCACAAGATGGGATCTTCCGAGTTCGCCAATACCACGACCTTTGGTGGCCAGGCTGGTGATGGGTTGACGGTTACCGTGGGTACCGGCAGCTTTACCCTGGATCTTTCCACGGCCAGTACCCTGCGCGATATTCAGGAGGCAATCAATGTCTCCGCCAACGAGACCGGCGTCACCGCCAGTGTCATCACCGGCGACAGTGGCAACCAGACGCTGGTGCTTACCTCGGAAGAGAGTGGCTACGACGGTAGGGTGCAGATTTCCTATGGCGGCGCCATCGACGCAACCACATTCAATTTTGCCTCCATTAATCGGGATGCCGACGGCCTGCTGCTGAGCGCCGATACGGAGTTGGATGCCTCGCTGGTGGTGGACGGCATCGGTGTGACGCGCAGCAGCAACAGTATCTCTGATGTGGTGGAGGGTATGACCTTCGATCTAAACGGCACCGGGCGGGCTGTTACGACCATCAGTCGCGACCCTTCGGTGGCTGAAGAGGCGGTGCAAGGGTTTGTTACCGCCTACAACGGTTTGAAGGCGCAACTGTCCGCCCAGTCAGCCGGTAGTCTGAGCGGCAACCGGGTGCTGATTAATATCGAATCCAAGATTCGGGGAGAGTTGAATCACTCGCTCTCTGGTCTGGGAAACATCTCTTATATTTCAGAGCTTGGGGTCACCACCAACAAGGATACCGGTGATCTCGAGTTGGACAGCGATAGGTTGAGTACTGCGATCACCGACGATTTGGACGGAGTATCCGCCTTTTTTTCTGACGAAGAGGGGGGGTTTGCATTCAGGCTCGACAGCATGCTGGATGGCTTTCTTCAGGCCGATGGTATTTTCGACAGTATGATCGATGGCGTCAACGATCGTATCGATGCGATCGATAGAAGCCGCGATTCCCTGGAGCGCCGGCTGGAACTGACCGAACAGCGCCTGCGGAGCCAGTTTACTTCACTGGATACATTAATGGTCCAAATGACGACCACCAGCGATTATCTCAGCGGACAACTGGAGATGTTGTCGAAGTTGTCGGTGAATAGTTTAAACAACAAGTGAACAAAGAATTGAACGTATCCTTAACTTATCTAGGAACCCCTCATGGTTAAAACAAGGGCAGGCGCCTTGGCGCAGTATCAGAGTGTCAGTGTCTCTTCCGGTATCGAGGATGCAACGCCTCACCGCCTGGTACAGATGCTGATGGAAGGCGCTTTGGATAAAATTGCGATTGCCAAGGGATATATGCTGCACAACGAGACTGCGGAGAAGGGTCGCTATATCAGCTGGGCCATCTCTATCGTCAGTGGTCTGCAAAGCAGCCTGGATATGGAAGGTGGTGGCGCGATCTCGCAAAACTTGGACGACCTATACGACTATGTGGTGCGCCGCCTGGGCCAGGCCGGGGCTGAGAACGACCCTGCCATACTCGATGAGATCTCTTCCCTGCTGCTCGAAGTCAAGACCGCCTGGGATGTGATACCCGGGAAATTGAAGGTCGAGCAGAGTCAGGCGGTATCCTGATACGGTTTTTCGAAATGAGCGAAAGCAACCAGCTTCTGCCAGAGATTGTTCGGCTAAGCCAGGCTATGCGCATGGAGGGCAGAAGGGCAGATTGGGAGAAGGTGCGGGAGCTGGAACATCGGCGCCGCGGTCTGATCGCCACCTGTTTTCCACTGCCTGCCTCCGAACATGATCCACAGTGGGCCGGAGACCAGATTCGGGAAATCATCGACCTCAGCCGGGAGGTGATCGAGATGGCGGAACAGGAGCGTTTGTCGACCAGCGCTGCCCTCGGCAAACTGAATAAAGGCCGCCAAGCCAGCCAGGCCTATCACCGGGTCGGAAAGAACCGATAGGCCACCTCACTCCTTACCCTGTTTTCAGTATCACCTCGATAACGAATTTGCTGCCGAAATAGGCGAGCATCAAGACTACGAATCCCACCAGGGTCCAGATCAGGGCCTTCTGCCCGCGCCAGCCAAAACGAAATCTTCCCCACAGCAGGGTGCCGAACACCAGCCACGCAAGGATGGAGAGTATGGTTTTGTGCGCCAGCCGTTGGGCAAACATATCCTGCAGGAACATGAAGCCGCTGAGCAGCGCCAGGGTGAGCAGGATGAAGCCCAGGCCGATCATCTCGAACAGGAGCGCTTCCATGGTCTGAAGAGCGGGCAGCGAGCGTATGAATCCCCCCGGGTGGCGGTTGTGCAGGTGGTGGTCCTGAATCGCGAGCAGAATTGCCTGGAAACTGGCCAGTGCCAGCAGGCTGTAGGCCAGGAGAGAGATCACCACGTGAAGCTGCAGGCCCCAGGGGGCGTCGCTCGGGAGTAAACGGGAACTGGGAAATTGGATGGTCGCAATGATGGACAGTGCGGCCAGCGGCAGGATGACGATCCCCAGGTTTTCAATCGGTTTGGAGAGGGCCGATAGCATCAACAACAGAATGATGCTCAGGAAGACCAGTGAGGCGGCGTCGAAAAAGCCGAGGTTGATCCCGCTGTCGCTGAGAATAGTCTGGTAGAGAAAAAGGCCGTGGAGCAGGGCGCCGGCCAGACCCAGGCCGATTCCGGTTGCTCTCGACAGTCGTTTGCCGGCTTCTCCGAAAAGACGGGCTCCAATCACCAGGCTGCTGCCCAGGTAAAAGGTAATGGCTAGGGTTGCGATGAGAGAACTGTTCATACTGCGGACGATAATCGCATATTCGGTTTCGGCCGAAAAGCATCGGCGGGGTCTTTGCCAGGATCAATGCCGCTGCCGGAGCGTAAATCCACTATAATGCCCGGAATTTCGTGATATGAGCCTGTCAGGCTTTCATAGAGGAATGGTTCCGGCATGTTTGACAATCTTACAGATCGATTAGGTGGTGCGCTCAACAAACTGCGCGGGCAGGGGCGGCTGACCGAGGAGAACATCAAAGAAACCATGCGTGAAGTGCGTATGGCCCTGCTGGAGGCTGATGTGGCCCTGCCGGTGGTGCGCACTTTCGTTGATCGGGTCAGGGAGCAGGCGCTGGGCGAGGAGGTGATGAGGAGTCTCACCCCGGGCCAGGTGCTGGTAAAGATCGTCAACGACGAGCTGATCAAGGTGATGGGGGAGGCCAACGAGTCCCTCAATCTGTCGGCCCAGCCACCCGCGGTCATCCTGATGGCCGGCCTGCAGGGGTCCGGTAAGACCACCAGTGTCGCCAAACTGGCCCGCTGGTTGAGGGAAAATCAGAAAAAGACGGTCATGACGGTGAGCTGTGACGTCTACCGGCCCGCCGCCATCGATCAGCTGAAAACGCTGGCCGCTGAAGTGGAAGCGGACTTCTTTCCGAGCAGTCCGGATCAGAAGCCCCTGGCGATTGCCAGGGCCGCCCTGGAACAGGCGCGCAAGAAATTTCTGGATGTATTGATTATCGATACCGCCGGTCGTCTGCATGTGGACGAGGCGATGATGGGTGAAATCGCGGAACTCCACGCGGGCGTTGATCCGGTGGAGACCCTGTTCGTGGTCGACAGCATGACCGGCCAGGACGCCGCCAATACCGCCAAAGCCTTTGACAATACCTTGCCTCTTACCGGCGTTATCCTGACCAAAACTGACGGCGACGCACGGGGGGGAGCGGCGCTCTCCATTCGCCAGATCACCGGCAAGCCGATCAAATTCCTGGGCGTTGGTGAAAAGACCGGCGCCCTGGAGCCCTTCCACCCGGAACGCATGGCCTCGAGGATTCTCGGCATGGGAGATGTGCTCTCCCTGGTGGAAGATGTCCAGCGCAAGGTGGATCATTCAAAGGCCGAGAAACTGGCAAAAAAGCTGCAGAAGGGTCATGGCTTCGATCTGGAGGACTTCAAGGAGCAGATGGAGCAGATGTCCAAGCTCGGTGGTATGAGTTCACTGATGGATAAGCTGCCAGGTATGGGCGAGATCCCGGATCAGGTAAAGAATCAGGTAAATGACCGGGAGATAGCCCGGACTATAGCCATTATCAACTCAATGACCCCTCAGGAACGCCGGTTTCCCAACGTCATCAAGGGTTCCCGGAAACGACGTATCGCCAACGGCTCGGGCGCTCAGGTACAGGAAGTGAACAAGCTACTCAAGCAGTTCGGACAGATGCAGAAGATGATGAAAAAAATGAAGGGTGGGGGCATGGCGAAGATGATGCGCGGCATGAAAGGAAGGCTGGGTCCTGGAGGAATGCCGCCCGGGGGGATGCCTTTTTAGGGTTGAGGATGCTTGGAAGCAATCTAAGGTCTTCACTTTTTTTCAGAATTGCGTAAAATGCCCCGTTTACCTCCCGCCGGTTAGGTCGGCCGGTGGTGCCTGACAGATTAAAATTTCAAGGGTAGGACATGGTAAAGATTCGCCTTTCACGAACGGGTGCCAAGAAGCGGCCGTTTTATCATATTGTTGTGACTGATAGCCGTAACTCCCGTGATGGCCGCTATATTGAGCGAGTGGGTTTTTTCAATCCCATCGCCACCGGGGGTGACGAGCGGCTGCGCGTCGATCGGGAACGGATTGAGCACTGGGTATCTCATGGAGCACAGACCAGTGAGCGCGTTGCCCGGCTGATCAAGGACGCAGCCAAGGCCGCCGCCTGAGCCGGGTGCAATACCGGTTCTGACATGAACGTCGCCGGGTAGCATTGGAAATCCGGTGGTTCAGGAAGGGCATGCCAAATGGGTGATACTGGGCCGGATATCCGGCCTGTTTGGCGTTCGGGGCTGGGTGAAAGTTTTCTCCTACACCGCACCGCGCGAAAATATCCTGGATTACCCAGTCTGGTGTCTGAATCGGTCCGAAGAATGGGAGCCGCACCAGCTTGAGTCGGGCCGGCCCCACGGCAAAGGGATTGTCGCGAAACTCAAAGATTGTGACGAGCGCGACCTGGCCGCCGAACTGATCGGGCTGGATATCGGCGTGCAGCGGGATCAGCTTCCGGCTGCTGAAGCCAGTGAATACTACTGGACAGACCTGGAAGGACAGCGGGTTAAGACGTTGCAGGGAGCCGATCTGGGCAGGGTGGACTACCTGTTTGAGACCGGATCCAACGATGTGATGGTGGTGAAGGGCGACCGGCAACGGATGATTCCCTTTATCGACGGGGTGATTATTGCCGTGGACTTGCCGCAAGGCACGATTACGGTGGATTGGGACAAGGATTTCTAGGGTGCCATGCGATTTCATGTGGTGACCCTGTTTCCGGAGATGTTCCAGGCGATGGTTGGGACTGGCGTAACCGGTCGCGCCTTCGAACAGGGAAAGGTTGACCTGGGGTTATGGAATCCGCGGGATTACACCCACGATGTGCACAGGACGGTGGACGACCGGCCCTATGGGGGTGGCCCCGGTATGGTGATGAAGATGGAACCGCTGGAGGCGGCCATCGAGGATGCGAAGCAGGCAGCCCCCGGGCTGGCGGTAACCCATCTTAGCCCTCAGGGGCGGCGCCTGGATCAGGCGGCGGTGAGGGAACTGGCCGAACGGGAAGGTATGATCCTGGTCTCCGGTCGCTACGAAGGGATCGATGAGCGGTTTATCGACCGCCATGTTGATGAAGAGTGGTCCATCGGTGATTACGTGCTGAGCGGCGGGGAATTACCGGCGCTGGTGTTGATGGACGCCGTGATCCGCCTGTTGCCCGGTGTGCTGGGCGATGCGGATTCGGTGGAGCAGGACTCCTATACGGATGGACTGCTGGACTGTCCACACTATACGCGGCCTGAGGTTTACGATGGAGAGGAGGTTCCCACCGTGCTTTTGAGCGGGAACCACGAGGCAATACGCCGCTGGCGGTTGCAGCAGTCGCTGGGGCGGACATGGACGCGACGTCCCGACCTGCTGGCGGGACGGCCGCTGACGGCTGAAGAACAGAATTTACTAGACGAATTTATACAGGCGCAGGCAGACGCCAGTTGAGATATTTAGGAGCATACGACCATGAGCAACATCATCCAGGAACTTGAAGCCGAGCAGATGGGTCGCGAAATCCCTGATTTTGCTCCCGGCGATACGGTGGTCGTCCAGGTGAAAGTGAAGGAGGGCAACCGGGAACGGCTGCAGGCCTTCGAAGGACTGGTAATCGCCAAGCGTAACAGAGGCATCAACTCCGCCTTCACTGTCCGTAAGATTTCCCACGGCGAAGGGGTGGAGCGAGTGTTCCAGACTTATAGCCCGAGCGTGGCCGACATCAAGCTGAAACGCCGGGGCGATGTGCGTCGCGCCAAGCTGTACTATCTGCGCGGTCGTACCGGTAAAGCGGCCCGGATCAAAGAGAAGATCTGAACCGGTTTCCAGAAGGCTGAAAACACCCCGCTGCGGCGGGGTGTTTTGTTTAGGCCCATCAGAGCAGACGACCGGCGTCATCGGCCCGATACCGTGACCAGCCTGGGTTTTTTTGAAATGACCGATTTTACAGCATGGCTTTGACCTTCTACTGGCACGACTATGAAACCTGGGGCAGCGATCCATCCAGAGACCGCGCCGCGCAGTTCGCTGGTATCCGAACCGACGCAGACCTGAACATCATCGGACGCCCCCTGTCCATTTATTGTAAGCCGTCGGACGATATCCTGCCTCAGCCTGAGGCCTGCCTGGTTACCGGGATCACGCCGCAGAAGGCGTTGGAAGAAGGAGTGAACGAGGCCGAGTTCTATACGCTGGTCCATGAGCAGTTGGCCCAGCCTGGCACCTGCGGTGTCGGCTACAACAGCATCCGTTTCGATGATGAGGTGACCCGTTACGGCCTGTACCGTAACTTCTTCGATCCCTATGCCCGGGAGTGGCAGAACGGAAACTCCCGCTGGGATATCATCGACATGATGCGTCTCACCCACGCCTTGAGACCCGAGGGAATTGAGTGGCCCGAGGACGACGATGGGGTGGTGAGCTTTAGATTGGAACTTCTTACCGCGGCCAATCAGGTTGCCCATGAGGGGGCCCATGACGCGCTGGCGGATGTGTACGCCACCATCGCTGTCGCCCGGTTGATCAGGGAACGGCAGCCGCGGTTGTTCGACTATCTGCTCCAGCTCAGGAGCAAGCGGCGGGTGGGGGAGTTGTTAGACCTGCGGAGCAAGCAGCCGGTACTGCATGTCTCCTCCATGTACCCCGCCAGCCGGGGTTGTATTGCCATGGTGGCGCCGGTGGCGCGGCACCCAACCAATTCGAATGGCATCATCGTATTTGACCTGCGCCAGGATCCATCGGCACTTTTGCAATGCGGCGTGGAGGAGATCTCCGCGCGTCTGTTTACCCCCCGGGACCAGCTGCCAGAGGGGTTGGAGCGGATCCCGCTCAAGACCGTTCACCTCAACAAGTGCCCGGTGGTGGTCCCGATGAATACGCTGACCGAACAGGCGGCCGCGCGCTGGGATATCCACCCGGCGGTCGGGGAGCGCCATCTGGCTCAGCTGAAGGCAGCCGGTGGGCTGGAGAAGAAGATACAGGCGGTGCATCTGGCCAGACATTTTGACCCTATTGTCGACCCCGACAGAAACCTCTATGGGGGTGGCTTCTTCAGCGACGGAGACCGTCGGCGGATGGAGCAGATACGCCGCATGACACCGCGAGAGCTCATGCGGCTGGAGCAGGCCTTTGATGACCCTCGGCTGCCTGAGATGTTGTTTCGTTATCGGGCTCGCAACTGGCCTAAGAGCCTGTCCAGGGACGAAAAGGCACGTTGGGAAACGTTTCGCCAGGAGCGTCTCACCAATCCCGATGGGGGCGGCAGTATCACCCTCGAGGTGTTTCGTCAGCAATTGGCAAAAAGGATGGTTGCCACTGACCTGAACGACCGGGATCGCTCAATTCTGTCGCAGCTGGCGGACTGGCCGGAACAGATCGGTATCGGCGGACCGGCTTCTGTTTAACCTCCGCTGGCCGTCGCCTACTCCTGGATCCAGCCCTGCAGTGCCTCGATGATGGCTTTTGCCTGGGCACTGCTGGAGATGTTGAATTTAGACTTGGATTGGTATTCGCCGTTGCGCTTCTGATAGCGGCGAATGCTGTACTTGTCCGGTCCGTATTCGCTTTTGGCTCGATTCCAGTCCTGATAACGGTACATGACAGTTGACCAGGCGCCCTTTGACAGGACGACCTTGTCCAGTTCCTTGACGATCTCGATACCGTCCTCGCTATAGCTTATGGTCAATTCGTCGACATTGGATGCCATTTTTCCTTCCTGCGTGGAGTTAGATCGGGGGAAGGTACCAGAAGCATCGCCCGTCGTCACGGGGTAGAGGATAGGTTTTCAGGCAGGCGCGCACCGTTTCGACCCAGCAGGCGGATGATATCCTGGTTCTGGCTCTCGGTGGCCAGAGCCAGCGGTGTGAGCCCGTTGGTATCTGCTTGGTTTACATCGGCGCCATGGCCGATCAGTACCCTCACCAGTACCCGGTTTTCATCGGCGATCGCCTGCATCAGGGGAGTTGCCCCCGCCGCGTTGAAGTGATTGATGTCGGCTCCCTGCTGCAACAGAAGCTCCACCACATCCCGGTCGGCGACGCCGTTTTCCACTACCTGCTCCAGTAAATGATTGGCATCGGTTTGGGCGCCCTGTTTGATCAGCAGTTCCGCCACCTGGGTGCGGCCAGACATCAGGGCGGTGTGCAGGGGGGGGTGGCCCTGAAGGTCCGGGGCATCGATTTGGGCGCCGTTTTCGATCAGCACCTTGGCTACCACATAACTCCCTTTTTTAGCTGCAATGTGCAGCGGGCGGCGACCATCTACATCCGCCTGCTCCATATCCGATCCCCAGTGGATATGCCGTTCGATCTGATCGATATCGCCACGTTGGACGGCCAGATAGAGGCCAACAGTCGGTGGATCCGGTTTTTCGCAGGCAGTCAGGAGCAGCAGGGCGGTGATTAGTGTTACCAGTTTTGAAATCATAATCAGGGATGGTAAATCGCAGATCGATGAAACTGCAAGCCGTTCATTGGGATCGCACCGAAGATTCCGCTTCTGAGCGAAGTCGCTGTCGGTGGCGCGCCGTGCTAAGGTACCGCGATTATGTTCATGAAGCTTCTCCTAACCCTTGTTGTTATCGCCGGTGCCGTTGTCGCGGTCAAGCTGCGCAACCGCCCTCCGCAGGCGACGGCCGTGGTAGCTTCACCATTGCATGCAGTGAAGCCGAAATCACCGCTACCCAGGATAACGGCCTATGGCCTGGTGATAATCTCGCTGGCTGGGGCCGGTTTTTACTTCTTTCATCAGTGGCGGGATGCCTATCAGCTGGTCAGCGTCCGGGTCATCGATAGCCGCAGCGGTAACTCGGTGCTGTACGAAGCATACAAGGGCGATGTAGAAGGCCGCTCGTTTCGCACCGTAGACGGCCGCATCGTGACTCTGGCCGAGGTGGAACGATTGGAGCTGGGGGTTAAATAGCGTTGAGTTCACCCACCTTTGCCGGTGGGTGAACAGCTTTCCGTCGAGCCGGGTCTTGGCGCCGGCGTGTCTATTTGATTTGGCAGAGACTTTCCGCTTACCGCCAGTCTACCTTCGCTCTCAGGCGGGAGCCGAGTTCAGCAGATTAGTGAGTTGATCGGCACGAATATCTCGGTGGATGGCCAAACTCTGAGTTCCGGACTGTTCGAACTGCTCCCGGATTCTGGCAGTCAGGGCTGCGGCTTCTTCCGGCGTCCTCACCTCGCCCTCTGAACCCCTGATCCTGTCTGCGGTCTGGCTTAAGATGCGGCCATTTCCGCTCAACTCCAGGGTATCGTCCACGCCTTTCTTCTTAGCGGCAACCGGATCCCCGACAGCTGTGCTCTGCCCCTGGGACTGATTGACGGACTTTTGTTCTGTATTCGGCCTGTGTTGAGATGATGCTGACGGAATTTTGTCGTTTGTGAGGGGGTTCACCACAGATTCTCTCCCTATTTCGTCAAAAATTTGGCATTAAATGAGATGTTTGGCTTATTTTCTACTGGTATCGCAAATTTCAAGCCAAAATGCAGAGGCACCTTGCCTGCGGTGGTCACAGCAGGAACCGCGCACAGTAATTCCAGGCTGCAGAAGGAGATCCCTGGTTACTCTTCGTCCAGCTTGAGTGCGCTGATATCGGGAATTGGACGGGGTTCGACCGGTATCTGACAATCTTCCAATGTGCCAGATTGAGAGGGGCAGAGCGTGAGGCCCTGGGTGTTGATTTCACTCGTTACCACAGGTTCCGACTCGTCTAGGACCGCGCCGGCGGGTGCGAGGACCAGGCCGCTGATATCCGGGATAGCAGCCGGTTGCACTCGGGGTGCGCAGTCGATTAGGCTCCCGGTCTTGGGCGGTAACAGGGTGAGGTGTGAGGCGTGCGAATCAGTTTCACCCTGATCGGTGGCTGCTGCAGTGGAGGTGGCTGTAGCCGCTGGTCGGATATCCACCAGGGCCCCGGCATCACGGAATGCTACCCGGTAGCGCACGGCGGTTTCCTGATCTACCCCCGCTTTGACACGCAGATTGGCTCCGGAGAATAGGCGCTCCAGTGCGGCACCATCGTTCCCGAATATCTTGGCTATCCGTTGCCGGACCAGGCTCGGGTCTTGGCCGTCCAGGATTTTCCCGGAAAAATAGATATCGAACTGTTCAGCCATTTTTCACCTGTGAGCGGGAGAGTTCAGTAATGGCTTGTTTAATCGATTGGTCCACATAGTAGAAGAACATATCCACTGTTTGTATGCCCAGAATCCGTTCACTGAGTTCTCTGCCGTCGGGGCCGAGAAACAGCAGGGTCGGGGTCAGGTTCACGTCGTAGCGGTTGGCGAAGGTCCGGGCAACGGTGTTTTTCCCCTCGAAATCGATAACCTGGACCCCAGGGTCGATAAAAATTTCTCGGATCAGGATTTCTCCCCGGTAATCCCCCGCGATGATCATCGGACCCAGAATTTCCTGTTTTATCTGATGGCAGAAGGGGCAGTGCTGCTGGGAAAATAGGAGCACAATCGGGATATTGGCCTGCCGGGCAAGCGTGGCGTCTGAGTTCAGGTTTTTCGCCTCGATCAACTGTGCCGGTGGCGCTGAGTTCACGGCCGTTGCGAATATCCACAACGCCATCACCCTGAACCAATATTGAATACCTGGCAGTTGCATGGTCATCCTCTTCCGGTCAGAGCCTGAAGCGTTGCGCCATCGATTTCTTGCTCAAAGTGCGTTTTCATTAGGGCCTATTATTTATCAGGTCTCAGTTTGGGAGTTCTCTGTCCGCCCTTGTGCGTCGGCACTGTCGGCCTGCACTGGCTTAAGTATCTGTCGATTACCCCTATTTCGTCCGATTACGGGCGTTCTTCAGTATGCTGTGCTGGGTAAAGCCTTTCGTTCAAGATCATTCTTGAGCGACAGCGCGCCGCCGGTCGATGGTATCCAGGTAACTCAACTTCATGGCCTGCTCGAACAGTTCGTTGCTTTCGAAATCAAACCCGAAGACCGGTTTCCAGAAGCGTTGGTTTTCCATGCAGAGATAGAAAAAGACACCCTTCTTCCAGGCCGCTGAGAAGTTGTCGTAGGCGTGCGAAAAGAGCTCCAGTTTCACATTGTCAGGGTAGGACAGCTTTCCGTCGGCCTCCACCAGCGGCATCTTCAGAATCTGGCTGTTGAGGCCGCTCTGTCGTATTTTTCGGATCACCGGTTTGGTGAAAGTGAGGGTTCCGATGGAGATCATGGCTACCTCGTCGGGGTGGAACAGTCTTTGCACCCGAGCGAAGAGGGCACTGTAATCCTGCTCCCAACCCAGGTAGTGGATCATGGGGTGAAAATGAAAACCAACCACGACCCCCTTGTCCGCCAGCGATCGGGCTGCCTCGAGGCGTTGCTCAAGAGAGGCGGTGGCGTGTTCTTCGTTGGCAATGAGTATTGGTGGATTGAGCGACCAGCTGCAGATGATATTGGCCGGAACATCCTGTTTCAGCAGATGGGCAATGTTCGCCGACTTGGTCTTGAGCTCCAGGATGACGTTGGGATGACGGTTGGCGAAATCGATCAGCGCATCCAATACGCCGTGACTGTTGCCCCACATCAGGGAATCCGAGGATTGCCCTGTCCCAATATGATAGAGCCTGTCCGGGTCTATGGGCAGGGCAGCCAGCTTGGTCCTGAAATCCCGGTCGAAAATGACCTGGTTTCCGCTGAAGAAGGACTGAATGCTGCAATAGGTACAACCGTAGCCGCAGTTCTCTACGACATCCAGGGTGAGAAGATTGCAGCAGCGGGTCTTTGCAGAGGCGACCGGGCAGAAGCCGAGGCCCAGCTTCTCCTTACTCCGGGTCAGCGGCTCGGCCTTTACCGGCAGGCCAGCACCGGATGCGGGCGATGGGTAGCGGTTGGGTTCGTCCCGCAATGACTCCCAGTTGCGCCGGAGCGTGTTCAGCAGCTGTTTCTTTCTGTTTTTGTCCGGTTCTCCCGCTGTTGTCTTTGGCCAGTTTATGGTGATGTCCCCCTGGTTCCACATCTCCAGGTCCAGTGCGATCTCCGTTACCAGGCGAAGTTCCTGTAGGGTGAACCGGTATTGCAGTGCCTGTTTTCGAACAAACCCCTGCCCGCTGTCGGGCAGCTGATGGAACAGGGTTTTCTCTGCGATATCCCGGAACTTGGCCTGGTAATCCATGGTGCTTAGCATCTATTTGGGTCTATATAACTCATCGGTTGCCTGCGATGAGATTATGCCCGAAATCCTAGATCACCGGGAGTTAGGCGCCGGGCCCGGAGTGATTTGTATAGGCACAATACCCTGTAGATTTAAGGGGATAGGAGGTTTGTACGAGTCCGATCTGGGTTAAACTAGAGTCAGAAATCGGCTGTATGATCGCCAATGAAATGATGGTTCTGAGCGGCGCGAAGACAGTGAATCAGCGGGCTGTAGCCGCTTCAGGCCTGCTTCGGATGTAAAATCCGCAGATCCAATCATCAATTTTGCGGAGCGTTTCGGAATCCCGGTGGAAGAAGGGAGATACGTATGCCGCTGGAGCGATTGAAAACGCTCATTGATGCCTCCAATGAAAGGGCCTGCAACCTGATGGTCCAGTTGATATCTGACCTCCATGCGGCAGGTTATTCGGTGTTTGATTTCCGATGCCTGCGGCGAAGCAGGCGCCCGGTGAACTGAATCAAGACCTGATTTAGTTTTCTCTGAAGACTAAAGGGATATCCCCATTAACCGAAAAGGTAAGAGTGGACGTATTTTGTGACCTTGGTAAATAGATATCCTTTCCCGGGAAGTTGGATCCAGCGAAAAATGATAACTAAAGCGTTTTGGGTGGGGTTGTTGCTGACGCTGCCATTTGCAGCAGGAGCACTGGGTTTGGGCGGGATATCGGTGGATTCGTTCCTGGACCAACCCCTGAATGCGCAGATCAAACTGATTTCCGCTGACCAGGTGGCTGTCGACGATATCCAGGTTTCCCTGGCAGAGCAGGCGGCGTTCGAGAAAGTCGGACTGGAACGGCCCTTCCTGCTCTCTCAATTGAGATTTACCCCCGCGGTTGACGCGGATGGGCGTATCGTCATAAAGGTTGCCACCCGCCAGGCTGTGCGGGAACCTTTCCTGAATTTTCTGGTGCAGGTCAGTTGGGCCGGCAGCAGGTTACTGAAAGAGTACACTGTATTGCTGGACCCCCCTGGTTACCAGCCACCACTGGCCGTCGAGCTAGAGGCACCTGCGAAATCCGTTTCCGGAACAGGCGCGCAGCCCCCACAGCAGGATAGATCAATGACCTACGGGCCGATCCGGAGCTCGGAAACGCTATGGGTCATCGCCCAGAAAACCCGTCCCGATCGGTCTTTCAGCGTTGAACAGATGATGATGGCCTTGTTGCGCCTGAACCCGGCGGCTTTCCGGCGCGGAAACGTCAATCTGCTCAAACAGGGTGTGGTGCTGGAGATCCCGGACCGGGAGTTTATTGCGGCTTTGTCCACGGGCGAGGCCCGTGCACAGTTTCTTCAGCAGACCAGAGACTGGAGATCGATGGGGAAGCGTAGCACCGATGGGCCCGGCCCGGCGGATGCCGCACGGCAGGAACCGCCGGAGGCTTCCGCCCCCCTGCAGCCAACACCGGTTCCGGCCGAACCTGGCCGTACCCTGAAAGATGTCGAGAGCGGGGGGGAAGAGGTTTCACAACAGTTGAGCGACGATCAGCGTGGGGATCAACTGTCGGTTATTGAGCCGGCCGAACATTGGAACCTTGGCGATCAGCCGGAATCGACTTACAGCTATCCCTCCGATGACAAGGATAAACTCAGAGAGGCCATTGCCGATTCGAAACAGGACGCGCTGGCAGTACGTGAAATCAACCAGGATCTGGAAAAGCTGCAGAGTGTCCTGGAGTTGCAAATTCAAGCCTTGCGTCAGTCGTTGGAGGAAAAAAACAAGGAAATCAGTCGGTTGAAGCAGCGTGTGGCGGTTACTGAAGTGCAGCTGGAGAGTTCAGAGAGCGGAAGAGGGGTTGAAACAACTCGGATTGCCGATTCGAAAAGTGCGCCTGAAGGGGCCGCCACTCGAGTACCCGAAGTTGCTCGCATCGAATCAATCCCACCCTTTGCAGCCCCGCAGCCAGCAGGACCCTCCAAGCAACAGTTAGTGTTGAACTGGGTGCAGAACAATTGGATTCCCTTGCTGGTAGTCGCGGGAGTTCTGCTGTTGTTGATGGCTTGGAAGCGGCGCAAACAGCCATCTGCTGCAAGTCACCAGTCGGTTAACAGTTTCAGGTCCTATACCGAACTAGACCAGAGTCCACCGGCAGGAGTAACAGCAGGACAGTTACCAGGTTCCTTCCGAAGCTATACCGATGAGCAAGGATTGTTTCCTGAAGTGGGTGAGGATGCGGCCTCCATCTTGACCAAGGCCGATATCTATCTCGCCTATCGGCAGTACGATCAAGCCGCGTCTCTGGTAAGGGAATCAATCAGAGCCAATCCGAGCAACTGGATGTTGAAGGCGAAACTACTGGAGATATACGCCTTTCGAAAGGATAAAAATGGGTTTGTCCAATACCTGGAAGAAGTCCATGATTCCATGCCGCAAGCGGAGCCGGAGATCTGGACCAAAGTGATAGCGATGGGCCGGGATCTGGTTCCAGATCACCCGCTGATCAGTGCCAGTCAGCTGCCAGGCGAATCCGGACCTGATTCTTCCGTGGATGAGTTGCTGGCTTTGGAGAGCGCCTTTGCCTCCAGCGTGGTTACCCCTGACGAAGGTCTTCATGAGGATAGTCTGCCCCTGCTGGAGCTGGAGCCTGACCTCAATAGCCAGTCGAGCAGGTCGTAATCCACTGCGGTTCTTGTCTTTCCCCGCTTCTGGGCGTGAGCCCGCAATCTGATAGGAACGTTAACTTCCCCTGTTCGTTTGGAGAGAGATGTAGTATATCTGTGCCTTCGTTGCAACACGGCTGCGGACGAAATGTACGGGCTGATTGCGGCTCTATTTCCGGGAGGCAGAGAGGGTGTCGCCAAGCAATCTTCTGCCAGCGGTGTTCGGTGTTGCCGAAGCTGATTTGAGTCCGGTTAGGGCTAGATAGCGATCTTGGCGAGTCAGAGGGCTAGTAGAAAGCCGGGGTTTTAAATCTCGATACAGGACAATGTTTCATGCAGGTTAAAGAAATTATGACGGCTTCACCACGAACGGTAACCCCGGAAACCGGGCTGCTCGATGTAGTGTCGTTGATGTGCCTCTACCGGTACAGCGGTCTACCGGTGATGGAAGGGGAGAAGATGGTTGGATTCATCGCAGAGAAAGACGTGCTGCACAAACTGTTTCCGACGCTTGAAGATATGATGGCGGAAGGGCTTGGCTCAGTCGATTTCGAGGGGATGATGGGTAAATACAAGGAGGTGGTAAACCTGAAGGTCAAGGAATTGATGACTCCTAGCGTGATCACGGTATCTCCCCAGGACCATATTCTCAAGGCGGCAACCACGATGGTGCGGCACAAGTTTCGCCGTATCCCGGTGGCGGATGCCGGCCGGTTGGTTGGCATGCTGAGTCTGGGGGACATACACAAGGCGGTATTTCAGACAAATATTGCGAAAGGGCTTGGATAGCCGGGGATAGTTGTTAAAAACAGGAGAGATGGGGGGATTGGAATGTCTCGGCAGTTTTTCAGGCATAGAGGCATAACAATAAGCCACTAAAAATAAAAGTTTTTTTGCTGCGGAGGTGCAAAACGCCCGCCGGCAGATGTTTTACGGTTGGCTCGCACTGCCATTCGGTATACCCCGCCACACTCTTCGTACCTTGATGATTGGTCCGTACCTACCTATCGGTTTCAGTGGTCTATGTAGGTGTGAGACGCCCCTCAAGCGACTACTCCGCAACTGGCCCTGAAATTTGGGTAGCCGAAAGATAAAGTTTGCGTCAGGCACTGAGATGTCTGAGAATGCGAACTTTCTGTAGTCTGGTGGCTACAGGAAACTGGCCAATGGTTGGCCGCTCGCTGGCAAATAATTTGTGCATAGGGTGTTTGCATCCAGCGTAATCTCGATCAATGCACATTTCTACTCTAGAGAAAGGTTTTATGAATATTTATGTTGGGAATCTGGCCTACAGCGTGACTGAGGATGAGTTGAGGGATGCTTTTGGAGAGTTTGGGGAAGTATCTAGTGTTAACATCATAATGGATAAGTTTTCTGGCCAGTCCAAGGGCTTCGGTTTCGTGGAGATGGCAAACAATTCAGAGGCCGATGAAGCCATCAAGGCCTTGAACGAAAGCCCGATGAAAGGGCGTAATCTTCGGGTCAATCAGGCCAAGCCGCGAGGCGATCGGCCCCAGCGCAGACCAAGATACTAACCGCCAGTTAAGGGTTTGATTAGAGGGTAAAGGGCAACCTTTACCCTCTGGCGGATCTTTTTGTTTCGACAAATCAGCGTATTCAGCAGATTTTTTTCGCCAGCACTCGCTCCACGGTATCAACGATAGCCTGGGTTTGGGGATCGATTTCGATATTCACTCTGTGGCCCGGTTTTCGCCCAGCAATGTTGGTTCGCTTCAGAGTTTCGGGAATCAAGTTTACATTGAATTCCTCGCCTGCCACCTCACCGATCGTAAGACTGATGCCATCAATCCCGATATAGCCCTTGGTGAACAGGTAACGGGTGAAAGGAGACGGTAGCCGGAACCACAACTGGCGGTTGTTTTCGCTCTCCACAACCCGGGTGATTTCGGCCGTACAGATGATGTGGCCGGACATCTGATGGCCACCTATCTCATCTCCAAATCTGGCCGCCCGTTCGAAATTCATCCGGTCGCCGTTATGCAGTTCTCCCAGGTTGGTTATCCGCAGGGTCTCCTGCATCAGGTCGAAGGAGACCAGGTCGTCGTTTATAGCTGTGACCGTGAGGCAGCAGCCGTTGTGCGCTACCGAGGCCCCTGGTTCAAGACCGGCAAGTTGTTCCCTGGGCATGCGGATGACATGCGTACGAAACGCCTGCCGCTCCCTGATTTCTGCCACCTCCGCGGTACCCTGAACTATGCCGGTAAACATAACTTTCACCCTCCAGCAACAATCCGATTATGATACCACCAGACAGAGGACCAGCCCGTATAGCACACCAGGACCTGATCGAGCGGGCCCAGTGGTGGCGGGGCACGGAAACCTGTGATCAATGAGGAATGAAGATTGCTGCTTTTTATTCTCAACGGATCTTCGGTTTGGAGCTACACTTTTCTATTATCAGAAGTTGGCGGGAGAGACCCCTTGAGTGGTTGGCGGCAAGGAAGCACCTGAGTGGACGGGAAAATCAGAATACTTACTGTGGAGGATGAGCCCGTCGTTCGCACCAGCATGGTCGCTTATCTGGAAGATAGAGGTTATCTGACCATCGAAGCGGAGAATGGCCCGCAGGCGATAGAGCTTTTTCGTGATCAAAGGCCGGATGTGGTGCTGTGCGATTTGAGATTGCCCGGGATGGATGGTCTGGAAGTGCTTTCCGCAATTACCGAAGAATCGCCTGAGACGCCGGTCATCATTGTCTCCGGCGCCAACCGTATGAGTGACGCGATCCAGGCACTGAAGCGCGGAGCCTGGGACTATATCGCCAAGCCCATCACCGATCTCGAGATACTGGACACAGCGGTTGTCCGGTCACTGGATCGAGCCCGTTTGATCAGGGAGAACCGGGAATACCAGGTAAACCTGGAACAGCTCAACCGGGAATTGTCCCTGGTGGTTGGGCAGCTCAGAGAGGACGAAGAGGCAGCGCGTGTTTTGCAGGACAGGATGTTACCGCAGAATGAGCAACAGTTAGGGCCCTATCTGTTTCGCCATCGAATTTTCACCTCGATGTATCTGAGCGGTGATTTTATCGATTTTTTCCCCCTAACTAACGACGAGATCGCTTTCTACATAGCCGATGTTTCTGGTCACGGTGCTGCATCGGCGTTTGTTACCGTGATGTTGAAGACATTGCTAGAAAAGTATCGTGAACGCCTGCTGCAGGAGGGCGATAATCTTCTGCGCTCACCCTCCGATATGCTGTCCCAACTCAATCAGGATTTTTGTCAGGCTGGCTTAGATAAATACCTGACCATTTTTTATGGTGTGCTCGACAGTAGAAGCAATCGTTTGCGCTACTGTTCCGGTGGGCAGTTCCCTTTTCCTATGTTGTGGGATGGTGAATCGATTAAGACGTTAACCAGTCATGATCGACCCGTGGGGTTGTTTGAGGATTCTCTTTTTACCGATCATGAGGTGTCGCTGCCGACGGAGTTTGTATTGCTGTTGATATCAGACGGAATTCTGGAGCTGTTACCCAGGGATGCTGCGCGGAAACGCGCCAACCTGCTGCTCGAGCAAGTTGCCGACACGGATCTAAGCCTGGAGCAGTTGATCGAAAAATTCGCCATAGAAGAGGCGGGTGATCTACCCGACGACATCTCCTTTATGACACTGTCCCGCGAGGACAAAGCGTGACCAGCGGAAAGGTGCTTCATGGCACTTACAACGGAGTCCAGGTTCTCCGATATGTTGGTGATATTCGCTATACCCTGAGTCTTTCCCTGGATAGCTACATCAAGGGTCTGCTTTCCAACCGCGAACTCAGGGGGTTTGTGGCCGACCTCACCGCCACCGATGCTATTGACAGCACCAACCTAGGCATCCTGGCCCGGTTGGCCCGGTCTATGCAGCGCAGCCAGTTGCCGAAGGTGACATTGATCTCCAACAGGCCGGCGATCAACGAAGTTTTGGAAGGGATGGGGTTCGACCGGGTTTTTTGTATCGTACCGGAGAGCGAGTCGGAACTGGAGAAACTGAGAGAGATACCAGTCACCCTGTCCGACGATGGGGCGATGATGCGTTTGCTGCTGGAGTCTCATCTGGCCCTCATGGAGATGAATGAACACAACAGAAAAATGTTTCGTGATGTGGTGGAGGCGGTTGAGAAAGAGTTGCATCAGGACGGGGAGCGTGCTGATGCAGACGACAAGAGGGCAGGTTAGGGGTGCAGTCGGTTAATCATCGCCATGCGCTGGGCGGCGCTTGCGCGCAGGATTCGGGAATACAGATTGGGGCGCCGGCGATCGCGTTTTCGGCGTTCATCGCCCGCTGCTGTTTGGTCGCTGAAATGATCCCTTCGGTCCCGGTAAGAAGATCGGCGGAAATACTTGCGTACCTCTACCACCTTGCCCTTCAGCAGAGAACCGTTCAGCCGAAGAACCGCTGAAACAGCCGCCTTTGGGGGTATGATTTCCACCAGGCCATGGTATTCGACGGCTTTGGTGTCTTTATCCGTGATGCACAGTATCTCACACCGTTTTATGTCGCCATGGGTTGGGAATGGGAAGAAAATCCAGCTCGGTTTCAATCCTTTGCCGACGAATTTTTCCAATTCCCTACGTGTCGTGCTGGAGTTGATCCTTCGGACAAACACCCACATTGGCATCCTCTCTTGCTCAAAATACCAGGGAAAGTTACTCAACCTTTGGGCAGATTATAGCCCTAGAAAAAGGCCGGGTCCTGTTAACCCTATCTCTTTTTTTGTGGTTCCTGTCCCAAAACGGGGAGTCCAAAGCGCTAGAATATTGAATTTGTGTGTCTTTTCCTGTCAATTTGCCTATTCGGCGGCATTCGGCGGGTCCAGATCCTCCAAGGGCGGAGAATCCGGTTCGGTCAGGTTGATCAGCCAGCGGTCCAGCAACTGCACGTGCTCTTCCTCCTCCGCTGCGAACTCCGCGGCCAGTCTTCTTACCTCCGCGTCGGCCGAATCTGCCGCCACCTGGGCATAGAAGCTTTGTCCCTCCTGCTCGTTATGTCGGGCTATCTTCAGCGCCTGGCGGGTGTTCATCAAATAGTGCGCATCATCGAAGCAGAAACTCTCGGGCGACTCCGGGCAGCTCCATTTGAATTCCCAAGGTGAGATCTGCGGCAGTTCCAGGCCTGCTGCGTGTTGTTCCACCTCGTGGGCATGCTTTTCGCCGAAACGGGCCAGTTTTCGAAACAGCTTCGCCACTTCAGGGTTATTGTGAGTCTCCATGCTGTCGGCAAGCTGTTCGTATCTTTCCACCGACTCCCGCTCGAGGACGATGGCGTGAGCAAGAAACTCGGCCAAGCTTTCGATTGGTGCTTTGGTCGCGGCGTTCATACCTGAAACCCTCCTTCTAGTCCTGAAACGTCCAGGCTGGCCTGGTTGGCCGGCTGCCACACAGGGATTTGCGTTCGATACAGCAGGCCGGTAGACATGCCGTCATCGGCCATGATCCGCTGCGCCGCCTCTACTGGATTGGCTGTGGCATCGTCGTCAAAGGCATGTACCTGTTTTTTCCAGTTTTTTTGCTCGGGTCTAAATGTGGTGCAAGGACTCAGTGCTTGGACAAAGGCGAAGCCCGGGTGGTTGATTGCCTCGACCAGCAGTCGGGTGAGGCCATTGGGGTCGCCGGAGAATCCCCGTGCGATAAAACTTGCCCCCGAGGCCAGGGCAATGGCGGCTGGTAGGAATTTGGGAACACCAGGGCCGTGGGGCGTCAGCTTACTTTGCGCCCAGTCTGGCGAGGTTGTGGGGGAGGCCTGCCCCTTGGTCATGCCGTAGACTTCGTTGTCCATGACGATGTAGGTCATGTCCATGTTGCGGCGGCAGGCGTGCAGGAAGTGGTTACCGCCGATGGAAAATCCGTCGCCGTCGCCACTGGCCACCAGCACGGTCAGATCCGGGCGGGCCGCTTTCAGGCCGGAGGCTACCGCCAGGGCCCGGCCATGGACCCCATGGAAACCGTATGTCTCGGTATAGGCTGGGAGTCTTGAGGAGCAGCCGATGCCGGACACAAGGGCCACCTGCTCACGAGGCAGTGCCAGGTGGGCCAGGGCCTTGGTGACGGCGCTCAAAATGCCAAAATGACCACACCCCGGGCACCAGACAGGTTTGATTTCCGACTTGTAGTCTTTCGGCTTGAGTTCAGATTTTGCCGTCGCTCCGTTCATGTCAACTCCAATCAGTCAGCGTCTTCACAATCTCGTTGGGGCGAATGGGCAGCGGGCCTGGCTGGGCCAGCACCCGCGCGGAATCGGGCAGCAGGTTTTTCGAGTGAAGATAGTGAAAAAATTGTCCGCCATGGTTTTGCTCTACCACCAGCACCCGTTCTATACCGATCAGTATTCCATCCAGGGTTTTGTCGGGAAGCGGGCAGAGCAGGCGCACGGCGATCACCTGCACTGCTTTGCCACTGTTCTCCAGGCGCTTCGCCGCCTCTATGGCAGCGCCGGTGCAGGATCCCCAGGTCAGAATGCAGGTATCTCCCGTTCCCTCTATTCTGGCCCAATGCTCGCCGAAGTCGTAACCCGTCAGTTTGTCCCGACGTTTATCGAGTTGCTGCTGATGGTCCAGCGGCATACTGGACGGTGTTCCCCGTTCGTTGTGTTCCAGACCGTCGGCCGTGTAAATACCCCCGGGGGCACCGGGAATAGCCATCGGTGAGATGGCGTCGACGGTCAGCTGGTAGCGCCGGTAGTCGTCCACATCAGGCTCGCTGGTTCGGCGTCCCGGCCCGGCGGGCGGATGTGTTGGCGGGTCGGTCACACTCCGGGCCTGTCCCAGAGATTGGTCCGATAGCACGATGGCCACAGTCTGCAGCGCCTCTGCCAGATAAACCGCCCACTCGGTGGTGAAGGCGCAGTCGACTATGTCCAGTGCCGACAGGACAATGTGCGGCGCATCGCCGTGAAAACCGTAGATCGCGATGTTCAGGTCGGACTGTTCGGACTTGGTGGGAATGCCGGTCGAAGGCCCGCCCCGCATGACGTTGGCCACGACCACCGGGGTTTCGCTGGCCACCGCCAGACCAAGCCCCTCCATCATCAGGCTGAGTCCAGGCCCGGAAGTGGCGGTCAGGGTTGGTACACCGCCGAAGGAAGCGCCAATGATCATATTGATGGAGGCCAGCTCATCCTCCGCCTGCAGCAGAGCGCCACCCACCTTTTCCAGGTTGGGTGCCAGCCACTCCAGAATTTCGCTGGCCGGGGTGATGGGGTAGGCCGCCACGAACCGGACTCCACCCCTCAAGGCGCCCAATCCACTCGCTTCATTGCCGCTGATGTCCCAGCGGGACGTACCTTCTTCCGGCTGGGGAATTGGGTGCTCCAGTTGTAGAGACTTTTCCGCTCCATATCCCGCTTGAATGCATTGCCGTGAGGCGTTTACCACCACTTTCCCCTTACCCCCGAGAATCCTGTCTACCACATTCAGGCTGTCTGCCTCGGAAAGCTGCAGCAATTGGCCCAGGACCCCCAGACCCACCATGTTGATCCTGCCACCCTTAATCTCCTGGGCCAGTTTTTTCAGGGGGATTTCCATTACCCGGGCGTTGTATTGGGCAATTTCCGGCGGTATTTCGCCTGCCTCCGGATCACAAATGATGACACTGTCAACGGTCAGCGGGATTTCCGCGGCAAAGCGGTTTACGTTCAACCAGTCCAGGGCCATCAGGATGTCGAACTGATCGTCCAGGCAGTTGACCCTTTCGGCGCCTATGCGCAACATGGCGGCCGATTCTCCACCTCGTATCTGCGGGCCGGCGGATCTCGACATCAGGCCATAAAATCCGGCGCTGGCAATGACTTTCAGCAGCATATTGCCGGTGGTGACCACGCCGCTGCCACCAGACCCTGTAATGGCGATAGAGAGTGTTCGTGAAACTGGTTTGGAGGTTTTATTATTCATTATTTCCGGCAGAGGGGGTTGCGGCGAAATTACGACCTCAATATTCGCACAAGTCTAGCAGTTCGTCTTGAATTCATTGGTCGGTCGATATCTGACCGCGTAAAATTCTGTTTGGGGTCGACTAACGGTTGGTCTGAGTTGGTGAGCAAGCTAAAACGCTTAAGGGTACTTCGAAAAATCCCTTCAATGGGATTTTTCGATACGGCGATCGAAACGCGCGGTTTCCGATCGCCTTCATTTTCAGGGGCTTAGACGCGAGAAAATAGTGGCGCATCCCTGCACCACACGAGCACCTCGAATTTTTCGAGGTGCCCTTTATTGAAATACGGAGGCCCAATGGGGCTGTACAGCAATTCGCATTTGATCTGTTACCTGTTTCTGTCTCTGGCCCTGCTGGTTGTGTCGGAGATGGCCCTGTCCCAGCCGGATAGAAACAGACGGCCTGAGATCGAGATGCGCTCTGTCGAGCAGGTGCTGGCGCAGCACGGCAACAGGGTGACAATGCGTCTGAAACCCCGCTTCCGGTTTGTCGGGGTCGGCTGGCCACCTGAGGCGGTGACCCTGTTGGCGTTCAAAGATACCCGTTTGTTGGAGTTATGGGCCCTGTCGGACGGGAACTGGAGGCACATTCGAGACTACCGCGTCAAAGCGATGAGCGGTGGACCGGGCCCCAAACTGCGGGAGGGTGATCTGCAGGTGCCCGAGGGTGCCTACCGGATAGAAGGACTCAATCCCATGAGCGCCTATCATCTCTCTCTGAAGCTCGATTATCCGAGCGCCCTGGATCGGGAGCAGGCGATCCTGGACGGGCGGACAAATCTGGGAGGTGATATCTATATCCATGGTAAGGATGTCTCCCAAGGCTGCCTGGCGATCGGAGACAAGGCGATCGAAGACCTTTTTGTGCTGACGGCGCTGCTGGGAAAAGAGCAGGTCTCCATCCTGATCTCCCCGCGTGATTTCAGATCCCGGCCCTTGCTTCCGGGCGCCTCCCTGTCTCCCGCCTGGATTCAGGAGTTGTATGAAGGAATCGAGGCGGATCTCAAGCGGTTTCCATTGGAAAACAAAGGACGTGTTGAGTGATTTCGAACAGTCACCTTCGAGTCATGGCTCGGGGTCGGGTGGCCGATACAAAATCGGGGCGGTTGAAAGGGATTGGTAGCAGGCCACCGACAGCCACTGGATGCTGTGGTAAGGTGTGCCGCCAGTAATTCGTGGGACCCGGCAGTCGATGGCAAAAACCTCAGGGCGTTCAAGAAGGCCCAGCGCCACCAGCAGTAAGAAAAAGGCAGGCAGCGCCGGGAGGCGGCCGCAGAAAAAACGGCGGGGAAGGAATCAGAAAGGTGGCAGGCGCTGGTTTACGCGGTTGCTGGCGCTGAGCCTCCTGTTTCTGCTGGGGGGCGGCCTCTACCTGCTGTATCTGGACTATCAGGTCAAGCTGAAATTCGAGGGTAAGCGCTGGGCGGTGCCCGCGCGGGTGTACGGGCGGTCGCTGGAGCTCTATCCAGGCGCGGCGATCAGCCCGGAGCAACTGGTGGCGGAGCTGAACACGCTCGGCTACCGCAAGGTAGGCTCCCCGAAACAGGTTGCCACCTGGTCCCGCAACCGAAACCGCTTCCTGGTCAGAACCCGGCCGTTCCTGTTCTGGGACGGGCAGGAACCAGGGGCTTACCTGGATCTGCGTTTCCGTGCCGATCAGTTGGATTCGATCAAGGATGTCGCCGGCCGGGAACTGGCCCTGGTCCGGTTGGAGGCGCCGGAGGTTGGCAGTATCTATCCGGCTCATAACGAAGACCGGGTCCTGATCCAGCGGGAGGATCTGCCCGATCTGCTGGTACAGGCGTTGATTGCGGTGGAGGATCGCGCCTTCTACAGTCACAGCGGCGTCGATCCCAAAGCGATCCTGCGAGCCGTCTGGGCCAATATCAGGGCGGGCCGCATGGTGCAGGGTGGGAGTACCCTCACTCAGCAGTTGGTAAAGAATTTTTATCTGACCCACGAGCGAACACTCTGGCGCAAGCTGAACGAAGCGGCGATGGCGTTGATGCTGGACGCCCACTATGGCAAGGACGAGATCCTCGAGGCCTACGCCAATGAGATTTATCTGGGACAGGATGGGAGCCGCGCCATCCATGGTTTCGGGCTGGCCAGTCATTTCTATTTCAACCGGCCTCTGCAGGAGCTGGATCCACCCAGGTTGGCGCTGCTGGTAGGGCTGGCGCGCGGCCCATCCTACTACGACCCGAGGCGTCATCCGGAGCGGGCACGGCAGCGGCGTGACCTGGTGCTGGAGGTCCTGAGACAACAGGGGGTGATCACCGACGCGGAGAAACGCCAGGCGGTGGAGGTGGACCTCGGCATCACAACCCAGCGCGGAGAAGGCGGCGGCCGCTATCCGGCCTTTCTCGACCTGGTCCGTCGCCAGCTGCACCGGGATTACCGTGAAGAGGACCTTACATCAGAAGGTCTGCGCATCTTTACCACGCTCGATCCCTGGATTCAAAAACAGGCGGAGCTGGCGTTGAACAGCCGTCTCAAACGTCTGGAAGAGCGCAATAAACTGCCCTTGGATCAACTGCAGGGGGCGGCGGTGGTGGCCGGTTCAGAGGGTGGAGAGATTCTGGCTGTGGTTGGCGGGCGCGAGGTCCGGTTTGCGGGTTTCAACCGAGCTCTGGATGCGGTCCGTCCGATCGGCTCGTTGATCAAGCCGGTGGTCTATCTGGCGGCCCTGATGAATCCGGATCGATATACCTTGATCACCCGGTTACAGGATGAGCCGATCAGCATCCGTGGCAGAAACGGAAAGGTCTGGACGCCGCGGAATTATGATCGCCGTGCCCACGGTGAGGTGCCGCTACATCAGGCGCTGGCCAAATCCTACAATCTCGCCACCGTGCAGCTGGGTATGGAACTGGGCCTGGATCAGATTCTGGAACTGCTGGAGAACCTGGGTGTCACCCGGCCCGTTACCCCGCTTCCATCGATGCTGCTGGGGGCGGTTGCGCTTTCACCGCTGGAAGTAGCGCAGATCTACCAGACCTTTGCCGCCGGGGGCTTTTATTCGCCGTTGCGAGCCATCAGGGAGGTACAGGCAGAGGATGGGGAGCCCCTGCAGCGCTACCCGCTGACCGTCCACCAGGCAGTACCCCCGGGGCCGGTCTATCTGCTCGGCCGAAATCTGCAGGAGGTGGTGCGAAGCGGCACCGGTCGCGGTCTGTCCGCCTTTGTTTCCAAGGAGCTCAATCTGGCCGGCAAGACCGGCACCACCGACAGCCTGAGGGACAGCTGGTTTGCAGGATTCAGTGGTGATAAGGTCGCGGTGGTATGGGTTGGGCGTGACGACAACAGCCCCGCCGGTCTGACCGGGGCCCGAGGTGCGCTGCGGGTCTGGGGGGATATGATGCAGCGCTTGAAGCCGGCCCCCCTGGGGTTGCTCAGACCCGATCCCGTAGAGACGGTATGGATTGATCCGGATACCGGTCTGCGAGCGAATGAGCGCTGTAAGACGGCCCGCCAGTACCCGTTTATCAAGGGATCGGCGCCAGTGATGGAATCTTCCTGCGTGGCAGCGTCGAACGGGCCTATCCAGAGATTGTTCCGGAGTTTTTTTGAATGAAAAGGAAAACATCTTTCTACCTGCTGCTCAGCGCCACCCTGTTGGCAGCGTGCAGTGTGACACCGACGCGGACAACGTCACCGGGCTCCCGCCCTACGACGCCGGCACCTGTCTCTGGCGAGCAGCCGCCGGTCGATGAGGAGACCCAGGTGCGCGCTTATGAGCCTGCCGCGCAGGCGCGTGCGACCCCAACTCACGGCAGGGCCGTTGTCGCCCTGCTGGAGAATGCCGAGAAACAGGAGGCGGTGGATAATCTGCCGGGGGCTGTTGGCACGGTGGAGCGTGCCCTGCGGATCGAACCCCGCAACGCCCATCTCTGGAACCGTCTGGCCAACCTCAGGTTGCAGCAGGGGCGCTATGGGATGGCATCGGACCTGGCGGCCAAGTCGAACAATCTGGCAGGCGGCGATCTCGCCCTGAAGCGTGACAACTGGCGGCTGATTGCAAAGGCCCGGCGGGCGGCGGGAGACATTGCCGGTGCCCGGGTCGCGGAGCGCAAGGCACGGACGCTCTATTGAGGGTGTTCCGGCAGGGGTTCGGGTTTCACAGATTCCAGTTGCGAGTCCTGCTCGTGCCAGGCGGCAGCGGTTTCATGCAATGCGGGTTGAGCAGACCACGCCGGTATGGGATACAATCTAGCTTCCCCAAACCCCGGAGAGATTGCACCGCGTGAGCGTCTATGCCGCAGACAAGCTTATCGGTCAGGCGCGACAGCTTGCCGCGGAGTACCGGCGTACCATGGGCAAGCCTTTGCCCGGTATCAGCAATGAAATCGCCTTGCACGACGCCATTCGGCTGCTCAGCCTGGAACCGGTGGCCGATTCGGCGGGCGGCTACGACGCCATCGATCCGGCGCGTGACGACAAAAAGATCCAGATCAAGAGCCGTACCATCTTCGATGAAAGCAAAAGCGGTCAGCGCATTGGTCAGATCAGGGTAGAGCAGTCCTGGGATTCGGTGCTGCTGGTGCTCATGGATGAGGAGTATGAGCCGTATGAGATCTACGAAGCCGAGCGGGACGAACTGCTGGATTTTATGGATCAGTCCAGCAGCAGCCGCGTCAAAAGAGGGGCTCTTTCAGTAGCCCGCTTCAAGATTATCGGGCGCCTGGCCTGGACTCGCGAGCAGGGTCTCGAAGCCGAGGTCTGGGACAACCACGCCCGCTGACAGCGCACGAACTGGCAACAGATGATATCAATCCCGGAGATACTCGGGCCGGATGGCCGGATGGCCCGGTGTGTGACCGGCTTTACCCACCGTCCGCAGCAGGAAGAGATGGCGGAGCGGGTGGCGCAGACCCTTGAGCAGGGTGGTGTGTTGATCACTGAGGCGGGTACCGGCACCGGCAAGACCTTCGCCTACCTGGTTCCGGCACTGCTCTCCGGCCGCAAGGTGATCATCTCCACCGGCACAAAGAATCTTCAGGATCAGTTGTTCCACCGGGATCTGCCGCTGGTGCGCGACGCCCTGGCCCTGCCTACCGATATGGCCCTGCTGAAGGGGCGTTCCAATTATCTCTGCACCCATCGTATGGAGAACACCCTGACTGAAGGACGGCTCCGCTCCCGTGAACTGGTGGATCAGTTGATGCGGGTTCAACGCTGGGCGGGAAAGAGTCGCACCGGCGATATCGCCGAGTTGAGCGATATTCCGGAAGACGCTGGAATCTGGCCCCATGTCACCTCCACCAGTGACAATTGTCTGGGAGCGGAGTGCCCTGCCTTTGGCAGCTGTCATCTGGTAGAGGCCCGTCGCCGGGCGCAGGAGGCAGACCTGGTGGTGATCAATCACCATCTGTTGTGCGCGGATTTTGCGTTGAAGGAGGAGGGGTTTGGTGAACTGCTGCCTGCAGCAGACTGCTTCATTGTGGATGAGGCGCATCAACTTCCCGAGGTGGCCAGTAACTTTTTTGGCACCACGGTCAGTGGCTGGCAGTTGCTGGATCTGGTTCGCGATACCGGGACCGAGTACCTGAGGGAGGCCGGCGATCTACAGGAGGTACCGGCAGCGGCGGCGCAACTGGGCAAGGCAGTGCGGGATCTGCGGCTGGTTTTTGGTCTCGATAGTCGGCGTGGTCCCTGGCGTGAGGTAGCGGATGACGAGCGAGTGCTATCCGCCCTGGAGCGGGTCCGCGCTGCAGTTGGCGAGTTGACGGTCTCCCTCGAGGCGGTGCAGGGCCGCGGCAAGGGGTTGGACAGCTGCCTTGCCCGCTGCCGGCAGATCGCCCGCGATCTGGATGGTCTTTTCGAAACCGGGGATGAGGCGGAGATTCGCTGGTTCGAGACCCAACGCCAGAGTTTTCGTCTCAACCGGACCCCCCTGGAGATTGCCGATCTATTCCAGCTGCAGATGCAGCAATATCCCGGCAGCTGGATCTTTACCTCCGCCACCCTGGCGGTGGGTGACAGTTTCCGCCATTTCCAGCGGCAGCTGGGCCTGGACCAGGCCGAGACCGCTCGCTGGGAGAGCCCCTTCGACTATGCCCATCAGGCGCTCTGGTTTGTACCCCGGGGTCTCCCCGAGCCCCGCGCTCCCGACTACACCCAGGCGGTGGTGGCATTGGCGGTGCCGCTGCTGACCGCAAGCCGGGGTCGGGCCTTCCTCCTGTTTACCAGCCATCGCGCGCTGCGCGAGGCGGCCGACTCGCTGGATGGGAAGATCGACTATCCGCTGCTGGTCCAGGGCAGCGCGCCTAAAAGCGAATTGCTGGAGCGATTCCGGCGGCTGGGCAATGCGGTACTGCTCGGCACGGCCTCCTTCTGGGAGGGGGTGGATGTGCGCGGTGAAGCCCTCTCCTGCGTCCTCATCGACAAGCTGCCCTTCGCATCGCCGGGAGATCCCGTCTTGCAGGCGCGTATAGATGCCCTGCGCAAACAGGGGGGAAATCCCTTTATGGAGTTTCAGGTGCCCCAGGCCGCCATCGCCTTGAAACAGGGGGCCGGGCGGCTGATTCGGGACGTCACCGATCGGGGAGTGCTGGTGGTCTGCGATCCCAGGTTGCTGAAGCGCGGCTATGGTCAGTTGTTTCTCGACAGCCTGCCACCGATGGCCCGTACCCGGGACATCTCCGACGTAGAACGATTTTTTTCCGAGTCTGACGCTACAATGGCCTCATGAAACTGCTTGCCATAGAGACCGCCACCGAGGCCTGTTCTGCCGCCCTCTTGATCGACGGAGAGATTCGGGAGCGCTACCAGGTACAGCCCCGCGGACACAGCGAGTTAATCCTGCCAATGATGGAGCAACTGCTGGCGGAGGCCGGACTTGGGCTGCGGCAGCTGGATGCCCTGGCATTCGGGCGAGGCCCCGGCTCCTTTACCGGCGTGCGCATCGCCACCGGTGTTATCCAGGGGGCCGCCTTTGGCGCCGGGCTGCCGGTGGTTCCGGTCTCCACCCTGGCGGCGCTGGCCCAGCGCGGTTTCCGGGAACAGGGCTTCCAGCGCATACTGCCCGCCTACGACGCGCGAATGAACGAGGTCTATTGGGCCGGGTATCGGGTTGCCGCCGGGGGGCTGGTGGCGGAGGTGTCGCCGGAAGTGGTAGTCAATCCGGCAGAGATTACGCTGCCCGAAGGTGAGGGCTGGCATGGCGTGGGTTCCGGTTGGCGGACCTACCAGACGGTGTTGTCCACCACCCTGGGTTCCGCCCTGGCCTCCTGCGACGGTGAGCTGTTGTGCAGCGCCCAGGATGTGGCCCGATTGGCGGTGGCCGGCTATCAGGCCGGTACCGCGGTTGCCGCGGAGCAGGCGCTGCCGATCTATCTGAGAGACCGGGTGGCCTGGAGAAAGTCGGGCTGAATGATGCTGACACCCTAGGGCCTGTTAACACTATGCGGATATCCATCGACGGAGGCCATTTTTTCGCAGGACAAGGCGCACTGAGCGCCATATACTTGCCGTACATAAGCGAAAGTGCAACGCAGGCATGGGGAAAAATGGCCCCGTCCCTACGGGTTGTCTCTCCAATGAGACCATACGGCGTTGCACATCGCTTATTTGGAACAACCAAACTGCGCTCTGTGCGCCTGGTCTGGTCTCATTGGAGAGACAACGCTGGGCATCAGCATAGTGTTAACAGGCCCTAAGAGATGGCGAAATCAAGAGAATTCACCACAGAGGGCACAGAGTACACAGAGATAATTATTGGTTCAGCGGTCGACCCGTTACCTTTCATTCCTGCGGAAGCGGGAATTAGAAACATGTTGAAGTACACCTACTGGATTCTCGTCCTTGGGTCGTAAATGGTGCATCCCCGCGCTACTGCTCCGAATCTCTGCTCGGCATCCCCCAGAATGACGAATTATTCAGGGTGTCCCTAAAGATAGTTGAAAATAGGATTTTCATAAATAAATTCAACTCTGTGTACTCTGTGCCCTCTGTGGTGCAATCCACCGGCAAAGCCCGGTTACTCCCGAGGGGTGCCCGGCGGCTCGGCCGCAGGGTCTCGCTCCTGAAAATAGTAGTCGTATTGGGAGTGCAGCCCGGAGGTGAATGACCAGGCCTCGTTGAAAGTCAGACCACTCTTGTCCGGGAAGATGATCTTGATATAAAGGCCCTCTTTTTTCGCTTCCTTGAGGGCCGCCAGTTGTTGCTCCAGCTGCTGGCGGCTGAGGGGGCGAAAACCGGGATCTTCGGGAGAGCTGAACTCGATCTTTTCCCTGCCCTCCCGTTTGGAGTAACGGACCTCGACCCGGAAGCGCCCTTCCGGCGAACGGGCCGGGCGGATCAAGTCGTCGTATTTCACTTTCAGGTCGTCATATTCGCTGCGCAGTGCCAGGAGCTCACGGTCTGATCGGCGCTCCAGGTTCCTTGTCTCCAGCAGTTCCCGGCTCTGCAACTGGTAGCGTTCCTGCAGGCTGGTCAGTTGCTGGCTGGCGGATTCATACTGGCTTTGCTGATCGCGCAGCTGGTCCCGTACACCGGCCAGCTCGCGCTGGGAACCGGTCAGCTGTTGCTGCACCGCTTCCAGGTCCTGCCGCAGGGATTGCACCAGGTTCTCGGAGCGCATGAGCCGCTGCTTCAGGCTTTCCCGCTCGGCGTTCAGCTGATCCCGGCGCAGGGTCAGTACCTCGTTATCCGCCATCAGCCGGGCGATGTTCGCATCCTGGCTGCCGATTCTGCTCTGCTGCTGCTGGCTCTCCTCCTGCATGCGCATCAGTTGCAGCCGCAGCATGGAGAGTTCGTTCTCGCTGGCAATCAGTTTCAGCGCCAGGCTCTCTTTCTCCTCGCCGGTGGAGCGGGCCAGCTCCATGGCGCTGCGCTCGGCTTCCATGGTGGCGCGCAGCTGCCGAACCAGCTCGATATTGCGTAGCAGCAGGATCACCATGGCGATCATGAAGATCATCACGATCACTGTCATGATGTCGGTGAACGAGGGCCAGAAGCTCTCCTGGTTCTGACCGTTCGTATGATTCAGACGGAGATCGATAAAACCTTGGTCCGCGCTCATGACTCGTCGGGTAGCCTGAATCCGAGCCTCAACAGGGCCTTGATCTCATCCATGTCGGCGGTTACAGGCTGGATTTTGGTCTTGTAGACCTCCACCAGGGCAGAGATGATCCGGGTCTCCAGATCCTCGAACGCCTGGTGCGAAGTTCGCATCTCCTGGGCCAGGCTGGCATAGGAGTTCTGGGACTTTCTCATCTGGCCCAGCAGTTCATGCAGGGACCGGATAAGCCCGGCGAACTGGTGCAGAACGGTGTCTGCCTGGACCTGAAAGCGGGGCAGAAAAAAGTTGTTGGTTACCTGTTCCACCGAGCTCACCAGGTTGGTCTGTGCGTCGGTCAGTTTGAGAAAGAAATAGCCGAAATAGAGATAACAGATGATGGCGGTAATGGTAGTGGAGAGCGCGGTGGACATACCGTGGATCACCAGCCCCATGCCATCGGTATTGACGGTCGCCCCCAACAGGTCCGAAGCTCCGATCAGGGCGATGGAGAGGGACACTATAGTACCGAACACACCGCTCAGGATCAGGATATTGCTGATGAATCGCGGGAAGCTGCTGCGGGTGCTTTCGGTAGCGACCAGGGTAGAGGCAAGTGCGTTATGATTGATCGGTGTGCTGCTTTCATGCAGCGCCTCCAGGGTGCGGTAACGGCGACTGATGATGCGTGACTCCGGGACTTCAAGCAGCGGGCTGACGCCCTGTTCCAGGTTTCTGATCACCATCCGGATGGCACTCTCTTCGCGGCTGTAACGCAGCAGTATCCCGACTATCCGCAGCAGACCGAGCAGAAACAGCCCCAGAATAGTACCGTTGATCACCAGCCCGGTGGAGGTCAATTGGTCACGGAAGTAGACGTTGTTGATAAAATCGAATTTCCAGACCAGCAGGGCGAGGCCGAGTGCGGCCAGAATGAACATGCGTATCAGGGTATTTCGGCTGAAATTATGGCGCAGCTGAATGCTTTCCAACTCCGGATCCTCTGCGAATAGCGAATGGCGGGCCAAGCTTAACACAACTGATCGTGGGGAACGGGTGAGCTGTTCCCCAGGAGAAAGAAACATGATGAAGATAGAAAAGGGGCGCCAGGATCTGTTACGGATCTTTCAGTCGGCGTTGGCGCGAGTCGAAGGGCGGGCCCTGGTGCGCAACCAGCTTTCGGAACTACCCGGGGCTGATGGCTTCTCCCTGGTGGCGGTGGGAAAGGCGGCCCAGTCGATGGCGATGGGGGCGGTGGACGCCCTGGGAGAACGCCTGGTCGATGGGCTGGTCATCTCCAAGCGCGGGCATCTGGAGCGACGGGCGCTGGAGGCCAACCGGCTGTCTGCGCTGGAAGGGGGGCATCCGGTTCCGAATCTACAGAGTCTGATCGCGGGTCGGGAGCTGCTTTCCTATCTGTCCGGGCTGCCGGTTGAGCGGCCGCTGTTGTTTCTGATTTCCGGGGGGGCCTCCAGTCTGCTGGAGGTGCTCAAGGAGGGGGTGAGCCTGGAGGACCTGCAGGCCGTGAACCAATGGCTGCTCGGCAGCGGTCTGGCCATCGGCAAGATGAATCGGGTGCGAAAGGGTCTCTCCGCCATCAAGGGGGGGGGATTGCTGCATTACCTGGCCGGACGGCGGCTGCTGGCGCTGATGATCTCGGATGTGCCTGGCGACAGCCCGGCGGTCATCGGCTCCGGTCTGCTGGTGCCGGACGACTCGGCGGCTGCCGAGTTGGCATCCCTGGATCTGCCGGAGTGGATTCAGGATCTGACCTCGGCAGTCCCCTGGGCGTCGGAGGGGGAGGCCGCCGCGGTCGATATCCGAATACTGGCCAACCTGCGCGACGCCCGGGAGGCTGCGGCGGAAGAGGCCCGGCGCCTTGGCTACCAGGTTCATCTCAATCACGCATTGATCAGCGCCGACGCCGAAAACAGTGGACGTCGGTTGGCCCTCGAGCTGCTGGATTCCTGGCCGGGGGTGTATGTCTGGGGTGGTGAACCGAGTGTCGAGCTGCCAGCGGCACCGGGACGGGGCGGGCGCAACCAGCACCTCGCCCTGGCGGCGGCGACGGTGATCGATGGGCGCGATGACATCTGCTTTCTTTCCGCCGGGACCGACGGTACCGATGGTCCCGGCGAGGACGCCGGGGCGCTGGTGGACGGGGGTACAATCGGGCGCGCCCGGCGGGAGGGTTTTGATGCCGGTGAGTGTCTGGCCCGAGCCGATTCCGGCGCGCTGCTGCAGGCCAGTGGCGATCTGATTCACACCGGGCCTACCGGCACCAACGTCATGGACCTGATGCTGGGCCTCAAGCTGGAAAGCGGTTCGGCTGATTCCGAGTAATGAGGGGAGATGACATGTGCCGGTTTTATCTGTATCCGCGCTGGCTACTGGCGGGTGTTGTTGTTTTCGTGTTGGCCGGGTTCGGAGCCATGACTCATGCCGGGCAGTATCCCATCGAAGGTTATCTCGACGGACAAAGTTATACCCAGGGGGACGTCATCAACTTCCATGTCTCGTCGGAGTTCGAGCGCTATCACGTCAGGATTCAGCGCATCGGCGCCGGTCGGGAGACCGTATGGGAAGACGACATCGTTAACGGAGCCAGACATCGGATCCCGATAGATGCATCGGCCCAGGGCTGTGGCTGGCCGGTGTCGTTTTCGGTTACCGTGCCGGCCGGCTGGAAAAGCGGTTATTACGAGGTGTTTTTCGGCGCCCCCGATGCGGATGACAAGGAACGATGGATAGAGGGGCGAACAACGTTTTTTGTAATTCGTGCCAAGAACCCCGGAGCGAATGCAAAGATTCTGCTGCAGCTTACAACCAACACCTATACCGCCTACGATAACTGGGGGGGATACAGTCTCTATGCCTTCAACAGTGAAGGGGGGGTGCAGGGCAGCAGGGTCTCATTTTCCCGGCCGGTCACCAGCGGCGCCTGGGAGTGGGAGGTTCCCTTTATCCAGTGGGCGGAACGCAACGGGTACAACCTCGAGTACGCAGTCAACAGCGATCTCGAATTTCACCCGGAGCTGCTCGATCACTACCGGCTGGTGGTCAGCGTCGGGCACGATGAGTACTGGTCTGCCCCCATGCGGGACAATATCGAGCGATTCGTCTCGCAGGGGGGGAATCTGGCATTTTTCGGCGGAAACTCCCTCACCTGGCAGGTTCGGTTGGAGAATGGCGGTACCGAAATGGTCTCCTGGAAGGAGGCATACCGGCAGGATCCGCTCTACAGCCCGGACGCCAAGAGTCCGCTCCTGTCCACCCTCTGGAGTCATCCCCTGGTGAACCGTCCGGAGAATAAGTTGCTTGGCCCGGGGACCATGTTCGGTGGCATGCAGCGCAGCAAGGGTCAATACATGGACGGCTCGGGTGCGTATACCGTTTACCGACCGGAGCATTGGGTTTTCGCCGGAACCGGGCTGAAACAGGGAGAGCAGTTCGGCGCGAGGGACCGCATCGTCGGTTACGAGTGCGACGGTTGCGAGCACAGCTTCGTGGACGGCAGGCCGGTGCCGACCAGGCGGGACGGAACACCGGAGGCTTTTTTGATCCTGGCGCTGGCGCCGGCGAGTTGGGCGCCGGACGAGTGGCAATGGTCTGAGCAGTGGGAAAAAGGGCGCCTGGGCAATGCCTGTATGGGCATACATAAGTTTCCAGCCGGCGGCACCGTTTTTAACGCGGCAACCACCGGCTGGGCCTATGGCCTGCGGGGCAAGGATCCGGCGGTCGAGCTCATCACCCGCAATGTGTTGGACAGATTGTCCCAATAGCGACAACCCATGCCCTTTACTTACAGGTAGGGATTAGCGGCGCTCTGGCCCGGTTATTGGTGATTCGTCTTTATCACCTGGGCTGTTGCTGTCAACGCAGTGCGAGCCCGCCAGCGACTTTCCCGCCTCTGCTGGTAAGCGACAGCCAGGTCCTCGCGGCTCTCCCGCAGACCGATGAATCGATACACCGCGTAAAACAGCAGGGCCGCATTGCCCGCCGCGAATAGGCCGTGGGCCCAGCGGCCGCTGGAGATATCGACCCCGGCGCCGACCAGCCAATGGAACACCAGCAGGTATTCGAGCAGGATATAGAGGGCGGGGGCGGCCGTGCGCCCGTCCACTTTGGGCGTTCTCACAAACGGGACCTTCATCTTGAGAATACCCTGTTGCAGGGACTTGAGCACCCCTCCCAGGTTAACCGGGATGAGCAGCAGGTTGAGCGCGTAGACGCGCAGGATATCCCCACCCTTGTACCCGAGTTGCATCAGGTCTCGGCGATACAGCCAGAAATAGGGCAGGGCGGTCAGGGGCAGCCAGGTACTCTGAATGGCGTCGGTGAGCGGAATGGCTAGCAGTACCAGCAGGCCGATGTTGACCGCCGCGATGGAGACCAGGTAATGAATGCGGAAGAAACCCTCCATCAATTTGGAGCGGCCGGCGTTTCGCCGGGCCAGATAACGCAGCAGTTTTGGCAGTATGATCAATCCGCCGTTGGCCCAGCGCCTGCGCTGGATCAACAGGGAGCCGAAATCGGGGGGCGTCGCGCTGTAGGCGAGGCGTTCCGGGTAGTTCACCAGGCTCCAGCCGCGATCGACGAGATCGATGCTCGATTCGGTGTCCTCGATTACCGTACGGTCCTGGATGAAGCGTTGGATCGGATAGCCGCGCTCCACGTCCTGTTCCGCAATATCGTCCAGCGCCCGGCGTCTGATCAGGGCATTGGCGCCGACCCAGTAGGTGGCGGCGTTTCCGCTGAATCCCTGATGGATGATGTACTGAATATCGGTGGTGGCCCCGGCAATGCGCTCCAGGGTGCAGGCGGGGTCCGGAAAGGCGCTGTACGGGGTCTGTGCTACCGCTACCGAGGCATTGGCAGGTTGCTCCATGAGTTGGATCAGCCTCAAGGCATAGTCCGGCAACAGCACGCTGTCCGCGTCCAGGGTGATGAGGTAATCCGCCGCGGGGATCTGCAGGGTCGCATCCTCGCCGGTCGATTCCTCCAGAAAAGTCTTTGCCCCGTTCGCGCGCTCGCGGAAGGATTTTCCCATCAGGCCGATATAGGCGTTCAGGTTCATGGCCTTGTTGGGTTCGTGAGAAAGGTTTTCGTAGCGCTTTCTTTCGAAGCCGGTGATCTCCACATTGAACAGTGTCGCCAGCCGGTTGTATTCCCGTTCGATCCGCCGGATGCTAGGGTTGCTGCAGTCGCGCAGCTCCCGGGCCCGCCGCAGATGCATGACCCGATACGCGTGGAGTATCTTGAACAGATAGACATGTTCGGCCTGGTCGTTCGCCTGATAGTCCTGGGTATGGCCGCTTATCCAGGCCGCCGCATCCTCATAGAGACGCGCCAGATTATTCAGTTCATCCCTTATCACCACCGTGGTTTCGGCCTGGCGTTGGCGGAAGGCTTCCCGCTCCCCCTGGAAACGGCTGTTCGGCTGATCGAACAGGGCCTGGACCTCAGCGGATAACGCCCTGGTCCGCGCCAGATCGGCCGCGTCTTTGGCGTTGCCGGGAAACGCGGGATCGTCGATCAACAGGGCGATGCGCCGGTTGGGGCACTCCTGCAGGGCGGCCGACATCATGGTCATGAGGACCACGGATCGCTCTTCCTTGTAGGAGGGGATCAGGAAGGTCAGCGATGGGGCAGGCTGGTCGTAAATGGTTTCGAGCTGTTCTCTGGAGACCGGGCGGTGGGCCGCAAGGCGCTTCAGGTGAGAGAGTCTCGCCAACTGGTAGACCAGTCCGCCGTAAACCAGAAACAGGACCAGTATCGCCAGGACGAGATGGGAGAAGAGGGGCGTCCATGCCCCGGCGGAGAGATCCTCGATCAGAACCCACCCGACTTCGTGGGCCACCAGTGCGGAGGCGATCAAAGTGACGGCGATTCCCAGCCAGGTCAAACGGATTTCGACTCTGGGATTGAAATCCCAAAGGTTGATTTTTTCTTGCATTGTTAATCTCTCCCGTACCGATCGTTTATTTTTTTCGCGAGTAGGAAAACAATTCCGGCTGATGCCGCCGTAGCTCGCCCTGCCGAGGTTCTGTTGTCTCAGCTAAGGCGGGAGGGGCAGCGGGTTCTAATGATTTTTCTGGATCAGTCGTTATTGTTACCGTGATGTTACAACGGCTATCTCCCGGGATTTATTCCGTCAGTTCTCAATTTCTTGGTCGTTCGGGTCGAATACTTGTGACATAGATCACCTTTCATCCCTGTGGAAATATCAGGCTGCAATTAACGCAAAGCGCATACCAAAAATAATTATTTAATTAATTACAGTGAGTTGGGTGATTTCGGTATGGTTTGGTAAGGGAATGTGTAAAAAATGTCGACCAATTCATTGGTGAATAAAGTTCCTGAGAATCAGAATCTTATGATCGGCTCGTTATGAAAAATAAGGATTTCTTCGGTGCTTTTCGGCCATTTATATCGAGGGAAGAAAAACGGGGGGAAAAGCGTTTACTCCCGAATAGCCGGCCGTCCGTCGAATGTCGCGGCACGATTTATCGTGGCTTGGCCCTGGAATGAATGATTCACTGGGAGTGAGGCGGTGGGACTGGCCTGTTCAGGCCAGCCTCCCCTGTATTGCATAATCGTCTCTCCTTCTTCCACGGGAAGCGGGTAGGCTTGGTCACGAAGGTTAGTTTCGAAGGTGCTCTTTTGAAGACTCTGATTATTGTCCTGTTATTAACGGTCGGTACCGGCATTTCTCAATCCGCCTGGGCGGAGGAGCTACGCTACCCGGGGTATATGTGGGCTCAGATCCGCAATCCCAGCGACGTCTTCGATGAGGACGGTAACACCATCGCCGAAGGGGCCATCCAGCAGGGTGTCGACTGGGCGCGGCTGGGCAGCGATACCTGGCTCAACACCTTTGCCGAAATCGGGCTCAAGCGCGACAGTGACGACCTGGATTGGAACAACGAGAACAAGCTGTCCCTGGGGGGGAAGCTGAGATATTTCGGCATTAACCGGACCCTTATCGCGGCGGGGGCGAAATACGACCTGGTAGATCGAACCAAACCCAACAAGAACGAGGACGGGGTCACCTATTTCCTGGAATGGCACTCCTACTGGGATCTGGGCGAACTGGTCGGCACGGGGGGCGAGAGGTCCCTGCCCCTGGGATTTCCGGGAACCACCTGGGGGCAGTTGCGCTATCCTGCCTCACATTTTGGCGAGGAGACCAGCGACACATTAATCGAGGGCGCCATAGAGCAGGGGATAGACTGGGTGCGGTTGTCCGAGAAGAGCGTCTTGAATACCTTCGTTCTCTTCGATTACACCTTCGATTCGAAAGATCTGGAGTGGAACAATAAGGTTAAGGTCGCCCCCGGAGCGAAACTCAAGGCATTCGTGGCCAAGAACGCGCTGCTGGAGATCGGCGCCATGTATCGCTGGCATCACCGAACCAAATCGAATCAGACCAAAAGTGAGACGGTGGTATTTCTGAACTGGAGCACCTCCTGGGATTTCGGGGAATTCGCCAGAAAGTCCTTCGGCAGGACGGATTAGTCGCATAATCTGGTCCCGGTGCTATCATCGCAGCGGCGTTAGCGCCGATTCCAGGACAACAGTGAGAGCGGCAAGGTGTCCGAAGACAATTCCGCAACAAATCTATTCCAGCGGGCCCGCGAGTGCCTCTGCACCTGTGAGCTGGAACAGAAGCTGAAACTGGCGGCAGAACTGCAGGCAGACTGGCTGGAGGGGCGTCTGGAAAGCGGAGAGGTTGAATTGGCCGATGTGGTGGAGGCCGGTCACCCGCAACGGCCGGTACTGGTTCATCCACGGCAGCTGCCGCGGCGCTCGCTGGCCACCGAGGAGGGGCGCCTGGCGTTGATCCATGCCGTTGCCCACATAGAGTTCAATGCCATCAACCTGGCCTGCGACGCAGTGTTCCGGTTCCAGGGGATGCCGCAGACCTATTACGCCGACTGGATTCAGGTGGCGGCGGAGGAGGCGGTACACTTTCGGCTGCTCCAGGAGCGCTTGCATGCGGGCGGCCGGGAGTATGGAGACTTTCCCGCCCACAACGGGCTCTGGGATATGGCCAGGCGCACGGCCCATGACCCCTTGATCCGTATGGCCTTGGTGCCCCGCATGCTGGAGGCCCGGGGACTGGACGTGACGCCGGGTATGATAACGCGTCTCCAGGCAGTGGGAGACCGGCAGACAGTGGAGGTCCTGTCCCGCATCCTGCAGGACGAGGTGGGCCATGTGGAGATGGGCAGCCGCTGGTTTCGCTATCTGTGCGAACGCCAGGGGGTCGCGCCGGAAAAGACCTATTTCGAGTTGCTGGAGACCTTTCTGAATGGAGAGATCCGCGGGCCGCTCCACCGGGAGGCCCGTCGTCAGGCAGGTTTCAGTGACAGCGAACTGGATCGTCTGGAGCGCTTGAGCAAACGTGTCTGACTATTTTTCGGGAGCAACCGGCAGCGCGCATCCGCGGTTCCCTCCCCTATGAAGGGGGAGCAAATTCCTCCCCCCAAATCAGGGGGAGGTTAGGAGGGGGGATAGGTAGACCGGAATGATACCCCCATCCCAGCCTTCCCCCTGAACAGGGGGAAGGAGTAAATCATTCCCTTCCTCCTCCACCGGGGAGCGGGTGAAGGGGGCGATCCATCACTCGTCTAAAATCGCCTTCTCGATCACCAGATCCTCGGCCGGTACATCCTGATGTCCCTTGTGCGAGGTGGTCGCAACGCCCTTCATCTTCTTCACCACGTCCATGCCTTCAGACACCTTGCCGAACACGCAGTAGCCCCAGCCGTCCTGTCCCGGGTGGTCCAGAAACTTGTTGTCCGCCACGTTGATGAAGAACTGGGCGGTCGCTGAGTGAGGATCCGTGGTGCGGGCCATGGCGATGGTCCCGGTGACGTTGCTCAGGCCGTTCTTTGCCTCGTTCTCGATTGGGGCACGGGTGGGCTTTTCGATCATTCCCGGCGAAAAACCACCGCCCTGGATCATGAAGTTGTCGATCACCCGGTGAAAAATAGTGCCGTCGAAATGTCCATCCTTGACATACTGAACGAAGTTTTCACAGGTCTTGGGCGCGTTCTCCTGGTCCAGTTCGATGGTGATCTCGCCGAGGTTGGTTTTGAGGGTAATCATTGCTTTTCGTTTCCTTGGTTACTGCTGTCGTCGGAGATTCGGGTGACGCTTTCGATCATCACGGCCTGTTCCGGTACGTTGCGCATGCCGCGGCGGGCGGTGGTATGGACATCCGCGATCTTATTCACGGTCTCCATGCCGTTGGTCACCCGGCCGAAGACGGCATAGCCCCAGCCGTCCTGCCCCGGGTAATCCAGGAAGGCGTTGTCGGCGTGGTTGATGAAGAACTGGGCGGTGGCCGACTGGGGATCGTTGGTGCGGGCCATGGCAATGGTCCCGGTGAGGTTTTTCAGCCCGTTCTTGGCTTCGTTTTTGACGGGCGCATGGGTACGCTTCTTCTGCATATCCGGGGTGAAGCCCCCTCCCTGGATCATGAAGCTGTTGATGACCCGATGGAAAATAGTGCCGTCGTAGAAACCCTCATCGCTGTAACGCAGGAAATTCTCGACTGACTTGGGTGCCTTGTCCCGGTCCAGTTCCAGTTCGATGTCTCCCAGGCTGGTCTTCATCAGTACGCGGACGGTCTCGGCGCCTGCCTGGGAGGCAAGGCCGAGGGAAAGGGTCGCGGTCAGCAACAGGCGCAAAAAAAACGGCTTCATGGGACACAGGCTCCTTATGGGATTGGCAAATGGATATAGCTGGTCTGTATTGGGCGCCTATCATACTGGCTTGGTTTTTCTGGCAAAAGCCCGAAACCGATTTTTTTGGCTGCTCTTTGTTAGCGCAGGGGATTCGTTTACCATACTTCGGCCGCGAGGTTCGCGGGACACCCTTAGTCGGAGCCGTCATGCTGAAGGTCTACAACGATCTGACCAATCGAAAGGAAGAATTTACCCCCCTGGAGCCTGGACGGGTCCGGATGTATGTCTGTGGCATGACAGTCTACGATCTCTGCCATCTCGGCCACGCCCGGGTAATGGTGGTGTTCGACGTTATTTACCGTTATCTCAAGGCCAGTGGTTACCAAGTCACCTATATCCGCAATATCACGGATATCGACGACAAGATCATTAACCGGGCCAATGAAAACGGTGAACCCTTTGCCGCGCTGACCGAGCGTTTTATCACTGCCATGCACGAAGACGCCGGTGCCCTGGGGGTACTGATTCCGGACGACGAGCCCCGGGCCACCACCCATATCGACCAGATTCTGACCATGGTGCAGCGGCTGATCGACCGGGGACATGCCTACCTGTCCGCCAACGGTGACGTCTACTATTCGGTCAGCAGTTTCGACGGTTACGGCAAACTCTCAGGCAAATCCACTGATGATCTGCGCTCCGGTGCCCGGGTGGAGGTGGAGGACGAGAAGCGGGATCCCCTGGATTTCGCCCTCTGGAAGGCGGCCAAGCCGGGTGAGCCGGCCTGGGATTCGCCCTGGGGGAAGGGGCGCCCCGGCTGGCACATCGAGTGTTCGGCCATGTCCACCAGCTGTCTCGGTGATACATTCGATATCCATGGCGGCGGTGCCGACCTCACTTTTCCGCACCATGAGAACGAGATCGCCCAGTCCGAGGGGGCTACCGGCAAGCCCTTCGTCCGCTATTGGCTGCACAACGGCTTCGTTCGCATCAACGATGAGAAGATGTCCAAATCCCTGGGCAATTTCTTCACCGTTCGAGAGATCCTGAAGCATTACCGGGCGGAGGAGGTGCGCTACTTCATTCTGACCAGCCAGTACCGAAGTCCCCTCAACTACGACGAAGAGCATCTGGATAATGCGCGTGGCGCCCTGACCCGGTTCTATACCGCACTGCGCGGCCTGCCAACCGTCGATACAGCCGAGCAGGGGGAGTTCGCCGAGCGTTTTCTCGCCGCCATGGATGACGACTTCAATACCCCGGAGGCATTGGCGGTGATGTTCGATCTGGTGCGGGAGATCAACCGGCTGCGTCCGGTCGACGAACCCCGGGCCGCGATGCTGGGGGCTCAACTCAAGCGGCTGGGCGCCATTCTGGGCATCCTGCAGGAAGACCCCGAGGCCTATCTACGCAGCGGGAGCGGTGGTTCCGATGTCCTCCAGGACCAGGAGATAGAGCGTCTCATCCAGCAGCGAATCGATGCCCGCAAAGCGAAAAACTGGGCCGAGGCCGACCGAATCCGGGATCAGTTGAAGGCCCAGGGGATACTGCTGGAGGACGGTCCCCAGGGAACCAGCTGGCGGCGGAGTTAGCTGCGTATTTTGCCAGCTGGCCAGTGCGCAGCAAATACCCCTGGGATGCACCCTCCATTCTTGTCATGCTGGCGAAAGCCGGAATCCAAAATTAAGGAACCTCTGATTTATTCGTCATTCCGGACGAAGCGCAGCGTAGATCCGGAGCAATGGTGCAGGGAAGCACCGTTTATGGACCTAAGGATGGAGCAATGGTGCAGGGAAGCACCGTTTATGGACCTAAGGATGGAGCAATGGTGCAGGGAAGCACCGTTTATGGACCTAAGGATGGAATCCATCTTAAAGTAATAAAGTAATCAAGTAAGTTACTGGATCCCGGCCTGCGCCGGGATGACGGAGTACGAATAAATCAAGAGGTTCCTTAAATTCGATAACCAATAAAATTCCGGTTTTCTCAGGACATCTCCTTCTATTGCGGGATTCAGGCGTGAACCCTGGCCGCCTCCCAGGCAAACATGGCCTGTTTTCGGGTCTCCCCCCAGCGGTATTCGCCGAACGCCCCGGATTTCCGGATAACCCGGTGGCAGGGGATCAGCAGTGCAACCGGGTTCTGCGCATTGGCCGTGCCCACCGCACGGGCGGCCTTCGGTATGCCGATGCGTTTGGCGATGTCGCCGTAAGAGACCAGCATACCAGGGGGTATCCGCAGCAGGGCCTCCCATACCTTCAGCTGAAAGTTGGTCCCCTGCACATAAAGATCAATCGCATCGCCTCGGGGATGGTCGCCAGGGGAGAATATGCGTTCGATGATGGGCTGCGTGGTCTGCGGATGCTCCCTAAAGCGGGCTTCCGGCCAACGTTGTTGCAGCTCGGCCAGGGTTGTTTTACGGCTGTCTGGAGAGAGAAAGGCCAGCCCGCAAATCCCGCGCCCGGTGGTGGAAAGCAGGCAATCACCGAACGGGCTGGGGTGAATGCCATAGCGAATTTCCAGGCCTTCCCCATGGCGTTTCAGTTCCCCTGGTGTGACCCCGTGCAGATTGACCAGCAGATCGTGCAGGCGACCGGGGCCGGATAGTCCGGCATCCAGGCTGGCCTCCAGCACGCTGCTGGAATTGCGCAGCAGTTCACTGACATATTCCCCTGTCAGATACTGCAGGAATCGTTTCGGACTGATCCCGGCCCATCTTCGGAACAGGCGCTGAAAGTGGTATTCGCTCAGTCCAACGGTCGCGGAGATGTCTGCCAGGCGGGGTTGTTCCCGAAAATTCCCCTGCAGAAAGTTGATCGCCTGTTCGATCCGCCCATAGTCGCTGCTGGACATCTGTATTCTCCGGTTACGCTGTCCTTTGGCCAATAGCATAGCGCCGGATTACTTGGTCGCCACCCGTTTCTTGCTAACTCTAACGAACCTCTGATTTATTCGTCGTTCCGGACGAAGCGCAGCGTAGATCCGGAGCAATGGTGCAGGGAAGCACCGTTTATGGACCTAAGGATGGAGCAATGGTGCAGGGAAGCACCGTTTATGGACCTAAGGATGGAATCCATCTTAAAGTAATCGATAAGTTACTGGATCCCGGCCTGCGCCGGGATGACGGAGTACGAATAAATAAGAGGTTCCTTAAGGGCAATGGTGCTTACTTAAGCCAAGAAAACCGTCATTCCGGGCGGAACGAAGTGGAGACCCGGAATCCAGTTTGCTCAAATTCCGCACATTCTGGATTCCCGCTACCGGATCAAGTCCGGCACAGGCTCCGCGGGAATGACGTTGTTACCGGCTATTTTGGCTTAAGCAAGTGCCACTTTCCTTAAGGGGCTCTTCCGGCCTGGTCGCGGGCGAACTGCCAGGCGACGCGTCCGCTGCGCGATCCGCGCCGAAGGGCCCAGCGCAGGGCCTCCGCCTCGGTATTCTCATCCACTCGACCGCCGAGCCGATTGAGCCAGTGCTCAACGATCTGCAGGTACTCCTGCTGGTTGAAGGGGTAGAAGGAGAGCCAGAGTCCGAAGCGTTCCGACAGCGAGATCTTCTCCTCCACCCCCTCGCCGTGATGGATTTCGCCCTCTACCACCCGGGTGTCCAGGTTCTCCTGTTTGTACTCCGGCAGCAGATGGCGACGGTTGGAGGTGGCGTAGATCAGGACATTTTCCGGAGGCGCGGTGATCGAGCCGTCCAGCACCGCCTTCAGGGATTTGTAACTGGCGTCGTCCGCTTCGAAGGAGAGATCGTCACAGAACAGGATGAACCGCTCCGGCCGCTCATAGAGGTGATCGAGGATATCGGGCAGGTGGATCAGGCCCTGCTTCTCCACTTCGATCAGGCGCAGGCCCCGGCTGGAAAATTCATTCAGGATCGCCTTGATCAGGGTCGACTTGCCGGTCCCTCGGGATCCCCAGAGCAGCACATTGTTGGCGCTGCGCCCGGCCACGAACTGGCGGGTATTGCGGACTATCTCCGCTTTCTGCTGATCCATGCAGAGCAGATCGTCGAGTTGTACCCGATGGGGACGCCCCACTGGCTGCAGCCCCTGCGAACCGCGCCAGCGGTAGGCGATGTGATTCCAATCAGTCGTCTCTTTCGGCCGTGACAGGACCGCTTCCAGTCGATCCAGCAATGCCTCGGCCCGTTCCAGCAGTTGGTCGTGATCGCGCATCCCTGTACCCTTTGGTCAAAATTGACCATTGAAGGAATATTGTAGGGTGGATAAGGCGCGGTGAGACGGGGTTTGTTTTTTGCGCGGAACTCGATCCGCGCCGTAATCCACCGTATTTTTGCCCGTCAGTTGGTGGATTACGCTTTGCTTATCCACCCTACTTGACTAAATTAATCGCACAAGAGATGGTCAGCCGGCGAACACCTGCTCCAACACGTCCAGGGCGAAGCGGGCCGATACCGTGGCCGGTCCTCCGCCCATCTCGATGCCGACCTCGATCGCCTCCAGCAGCTCTTTCTGAGAAGCCCCGCTGGCCGCTGCCTGTTCGATGTGCCACTGCATGCAGGACTGGCAGTCGATCACCACGGATATGCCCACGGCAATCAGCTCCTTATGTTTCTTTTCAAGCGCCCCGTCACCGAAGGCCGCTGCTTCCATTTCGAGAAAGGCCTTGTAGACCCGTGAATCCAGCTCGAGCAGTCTGGCGTGGGCCCGCTTTCGTTGCCTGGTCAGTTGCTTCAGCTTTTCCATCCTCTGCTCCGAAAGGCCGTCTACCGGTCCAGCCGCTTGTAGTGGATCCGATGGGGCTGATCCGCATCGGCCCCCAGGCGCCGCTTCCTATCCGCTTCGTAATCTGCGTAGTTGCCCTCGAACCAGACCGTCTCGGATTCCCCCTCGAAGGCGAGGATGTGGGTAGCGATCCGGTCCAGAAACCAGCGGTCGTGGGAGATCACCACCAGGCAGCCGGGGAAGGCGAGCAACGCCTCCTCCAGGGCCCGCAGGGTCTCCACATCCAGGTCGTTGGTGGGTTCATCCAGCAGCAGCAGGTTGCCGCCGCTCTTAAGCAGCTTGGCCAGATGCACCCGGTTGCGTTCCCCGCCGGAGAGATTACCGATCCGTTTCTGCTGGTCCGCCCCCCGGAAGTTAAAGCGGCTGACATAGGCACGGGAGTTCATTTCGAAGCGGCCCACGGTGATCACCTCAGAGCCGTCGGAGATCTCCTCCCAGACGGTTTTGTCTCCATCCAGGGCGTCCCTGGACTGGTCCACACAGGCGACCTGAACGCTCTCGCCAATCCGCAGTTCACCCCCATCCGGGCTCTCCTGGCCGTTGATGATACGAAACAGGGTGGTCTTGCCCGCCCCGTTGGGGCCGATGACGCCGACGATGCCGCCCTGGGGCAGGGTGAAGCTCAGATTCTCATACAGCACCTGGTCGCCATAGGCCTTCTTCAAGCCCTTGGCCTCGATCACCAGCTCTCCCAGCCGCTCCCCTGGCGGGATATAGATCTCGTTGGTCTCGTTTCGTTTCTGGAACTCCTGGCTCTGCAGCTCTTCGAAGCGCTGCAGCCGGGCCTTGCTCTTGGCGTGGCGGCCCTTGGGATTGGAGCGCACCCAGTCCAGCTCCTGTTTCATGCTCCGGATGCGGGCGGCCTCCTGCTTCTGCTCCTGCTCCAGCCGCTGCTCTTTCTGCTCCAGCCAGGAGGAGTAGTTGCCCTCCCAGGGGATGCCATAGCCCCGGTCCAGTTCCAGGATCCAGCCGGCCACATTGTCCAGGAAATAGCGGTCATGGGTGACCGCCACCACGGTGCCGGGATAGTCGTGCAGAAAACGCTCCAGCCAGGCCACGGACTCCGCGTCCAGGTGGTTGGTGGGCTCGTCCAGCAGCAGCATGTCGGGTTTCTCCAACAGCAGCCGGCAGAGGGCCACCCGGCGTCGCTCGCCGCCGGAGAGTTTGCTGACGTCCGCATCCCAGGGGGGCAGGCGCAGGGCGTCGGCGGCGATCTCCAGGGTACGCTCCAGGTTGTGTCCGTCCCGGGCCTGAATCAGGTTCTCCAGCTCGGCCTGCTTTGCCGCCAGGGCATCGAAGTCGGCGTCCGGCTCGGCATAGGCGGCGTAGACCTGGTCCAGTTCCGCCAGTGCCCCCTTGATATCGGCCAGCGCCCCCTCCACGTTACCCCGGACATCCTGGTCGGGATCGAGTTGGGGCTCCTGGGGCAGATAGCCCACATGGATGCCGGCCTGGGGCCGGGCCTCGCCCTCGATTTCGGTGTCCAGTCCAGCCATGATGCGCAGCAGGGTGGATTTGCCCGAGCCATTGAGCCCGAGCACCCCGATCTTGGCGCCGGGGAAGAAGGAGAGGGAGATGTCGCGCAGGATAACCCGCTTGGGCGGCACGATCTTGCCCACGCGGTTCATGGTGTAGATATATTGGGCCATGGCTATTTTTCCTTCACCAGTTCAGGGGATGCCGGGGTTTCCCGACTCTCTGCGCTCAGCATGGATTCGATGGTCGAGATGACATCCTCTCCATCCCACTCCAGAGGGCCTACGCCGATGTAGGCGATACGGCCCGCGCGGTCCAGCAGAAAACTGGTGGGCAGCACGTCGTTGCCCCAGGCCTTGAAGGTTTCGCCTTTCTCGTCGAGCAGCACTTTCAGGCGCAGGTCGATGAGCTTGACGAATTTCCTGACCTTGTATTTCTTCTCGGACACGTTGATCGCAACGATGGCGAAGGGTTTTCCGGCCATGCGTTCTTCCAGCCGCTTAAGCGCCGGCATCTCCCGGATACAGGGGGGGCACCAGCTGGCCCAGAAATTGATCAACAGGACCTTTCCCTGAAACGTCTCCAGCTTGTGCACCTTACCCTTCAGATCCTCCAGTTCGAAATCGAGGTCCTGCCCCTGAAAGGGTTCCAGGCTGCCCCCGTATGCCGCAGCGGACAGCATCAGGCTGGCTGCGACCCAAAGGCCGGTCAAGCTGCGGCGCGCAGCAGGAAGTAACGGAAAAAATAGTCGGGTCATGATGTCTGTCGGCTCTGATCGGTTGGATGATGCGTTGCAGGGCGTGATAAGGGTATAGACCCTAAGGCGCGCAATGCCTGTCGGAACTAGATTCTTAATATGGAACCCTGTTGTTCTTGAAACGAGAGATCGGGCTATACTATCAAGAAAAATTGGCTGCAGGCACAGTTGAATGCCGCCAGCAGCCCGCGCAGAAACCACCCTCGTCGTCGGTATTTTTTCCAGCCATGGGATTCAAGGAGTGGCGCCCGCACCCCCACACGGGGCGCATCAGGCCGCTGCAAGCTTGCAACAGGAGCAGAGAGGATTTTGAACCAGTATCTCTTCATGGGAAAGGCAGAGGTAAAAGTAAAACACCCTGTTTGGTGCGCCAAGGGGCCGGGATTTACAGGCGGGCAGGGAGCGCGGCAGAAGGGAATGAAAGGCCTGCTCAAATTCGGGCTTGCCTCTTGGTTCGCGCTCTTCTCGTTGCTGTTGCCGCTGACGCCCGTCTGCGGGGAGACCCTGGTGGTGGGCGGTACCGGGGCTGCGCTGGGGGTGATGCAACGGCTGGCGGACGCCTACCAGGCAGACCATCCGGGGACCAGGTTCCGGGTGCTGCCGAGTATGGGGACGGGCGGCGCGATCCGAGCCACGGCGAAAGGAAAGATTGATCTCGGTCTCGGGGGGCGCCCTATTGGAGATAAAGAAAGAGGCTACGGCCTGGTTGAAATACCCTACGCGCGATCACCGCTGGTGTTCGTGGTGCCCCGGGAACTGCCGGTCAGCAATATCACCACCGAAGAGATTATAGCCTTCTACCAGGGCCGGCAGCGGCATTGGCCCGGCGGTGAGCGATGTCGGCCGATCGTCCGCCCCCTTGGGGACAGTGAGACCCTTGCTCTGAGAAGCCAGGCGCCGGTCCTGTCCCCCGCCCTCGATCAGATCCTGCAGACACCGGGAATCCGGATTACGATGACCGCCCAGGAGAATGCCGAGATGATCGGCGTCACCCCAGGCTCATTCGGTTACTCCACCTTGACCCTGCTGCTGAGCGAGCGCCCTCCGCTCAAGGTGCTCAGCTACAATGGGGTGGAAGCCACGCCGGAGAATCTGACCAACGGCAGCTACCCATTTGATAAAACGCTGTATATGATGACCCGCCCCAAGCCCGATCCCGCGGTGGCGCGGTTCATGAAATTCGTAAAATCCCGTCAGGGCGAGGAGATTTTGCGACGGTTTGGCAACCTCCCGATCAAGTGACGCAGCGTTTTATTTTATGTCTACAGGTTTATTTACTCGTATCGTAAGTTGGTTGTCGGCCTGGGTCACCGGCGCCATCATCATTGCCGTGCCGGTCAGTTACTTCTTTCTGGCGGAGCGTTATATCCAGGGGAGTACTGCAACAGAAGCGAACATGACCGCCCACGAAATCATGGCCCAGATCATCAACCGCAATCCGGACTGGTGGGATTACGAGCAACACCGTCTGGACGTCTTTCTGTCGCGCGGGGTACCGGGCGATAAAACGGCGAGACGGCAGATTCTTAATCTCGAAGGGGAAGTGATCGCGGAGAATGGGGTGGTGGTCGATCCACCGGTGTTGAGCTATTCCACCGATCTGCTGGACGCAGGCCTGCTGGTCGGGCGTTTCGAGATCCAACGTTCCCTGCGGCCCCTGCTCGGTGAGAGTCTGTTGATCGCCCTGTTCATGGTGGGTATAGGGATCCTGCTGCTGTTGCTGCTGCGGCTCCATCCGCTCCGCAGGCTGCAACGGGCGGAGCAGGAGATCAACCGCCTCGCCGCTACGGACCCGCTCACCGGGCTGTCCAATCGGCACGCCATCAACCGGGAATTGAATCAGGAGCTGGGACGGGCGATACGTTACGGGTCGACCCTCTCGCTGATCATGATCGATGTCGACCATTTCAAGTCGATCAATGACCGATTCGGTCACGATGTGGGCGATCGGGTGCTGGTCGCGGTGTCTGATCTTATCCAGCTCAATATCCGGTCGTCGGACAAGGCGGCCCGGTGGGGCGGGGAGGAGTTTCTGATTCTGGCTCCAGAGACCGACGCTCAGGGTGCCCTGGAGATGGCAGAGAAGCTCTGTCGCGAGGTTGCCACCCGGGATTTCGAGTATGCCGAGCGGGTGACCATCAGCGCCGGGCTGTCCCAGTTCAGGGGCGGGGACGATCCCGATACCCTGTTGAAACGGGCCGACGAGACCCTCTATCAGGCGAAGCGGACAGGCCGGAACCGGGTCATTTCCCAACTGTCATAGAGTGAACATGCCTAAGTCCGACCGGATATGGACTTTTTTTAAAATTCACGTCATCCCGGCGTATGCCGGGATCCAGCTGATTCAGCAAGTTACTGGATTGCGGCATACGGCATGGCAGTGACCGTAGATTCGCGACAGACACGAGTAGCACCATGCACCTGTTGATAATTGAAGATGATGAACTGCTGGGCGACGGCATGCAGGCGGTGCTGACCCAGCAGGAATTCGATGTCGACTGGGTTCGGGACGGCGAGGCCGGTGATCAGGCCCTGCGTGAAGGGACTTATGATGTCGTTCTCCTGGATCTCAATCTACCCGGGATGTCCGGCCTGGAGATTCTGCGGCGATTGCGCGCGGCGGGCGTCACCACCCCGGTGCTGGTGTTGACGTCGCGATCCGAGGTAACCGACCGGGTGCGCGCCCTGGATGGCGGTGCCGACGATTATCTGGTCAAGCCCTTCGATGTGTCTGAATTGTGTGCCCGCATCCGTGCCCTGCATCGCCGCAATCTAGGGCAGCTGAATGCACTGTTGCGCATCGGCGATCTGGCGCTGGATACCGCGGCCCGCAGGGTACTGGTCGGTGAACAGCCTGTCCTGTTGTCGGGCCGGGAATTCGACGTGCTGCAGTTGCTGATGGAAAACGCCGGGCGGGTGCTGTCACGCCAGCGCCTCGAAGAGGCGGTCTACGGCTGGAGCAACGAAGTGGAAAGCAACGCCGTTGAAGTCCATATCCACCATCTGCGCAAGAAACTGGGCATCAACCCGATCCGGACGGTGCGTGGCGTGGGCTATATCATCGAGAAATCCGCCTGATGCGCTCTATCAAGTTTCGCATCCTCTCCCTGGTCCTTTCCCTGACCCTGCTGATCTGGGCCGCGGTGGTGGTCTTCACCTGGTGGCGCGCCAGTTCCGAAATTCACCAGGTGTTCGATGCCCAGTTGGTGCAGGTTGCGAGAATGCTGTCGGTCACCACCCTGCATGAATCCAAGGAGCTGGATCTGGCTGGTTATCAGTCGGATATGCTGCACCACGAGAAGTATGAGTATCCCCTTATTTTTCAAGTCTGGTCAGCCGATGGCAGGCTCTTGATCCGGGGGCCGGCAGCGCCCCACTCGCCGCTTTCTCCCGCACAGGACGAGGGTTTTACGGAGGTATCCCTTGACGGCCTGCAGTGGCGAGTCTACACCCTCGTTCACAATGATGAGCCGCCCTTTCGGGTCCAGGTGGCCCATGCCAACTCGGTGCGCGACGAGCTGATCCTGAAGTTTGTAACCAGTATCCTGAAGCCGTTACTCTTCTCTTTGCCCTTCGTGGTGGTTTTGTGGGTCGGAGTCGCCCGCGGGCTGGCCCCCCTGCGCTGGGTTGCCGATCAGATTTCCGGGCGGGATCAGTCGAATCTGGAGCCGGTATTGACCACCCATGTCCCGGCCGAGATATCCGCCCTGGTGGATGAGCTCAACGCCCTTTTCGCCCGCCTGCAAAAGGCAATCGAAGGTCACAGCCGGTTCGCGTCGAATGCGGCACATGAACTGCGTAACCCGATTGCGGGATCAATCACCCAGATTCACGCCGCTTTGAATTTTCCGACGGGCGAGGCGCGTCAGAGGGCGCTGGAGCAGGCCTTGGTCGGTTTGCAGCGCCTGAGCCACCGGTTGGATCAACTGCTGACCCTGGCCCGCATCGAACCAGAGCGAATCACCACGCCGCGGGCGCCGCTTAGACTGGATGCCATTGCCACCGAAGTGCTGGCGGAAATGGCCCCCGATGCGCTGGAGAAGGGGGTCGAAATCGAATTGCAGTCGGAGGGTCCGGTGCCATTGATCGGCAACGGGGAGTTGATTGCCATTCTGATCTGTAACCTGCTGCAAAACGCCATCCGCGCCACCCCGGCAGGTGGCAGCGTGACCCTGCGCATCGGCGACACCAAAACCGGTGTCTATCTGTCCATCCAGGACACGGGTCCCGGCATACCCGAGGAACAGCGCGACCGGGTATTCGATCGCAGCCATCGCCTGCCGGACACCCCCGGCCCGGGTTTCGGCCTGGGGCTTTCCATCGTGCAGGCTATCGCCGATGCCCACGGCGCCACTGTTACCCTGTCGGATCGTAAACAGGGCTCGGGTCTGGTCGTGACGGTTGAATTTCCTGCCTGAGTTGTCCCGTGTATTTACCTCAACAGTCCCCCCCGCATGGGAGGGAAGCCAAAATGCCCCTCCCGGCGAGCGGAAAATTCCCAGTTCCCCCCCCTATTGGAAGGTGTCGTAAAAGGTCGTAAAACCTCCCCCCTGCAAGGGTCAAGTATCAACTAGTTCCTCCCCCTGAAAGGGGCAAGTATCAACCAGTTCCTCCCCCCTGCAAGGGGGGAGGTTAGGAGGGGGGTACGGGACCCAAAAGAATCCCCAATACCAACGGCTTAGACCCCCATCCCCACCTTCCCCCTGGGAGGGGGAAGGAGAAAATCAACCCTGCTTCTTGACTCCTTCCAGGAGAAACATCAACCAGTCCCGCCCCCTGCAAGGGGCAAGTATCAACCAGTCCCTCCCCCTGCAAGGGGCAAGTATCAACCAGTTCCTCCCCCCTGCAAGGGGCAAGTATCAACCAGTTCCTCCCCCCTGCAAGGGGGGAGGTTAGGAGGGGGGTACGGGATCCAAAAGAACCCCCAATACCAACTGTTTAGACCCCCATCCCCACCTTCCCCCTGGGAGGGGGAAGGAGAAAATCAACCCTGCTTCTTGACTCCTTCCAGGAGAAACATCAACCAGTCCCTTCCCCCTTGAGGGAGCCTTTGCCACATCCTTCCGTCTGGAGGGCTAGGGTGAGGGGGAAGGTGAGGCAGACGATCCAGACTCCTGCTCAATGATCCGCTGCAATTCCCCGATATTCGCCTGCAGCCGTTGCATTGCCAGCTGATTTCGCTCCTGGACCAGCTGTGGCAGCTGTTCGATCACCTTCTGGCCCGTCGTAGTGATATAAAAGGCGTTCATCTGCTGCAGGTCTTTCTGCGTGAAGGTGCGCAGGTACATGGCCGCGATATCTTCCTTCAGTGCATCCCAGCCAATATGTTTCTGCATGAAGGAGTGTAACAACGCCCGGTGCTGCTGCAGGCGCGGGTTCTGCTGCAACTGAAGCTGCACCGCAAAGACCACGCTTTCGTTGATCTTCTGCTCCATCCGGGTGAGTTTGAACAGCATCTCCACCTCATCGCGCGGGGTCGGGGTATCCGCCCCCCAAGCGACTGGAGTCACCCAGATCAGGGCCAGTGACAACAACCAGGCTGTTTTTATACCTCGCATCGATTTGCTCCCCTTTTATATCCTCAGGTTTTTGTTAAGGCGGCACTATATATTGTCGGACCACGTCCTGCTAATCCGCCCTGCCTGCCGTAAGACTCAGCCGAAAGCCCCTTCACTTTCAGGGATGATGCCACAGATTAGCCACCAGGGATCTAGCTAGTGTAGGTCGCCAAACAGTTTGTAACTTATAAACGCAGTGTTTTCGGCTGGCAAATCGCTGAAACCCAGTAAAACAGGGATATTCAACTGTTACGTTATTTGTGACGACCTACACTAGTTAAGGAACCTGATTTATTCGTCATTCCGGACGAAGCGCAGCGTAGATCCGGAATCCATCTTGAAGTAATCAATAGGTGACTGGATTCCATCCTTGGGTTCGTAAACGGCGCATCCCTGCACTACTACTCCGGCATATAGTTTCTGGCCGGACTCTAGCTAGAGGGAACTAAAGCGCAGAATAACGATCTGGCCCAGGTACTGAACTCTCTGCGAACTCTGCGCTCTCATGTGGCGAAACGATTGTTCAACCACCGAACCGGTGGATACTAATTCCCATATCCCCCGCATACTCAAATTACGAAGAAACCCTACCAAGTGAATAATCACTAACCCGGTAATCAGTGACAGATTCTGACCTGATTGTTCCCAGCTCGCATAAAATCGGGCAAAAACAACACCAAAGTCCCTAAAAAGACGTCTCGCGGCTTATTTAATCAGTTTATGACTGTAAAAAATCCTGACAGAAGACCCCTGCATAAGTAAGGGCTTATGCATTCTCGCTGTTTATTGCAATAGGTAGATACAGGCTGTGGAATTATCTAACCCATTATTAAATAGGAACAATATGACGGCGGGGCGAAAGGTTTTCTAGACTACTTATAATCCCTACGTCAAGGAACCTGTCAGCATTTTTTACAGCCATTTTTTCCCAAATCAAGGCTAATTCAATTAACCGATTGAAATTAAAGCTAATAATGTTGTTGGTATGTGATTTGCAACACACTGGTTGTGTGATTTGCCGCAATTTTTGTTTTCTTATGATTTTGCTGTTCGAGAAACATAAGGAAGCGGGCGGTTAACAGTTTTTAACAAGAACAATTTTATGCTTTTCGCTGGCTTGGCAGCGACAAAAAATAATTTACAAGGATGACTAAAGCAGTCGGGAGACTGCGATCAGCGGCTTGGACCGCTCTGCTGATTGGGAAGCTTCGCCGAAAAAACAAGGATCCCGGTCCTGGGAAACGAAAAATGAGGACCAACGGCGAAGCCTCCTGATAATTTTTTTTTGCGCTTTATATTTTTGGATTAGCTTTTTGAGGAGAGATATCTGATGGTAATTAGAAAAATAGGCCGGTTTGCTACTGTGCCATTGATAATGGGTTTTAGCATGTCCGCTGCGCTCGCCGTGCCGGTTGATGGGGGGACACTGGACCCCACGACCATTCCCAAGTACGTGACCCCGCTGGTCATCCCACCGGTGATGAACAACACCGGTACCGCTAACGACTACGACATCGGCATGCGTCAGTTCAAACAGCAGATCCTGCCGGGCGGTATCTGGAATACCGTTAACGGTCGTGCGGATGCGTTCCCCCCGACCCCGGTCTGGAGTTATGGCCCGGCCACCGATCCTCGGCCCAACTCAAGAGCCCTTGGCGGTGCTGTTGATGTGGCCCCGGCCCCTAACTCCCAGTTCAACTACCCGGCCTACACCATCGAGGCCACCAAGGACACAATGCTCACCGTCGATTGGACCAACCAGCTGGTGCGGCGTCCCGACCGCTGCCGCGCGGTAGGTGGTGTCATCGGCACCGAGGGCCTAAACGACTGTAAATACCGTCCCCACCTGCTGCCGGTGGATCAGACCCTGCACTGGGCCAACCCCAAGGCCCGTTGCGACAAGGGTGATTTGCGGACCGACTGTCACGGCCAGAGCCAGACACCCTATCGCGGCCCAGTGCCCATAGTGACCCACGTCCACGGCGCCCACACCGGCCCCAGCAGCGACGGCTACACCGAAGGCTGGTGGCTGCCCAACGCCTCCAACGTTACCTGCGTGCCTCGTGATCCTGTAACCGGCGATCCCGAGCGGCGGCCCGGTCCCGGCGAATTCGTCTGCGAAGGCACCATCGCCAATCTCCTGACCGACCGCGACGGCCTGGTTGATCAAAACATCGGTGGCGGTGTGGGCAGTTTCGAATATCTCAATGACCAGCCCTCCACCACCCTCTGGTACCACGATCATGCCCTGGGCATGACCCGTGTCAATGTCTACGCCGGCCCGGCCGGTTACTGGCTGATTCGTGATCCCGACGGCGTGAGTGGTGAGACCGGTCTGGTGGAAGGTGTCCTGCCCAACCCGGCCCCTGTCGCTGGTGAAGACCTGACCACCACCAACTTCCCAGCGGCCCTTGGCGGTTCCCGCGAGAAGTACCGTGAGATCCCGGTCGTGATCCAGGACCGCTCCTTCAATGACGACGGCTCCCTGTTCTACCCGGGCAATCGCGCCTTTTTCGAGGGTCTGAATGTGGAGGGTACCGCGGGTACCGCTGCTGAGCAGTTCCCGGGCGCGCCCGAGCTGCAGATCGAGTTCGCCGGCAACAACGCCCAGGACAAGGTCTCCGACATCGCCCCCATCTGGAACCCGGAGGCATTCTTCAATGTCATGGTGGTCAACGGTGTATCCTGGCCGCAGCTGGAAGTGGCCCCGTCCCTCTATCGCTTGCGCTTACTGAACGGTACCAACTCCCGCTTCCTGAACCTGGCCCTGCCAGTGGTGGATCCAGCGACGGGTCTGCAGACCACCGTTACGCGCAACATCTGGTACCGGGAGATCAACAGCAACAACGGTGGTTACAAAGGCCCCTGGCAGTCCGATCAGCAACCGGTCAACGAACTCTATGCGTACATGATCGGTACCGACCAGGCCATGCTGCCCAAGGTCACCGCCGTGCGCACCGGTTTCGCCACTCAGCTCAACTACAACCCCCAGGCCTGGGCCTTTCAGCAGGTGCCCTACATGGAAGTCAACAACGAGAATATCGTTGGTGAAACCCCCCAGAGCACTCTCGACCAGGCCCTGTTGATGGGTCCCGCAGAACGTGCTGACGTCATCGTCGACTTCCGTGGCCTGCCCAACGGCACAGTTATCCGCATGATCAACACCGCGCCGGATGCGCCTTTTGGCGGTTTCCCGGATGCCCCGGCCGATCCGGGCACCACCGGTCAGGTGATGCAGTTCGTGGTCAACACCGCCCTGTTGGGTACCAGCCCCAGCGACGAGGATCGCAGTCCCAACGGACAGTTGCGTAATGCTAACACCGCGGCCACCTCACCCTGGGACCTGCAGCTCGGCCCGGTGGATGGCGGCGAAACCCCGTCACCCGCCCTTACTCGTGACCTGGTGTTGATCGAGGAGGAATCTGCCCTGGTCTGTTACGTTGTGGATGTCGATGGCAACTGGGTGCAGGTACCTGGTGATATCCCCGTGGCTGGTGCCTGCGCCACTATGGGTGCTGTACCCTTCGGTCCCAAGGCCGCGGTGCTCGGCACTACCGATATAGGTGGCAATGATACGATCACCCTCTGGTCAGATCCGATTGTCACCAGCCCGGATCTCGGCGTTACTGAGGCGTGGAACATCAAAAACATCACCGCAGACGCCCACCCCATCCATGTGCATCTGGTGAAGTACCGGGTGATGGGCCGTACCGACCTCAATGGCGGTCCCAGCCCGACGGTAACCACCAACGGCGGCGTGGAAGCCTGGGAAAATGGCTGGAAGGACACGGTTATCACCTATCCGGGCAATACGGCTGCGGGTCCTGTCGGTGAGATCACCACCATCCAGGCGGAGTTCGACATCCCGGGCCTCTATGTCTGGCACTGCCACATCGTCGAGCACGAAGACAACGAAATGATGGTGCCCTTCTGTGTCGGTGGCTCCGAGGCGCAGGGTGGTGTCTGCCCGGACAAGCTGTTCTGATAACAATGATCTAGATAATAATAAAAGCGAAAACTGGGCCGCCTTCGGGCGGCCTTTTTTTTCATCAACGGAAAGCTTTGCTAGTATCCCTGCCAAAGAAGGCAAGAAGAACCGAAGGAGCACACCATCATGCGAACACAACTCGCAACCCTCACGCTGACGGCCCTGCTGACCGGGAACGGTCTCGCACAGGAGTCGGCCACCCTCGCCGACGAGGCCGACCGTATCAACTACACTATCGGCCACCAGATCGGTACCGACTTCAAGAAACAGAAGGTGGAACTCGACCAGCAGGCCCTCCAGCAGGGCATGAGAGACGGCCATGAGCGTAAACAGCCCCTGCTGGATGCCAGGGAGATGAACGAACGCCTGGTGGATCTGAAGCGCAACATCACAAAGAAGATGGAGGCGGAGGCGGTGGCGCGCCTGGAGAAGAAGAACCAAAAGATGAGGAACAACCGCCGGGCAGGGCAGGAGTTCCTAGAGGCGAACCGGGCCAAGGAGGGGGTCAAGACCATGCCCAGCGGCCTGCAATACAAAGTATTGACCCCTGGCGATGGCCTCAGGCCCCAGGCCAGTGATCGGGTTCGGATTCACTACCGTGCCCGGCGCCTCAACGGGCAGGAGTTCAACAGTTCTTACAAAAAGGGTGAGCCGTCGGTCTTTCGGGTGAATGGTGTCGTTCCCGGCTTCAGTGAGGCCCTTCAGATGATGCAGCCCGGCGCCAAATGGGAGCTCTATCTGCCCTGGAATCTGGCCTATGGTCGCAAGGGTCCTCTGGGTAACGAGGCCATTATTATAGAGGCGGAGTTGCTGGAGATCCTTGGGCCGGAGATGGAGCAGATGACGGAAAAGGCTACCCCTACCGCAGAGTGAAGTTCAGAAGTGTCTTCATCTCCTAGAGAAGGATGTCGCAAAAGCTAGGGGGAAGGGACAAGTTGATGTTTCCCAGGGAAAGAACAAAGAGGCGAGGCGGTTTTCTCCTTCCCCCTCCCAGGGGGGAGGCAGGGATGGGGGTTTAGGCGGTTGGCACTGGGGATTCTTTGCGGGTCTTACACCCCCCTCCTAACCTCCCCCCCTTAAAAGGGGGGAGGAACAGGTTGATGTTCCCCCCTTGCAAGAGAGAGGGACTGGTTGATGTTTTCCCGGAAAGGAGTCAGAGGCGGGGTGATTTTCTCCTTCCCCCTCCCAGGGGGAAGGTCGGGATGGGGGTTTAAGCGATTGGTACTTGGGATTCTTTGCGGGTCTTACACCCCCCTCCTAACCTCCCCCCTAAAGGGGGGAGGAACCGTTTGATTGTTCCCCTGCAAGGGGGGGTGTTACGACCTTTTTTCAACACCCTCTTGAGGGAGAAGGATGGACTGGATCCCGGCTTTCGCCGGGATGACGTAAACTAGGAATAAAGGGTATTACTCTGGTTTGGGAGGCGCCGCTGTCTCTGGTGTCGCCGCCGCTTCAGGTGCCGCCGCTTCAGGTGCCGCCGCTTCAGGTGCCGCCGCTTCAGGTGCCGCCGCTTCAGGTGCCGCCGCTTCAGGTGCCGCTGCTTCAGGTGCCGCTGCCTCAGGTGCCGCTGCGTCAGGCGTCTTCTCCTTCGCCGGTTTCTTCTGTTCGGCCATGATCCGCTTGTAGGTGTCAGGGATCTTGAGCCGGTTGTCGGGTATCCCTTTGTGTTCAACTGAAACGAACTGCTGGTTTACTCCGGTTGAGCGGTTTCGGCTCAGTATCGAGGCCATGCGTTCATCCGGCGTGGAAACACTGGGCCAGTCCCAGCCGATGCGTCGGGCGATCACGAACAGCCGGGACAGGGTCTTCATCTCCCGCGCATTCAGGCCCAGTTGCGCGCCGGTGGCCATGCAGTGCTCCGCCACCGGTTTCTCCGGCGACATTTCCTGCACCTGACGGCAGCGAATGCCGACAACCAGCTTTTCTCTCTCCATTTTCGGCCTGAATACCGGCTCGGGGACCTCTGGCCAATAGAATTTTCCGATGCGGGTGACCTTGTAACTCTTGGCACTGTCATCTATCTCGAACAGAATCATGCGCCCGGTATCCATCAGCATGTAGTCCGGTTTTCCCTTGGCGTCCGAGTCGATTCTCAGCCAGCGCCCGCTGATGGAAAGGGTATTTGTTGTTTTGTTGCCGTCCTTGCCGCTCTTCTCGTAGACCAGGGTGGAATCCGCCTGGACTGCCGAGGCCAGGCAAAAACCCAGCAATGCGGCGGTGAGTTGCAGTTTTTTTATCATTACGTACTCCTTAAATACATCCAATACAGTTCGGCTCTGAGTTTATTTCGCTAAGCTAAAGCAGGGTGCGCCGTGAGCACCTTAGAACTAAAAGCAACGTCATTCCGGGCGGAACAAAGTGTAGACCCGGAATCCAGTTTGTTTAAGTTTCGCGCAGTCTGGACTTCTGCTTCCTTCAGGAATGACGATTGTTGTAGTTTTTCTACGAAAGCTCTGTGTAAATACAGCATGATAATTATTGTTAATCAATGCTAAACGGCTTGATTAGCAGCAATTTGGTATGAATATACCTGCTCTACCCTTTTCAAACTACCTATTCATACCCATACCGGCGGTGTAATCACCCTGGGTTCTGATAGAACCCGAGCAACCTGTTTGTAAGGTTGCAAGTACTGCCGATCCCAGGAGCCGGTTTCTGTTTTCCCTCATCAGAAAAAGGCTGATATTATTTGATAAATAAGCAGTTCCAGACGCTGGGTGGCAGGATATCCCTGTCGGTAATTAAAAGAAGTCCCGGCAACAAATGCCGTGATAAACGAGGAGTGGTTTTCAGATGAAGTTTATTTCCGCGATCCTGTTCAGTGCGGGTGTGGTTTCCATCGCCTGTGCAGCAGAGGAGTCAACGCCGCTGGCAGACGATACCGCAAAGATCAACTATAGCGTGGGCTACCAGATCGGCAGCGATTTCCGCTATCAGGAGATGGAGGTCCGGCCCGAGGTGGTCATCCAGGGCATTCTCGACGCCATTGGGGATGACGAGGCCCTGATGTCCTCATCCGAGATGCGTAGGACCATGGCCGACCTGGGCAAGCGGATCGCCGACCAGAAACGCGAGAGGAAAGAGGCCCTGTTGCGGCAGCGTCAGGAGCAGAGCCGCCTTTTTCACGAGGAAAACGGTAAGAAACCGGATGTGACCAGTATGGAAAGCGGGCTTCAGTACAGAGTCCTGGAACAGGGCAGTGGTGAAACGCCAGGGAAAACGGACAAGGTCGTGGTCAATTACACGGGCAAACTGCTCGATGGCACGGTGTTCGACAGTTCCTTCGAAAGGGGACAGCCCGCGACTTTTCAGGTCGATCAGGTGATCAAGGGTTGGACCGAGGCCCTGCAATTGATGAAGCAGGGGGGGCGCTGGGAACTCTACATTCCTCCCGGCCTGGCCTATGGTGATATGGGTTCACCGCCAAATATCCCGCCGCACAGTACATTGATCTTCGAAGTAGAGTTGATTGCAATCCAAAAAAATAAACCAACCGAATAGACCAGGGAAGTGTGGTGTAGATTGGAACCCCTATGCGATGCAATACAGCAAGATTATGGATACCGGTTTCCGCCGCATGACGGTTCGGACAAAACGTAGCGTAGAACCCGAAATTATATTGAACACAGCAACCTCACAAGCGTTCCTGGATCCCGGCTTTCGCCGGGATGACGGGTAGCAGGTTTCCGGATAAACACCAGCTAAAGAGATGAACGGGGATGGTCGCGATAGTGAAGGCAGGTGTGCGGAAAACGTTTCATGAATAGGACAAAGCAGTCAATGATGCAACAGCCAGGCAAAGGGAGATGGATATTGTCCCATTCAACATTCACCCTGTTTCTTACGGCAGTCTTGTTTCATCCATTGGTATTCGCATCTTCAACCGATAGCCCGGCTTCACCGATGCAAATGAGCGACGATGATCACTCCATGCATTCGCATACGGGCAATATGAGGGATAAGGGTACGCGGAAGAGGCGGACACCGAAGCGAATGCCCGCAAGCCGTGAGGGTCACTCCATGCAAGGGCACCCGGGTTCGGGGCCGGTCGATGATGAACACTCCGGCGACAAGATGAGCGGCGAAAAACGAAGCGGAATCATGCCGCTTGCTCCGGAGCACAGGCCACCGAGGTTCTGGGACAGCCAGGGATCTCGGCAGATGGGCTCCCAGGGTGTAAGCCCATCTTCTTCACACCAGCATGACCACCCCATGCCAACGGGGATGAGCCACGGGGTTTCGGCCGCCCCAATGGCTGGGCAAGGCAAGACTGGGGAGGCCACGGACGAGACTGCCATGGCGCATGCCCGCAAGCACCTGGATGCGACCTACGTCTGCCCCATGCATCCGCAAGAGGTGAGCAACGAGCCGGGATCCTGTTCCATCTGCGGCATGTTTCTGGTGAAGGCGGGGGACGCAAAGGAGGACAGGCAGGCAGAGGAAATGGGCGGCATGGAGCACGCGATGCCGATGCAGCAGAACGTGTCTTCCGAAGAGGCGGCGCAGTCCATGGATGAGACCGCCATGGGGCATGCCCAGAAGCATCTGGATCCCACCTATATCTGTCCCATGCACCCTCAGATCGTCCAGGACGAGCCGGGAAACTGCCCCATCTGCGGTATGGACCTGGTCTCCCGGGACCGGGTCGCCCCGGCCAGTGACAATCCCCAGGTTTTTCTGCCGGCGGCGGTGATTCAGAACATGGGGGTTCGTACCGCGCGTGCGGAAAAGAGGTCGTTGGGCACAGAGCTGAGGACCCAGGGTATGGTCACGGCGGACGATGACCGCATCCGCACAGTACACCCCAGGGCCGGCGGTTGGATAAAGACCCTCTATCTGCTGACCGAGGGCGACCGCATCGAGCGCAAGGATGTGCTGATCGATTTCTACTCCCCCTGGATCAACCAGTCCCAGATCGAATTCATCGAGGCGCTGGAGGAATACGATATGGTTTCCTACGATCCCAGTCGTAAGACCGAGCTGGCCGCCAAGGTGGATGCCAAGCGCAACGCCCTGCGGCAGTTGAGTGTCTCTTCCATGGATATTATGCGCATCGAAAACAGCCGCAAGGTGCAGAGCGTCATACAGATGATGTCCCCCAACAGCGGTCTGGTAACCGAGCTGAACGTGCGCGAGGGGGCCTATGTGGAGCCCTATCAGCCCATGTTTACCATCGTGGACCTGAGTGAGGTCTGGGTGATGCTGGATATCTACGAACACCAGGCCCCCTGGGTCAGAAAGGGCAACCATGTGGAGATCACGGCACCCGCCATCCCCGGACGGAGTTGGAATGGGATGGTAGATTTTATCTACCCGGAGGTGGACCCCAAGACCCGCACCCTGCGCGCTCGCATCGAGGTGTCCAACCCGGATGAAGCGTTGCTGTTGAATATGTTCGTGCAGGTCGATCTCTCGGCCAGCGCGAAAAAGCATGGCGTATTGACCATTCCTCGGGAAGCAGTGATCGTCACCGGCAAACGGGAGGTGGTCATCAAGGCATTGGGCAAGGGCCATTTCCAGCCGGTAGAGATCAAGAGCGGCATCTGGAGCGGCGGTCAGGTGGAGATCCTCTCCGGTCTTGAAGCGGGGGATGAGATCGTGGTATCCGGTCAGTTCCTGATCGACTCCGAGTCCAGCCTGCAGGCCAGTTTTCTGCGTATGTCGGAGTGACAGGCATGCCGGTCCGTCTGATCCAGTGGTCCCTCGATAACCGTCTGCTGGTGCTGGTGGCCAGCCTGCTGCTGGGTGTCTGGGGCTGGGTGGCGGTGCAGCAGACCCCCCTGGACGCCATCCCCGATCTGTCCGATGTCCAGGTGATCATCAAGACCAGCTATCCCGGGCAGTCCCCCCGGGTGGTGGAGGACCAGGTCACTTACCCCATCACCACCACCATGTTGTCGGTGCCGGGCACCCGGGTGGTGCGCGGCTACTCCTTCTTCGGCGACTCCTATGTCTATGTGATCTTCGAGGACGGGACCGATCTCTACTGGGCCCGCTCCCGGGTGCTGGAGTATCTCAACCAGGCCGCCGCCGATCTGCCCAGCGGGGTGGTGCCCAGGCTGGGGCCGGATGCCACCGGCGTGGGCTGGGTCTACAGCTATGCCCTGGTGGACCGCAGTGGCCGCCACGATCTCTCCCAGTTGCGCAGCCTGCAGGACTGGTTTCTCAAGTTCGAACTGCAGGCGGTGCCCGGGGTGGCCGAGGTGGCGACCGTCGGCGGCATGGTGCGGCAGTACCAGGTGGTGGTCAATCCGGAGAAGCTGCGGGCCTTTGATATCCCCCTGGCCCGGGTGGCCCAGGCCATTCGTGATGCCAACCGCGAGGTGGGCGGATCAGTGATCGAGATGGCCGAATCCGAGTACATGGTCCGTACCCGGGGGTATCTCCGCTCCCTGGAGGATATAGAACAGATCCCACTGGAGGTGACGGCCGGCAGCATCCCGATCCTGCTGCGGGATCTGGCCCGGGTGCAGGTCGGGCCGGAGATGCGCCGGGTGGTGGCGGACCTGGACGGGGAGGGGGAGATCACCGGCGGTATCGTGGTGATGCGCCACGGCGAGAATGCCCTGGCCACCATCGCCGCTGTCAGGGAGCGGTTGGAGTCCCTCAAGCCCGGGCTGCCCGAGGGTGTGGAGATCGTCGAGACCTATGACCGCTCTCAGCTCATTCACCGGGCGGTGGACAATCTGACAGAAAAGCTGATCGAAGAGCTGATCGTGGTGGCCCTGGTCTGCCTGTTGTTCCTGTTTCATATCCGCTCGGCCTTCGTTGCCATTGTGACCCTGCCCATGGGGATACTGGTTGCCTTCATCATCATGGAGCGGCAGGGGATCAACGCCAACATCATGTCACTGGGGGGCATCGCCATCGCCATCGGCGCCATGGTGGATGCCGCCATCGTGATGATCGAGAACGCCCACAAGCACCTGGAGCGGGAAGATCCAAAAATCAGCGGAGAGGCGCGCTGGCAGGTCATCGGCAAGGCCGCCATGGAGGTGGGGCCGGCGCTGTTCTACTCGCTGCTCATCATCACCCTCAGCTTTCTGCCGGTGATCGCCCTGGAGGCCCAGGAGGGGAGGTTGTTTACCCCCCTGGTGCTGACCAAGACCTATGCCATGGCTGCCGCTGCCGGTCTTTCGGTGACCCTGGTACCGGTGCTGATGGGGTACTTTATTCGCGGCGAAATCCCGGCGGAGTCCCACAATCCGCTCAACAGCCTCCTTATCTGGATCTACCGCCCCCTGCTGCGGATGGTGCTGGCCGCGCCCAGGACCATGCTGCTGCTGTCGCTGCTGGCGGTGCTGAGCCTGGTGATTCCCCTGAAGGGGGTCACAGGCCTGATGGAGCCCCTGAAGTGGCCGGTGCAGCTGATCCGCCCATTGGCGCCTGATTTCGGCGAGTCGGTGCTGGATAGTATCGGTGAGGCCCAGGAGGTGGTCACCCGGGCATGGCACGAGGGTTTTCAGGGCATTCCCTGGCTGGCGCGATGGGGGACCGGTCTGGGATCTGAGTTTATGCCCGAGCTGTTCGAGGGGGATCTGATGTACATGCCCACCACCCTGCCCAGTCTCTCCATCGGCAAGGCCCGGGAGCTGCTGCAGCAGACCGACCGGCTGATTAGTCAGACCCCCGAAGTGGTGCGGGTGTTCGGTAAGATCGGCCGGGCGGACACGGCGACTGACCCGGCCCCCCTGACCATGATCGAGACCCTGATCCAGCTTAAGCCCCGGGAGGAGTGGCGGCCGGGTATGACCCTGGAAAAACTGAAACAGGAACTGGACGAGCGGGTCCGCTTCCCTGGTCTCACCAACGCCTGGATCATGCCGATCAAGACCCGTATCGACATGCTCGCCACCGGCATCAAGACCCCGGTGGGGGTGAAGGTGGCGGGGCCCGAGTTGGAGGAGATAGAGCGTATCGGCCGGCATATCGAAGAGATCCTGCTGCAGCTGGACGGCACCGCCTCGGCCTACTCCGAGCGGGTGGCCGGGGGCCGTTATATAGAGATATTGCCCAAGCGGCTGGAGGCGGCAAGACTGGGGTTGAGCATCGAGGACATCAACCAGGTGGTCAGCGCGGCGGTGGGCGGCATCAATATCACCCAGACGGTGGAGGGGCTGGAGCGCTATCCGGTCAATCTCCGTTTCCCCCGGGAACAGCGGGACGATGTCCACAAGCTGCGTCAGCTGCCGCTGGTCACCGCCTCGGGGGCGCAGATCCCGCTGTCCCAGGTGGCGGAGGTGAAGGTGGTGGATGGGCCACCGATGCTGAAGAGCGAGAACGGACGTCTCAACGGCTGGACCTTTGTCGATATCCGCGGGGTGGATCTGGGCAGCTATATCCGCCAGGCACAACAGCTGGTGCAACAGCAGATAAAACTGCCGCCCGGCTATTCCATCACCTGGTCGGGTCAGTACGAGTACATGCTGCGGGCCCAGCAGCGGCTGGCCAAGCTGGTGCCCCTGACCCTCATCATTATTTTCGTGCTGCTCTATCTGGCGCTTCGCAGCGGGGGGGAGGCGGTGCTGGTAATGCTGACGTTGCCCTTTGCCCTGGTGGGGGGATTCTGGCTGGTGCTGCTGTTGGATTTCAACCTGTCGGTGGCGGTCGCCGTCGGCTTTATCGCGCTGGTGGGGGTGGCGGCGGAGTTCGGTGTGGTGATGCTCATCTATCTGGACAATGCCCTGAAGGCCTACCGCCAGGAGGGGCGTTTGACCAGTCGCAATGAACTCAAGGCCGCCATCATGGAGGGGGCGGTGCTGCGGGTGCGGCCTAAGGCGATGACGGTCGCCGTCATTATCGCCGGCCTGTTGCCCATTATGCTGAGCGAGGGTACCGGATCCGAGGTCATGCAGCGGATCGCCGCGCCCATGATCGGCGGCATGATCACGGCGCCGTTGCTGTCGATGTTCGTGATTCCCGCGGTCTACCTGTTGTGGAAACAACGGGAGATTCCTCGTCGTTGAACCCGTCTGCCGCTTTCCGCGGCGTTATACCAGGCGATTTTCATTCCGGTTTCTAGATCAGGGGTGTTTCGGTTACCATGGCCGGCTAAATTGGTGAGCCTCTATATACACACTTTTTCTAAGTTTACGTCATCCCGGCGAAAGCCGGGATCCAGGAAATAAGGTAGGTTGCTGGATTACGGCCTGCGCCGGAATGACGGAGGTTGTATTTTTTTGATGCTCACTAAATTAACAACGACCGATTCAGTTTTTCATAAGGAGAGTAGGAATTATGATGAAAATAATAGGAATGACCGTCCCTGCCTTGGGGCTGCTGTCCGGTATCTGCCTGGCGGAGGAAGCGGTGGAGCTCAAGACCGAGACCGACAAGATCAACTACAGCGTGGGCTATCGGCTGGGGTTTGATTTCAAACGTCAGGAGTTGGAGGTCAGCGGCGCCGCGCTGTTGAAGGGGGTCGAGGATGCCGTTTCCGGCAATACGCCGATGTTGACCAACGATGAGCAGCGGGCGGCGCTGGTCGGGCTGCAGCAACGTGCGGCGGCGCAGAAGAAGGAGCAGGAGAAGGGAAAAAAGGCGGCTGAGACGCTGGAAGAGGGCAAGGCCTTCCTCGCCGAGAACGGAAAGAAAGAGGGTGTGACCACCCTGCCCAGCGGTCTGCAGTACAAGGAGCTGACGGCCGGTGAGGGCAAGAGCCCGGGGGCCACCGACAGCGTGACCGTCCACTACCGGGGCATGCTGATCGATGGCAAAGAGTTTGACAGTTCCCACAAGCGCAACAAGCCGGCAACCTTTCAGCTCAACCGGGTAATCAAGGGTTGGGGCGAGGGCCTGCAGTTGATGCAGGAGGGGGACAAGTGGGAGCTGTATATTCCCTCGGAGCTGGCCTATGGCAGCCGCGGCGCCGGCAACCGGATCCCCGCTAACAGCGCCCTGGTCTTCGAGGTGGAGCTGATTTCGGTCAATACAACAGAGGCTGCCGAGAAGTAAATTCTCTATTACCCCCTCGCCCTAGCATTGTTAGGGTGGATCAGCGAAGCGCAATCCAGCAAAGAGGATTTCGGTGGATTACGGCGCGATCGGCCGAGGTGCATGGTCAATAGGCGATCGCATTACGCGCCTTATCCACCCTACGAAGCCTGAAACAGAGTGTAGGGTGGATAAGCGCAGCGCTATCCACCAACAACTCTATATGCCGCGGCTGAGGGAAAAGACATGCTCCAGCAGCCGGGTCAGTCCCTTATTCCGGAAGTGGGATTCCGCCAGGCAGTCCTCCTGGTGGATCTGCTCCACCCGATAGTGCTGCTGAAACAGTCGTTGCACGGCTTCCGGGTCGATGGAAAAAGGGGGGCCCTGCATCTCCTCCGGCGGATAGTCGAGGGTGATCAGGAGTGACCCCGCCGAGGGTCCTGAGAGCCGCATTAACTGTTCCACATAGTCTGGTCGCATGGCGGGGGGCAGGGCGATCAGGGAGGCGCGGTCATAGACCCCGTGGACCGGGGGCAGCCATTGCGGTGAGACGGCAAAGAAGTCGGCACAGTGAATGGTGATGCTGCCGGCCTGGTAGACCGCTGCGCCGTCCCGGTGTGTCTGCTTCGCCTCACGGCCGTTTTCCCGGAAAAACGCCTCCACCGCAATCGGGCTGATCTCGATGCCCGTGACCTGGAAGTCGTGCTGTTCCAGCCAGAGCATGTCGCGGCTCTTGCCGCACAGGGGCACCAGAACATGATCGCCGGGTTTTACCCCCAGATGCCGGATGAAGCGCATCATGTGGGTGTTGAACTCGTGCTCGTGAAAGCCGATCTGGTCCCGCTCCCAGCGCTGATGCCAGAAATCCGGTTCCATCTCTGTGCCGCTAGAGGGGGATCAGCTCGGTAATGGGGGTGTCGTTCTTCGTCTCCACCTTGCTGTAGCAGTCGTAGAGGGCAGCCTGCAGGGCCTCTTCGATCACCGGATGATAGAAGGGAAACTGCAGCAACTGGCCGACCGTGAGCTGCTGCTGGATACACCAGGCCAACAAATGGGCCAGGTTCTCGCCCTTGGTGCAGATCATCTCGGAGCCGAGCAGTTGTCCGCTCTGCTTATCGGCGTAGACCTTCAGGATGCCCCGGTTCTTGCCCATGATCATGGCCCGGCCCACGGGCGAGAACTGCACCTCGCCGACGGCGGTGGTTTCCGGGTCGAGTTCCGACCAGCGCTGGCCGACATAACAGATGTTGGGGTCGCAGAAGTTGATGGCCAAGGGCACCTTGCGCCGAAAGGCGCTGATTCGGTCGCTGGTGGCGTTGTACCCGGCGATCCGCCCTTCGTCTCCCGCTTCATGCAGGATGGGCTTTTCACCGTCGACGTCGCCGGCGATGAAGATATGGCTGTCACCGATCTGCATGGTGTTGGGATTGAATGCCGGAATACCCCGCTCGTCGAGCTGAATGCCGGCATTTTCTATGGCCAGATTGTCCAGGTTGGGTCTGCGGCCCAGGCTGGCCAGTACCCGCTCCACCAGCACCGACTGCTCGCCGGCGGTCACCCGCAGCAGATCGCCCTCCTCGGTGATCTCCGCTGCATGGCCCAGGTGCAGGGAGAAGTCCTTGCCGATGTATTCGATGGCCGCCTTGGCTACATCCGGGTCGTCCAGTCCGCCGATGGTTGGCAGCAGGTCGAAACCGGTAACCTCTACGTCCATGCGGGCCATGGCCTGGCCGATCTCCAACCCCACCACGCCCAGGCCGATGACGGCCAGAGATTGGGGCAGATGTTGCAGCTCGAAAACCTCGTTGGTGGTGATGATCAGGTCGCCGAAGGACTCCCAGCCGGCCGGTAGGATCGGGCGGGTGCCGGTGGCGATGATGATCTTCTCCGCCCGGATCCGCTGGCCTTCCACTTCCAGGGTATGGGGATCGACGAACCGGGCATAGCCCTCGATGAACAGCTCATCGCTCAGCTGGTCTGTGCTGTTGGACAGGACCCGGTCGACGAAGGTGTCGCGCATGTCCCGCACGTGTTCCATCGCTTCTTCGGCATCCAGTTCCAGCTCTTTGTGGCCCTCGACACCATAGCGGCCCAGGATGTTGCGGCGGTGAAAATCTTCCGCTACCTGGATCAGGGCCTTGGACGGCATGCAGCCGACCCGGGCGCAGGTGGTGCCCAGTTCCCCGCCATTGATCAGGACGAAACTCTTTCCGGAGGGGCGGACCTTGCCCAGGGCGTAGAGGCCGGCACTGCCGGAACCGATGATGGCGACGTCAACGTTCTTCTGTTCCACAAATTCCTCCAAAACAATCGATTTTCGGGCGAAGAGTGCCCGCAGTCTGAATGTAGGGGATTGTAAACCTGTCCCCGGCGAATTGTTACTCGTCGATGGGCGGTCGAAAAATTGCGAATGGTAATTGAGGTTCTGAAAATCGATAAACCTTCGATTTACTCAATTCAGAAAAGCCAATTTACCTTGATATCGTATTTATTCTATCCGGTCGATTTGTTTCCTGGCTTGATTTGACCTGCATCAGCAAACAGGAATTATTCTAATGCCAACATCTTTTCCTTACTAAGATGAATGAGAGCTTAAGAATAAAAGCTCTCGGTTTCTCAGGGGGAGAATTCATACAATCACGTCTTTTCAGCGCGGCTCGGTCTGATAACCTGCACGAACAGATGCTGCATCGGGCTTCGGGCGTAGCATTGCGCTGAGGTGCGCAGGCTGCAGTTGAGACGCGGATGCATGGATTGCAGTCAACATTCCGATGAAAACACAGTGGCAAATAAAGGATGATTACACTATGAAAAATCGCAACGCGAACAAAGCCGTCTCTATGACAACGACCGTCTTTGCCGGAGCTGGGCTCTTATTTCTGGCCACAGCGCTGCCCGCGTCTGAAGACGGGGAACTGACGCTTTACGACAAGACCATCGGCGAATGGTCCGCCGGGTGGTGGCAATGGCAGGAAGAAAATTATCCTGATTTTGCTTTTGGAGATGGCAGGGTCGATTGCGCCTTGGGCCAATCGGGCCCCGTGTGGTATCTCGGGGGAACGGGCGGCGGTGTCGCCGAACGTAAGTGTCATGCACCCATCGGGGAACACAAGCACCTGATGTTCCCACTGGTCAATGCAAACATGTTTAACCCAGATGATTGGTGCACAGCCATGTTCGGCGAGCCCAACTGTTCGGTTGAGCAAAAACGCGAAATAATGGATGGACTCTTCAGCGAGATACCGGCAGGTATTTTTAACAGCACGGCCTGTGTGCTGCAGGCCGAGGTTGATGGTGTTCCGGTTGTGTACTCGACGCCGATCGTGCGCACCCAGTCACCTCCCTTTGAGTATGCCGGGGACCCCGAGACGGTTGCCGACGGCTTCTGGGTGATTTTGTCGCCGCTGTCAAAAGGCAAGCATAGAATCCACTTCACCGGCGGCATATGTGATATCGACACTGGAGACGTGCTTTTCAGTGTCGACGTAAGCTACGAGCTGACCGTCAAACCGAGAAGGAAGGGAAAACACGATCACGATCACGATGACGACTGATTGGGTATGGCCGGAGTCAACGCACTGGCTTTTGAAAGCAAAGCGTAACTAAACTGCACAAAATCAATGTTAGAAACAACAGCGGCTCCTTCGGGAGCCGTTTTTGTTGGCTAATCGTATCTCTGACTTCAGTCTGTGTTGTGCCCATGTTTATGCTGCCGATGAGTAGATTGTTCCAGAAAAAGTAGAAAAGATTCTCTACACTATAGAAAACCTGAACAACCGGCTGAATAGCCACCCGTGAGACCACCAAGATGCGCGCAGCCCTTGTATTGAGCTTTCTGTCGAACCTGATTCTGTCCCTGGTATCTTTATCGATTCTGCCGGATCGCATCGCGATTCATTTCGGCACTGGGGGGGCGCCGAATGGTTGGGCATCAAATCTGACGAATACATTGATTATGCTCTGCATGCAAATACTCGTTTTCTGCGCATTGTATTTCGCTCCAAAGTTGCTCGAGAGTGTGCCAAGCAAGTGGATCAGTCTTCCAAACCGGGACTTCTGGCTTATGCCACAGCATCGCTCAAAAGCCGTGGAGAAATTCAGTCATTACATGTGGCAGTTCGGCACGGCGCTTTTTCTGTTCATGTTATTCGTTGGCCTGTTGACATTTCGGGCGAACCTGTCCGATCCGATAGGGCTCGACGAGAGCCTTTTCCTGATTGGGCTGGCAATCTTTCTCGCTTATACGCTCTACTGGACAGTTGTTCTGCTGCGGTCGTTCCGCGTCCCTAAAGAACCGTAACGGAGTACCTTAAGAGGTAAACTCGGCACAGGTTCCTGAAACTTATTCAACGCATAGCCAATACGCACTCTTCTACTTCGCCCCAGTGCTGTCCCATTAAGTTGCGTTACATATAACCGGAACGCATTGATACGACAGCTCTTTCATAGTGATTAGTTGCGGCATAGACATGAATTTGAACACTGATGTTCGTCATTCCGGAAAGTGCGAAGCACTTGTCCGGAATCCAGGTTTTTCAATGCGTTCACTGGATGCCGGATCAAGTCCGGCATGACGGTTGGAGGTTAATGGGACAGCACTGACTTCGCCCATAAAAACGGGAAGTGATTTTTTACCATGAACCAACTATAGAATGGTCATGAATAAGGATGCAGATTCTCAACATACACAGCCGTGAGTACCCGGTTCCGGTCAGTGAGCTAGGGCTGCTTCTGGATAGCTTGGCATCGAAAAATGATCTCTTGTGGCCCCGCCATTTGTGGCCGAAGATGAAGTTCGATAAGCCATTATCGGCCGGGGCTATCGGTGGCCATGGACCCATTCGGTACTTCGTTGAAGAGTATGAGGCTGGAAAACGGGTGAAATTTCAGTTTACCGGTCCGAGCGGTTTCAGTGGATACCATGGTTATGAAGTGATCCCAAAAGGGGACGGAAAAACTGAATTGAAAGAGACACTCGCAATGAATACCCGGGGTGTGGCGTTGCTCTCCTGGCCATTGCTGTTTGCGCCACTGCATGATGCCCTGATTGAAGATTCGCTGACATGCGCCGAACTAGGATTAGGTCTGGAGCCACAGATTTCGATATGGTCCTGGCGGGTGAGATTGTTGCGTTGGATTTTTTCCGCGGGCAAAAGCCCCGCACAAAGATTCCACCGACAATCGATGGGTGTTTTTGCAAGATAGGTGACTGTTTCTAGCGACAGGACCTGGGAAGAAAATCGGGAGCAAGTTAATGGCAAAGCTCAGAAGTAATGTAAAAAAGGTGGGTCTCACCACCTTCGTGGATAGAGCCTCCACCGGCTATGTCCGGCCGAAGCCCTATCTCAGCAAGATGCTGGGAAGAAAGGCGGTCACCGATGAGAGTCAGCGGGTACTTGATTTGCTCGAAGAGAGTGGTAAAACAGTTTATTACCACAAAGGGCTTTATCTGGTTCGGATAGAAGACATGCAGGGCGTTTTCGCCAAGGCGTGTTTCTCCAATCGCAGACGATGACGACCGGTGAGCGGTGAAATGACACAACAGCAACTGATGTATCCGTTCCGCAAGACACATTTAAAATCAAAATAGATACTGTTTTGGTGAATTGATAGCAATCTGGATGCTTGTTGATCTTCTTGGATGCACTTTTTCTACTGATTGTCGCTAACGGCACGCCAGTTGTCGTTGCCTGGTTGCTGGGGCGGCGATTCGATTATCCGCTGGATGGCAACCGCATAGCGGGAGACGGCCGCCGCTGGCTGGGGGCAACCAAAACAGTTAGAGGAATCCTGTTCTCCATCCTGGTGACCGCGTTGATCGCTATGTTGATGGGGATGTCCTGGCGGCTGGGGGCCGTATTTGGATTACTGGCCATGCTGGGCGATCTGTTGTCGAGTTTTATCAAACGCCGTTTAGGCTTGGCTTCCAGCAGTTCGTCACCGGGTCTCGATCAGTTGCCGGAGTCGCTCATTCCGTTGTGGGGCTGTTCGTCGCTATTGGGGTTGGAGTGGCGGGATATTCTGCTGTCCGCTTTGGCCTTCCTCTTCCTGCACCTGATTTTTTCCCGTTTGCTCGATCGTTTTGCGGCACGCTGACAGCCGTCGCTCTATCTATTTTCGCAGGCGATGAAGGGTGACTTCAGGCGGGCAGTTTAGCCGTACATTGACGATACTGGTGCCCGCGCCGACAGAGGTATATCCCGCCATCGTGTGGTATCGCCAGCTGCCGGAGCCCATGTAACGCGGGCAACGCGCATCCAAGGTCAGGGGGAATCCACCTGGAAGACAGATTTGTCCGCCGTGGGTATGTCCACACAGCATCACGTCGAATCCCGCATGGGCGGCCTGACGATAGATCTCCGGCGTATGGGAGAGGAGTATGGACGCCGCCTCCGGCGGGATATCGTGTGCCGACTTCTCGATATTGTCGACGCGGTAATAATGGGCGTCGTCGATGCCGGCGATGTGGATGCTTTCGTTACCACGGTTCAGTGCCAGCGATTCGTTGAGCAGCATTCGGATTCCCATCTCCTCGAGAACCGGCACCATAAAGATACTGTCGTGGTTGCCGAGCACGGCATACACCGGTTGGTTCAACACGGTGCAAAGCGCGCGCATCTCCCTCATCGCTTCGTCAATCGTGCCAAAAGTCCCGGCACGATAGTCGCCGGTGATGACACAAAGGTCGTATTCGAGCGGGCGGATACGGTCGATCAGTACCTGGGTCGAAGCCGGGCACATGTCCAGGTGCAGGTCGCTGAGATGGAGGATGGTAAATCCCTCAAAGGCGGCGGGAAGATGTGGCAGCAATATGTCATTGTGTCTGATCTGGATATCCAGCGCATTGCGCCTGCCGCGCCAGTAAAACCCGGTCAGCATGAGGGTGTGGCGAATCAACCCATGCAGCGAGTACCAGTTTTCCGGATGAAAGAAATTAAGCCCCTTTCCGAAGATTCGGGGTGCCGATTCGTTTTCGATGCCGATTCGCTGACGGGAGTGGATGATGCCCAGGCGGTCTCGGAGTTTGTCCAGAAGTTCCCCATCCATGGCGAAGATTATACCCGAGTAATGGCCTGAGGCTGCCGGCACGAACTGATTGGGAGGGATTGGAGTTGACGGCCGTCAGTCGGTCGTCCGGTGGCATCCTGGATACTGCCTCGTTTACAATGACCGCCACGCGGAACATGTCGGCCAGTGTGGGCCGTATTCAATAACGTGGGGGCAGATAACCGGTGGCGTTGGCAGATTACGTGAATACCTTCGGGCAGGATCTTCTGCGGCGCTACGGCGAGCGGGTTCACAAGCTCGCGATCAACGCCGGTTTTACCTGCCCGAATCGGGACGGCAGCAAAGGCCGGGGCGGGTGCACCTTCTGTAACAACGCCTCGTTCAATCCGAATTCCCGTCAGCCGCCGTCAGTGTCGCAGCAGATTGAAGCCGGTAGACGGGTGGTGACCCGCCGTACCGGTGCCCGTCGCTATATTGCCTATTTCCAGGCCTATACCAATACCTATGCGGATATCGCGCATCTGTCTGATCTCTACGGTCAGGCGTTGCGGCAACCCGATGTGATTGGGTTGTCGGTAGGAACCCGCCCCGACTGCGTCCCTGAGCCGGTGCTGGATCTGATGCGCGGATACCAGGCCACTGGCTACGAGATCTGGCTGGAACTGGGTTTGCAGTCCGCCTTTGACCAGACCCTGGAGCGGGTGAATCGGGGGCACGGCTTTGCCGAATACCGCCAGGCGGTGAGGGCGGCCCGGCTTCGGGGTCTGCCGGTTTGTGCTCACCTGATTGTCGGGCTTCCGGGGGAGGGAAGAGTCGAGGTCCTGTCCAGCCTGCAGCGGGTTCTGGATCTGGGGGTAGAGGGGTTGAAACTGCACCCCCTGCACGTGGTGAAAGGGACGCGCTTGGCAAATCAGTGGCGGCAGGGTGGCTACACCCCGCTGGGTTTCGATGAGTATCTCTCGATTGCGGCGGACCTGATCGAGGCAACACCTCCGGAAGTGGTGTTTCACCGGGTGACCGGAACCGCGTCGACCGATATTCTGCTGGCCCCGAACTGGTGTTCTAAAAAGTGGGCGGTATTGAACGGAATCGAAAACGAACTGGCCCGTCGCGGCAGCCGTCAGGGTTTTTCTCTGGGGTCCGCACGGGATACCAGCAAGGGGCGGCTCGCTGGGGCGGGGTAGTTCGACGACCTGCCCCTTAAGGGTCATTTTCATGCGCTTACGCGCAAGAAAATAGTGGTACGTCCCTGCACCACACGAGCACCCCGAATTTTTCGAGGTGCCCTTAACAACCACCAGGCCTATCCCGACTCAGGACCGATGGGCGAGGTTGCGCCCCGTTTCGGCACTTCCGGTGCCTTGTACCAGTTCAGTTTTTCGTGCAGTTTCACCACTTCACCGACGATGATCAGAGTGGGTGGCTTGGGTTTCTCCCGCTCCACGATTTCCTGGATGGTTGCGAGGGTCCCGGTGAACACGCGCTGGTGCTCGGTGGTACCCTGCTGAATGAGCGCTACCGGTCGGTCGGGCGAGACACCTTGAGCGATCAGTTCCCGGCAGATGACCGGCAATCCCAGCAATCCCATGTAGAAAACCACGGTCTGGTTTGGCGGTGCCAGCTGGGCCCAGTTCAGATTCATACTGCCGTCTTTCAGATGCCCCGTGACCAGGGTAACCGATTGAGCATAATCCCGGTGGGTCAGGGGAATACCGGCGTAGGCGGCACAGCCTGAGGCGGCGGTGATGGCCGGGACAACCTGGAAGGGAACCCCTTCTGCCGACAGGGTATCAATCTCCTCGCCACCCCGTCCGAAGATAAACGGATCGCCGCCTTTCAGGCGCACCACCCGTTTGCCCTGTTTCGCCAGCCGGACCAGCAGTTGGTTTATCTCCTCCTGCCGCATGGCGTGCTGGTCGCGTTCCTTGCCCACGTAGATTCGCTGCGCGTCTCGCCGGGTCATCTCCAGCACCGCCTCGGCCACCAACCGGTCGTATACCACCACTTCCGCCTGCTGCATCAGCCTCAGTGCCCGGAAGGTAAGCAGGTCCGGGTCACCAGGGCCACCGCCGACCAGATAGACTTCACCCATTGCCGCCGACGGGCTGGATCCCTTCAGTTCCCGCAACATGGCAGCATCCGCCTCTTCCATATGGCCGGAGAAGACCCTTTCCGCGACGCCACCGGTTAGCACCTTTTCCCAGAATCGGCGGCGATCGGAAGGGTTCGAAAATTCCGCTTTTACCCGCTCTCTAAAACGCCTGGCCAGTTCCGCGAGACGGCCATAGCCTGCTGGTATCAGCGTTTCGAGTCGGCTGCGAATCAGGCGGGCAAGCACCGGTGATGCCCCGCCGGTGGAAACGGCAGCAACCACCGGTGAGCGATCAATGATCGAGGGGACGATAAAAGAGCACAACTCCGGTTCATCTACCACATTGACCGGGATCAGCCTTGCTTTTGCCTGATCAGCAATACGCTTATTGATAGCCGGGGCGTTGGTCGCGGCGATTACCAAAAGGCAGTCGTCGAGGTCGTTTTCCTGGTAGGTCCTGGCATGATGTTCAATCAGCCCCTGTTCGCTGAGTACTTGAAGATTGGGGCAGAGTTCTGGCGCAACCAGTCGGACAAGGCCCTGGCTTCGTAACAGCAGATCGACCTTGCGGGCGGCTACGTCACCACCGCCCACCACCAGGCAGTTGTTGCCTCTGATATCCAGAAAAATCGGTAGGAAATCCATCATCTGTGAAATTCCGAAGTAGTATTTTCCGCCAGCCGAAGAGCAGTCGGGAGCGATTTCGGGACTCACTCGATTATACAGAATATCGCACCTTGCTTATATTAGCAGGTGTAGTAATATACTGAAACACTTGGTTATTCGTGGTGGAGGAAAGGTAGTAGTGGTCAAAGAGATAGATTCCGTCGAATTGGAAAACCGGGTGTCGTCCGGTAACGATCTGTTATTGCTGGATATCCGGAGTGAGGCGGAGGTCATGCACGGGATGTTGCCCAACTCCCGGCACCTGCCCATGCATATGATACCGGCGCGCATGGCCGAGTTCCCCCCGGATAAGGATATCGTGCTTTACTGCCGCAGCGGTGCGCGTTCCTATCATGCCTGCATGTATCTGATGCAGAACGGGATTCAGAACGTCATCAATCTGAAGGGCGGCATAATCGACTGGGCGCGGAAGGGATTCGATATCGCCCCGGTTGCAATGGTTTGACCGGCGAAAAATAAAACGCCTGGAATTCGGGACAGGAGATGAAAAGTCCATGACTTGCGTTTTTCCGACTGTTAGAATATAAGGTCTAACTGATTTTCCAAACACATAATTGCTCTGGAGGTTGAAAAATGGCTGATTTCGATCAAGAATTGGACGCCAGCGGATTAAATTGCCCCCTGCCGATCCTGCGCGCAAAAAAGACCCTGTCCAGTATGGATACGGGCCAGGTGCTGCATATCATCGCCACTGATCCCGGCTCTGTGAAAGATTTCGAAGCTTTCTCCAAGCAGACCGGTAATGAACTGATGGAGTCCAAGGAAGAAGGCGGTAAATTCCACTTCCTGATCAAGAAGGCCTGATCTGGACCCGATCCTTAACATAACAGCATTGTAGGAGGAGATTCAGATGGAAGAGAAGAAGTTAGCCATCATCGCCACCAAGGGCTCGCTGGATTGGGCCTATCCGCCGTTTATCCTCTCATCCACGGCCGCCGCGCTTGGTTATGAGACGGAGATCTTCTTTACGTTTTACGGACTGCAGCTCCTGCGCAAGAAACTGGCGCTGGAAGTCACCCCGCTGGGCAATCCCGGTATGCCGATGCCGATGGGCATGGACAAGTGGTTTCCCGTCATGCTGACGGCCCTGCCAGGCATGCAGGCCATGATGACCGCCATGATGAAAAAGAAAATGGCGGACAAGGGCGTGGCCAGTCTGGAAGAGCTGCGGGAACTCTGCCAGGAGGCCGAGGTAAGGCTAATCGCCTGCCAGATGACCGTAGACCTGTTTGACATGAACACCTCCGAGTTCATCGACGGTATCGAATATGCGGGTGCCGCTCGCTTCTTCGAGTTCGCCGGACAGAGCGATATCTGCCTCTATATCTGATATTGCCGCATCGCACCCGTCTGGGTGTGATAAAAAAGCCGCTCCTTGGGGCGGCTTTTTGTTGGCAGGCGAAGCGGGAGGGCATAACTGCAGCGCAGCCGTTACCTCTCCCGTTTCGCCGGTTTTATCTGGCTCAGAAGATCCAGTTCACCTGGGCGCTGACGATGTCCACGCTGGCGTCGTACTCGCCCTTCAGATTGCCGCGGTAATAATCTTCATCTGCGGGGCTGCTGCCGGTCGTCTTGTCGATCTTGGGGTCGTCCACCCACAGGTGGGCGTAACCGAAGTCGAAGCTCAGGCTGTCCGAGTAGCGGTAGCCCACGCCCAGCGCGCCCCAGATCCGGTCCTCGCCCGGGATACGCGGGGTGCGGTACTCCTTGTCCGGTATCGGCGTTTCGTCGAAGGCCACCCCGGCGCGGAGGGTCCACTGGCCGGTGGGCTTGTAGGTGGCGCCCACAGAGTAGCGGTTGGAGTTGGACCAGTTCAGGGTGGTGACGCCGTCGGGCAGGCCGTTGTCGAATTCGAAGCGCAGCTCATCCAGGTCGTTCCAGCCGGTGCGGCTGAAGTCGGCCATCACCGCCCACTTCGGGGTGAACTCGTGGACCAGGCTGACGGACAGGGTCCAGGGCAGGTCGACACTGGAGCGGGCGTTGCCATCTTTAAACTTTGCCTTCAGTGCCCCGAAGGGGTCATCGGGCACATTATTGAATGTCACCTCCCCTTTCACCGTGTAATCCAGCTTGGAGCGGTAGTGGGCCCCGAGGCGGGTCTGCTCCCCCAGGTTCAGCAGCAGCCCCAGGTTGTAGCCGTAGGCCCAGTCGTCGCCCTGTACCTTGGACCGGCCGTCGGCTGAGGTGGGGGAAAAACCCAGAAAACCTAAACCTTCGTCTTCCGCTATCAGGCCGAAATCCATCGCATTGGTCAGCTTGGCATCGACGTACTGGGCGTTGACGCCGGCCCCCAGGCTCAGCCAGTCGTTCACCTTGTAGGCAAAGGAGGGGTTGATGTTGACCGTCTCCACCTCTGACTTGATGGCGTGGTAGCGGCCGGCCCAGTCGTTGTCGTAGTGGGTGGAGAGGCCGAAGGGGACGTTGACCCCCAGGCCGAAGAAGAGCTCTTCGCTGTACTGGTGGCTCACATACAGATTGGGCACCACCCCGGTCTCTCCGGCATCGCCGCCGTTACCGGTGAGCGGAACACTGCCGCTCCCAGCATTCGCCGTGGAAGAGCCCTGGTTATCGAACTCGGCCTGGGGCATGACCACATGGAAGCCGGCCGAGGTCTGGGTCCCTTCCAGCCGTGTCATGCCAGCCGGGTTGAAGAAGACAGTGGTCGCGTCCTCCCCCAGGGCGGAGCCCCCCGCATAGGCGGTGCCCATTCCGGAGACGCTCTGCTCGATCAACTGAAAGCCCGCTGCCAGGGCCTGGCCGGACAGGATGGTGGTAGCTAGGCCGCAGATAACTGCCAGATTTCGAACTGTTTGGGGATGTCTATCCTTCATCACGGGCTCCTCTGCCGCTGGACTGGGGGTGTTTTGCTAAGGAGACTTCGATCAATTCGTCATTCCGGGCGAAGCGTAGCGGAGACCCTGAACCCGGTATCTGAAATTCAAAGCGATACCGGATTCCCTCGTCAGGTCCTTAAGCGGTGCTTCCCTGCGCTACTGCTCCGGCTTTCGCCGAAATGACGAAAGATGATTGATCAGAGTTGCCTTAGATATTGGGTCTGGCCTGAATTCACCTCTCGATCGGTCGAGATTAAGGCATATTTTTCTGGATTTCCAGGGGGTTTGGGAAGATTGTTGATTCGGGATAGGACTGGCCTTCATCAGAAAAACATGGTATAAAATTAATTTATCGCCACTACAAGGTGCTACAGGACTTTCAGAAGAAGCTGATATGGCCGATCGCAGACTCCAGGTGTTTTTCACAGTCGCCCGTTTGCTGAGTTTTACCAAAGCGGCGGAAACCCTCCACATGACACAGCCGGCGGTAACCTTCCAGGTTCGTCAACTCGAAGAGTACTTCAACACCCGGCTGTTCGATCGCACCCACAACCGCATCAGCCTGACGGAAGCCGGGGGGCGGGTCTACGAATACGCGGATAAGATTTTTGAGCTTTATACCGACATGGAGAACTCGGTGCGGGAGATGACCGGGGAGATTGCGGGTTCTCTCACCATCGGTGCCAGTACCACCATCGCCGAGTATATGCTTCCCTCCCTGCTGGGTGATTTCAAGTCCCAATACCCGGACATCAATATCCACCTCAAGGTCTCGAATACGGATGGTATTGTCTCCATGGTGGAGAACAATACCATCGATCTGGGAGTGGTCGAAGCGCCGGTCGGCAACAAGAATCTGGTGGTGGAAACCTGCAGCTCGGACCAGTTGGTGGCCATCGTACCGCCGAATCACCCGGAAGCGCATCGCGACAAGCTGACCCACGAAGACCTGATTAAATACCCTTTCATCTGCCGCGAAGAGGGATCGGGTACCCGGGAGGTTATTAACGAGTACCTGGCTTCAGTCGCGGGTCCGGGAGAGGTACTGAAGATTTCCATGGAACTGGGCAGTCCGGAATCGGTCAAGGGTGCGGTTGAAGCCGACATGGGGATTTCGGTGGTTTCTCTGGCTACTGTTCAAAAAGAGCTGAAACTCGGTACCCTGGTGGCATTGCATCTGGATCCGCCGCTGGAGCGTCCATTCTCGTTCGTGCATCAGAAGCAGAAATTCCGGGCCCGGGTGATGGAGGAACTGCTGGCGTTTGCCCAGGGTTACTGTAAAGAGCACAGGAAGGAGCGCCTGGAAGGTTAGGCGTGTGCTGCTGCCGAAGATAAAGCTGCCGCCAGATCAGCAAGAGTTGTTGAAACTATATCTGGGCCTGGAACGGGAAGGGCGATCCACGTTGATGGCGTTTGCCCAGTTTCTTGCTGAGCGGCAGGGCGGTCAGATGGAGCAGCCTGACCCAGAGCCAGAGCCGCCAGTGGAGCCCAAACCTATTCCCCGGCCGCCCAGGGAAACGGTGATTGGGGCAATAAAACGGTTATCGGAAACCTATCCCATGCTCGCCCGCGACGCCCTGTTCTCCGAGACGTCCGCGCTTATGTCCGCCCATATCATGCAGGGGCGGGAGGCGACAGAGGTAATCGATGATCTGGAGGCGCTGTTTTCGAGTCAGTATGCCACGCATAGGGCCTCTCGGGAATGAAGGGAACTCTTGTCGGGTGATACCACCATGCAGTTTCTGACAGACTGGTTCAAGCACTATTTTTCAGACCCGGAGGTGGTCTTTCTGACCATCTTTCTGCTGCTTGGTTTCGCTGTGGTGCTTACCATGGGCCACATGCTGGCCCCGGTGCTGGCCAGTGTGGTGATTGCCTATCTGCTGGAGGGTCTCGTTGGGATCATCGAGCGACGCGGGGCGCCGAGACTGGCCGCCGTATTGGTCGTCTTCATTGGCTTTATGCTGTTTGTCACCCTGGTGCTGTTCGTCCTCTTGCCCCAGGTTTCCACTCAGGCGACTCAGCTGTTTCAGCAGATCCCCTCCATGATCACCAAGGGGCAGGGGTTGTTGATGCGGCTGCCGGAGAACTACCCGGATATCATTTCACCGGCCCAGGTCCAGGAGATCATTGGCGTCATCCGTCAGGAGATCGCCGAATTCGGGCAGCGGGTGGTGTCTCTCTCCCTGGCCTCGGTAGTGGGTATCATCACCATCCTGATTTACGTAATCCTGATGCCGCTGCTGGTATTTTTCTTCCTCAAGGACAAGCATCTGATCGTCCACTGGGGCACCAGTTTTCTGCCCCGTGACAGGAGGCTGGCGGATGCTGTCTGGCGCGATATGGATAGGCAGATAGCCAACTATGTGCGGGGTAAATTCTGGGAAATCATCATCGTCTGGGCCGCCAGCTTCGTCACTTTTTCGCTGATGGGTCTGGAGTATGCCATGTTGCTCGGGGTGCTGGTGGGTCTGTCCGTCATCGTGCCGTATATCGGGGCCGCGGTGGTGAGCCTGCCGGTAATATTGATCGCCTGGTTTCAGTGGGGTTGGGGTGCCGATTTTATCTGGCTAACGGTGGCCTATCTTGTCATTCAGGCGCTGGATGGAAACGTATTGGTGCCGCTGCTCTTCTCGGAGGCGGTGAATCTTCATCCGGTTGCCATTATCGTGGCGATTCTGGTGTTTGGGGGTTTCTGGGGTTTCTGGGGGGTGTTCTTTGCTATACCCCTGGCAACCTTGGTACAGGCAGTGATCAGTGCCTGGCCGAAAGGAAGAATGGTGAAGGAGGCGATGTGATACCGCATTGCATCTAGCTTCCACCATCTCCCTTTGAATCACTTTTTTTTACCGACAGCCTCAGTCCCTGTTCCGTCGGGACATTTTATCCTGATACATGGATTTTTCAGCGGTGTTCAGGGCCTCCTCCAGAGTGCTGCTCTCATCAGGATAGCGTGTTACGCCTATACTGACGCCAACGAATATCACTCGATCGCCGATGGTTATGGGTGATCGAATCTCCTTTCTCAAGCGTTCGAGGAGATCTTCCAACCGAGTGGTGGACGGGTAATCCGTGAGCAGCACCAGAAATTCATCCCCGCGCAACCGAACAACGAGATCGTCCCTCGCCAGGCACTTCTGGATTCTCCGGGCAGTCGTTTTTAATACCAGGTCTCCAATTCGGTACCCGTACCAGCTATTGACCTGTTTGAAATTCTCCAGATCCAGGTACAGCAGAGCGATCGAAGAGTGACTGCCTGCTTCGGCAACGCCCTCTTTTAGCCATTCCAGAAGCAGTTCCCGACTAGGAATCCTGATCGTAGTGTGATTGTTTTCCAGCATCTCGAGGCGCGCGTCCTCTCTAGCCCTTTCGATATCCTTTGAGTAGCGTTGCAGGATAAAGAGACGGATGAAAAGGAAACCGGCCAGCGAGATTGCAATTACTGTTAGAAATAGACCCTTCGATATGGATTCCGGCCCGAAATACTGCTCGATCCTTAAGACAAAGCCACGACGGGAATCTTCCAGGTTCGCCTCATATTCAAACTTCGGGAGTAGACTTCGATTTTTCAAAGGTTTGTTGAACAGCCAACCCTGTGGATCATCCGATGTCTTGTCGTTGTGGTAGAGCAGTATGCCGACGGATGCCTCCTGGGTGATATCTTGATTGGAAAGCAGATACTCCGAAAGCAGCACGATCAAAACAATATAGCGGTGGTGTGCAGGTTGTAGTTGATGCTGCAGCGGGGTGGTCTCGTTCAAGCCCTGGACTGGCATGAACATGACAAAGCCATCGATACCCTCCACCAGTTTGAAAGGAAGGCTGGTCTGATAGCTACCGGATGCAATCGCCCGCTGAAGGGGCAGCATCAGTTTTTCATGGGATCCGAGATCCAGGCCGAGCACTGGTCGCGACTCCTGGGGTAGAGGATAGAGGAAGATCAGGGGATAGTATCTTTCTGCTTCCGGTGGCGGCTGCCACACGCGCCGGCCGGAATAGTCGAAATTTTTGATCTCAAACTGAGGGTAACCTCGGGCGCGTTGGCGCAGCAGAAATTGATCGACATCGCCGGCGTTTACAGCTTCTGCAACCTCCAGCATGAAGATATGGGGAAAGCGTTTCGTTATATAGGCAGAATAAGGATTTGCCCGCTGTTCGTCGAGTTCACCCATGCCGGCAATGTAGGCGGCAAAGCCCTCCAGTACCGCCTCGTTTTCTCTGAACCTGGCGGCAAGTTGGTGGTAAGTATGGCGGGCGAGTTCTTGAAAGCCGGTTTCGAAACGGCGCAGATCCATGACAACCGCAAGCAGCAGCAAGGCCAGGCAAATAACCGCCCAGGCCACCCCCAAGACCACGAAGAGCTGACGTCGCTCTTTCCCTGCAGAGTGCTGATTCCGATTTTTGGAGCCTTTAGGGCCGGGTTCCATGGCTTATTGTTTTCCCGACGATTAGAATTTACCGAAATTCTATTAAAGCTCATAGATTTATGTCCATGCGATTTGTCAAGTATTTTTTTGAGATTTCCAGGCGCAGACTGTCAGCGGAAAATCATGCCCCCTGTTGCTGGAGACCGCTTTCTGGTGGCCAGTCCACAGATGTAGAATTACTGATATTCAGGTACTTGAAATGCACTTTCTGATTTTGCTTACGCTGCTTGTGCTGTTGATCCTCGGGCCCCAGTGGTGGGTTCGGTATGTACTTGCGCGCTACAACCGGCAGGAAGAAGATTTCCCGGGGACGGGTGGGGAGTTGGCCCGCCATCTGCTGGGCCGTTTTCAGCTCGAAGCGGTCAAAGTTGTGCCGGCGGAAGGGGTAGGGGACCACTATGACCCCACTGCAAGGGAGGTCCGACTTACCCCGGATAACATGGATCGGCGCAGCCTTACCGCAATTGCAACCGCCGCCCACGAGGTGGGTCACGCCATCCAGCATGCGGCGGGTTATCACCCATTCCTTTGGCGTCAGCGGTTTGCAAGATTGTCCCAGGTGTCGACCAGGGTGGGATCGTTTCTCCTGTTTGCGGTTCCTGTGCTTACCTTGATCACCAAGACGCCGGCCGCCGGACTGCTGATGTTTCTGGCAGCGGTTGGAACCCTGGGGGTATCGCTGCTGGTACAATTGCTGACCCTCCCGGTCGAGTGGGATGCAAGTTTTGGGAGGGCGTTGCCTATCCTCGAATCCGGCTATATAGAGAACGCCCAGCGACCGGCGGTCCGGCGCATCCTCAGGGCCTGCGCCTTGACCTATGTGGCCTCTTCTCTGGCCGGTCTGCTCAATTTCTGGCGTTGGATAAGGTTCCTTAAAACCTGATGTTTCATCTACCGGCGGGGCTCGGTCCTTCGCCGGAATTCTGCCTTATCTCCCTCCCCAAGTCGTCAATAGTTCGACATCTGTCATTGTTCTATTTTTAATCCGCTGTTTTTAATAGAGATTTATATATTTCCCCGAATGGCACACCAATTGCTTAAAGGAACCTAAAGGCATGAGGGGAAAATTCCATGGCAAAAAAAGAACTGGAACAAGACCTGGATCTGGGCATCGAGCAGGAAAAGGGTTCGAAAAAAAAATTGATGCTGTTCCTGGTGGCGGGTGTTTTAGTCCTGCTGGGCGGTGGGCTGGGTGCAGGCTGGTTTCTGTTCGGTGGTGATGAGCAGGGGCAGGTTGCCGAAGATATACCTGAGGCGCCGACGGAGGATAAACCTCCCGCTATCTATCAGCCCCTGGATCCGTTGTTTGTAGTCAACCTGCCGCCGGGTGGTGACCTGAAGATGTTGCAGATCGGTGTTCAGGTAATGGTTCGGGATCCAGCGCTGATCGAATTTATCCAACACAACGATCCAATGATCCGGAACACGCTGCTCAATCTATTCGGTTCCCAGGATGGGAGCGCTCTCCAGGTCAGAAAAGGCAAGGAAAAACTGCAGAAAGATGTCTTAAAGACCCTGAACAAAATGGTCAAGGAACAGGGAGGCTCTGGTGCAATTGAATCGGTTTATTTCACTGCCTTCGTGATGCAGTAGACGATGAGTACGAATGATCTTCTCTCCCAGGACGAAATCGATGCGCTGCTGCATGGGGTCGACAGCGGTGATGTCGAGACGGAGGTGGTCGAAGGGTATGACGGGGAAGCCAGGAGCTACGATTTCGCCAGCCAGGACCGAATCGTCCGGGGGCGGCTTCCCACCCTGGAGATGATCAACGAACGTTTCGCCCGGCATTACCGCACCAGTCTTTTCAATATGCTGCGCCGTTCGGCGGACCTCTCAGTCTCCGGCATACAGATGCTCAAGTTCTCGGAATTCGTTCACAGCCTGTTTGTTCCAACCAGTCTGAATCTGGTGCGGGTTTCACCACTGCGAGGCAAGGGGTTATGTGTACTGGACCCCAAGCTGGTGTTCAGCGTAGTCGATAATTTTTTCGGCGGCAGTGGGCGCTTTCATACCAAAATCGAAGGTCGTGATTTTACGCCCACCGAGCACAGAGTAGTCAGGAAATTGCTTGAGTTGGCCTTTGTCGATCTGCGCGAAGCATGGAAGCCGGTCCTGGAGATCGAGTTCGAGTATCTGAATTCCGAAGTAAATCCCCAGTTCGCCAACATCGTAAGTCCCTCGGAAGTGGTGGTCGTCACCACATTTCATATCGAACTGGAGGCGGGTGGGGGCGATATGCATATCTGTCTCCCGTATTCGATGGTAGAGCCAATACGCGATCTGCTCGATGCCGGTGTACAGAGTGATCGCGGTGATCGCGACGAGCGTTGGGAACAGTCGCTGAAGGACGAGATCCTGGAAGCCAGGGTGGAGCTGAGCAGTATATTGACCGAGGTTCAGATCACGATGAGGGAACTGGCGGAACTGAAGAGAGGAGACATTATTCCTCTCGACATTCCCGAGGTAGTGGAAGTGTTTGCTTCTGAAGTACCTGTGTTCCGTGGACGACTCGGCGTCGCGGAAGGTAACTACGCCATCAAGATTCAGGAGTGGCTCGGAAAAAGGAAGGGGGGAGACCTCCAGCAACTACTCAACGATCAGGGGAAACCAGGATCGTCAGCTTGAACAGGTTATAGGCATGAGCGAAACAGAAAGCAATTCGAAAGAAGCAATGGCCGACGAATGGGCGAGCGCCCTGGAAGAGCAGGAGGTGACCAATGGGCAATCGGCAGCCAGTGACCAGCGCAGCACGGCCGAATCCGCCCAGTTCCAGGAATTGCAGGATGAATCCAGCACCGTTTCGCTCAATGAAGTCAGCCTGGATGCGATCCTGGACGTACCGGTCGTCATCTCCATGGAGATTGGGCGAACCCAGATAAACATCCGCAATCTTTTACAGCTGAACCAGGGATCAGTGGTGGAACTCGATCGCCTGGCCGGGGAGCCAATGGATGTGCTGGTCAACGGTACTCTGATCGCCCAGGGCGAGGTGGTTGTTGTGAACGAAAAATTCGGTATTCGCCTGACCGATGTGATCAGCCCAGCCGATCGGGTAAAGAGGCTTCGTTGATGGCTGGAATGGCCCGTCTGTCGATTTCGCTTTCCTGGCTATGCCTGAAAGTAACCTCGGCTGCCGCGGATCAGGGTGCTGTGACCAGGCTTACAGATTCGCCTTTGGCTGGCGGAGCATTGCTGGAAACGGCGGCCGGGCTGTTGCTTATTCTGGTTTTGATCATCGGTCTCGGCTGGCTGGCTCGGCGCTATGGCAAGCTGCCGACGGCGGGAAAGGGGATGGTGCGTATCCTGGGCGGAGTTTCCCTGGGGCCAAGAGAAAGGGCGGTGGTATTGCAGGTTGGTGAGGCACGCGTGCTGGTAGGGGTTGCGCCCGGCCGGGTGCAGACCCTGCACGTGCTGGGGACGGGCAGGGCGTCGTCGATGCCGGATGGAGCAGAGGTATTCTCCCGGCAATTGGAAGGCCAGTTGGATCGGGACAGCCGATGAATCTCTTTCCAATCGTCCTCAGCCTGTTCGCCTTGTTGTTTCCCCTGACCGCTTCTGCCGTTCAGGGCCTCGACGCGGTCACTATATCCTCCGCCGCGGACGGCAGTCAGACCTATACTTTAAGTATCCAGATTCTGCTCTTCATGACCGCGCTCAGTCTGCTTCCGGGCGCGCTGCTGCTGACGACCTCTTTTGCCCGGATCGTTATCGTATTGGCCATTCTCCGCCAGGCCCTGGGTACCCAGAATACCCCGTCGAATCAAATCCTGATCGGTCTGGCCTTGTTTCTCACCCTGTTTATCATGATGCCGGTTTTTCAGGAGAGCTATACCGTCGGGATAGAGCCCTATCTGCAGGAGAAGGCGCCGATGAACCAGGCGTTGGAGCAGGCCGTCGACCCGCTGCGCGAGTTCATGCTGGCCCAGACCCGGGAAAGTGATCTCGCGCTGTTTGCCCGCATCGGACAGTTCGATGAGTTTCAATCAGGGGAACAGGTGCCCCTCTCGGTGCTGCTTCCGGCGTTCGCAACTTCGGAACTGAAAACGGGATTTCAGATCGGGTTCCTCATTTTTATCCCCTTCCTCATCATCGATCTGGTGGTTGCCAGTGTCCTGATGTCCATGGGCATGATGATGTTGTCACCAATGATCATTTCACTGCCCTTCAAGATCATGCTGTTTGTCTTGATCGATGGCTGGGCCCTGGTATTTGGCTCTCTGGCCTCCAGTTTTCAGGTGTTATAGGCAAGGCTGGGGCAACCGAGATGGACCAGGGCACAATCCTCGATATCGGCCAAAGGGCGTTGGAAGTGACCACCGCACTGGGTGCCGTTGTCCTGCTGCCGGCCCTGCTGGTTGGACTGTTGGTAGCCACTTTCCAGGCCGCCACCCAGATCAACGAAATGACACTCAGCTTCATCCCCAAACTGTTAGTGGTGGTAGTGGTGTTGATGTTTGCCGGTCCCTGGATGCTGCGGGTACTCCTGAACTTCACTCTCAACCTGTTTGAGAGCATTCCCGAACTGATCGGGTAGTGACTGGCAGCCGGCAGCAGAGCACGCGAACGATGTCTATCTCGTTTACAGAGGCTCAACTGAATCTTTGGCTGGCGGGTTTCATCTGGCCGTTGTGCCGAATCGGCGCCCTGGTGATGGCGGCACCGATACTCAACACGCGGCAGATCCCGGTAATGTTCCGGGTTGGCCTGGTCTTGGTCCTTACCTGGCTGGTGATGCCGGTCCTGCCCGGTGCCCCGCTGGTCGATCTGTTCAGCAGCGACAGTTTCCTGATGCTGCTGCAGCAGCTGCTGATCGGGGTGATGATGGGGTTCCTGCTGCAGATGGTGTTTGCTGCCCTGGTCTTTGGGGGGCAGGTAATCGCCTACAGTATGGGCCTGGGCTTTGCCTCCATGATGGATCCCCAGAATGGGGTGCAGGTACCGGTGGTGTCTCAGTTTTACATGATTTTCGCCACCCTTGTTTTTCTTATGATCGACGGCCACCTGGTGTTGATCGATCTGCTGGTACAGAGCTTTCACACCTTTCCGGTAGCGGTGGACGGCATCAGTCGTAATGGACTGATGGAGGTGCTGGGTTGGGGTAGCCGCATGTTCACCGGCGGTCTGCTGATGGCCCTGCCGGTGGTGGCGGCGCTCCTGCTGGTGAACCTGGGCATGGGAATCGTCACCCGGGCCGCCCCTCAGCTAAATATCTTCGCCGTTGGCTTTCCCATCACCATGCTGATCGGTTTCCTGCTGGTCTGGGCCACTCTGCCCATTGTTCTGGACAATTTTCAGGACCTTCTGGCAGAGGGCTTCGCTTTTATCAGCCGTCAGTTGGGAATAACGGAGTAGGACATGGCTGAAAACGAAGACGGCCAGGAAAAAACAGAACAACCAACAGCAAAGCGGCTGCAGGACGCCAAGCGCAAAGGACAGATCGCCCGCTCGCGGGAACTCAATACCATGTCCATCACCTTGATCGGTGGAATGGTGCTGGTGGGATTGAGCGGTCACTTCGGGGCAGGCCTGTCGGAGATCATGACTGGAGGGTTCACTATTCCCCGGGCCGATATGTACGACCCCGTTGCCATGCTGAACCGCCTGGTGGCGGCGGTTCAGGAAGCGCTGCTGATGCTGCTGCCCTTTTTTCTGGTGGTAGTGGCGGTGGCTATTGGCAGCTCGGTTGCCCTCGGTGGTATTGCGTTCAGTGGCGAGGCGATCCTGCCCAAACTCAGCAAGCTCAACCCACTAAAGGGTCTTAAACGGATCTTCTCGGCCAAGGGGGTGGTTGAACTGTTCAAGGCACTGGCCAAATTTCTTCTGGTCGGTGGCGCCACCGCACTGGTCCTGTGGTGGTCGCTGGACGAATTTCTGGGACTCGGCCGGATGGAGTTGAGACCTGCGGTACAGCAGCTTGGCAGTATGGTGGGGTGGTCCTTTGTGTTGATCGCATCGACCCTGGTGCTGATTGCGATGATCGATGTGCCCTTCCAGTTGTGGGACCACAATCGCCAACTGAAAATGACCCGGCAGGAGGTCAGGGAAGAGCTGAAAGAGACAGAGGGTCGACCTGAAGTCAGGGGCCGTATTCGTAGTCTGCAGCGCGAGATGGCCCAGCGTCGGATGATGGAGGAGGTGCCCAAGGCCGATGTCATTGTTACCAACCCGACCCACTACTCGGTGGCGTTGCGTTATGACCAGGACCGCATGCGGGCACCGAAAGTGGTGGCCAAGGGGGTAGACCTGGTGGCGGCCGAATATCCGGCGGGTTGGCGAGGAGCATCAGGTCCCGGTGGTGGAGTCGCCGATGCTGGCGCGGGCGATTTACTCCCATACCGAGCTGGGTGATTTCATCCCGGCGGGCCTCTATCTGGCGGTAGCCAAGCTGCTGGCCTATGTCTTTCAACTCAGGGTTTATCGCAAGGATGGCGGTGTTAGACCTGGCCTGCCAACAGATCTTCCGGTGCCGGAAGAATTGCAGGTTCCAGGCGAGGAAGATGTAAACCACTGACAGTGGAGTAAGGATGATGGATGCAACGGCGATACTGACGAACTTCCGCGAGGCCGGGGCCCGGGGTCTGGGTGCCCCACTGATCCTGATGATGATGCTTGCGATGGTGATAGTCCCTTTGCCGTCGTTGGCCCTGGATATCTTCTTTACCTTCAATATCACCCTGTCGCTGGTTGTGCTGCTGGTAGTGCTGTATACCCTGCGACCCCTCGAGTTCAGTGTTTTCCCCAGTCTTCTATTGGTGGCTACGCTGCTGCGCCTGGCGCTGAATGTGGCTTCCACCCGTGTGGTGCTGCTGGAAGGTCACGACGGGAGGGGATGCGGCGGGCAAGGTAATCGAGGCCTTCGGTGCCTTTGTCATCGGTGGTAACTACGCGGTGGGTCTGGTCGTCTTCCCCATCCTGGTCGTTATCAACTTCCTGGTCGTCACCAAGGGTGCGGGGCGGGTCGCCGAAGTGGCCGCCCGCTTCACCCTCGATGCCATGCCGGGCAAGCAGATGGCGATCGATGCCGAGCTCAATGCCGGGATCATCGTACGAGAGGCGCCGACGCGGCGGAGGAAGAGCCAGAAGGAGGCGGATTTTTACGGGGCCATGGACGGCGCCAGCAAGTTTGTGCGGGGCGATGCCGTCGCCGGGCATCATTATTCTCCTGATCAACGTGGTGGGCGGGATCGCCATCGGCGTGCTGCAGAATGGCCTGGATCTCTCCACTGCGTTGCGGATCATCCCTGCTTACGATCGGTGACGGCCTGGTCTCCCAGATTCCCTCGCTGCTGCTGTCCACTTCGGCGGCGATCATCGTCACCCGCGTTGCCTCGTCCCAGGACATGGGGGGGGAGGTACTCAGTCAACTGTTGGCCACGCCGAAGGCGCTGGCCATCGCGGCCGTGGTTCTGGGTCTCATGGGGATCATCCCCGGCATGCCCAACTTCGCCTTCCTTAGTCTCGCCGCCCTGGCGGGAGGGGGCGCCTGGTGGATCTACCGCCGTCGTCAGGAGGAGGACAAGGCCGATCTGCCAGCACCAATGCCAGAGGCCCCGGTGGAGCAGAAGGAGCTGACCTGGGATGATGTCCAGCCAGTGGACATCATCGGACTGGAGGTCGGCTATCGCCTGATTCCGCTGGTTGATCGGAACCAGGGCGGTCAACTGATGAACCGGATCAAGGGGGTCCGAAAAAAACTCTCTCAGGATCTGGGCTTCCTGATTCAGCCGGTTCATATCCGAGACAACCTCGATCTCAGCCCCACTGCCTATCGCATATCGTTGCATGGTGTAAGCATCAGCGAAGCCGAGATCTATCCAGACCGGGATCTGGCGATCAATCCCGGACGTGTGTTCGGCACCCTGCAAGGGGTTGCCACCAATGACCCGACCTTTGGTCTGGAGGCGGTCTGGATCGACCCCGATCAGAGGGATCATGCCCAGACCCTGGGTTATACGGTGGTGGATGCCAGCACCGTGATAGCCACCCACCTCAGCGAAATCATTCACTCCCATGCCCACGAACTGCTGGGACATGAAGAGGTGCAGCAGTTGCTGGATGTGCTTGGCAGGAGTGCCCCGAAACTGATCGAGGACCTGGTGCCCAAGCTGCTCTCCCTGGGGCAGATAGTTAAGGTCTTGCAAAGCCTGCTGGAAGAGCGGATTCCGATCCGGGATATCCGCACAATCGCCGAAACTTTGGCGGACCATGCCATTCAGAGTCAAGACATCGGCGTTTTGACGGCGATGACCCGGGTTGCTCTATCACGCACGATTATTCAGCAACTCATTGGTCCTAATGAAGAAATTCCTGTGGCCGTCCTTGATCCTGGATTGGAACAGATATTGCATCAGACGTTACAGTCCTCGGAGGACGGGGGTATGGGTTTCGAGCCCGGGCTGGCGGAACAGTTGCAAAAGGCGTTGGTTGACACCGCCAGCCAGCAGGAGATGGCAGGGCAGCAGAGCATATTGCTGGTAGCCGCACCGATCCGGACATGGATGGCAAGATTCGCGAAGCATGGTGTTACCGGGATGCGGGTCCTCTCCTACAACGAGATTCCAGACAACCGCCAAATCAAGGTGGTTGCGACGGTGGGAAAACCCGTTACTGAGAGTTGATGTAGTCAGCACAGGATCGGTAAGGAGCGGGTGGCTGATCCGGACCAGAGGCTGACTTCAGGGAACGCTGGATATGAAGATTAAACGTTTTTTTGCAAGTGATATCCGTCAAGCACTACGTCAGGTGCGGGAGTCCCTGGGTTCAGATGCCGTCATCCTGTCGAACAAAAGTGTCGATGGGGGGGTAGAGCTGGTTGCCGCCATGGACTATGACGAAGCGGCGTTTTCCGCCTCCAGAGCGGCAGAGACGCCGATGGCAGGGTCGTCGTTCATGCCAGTCGATGAGCAGGCGTTGTCGAAAACTTCACTGCCTAATATTGCGCAAGACCAGGTACCGGTGGCACGGGTCGAGTGGAGTCAGGATCCGGTGCTGGTGGAAATGCGCCATGAAATGCAGGCCCTGCGCCGGATGATGGAAAACCAACTCTCTGAACTCACATGGCACGAAATGGGGGCTCGACGCCCTCAATCCCAGGAACTGTTGCGCCGCTTGATGGCACTGGGTTTGAGCCCGGATATCTGTCGCCAGTTGGTAGACCGGGTCGAGGATGCGGCTGATCTTGACCAGGCCTGGCGCAAGGCGCTCTATTTTCTGGCCAGCGACCTGCCGCTGCAAGGGGACAGTCTGTTGGACGAGGGTGGTGTGGTGGCCCTGGTAGGTCCCACCGGTGTCGGCAAGACGACTTCCATTGCCAAACTGGCAGCTCGCTTTGTACTGCGCCACGGCCCCAGGCAGCTAGCCCTGGTTTCAACCGATGGTTATCGCATTGGTGCCCGGGAACAGCTCAACAGTTATGCCCGTATCCTGGATGTGCCGGTACGTTGTGCCTCCTCCTGCGAAGAGTTGGGCGTTACCCTGAATGCATTGACGGACAAACGTCTGGTGCTGGTGGACACCGCCGGTATGAGCCAGCGTGATGTCCGCCTGAGCGAACAGTTGTCGCTGCTGCGTGCGGGCAATCGAAAGGTGCGCAGTCTGCTGACCCTTTCCGCCACTACTCAGCAGTCAGCCCTGGAGCAGGCCATCAAGGCATTTGGCGTCACCGGTCCTGATGGCTGCATCCTGACCAAGGTCGATGAATCCGCGCTACTGGGTGGATCACTATCAGCGCTTATCCACAGCGGACTACCTCTTGCATTTTTTACCGACGGGCAGAAGGTCCCCGAGGATATTCATCTGGCCAGGGCACATACTCTGATCAGCCGTGCGGTGGCATTGGGAGAGCAGACGAGCGCCGAGTACAACGATGAGTATTTGGCATTGGCACTGGGAGGTATGAGAGCAGATGCTAATGGTTGAGACATCAATAGACCAGGCGGCTGGTTTGCGGCGTATGGTTTCACCCCAGCCGGTAAGGGTCATCGCCGTGACCGGCGGTAAAGGCGGTGTCGGCAAGACCAATGTTTCAATAAACCTGGCGGTTGCCATGGCCGATCAGGGAAAGCGAGTGATGTTGCTTGATGCCGATCTGGGCCTTGCAAATATTGACGTGGTATTGGGGTTGCATCCGGACTTTGACCTCTCTCATGTGCTGCGTGGCGAGCGGACCCTGGAGGAGGTGTTGATCGAGGGGCCATCCGGAATTCAGATAGCTCCGGCGGCCTCCGGGATTCAGCAGATGGCGGAACTGAGCGAGGCGGAACATGCCGGCTTGATCCGAGCGTTCAGTGATGTGGGAACCGCTCTGGATGTAATGATTGTGGATACGGCTGCTGGAATCTCCGACTCTGTGGTCAGTTTCAGCCGAGCCGCCCAGGAGGTCGTGGTCGTTGTCTGCGACGAACCCGCCTCAATTACCGATGCCTATGCATTGATCAAGCTGTTGAATCGGGAATACGGGGTAGACCGTTTCCGCATTCTCTCCAATATGGCCCGTGGTGCCCAGGAGGGAAGAGATCTTTACAAAAAGATGTGCCGGGTAACGGATCGCTACCTGGACGTGATGCTCAGTTTCATGGGCAGTATTCCGTATGACGACAATCTACGTAAGGCGGTGAAGTCACAGAAACCGGTGGTGCATGCCTTTCCGCGCAGCCGAGCCGCACAGACATTCAAGAATCTGGCGAAGAAGGCCGACAATTGGCCTGTGCCTGAGGGAGTCGGTGGTCACCTTCAATTCTTCGTCGAACGGCTTATTCAATTTTCAAGTCAGGGGGGGATAGGAAGGTGAATGGATTAGCGACCTACACAGCCGTACAGGAACAGGATTCCGATGCGCTGGTCATCCAGCATGCGCCACTGGTCAAGCGGATTGCTTATCATCTGATGAACCGGTTACCGCCGAACGTTCAGGCGGATGACTTGATTCAAGCCGGGATGATTGGTCTGTTGGAAGCGAGTCGGAATTACGATCCGAGCCAGGGTGCCAGTTTCGAAACCTATGCCGGCATACGCATCCGGGGTGCGATGTTGGATGAGATCAGGCGCAGCGACTGGACTCCCAGGTCGGTTCATCGCAAGGCACGGATGGTGGCGGAGGCCATGCGGGAGATCGAGAATGAGCAGGGCCGTGATGCGAGAGACATGGAAGTGGCAGAACTGCTCGATATGTCCCTGGAAGATTACCACCGCATCCTGCAGGACACCTCTGGCTGTCGTATCTTCAGCCTCGAGGATCTGCAGATGGTGGGGGAACTGCCCCAGGATCGCACCGATGGGGCCATCAGTGGGCCTTTCGAAGGTATGCAGCGGGATGCTTTCAAGCGCGCCCTCGCCGATTCTATTTCGGGTTTACCCGATCGGGAGCGACTTGTTATCGCGCTCTACTACGACGAGGAGTTGAACCTGCGGGAGATTGGGCAGGTGCTGGGGGTAAGTGAATCCCGGGTGTGTCAGATCCACAGTCAAGCCACTCTGCGATTGAGATCTCGTCTCTCCGAATGGCTGGCCGACAGCGAACAACTATGACGCGGCGGCGTTGCGATTGAACAAGGGCATCGTATTCTGGAGGTTGCCTTGGACAAGAATATGAAGATTCTCGTGGTAGACGATTTCGCCACCATGCGGCGCATTATCAAGAATCTGCTGCGGGATCTTGGTTTTACCAACACCAAAGAGGCCGATGACGGGAACAGTGGGCTCCCGATGTTGCAAGCGGGCAATTTCGATTTTCTGATTACCGACTGGAATATGCCAGGAATGACAGGCCTTGATCTGCTCAAAGCGGTTCGTTCCGACCCCAAGCTATCCAAACTCCCGGTACTGATGGTAACCGCGGAATCAAAGCGGGACCAGATCATCGAGGCAGCGCAGGCCGGTGTGAACGGCTATGTGGTAAAGCCTTTTACTGCCGGAACCCTGGAAGAGAAGATCAACAAAATTTTCGAACGCGTCGAGGCCTGATCCGAGTGTGGCCCTGGAATGCCAGTGACTGAGCAGATGAATAACAGTGAACGCCTGGAGTTGGCGAGAGCGCTGGTGGATCAACTGGAAGATGGTAACGAGCAAGAAGCAACCCGGATCCTGAGTGAACTTGCCAGCAGCAAGGATCGCGGTCTGTTCCAGGAGGTCGGCCGCCTGACGCGGGAGCTGCACGATTCGATCGAAGGATTTCTGGTCGATTCTCGAATCCCCGAGATGGCCGAGCACGAGATACCCGATGCCGGCAAAAGACTGAACTATGTCATCTCCATGACGGAGCAGTCTGCCAACGCCACTCTCAATGCAGTGGAAGCCAGTCTGCCGCTGGCCGATGAGCTGGGCGCGCGGGCGGGAATACTGGCCAGGGATTGGCGGTGTCTGCAGGAACGTGAAGTCTCGGCAGAGGAGTTTCAGTCGCTGAGCAGCGAACTCAGCGGTTTTCTGCTGATGGCCGGTGACTATTCAGGGCAGCTTCATGGCAGGTTGTCGGAAGTCTTGATGGCGCAGGATTTTCAGGACCTGACCGGGCAGGTTATTCGGCAGGTTATTGCGCTGATACAGGATCTGGAAGAAAAACTGGTTCAGCTGGTATGTATTTCGGGATTCGGGGGGCAGGAGCAGAAACCTGATCGTACGAAGCTGGAAGGGCCGGTCATCTCCGGTCTGGATCAGGGTGACGTGGTCGATGGTCAGGACGATGTCGATCAACTTCTCTCCAGCCTCGGGTTTTAGGGCCTGTAAACACTATGCGGATATCCATCGACGGAGGCCATTTTTTCGCAGGACCAGGCGCACTGAGCGCCGTGTACCTGCCGTACACAAGTAAAAGTGCAACGCAGTCATGGGGAAAATGGCCCCGTCCCTACGGGTTGGCCCTCCAATGAGCCCGTACGGCGTTGCGCATCGCTTATTTGGGTCACCAAACTGCGCTCTGCGCGCCTGGTCTGGCCTCATTGGAGGGCCAACGCTGGGCATCCGTATAGTGTTAACAGGCCCTGGCAATGGCTAGGCTATGACCATCGATCTGAATGACGAAATACTGCAGGATTTCTTGGTTGAGGCCGGAGAGATCCTGGAGCAATTGAACCAGCAGTTGGTGGAACTGGAGCAGCAGCCAGATGACTACGATCTGTTAAATGCCGTTTTCCGCGGATTTCACACAATCAAGGGCGGAGCAGGTTTTCTCAATATTGCGGCGCTGGTAGAGATCTGCCATCGGGCGGAGGATGTCTTCAATCTTCTGCGTCAGGGAAAGCGCCAGGTGGATGCCCGGCTGATGGATATAGTGCTGCGGGTTCTGGATGTGCTGAACGAAATGTTCCAGCGGGTACAGTCGGGAGATGAGCCTGCGCCGGCAGATCTGGAGCTGCTGGATGCCCTGCAGCAGCTGAACGAACCGGTGGAGCAAGACAGCGAGGGTAGGGACGTTGTCACTGCCAAAGTTGATCCTGAAACCGATGGTTCTGCCAGCGCGACGGAGGGCCTCGTGGGCATCGAGTCCAACCCAATTCCTCAGGAGGACGAAGAGATTACCGAGGCGGAGTTCGAGGCATTGCTGGACGAACTTCACGGCAGCGGAAAATTCGGAGGTGTCCCGGTACCGGGAACTGATGAAAATGGGTCTTCGTCAGCAGCGGAAGCGCAGGGGGTTGTTTCTCAGGATGAGGATAGCAGACAGGTGGCCGTGTCCAACAGAATACCCGAGCAGCAGGTCCCCTCAGCGGGGGCGGTCAAAGGGGTTGCCGCAAAAAACGAATCCGGGAAAAAGCGTTCCTCCACTGCGGAGACGACGGTGCGAGTGGATACGGCCCGGCTCGACGACATCATGAATATGGTGGGAGAGTTGGTGCTGGTCCGAAACCGGCTGGCCACATTGAAGGCCAGACTGGGGGATGAAGAAGTGGCCAATGCGGTGGCCAATCTGGATGTGGTCACATCGGATCTGCAGAATTCGGTGATGAAAACAAGGATGCAGCCGGTCAAAAAGGTGTTCGGTCGTTTCCCCCGGGTGGTGCGTGACCTGGCGCGCAGTTTGGGTAAGGAGATCGATCTGGAAATGTTCGGTGAAGATACCGATCTGGATAAGAACCTAGTCGAGGCCTTGGCCGATCCCATGGTACACCTGGTGCGTAACGCAGTGGACCACGGCATCGAACAGTCGGATCAAAGGGAGCGAGTCGGCAAATCAAGACGGGGCAAGGTTATTCTCTCCGCTGCCCAGGAGGGTGATCACATCCTGCTGTCTATTGCCGATGATGGAAAGGGTATGGACGCCGACGTACTGCGCCGCAAGGCAGTGGAAAAGGGCATGATGGATGAGGTGTTGGCCGCTCGCCTGACCGAGAAAGAGTGCTATAACCTGATTTTTCACCCGGGGTTCTCAACCAAGACCGAGGTGTCAGATGTATCGGGGCGTGGTGTGGGTATGGATGTGGTGAAGACACGCATTGCCCAGATGAACGGAACGGTAGAGATAGACTCCGAGTCAGGCAAGGGCAGCAAGATCATCATTAAGCTGCCCCTTACGCTAGCTATACTTCCGACCTTGATGGTGGTTTTGGGCGAACAGCCCTTTGCTTTGCCGTTGGCCAGTGTGGTGGAGATATTCAATCTCGACCTGGAACGCACCAATGTGGTGGACGGGCAGTTGACGCTGATGGTAAGGGACGCGCCCTGCCATTGTTCTACCTGCGAAGCTGGTTGAGTCCACCCGGATAGGCAAAGGGATATCGAAACCACGGGCCATGTCGTCATAGTCAATGCCGGCGGACGTCAGGTTGGGCTGGTGGTGGACTTTCTCATCGGACAGGAGGAGGTGGTGATCAAGCCGCTGGGTGCGCTGCTGCAGGGATTGGACGGTATGGCGGGTGCAACCATAACCGGCGATGGAAATATTGCGTTGATACTCGACGTTCCGGGCCTGATACGCAAATACGCCCACAGGCATTGATGACGTATGGGATTTACAACGAACAGCTGAGTATGAAAAGGTGAATTCCAGGGTGCGTGTTCTAGTCGTAGATGACTCTGCCTTTTTTCGGCGGCGCATATCGGATTTTCTCAACCAGGATCCAGGCATCGAAGTGATCGGAACGGCCGCTGACGGTCTCGCTGCGGTAAAAGAGGCCCAACGGCTCAAGCCGGACATCATTACCATGGATGTGGAGATGCCGGTGATGGATGGCATCAGCGCGGTAAAACGCATCATGTTGATGGCTCCGACTCCAATCATCATGTTTTCTTCTCTCACCCGCGAGGGTGCTCGGGCGACACTGGATGCCCTGGAAGCGGGCGCCGTGGATTTTTTGCCCAAGCAGTTCGATGGTGGCAGCAATGGAACGGATTCTGTGGCCCAGGTACTGTCCCGGCGGGTACTCCTTCTCGGGCGAAAGAAGGGCTTGTGCAGAAACGCCCAGCAGCCTTTTCTTCAACACGGGAGGGAAAGGGCATCCGCTAGCAGGGGAGAGTACAAACTGGTTGCGATCGGTGCTTCCACAGGTGGGCCGATTGCTATTCAGACGCTTCTTTCCACCCTGCCAGGTAACTTTTCTCTACCCATTCTGCTGGTCGTGCACATGCCGGCGAGTTTTACTCCGGCCTATGCTGAACGCTTAAACTCTCAATGTCGAATCACGGTTAAAGAGGCTGCGGATGGGGATGAACTGCATCCAGGCTGCGCCTATCTTGCCCCCGGGGGCAAGCAGATGATCCTCGACCGCCGAGGGAGCAACGCTGTAATCCGGATCAAGGAAAGCGCCACTGGGCAGACCTACAAACCCAGTGTGGATATCAGTCTCGGGTCAGCGGCGCGGATCTACCCGGAAGGGGTGCTGGCTGTTGTTTTGACTGGAATGGGCAGTGACGGCAGGCAGGCAGCGCGCCTGCTCAAGGAGGGAGGCTCGACCGTATGGTCTCAGGACGAGGCCAGTTGCATCGTCTACGGCATGCCCCAGGCGGTGGAGAAGGCCGGCCTGTCAGACCGCGTGCTGCCGCTCGAGGAGATTGGTCCTATGCTCGTGAGGTTTGGTTGAAATGGATGTCTTGAGCATCTTGGGGGTTATTATCGCTTTGGCCGCTATCATTGGCGGCAATGCCCTCGAGGGTGGTCATATCGATGCCCTGCTTAACGGGCCGGCACTGGTAATCGTGTTTGGTGGTACCCTGGGTGCGATCCTGTTGCAGACACCGCTCACCATATTCGTGCACTCACTGCGGTTGGCCAGTGGTGTGTTCATTCCTCCGAAATACCAGGTCGATCCAGCCATAAAGAAGCTGGTCGGTTGGAGCAACGTGGCGCGCAAGGAAGGGTTGCTGGGTCTTGAGTCGATCGCTGAAAAAGAGCCTGACCTTTTCATCCGTAAGGGGATGCAACTGCTGGTGGACGGAAGTGAACCTGAGGTGATTCGCAGTATCCTAGAGGTGGAACTCGACAGCCAGGAGCATCTTGACTTACAGGCGGCAAAGGTATTCGAGTCCATGGGCGGCTATTCGCCGACCATCGGCATTATCGGGGCAGTGATGGGACTGATCCACGTAATGCAGAATCTCGCCGATCCTAGCAAACTCGGCAGCGGCATTGCGACCGCCTTCGTCGCAACCATCTACGGCGTTGGCCTGGCCAATCTGTTTTTGCTCCCTTTCGGCAGTAAAATGAAGGCGCTGGCGCAGGATAAATCGCACTACCGTGAATTGGTTATAGAAGGCGTTGTGTCTATTGCAGAGGGGGAGAATCCGAGAAATATCGAGTCCAAGTTACAGGGATATCTTCACTAACACGGCTCAAGGAATTCGGGTATGGCGCGCAGAAAGAGACAAGAGGAGCATGAGAACCACGAACGCTGGCTGGTTTCCTATGCCGATTTCATTACCTTGTTGTTTGCCTTCTTTGTCGTGATGTATTCCATATCTTCAGTTAATGAGGGCAAGTACCGGGTGCTTTCCGATACCTTGACGGATGCCTTTGTCACCTCTGCACAAAGCCTGGACCCGATTCAGATCGGGGAGCAGGCTCGTACAACGGAGCCGACAGCCGGCGAGTATGCGGCGCCGAATCAGAACCATGGGGAAGATCCAGCCCAGGATCCTGAAGCGACAGACCCGGATCAGAGCCAGCCAGCGCCCCCCTCTCTTGCCGATATCGCCGCAGATATCAAGGGTGCGCTGAGCCCGTTCATCGATCAGGATCTGGTGCAGGTCACCGAGACCGATCAGGGCATCGAGGTGGAGATGAAAAGCAAGATGTTATTCAAGAGCGGCAGTGCAGGTCTCGCCCATGCTGCCTTGAAGGTAATCAGGGACCTTGCCCGAATCCTGAAACCCCTGCCCAATACGATTCGGGTCGAAGGAAATACGGATAATGTGCCGATTAAAACCGTATCCTTTCCGTCCAACTGGGAACTGTCGGCGGCGCGGGCCGCCAGCGTGGTGCACCTGCTTGCAAAGATGGGTGTGAGCCCGGACCGATTGGCTGCGATCGGGTACGGAGAATTTCAACCTATTGCCGGCAACGACACTGAAGCCGGTCGACAAAAAAACCGCCGTGTTTCGCTGGTAATCATGGCGGCTAAGCATAGCCGTAAGCTAGGCGAGATTGGAAAATCCTCCCGGGGATGAGACGGCCGAACCTATAAAAAAACCGCTGATTGCGTTGGAGTGAATACCACTCCTTATGCTTTTCCCGAATACTTCACGACTACCCATTTCCATCCGGCGATGTTGGTGATAGTTGGAATATGGCGGCATGGAGGGGTGCTGCGCTTGATCTTGTCCGGTTGCAGTTAACAAGGCACGAAAGATGCATATTCCCTGGTAATCAATTTGAATGCCTGAATTTTGACGGACCGTCATAAGGAGAAGAGGTGCAATCATGACAACAGCCGTTGCCAACCTCACGACCAGCGAATCAATTGTTCAACTGGTCACCTTTCGATTGCAGGACGAGACCTATGGCATCAACGTGATGCAGGTGCAAGAGGTGTTAAGGGTCAGTGAGATTGCGCCGGTGCCTGGGGCCCCTCCCTATGTGCTCGGAATAATCAATCTGCGGGGAAATGTCGTAACGGTACTCGATACTCGCCGACGATTTGGTCTGCCACCGAGGGATGTCGACGATTCCAGCAGAATCGTGATCATCGAATCGGAAAAAGAGGTTGTGGGCATATTGGTGGACAGCGTGGCCGAAGTGGTTGAACTGAACGAATCTGGCATCGATTCGGCACCCAGTGTCGGCAACGAAGAACACTCGCGTTATATCCAGGGCGTGGCGACCCGTGGGGACGAGTTATTGATTCTGGTAGATCTGAACAAACTGCTGACCGAAGAAGACCGGGAAGAGATAGGAAGTCTCTGACACAAGGAGGAGACCAAGCTCAATGGCCGGGATTACTCAACCAACTCCGATAAAACCCGTTTGGCCGACACGCCATGAGCAGGGTCGACAACGCAGGGTGCCTCAAGATCAGGAGAACAGAGAGCGGCGGGAGGATCAGCGAAGGCAGGATAATAAGGATGGCGATCGGCCGGTGTTTGACGATTACGCTTGAAGGGGAAGACCATGGGGAATGTTTGGATAGCTATCATCGGTTTAGGGGGCTCATTGATATTCTGCCTACTGCTACAGGCCTATATTATTCGGGATCAGGGTCGAAAGCTGGCAGAGATACGCGTTCCAATGAACTCCTTGAGCTCAACGCTCAATGCGATGTGTGCCGGCGCAGTCGGAGTGGACCGACGGTTGTCCGGTCTGGAAAAACAAGGGCGTGATCTGGTGCATCGACAGGACTCGATGGAAAGCCAGAAACAGAGTGACCGCCCGTACGGGGAAGCCATACAGCTGGTTCACCGGGGCGCAACGACTGATCGATTGGTAGCAGAACTCGGGCTCAGCCACAGTGAGGCAGAGCTTGTTGTTATGCTCCATGGGTTGAAGCAGGCCAGTTGATTCTGACCGATAATATTTTCCTTCATTACGTACATAAGAACGGTGTGACCGAGGTACTCCCGCAGCTGCAAATGGGTTCCTCGAGAATCGAGACTTGATCGACCTGCTGATTGAGACAAGAACAACGAATCACACAAAAACCCCGAAAACAGGCTGCCGTCGGCTTGCCTTGTGCCATGGTGGCTACCAGACTCTGTACTGAAAGGGCGTGCTCCGGGGCTGATTAGAGGTGATGGCATGAATCTGTTTCATAAACCAACCTTACATGGAAGCCACCTGTTGCTGGGTGGTCTGGTGTTGTCGGTCGGTGCCGGCCTTTTATTCAATGAGGCCCTTCCGGTCAGCTCTCGCTCCGGACAACAGGAAATTATCTCTTCCGCCCAGCTGCTTAACCTGTCAGGGCGCTCATCTGTAGATCTGGAACTGGCGAGAACCGAGCGTTGTACTCCAGGCTTTTCCTGCGGCCAATCCAATCGTTCGAGAATCCAGGTGGACGGCACGTCGGCATTGCGTTTTACTCTGATGCTAGGCATGGCGGCTTCACACTGAAGCGGTAAGGCTACCCGAGCAAATTATCGGGCCAGGGTTGCGATCGGTGTTCCCTTGGGGGTCTACCTCCGGGTCTGCTGGTATTGACGGAGAATTTGCTTTCTTTCTCCGCCCCCTTTTTTTATCCTAGATATATCCATAGGTCAGGCATAGGCTAGCTATCATGAGGCGCGTTATTGGCAGGCGGGGGGGAGTGTTTTTCGTGCTGGGAGTTACGCTGACATCACTGGTACAGGCCGGATGGAACGACTGGCTCGACAGCGCCAGGGAACTGGTGACCTCGCCGCAGCAGACGCCCGTGGCTTCCTCTGCTCTGTCGAGTGATGAGATTGTCGAGGGACTGAAGCAGGCCTTGGGTATCGGGGTTGAAAAGGCCATTGCAATCCTCGGCACCGAAGGCGGCTATCTCAACGATGCAAGGGTGCGCATTCCGCTGCCGGATAGTCTGGAACCCGTTGCCAATGGACTCAGTGCGGTTGGGCAGGGGGAACTCGTGAATGAGTTTATCGCCACTATCAACCAGGCGGCGGAGCAGGCAGTGCCGGAAACCCTGAGTATCTTCACAGAGACCATCCGCCGGATGACTCTGGATGATGCACGAGGCATCCTAAATGGCAGTGACACGGCCGCGACAGACTACTTTCGGAAAAACAGCGGAAGCCGTCTCGATCAGGCCATTCTACCCATCGTCAAGCAGGCGACGGAACAGGCAGGGGTAACATCCAGCTACAAACAATTGACCGCCAAGGTTGGATTTTTGGGGGCCTATATTGACATGGATTCCCTGGACCTGGATCGATACGTTGCCGCAAAGGCATTGGACGGGCTTTTCCTGAAATTGGCCGAACAGGAGAAACTCATTCGTACAGATCCGGTGGCGCGGACAACGGATATACTCAAGAAGGTTTTCGGGGGCACGGCAAAATAGATCAACTGCTGCCGTCATTGATTTTTTGCTGCCCGATATTTGCAGCGACAACAGGATATAAAGGCGGCAAGGTCAGCTCCGCCGAATTACCGGTTTCGATGCGTTACAACGTCAGGGCTACGCTCTTGATCTGTGCATAGACTTTCATTCCCGGTTTGAGCGCTAATCGAATCTGGGATTTCTGCGTTATTCGGGCCAGCAGGGGGATGCCTCCAACGTCCAGCCGTACGATCATCCGGCCCCGGCCGTGCACCGACATCTCCCGTATCTCTGCTGGCAGCACGTTCAGGATACTGGTCTGTCCAGGGCGGCTGATGGCTAGGCTGACATCCTTGGCGTGGATCCGTATGCGGATATCGCTGCCAGCCGGTCGGTCTATCCATCCTACGGTTAGTTCTCCACCGGAAAAGCCGAGCTGGGTGAGGTGGTACTCTTCATCATGACTCAGGATGCGGGTACGGATGACCGCGCCGGCATCCGACTCGCGGGCGATGGGAAGGTCGATCCTCGCCAATATCTGCTCCAGGGGGCCTTGTGCCGTCAGTCTGCCTTGGTCAACCAGGATCAAGTGATCGGCGATTCGAGTGAGCTCGTCCAGGTCGTGGGTGACATAGACGATGGGTATGTCCGAGTCGATGTGCAGCTTTTCCAGATAGGGCAGTATCTCTTTCTTGTGGCCCCGATCCAGTGACGCCATGGGTTCGTCCATCAGCAACAGTCGTGGCAGATTGAGCAGGGCGCGGCCAATTGCTACCCGCTGCCTCTCACCGCCCGACAGCTGAGCGGGATAGCGATCGAGCAGCGACTCCAGTTCCAGGATTTCGATGGTCTGTTGCAGCGTCCTGCTGCGCTCGTCTGCGGGAGCCCGTTTGTAGCCATACTCCAGGTTGGCACTGACCCGCAGGTGGGGAAAGAGGGTGCCTTCCTGGAACACAAAGCCGATAGCCCGTTGGTGGGGTGGCAGAAAAAAACCGCTGCGGCTGTCGTGCCAACACTCCCCCGCCACCGAAAGATAGGCATCTTCGGCCCGGTCCAGCCCGGCCATGCAGCGCAGCAGGCTGGTCTTACCGGAACCTGAACGCCCGAACAAAGCCGTTACGCCACGAGCCGGAATCTCCCCTTCGGCATCCAGCACGAATTTCCCCAGGGAGCGCCGGAATCGAAACTCGATCCGTGCCGTCATCGGTCAAGACCTTTGCTATTTGTCCGTCCGAGCATGGCATAAATCAGAAACAGAAGGCAGAAGGAGAATACCAGCAGCCCCGCCGACAGCAGGTGAGCCTGGTCATACTCGAGTGATTCTACGTGGTCATAGATGGCGATGGAGAGTACCTGGGTCTGGCCGGGGATATTTCCTCCGATCATCAAAACCACGCCGAACTCACCCATTGTGTGGGCGAAGCCGAGGGTGGCTGCCGTGATCAACCCGGAGCGCGAGAGTGGCAATACCACCGAAAAGAATCGGTCGAGGGGGCTGGCCCGCAGGGTACTGGCCGCCTCCAGTGTCCTCTCCTCAATTGAGGAAAAGGCGTTCTGCAATGGTTGCACCACGAACGGCATGGAGTAGAGCACCGACCCGATCACCAGCCCAGAGAAGGTGAAAGCGAGCCCGGTGCCTCCCAGCGCCTGCCAGAAGCCGGCCAGTACGCCGTTGGCGGACAGGGCGATCAGCAGGTAGAAACCCAGCACTGTGGGTGGCAGCACCAGCGGCAGGGCGACCATTGCCTCCACCGCGGTTTTTAGCCGACAGCGGGTACGGGCCAGCCACCAGGCGAGAGGTATCCCGAGCAGTAGCAGGATCACCGTACTGGTCAACGCCAGTCTTAATGTGACCAAGAGTGCGTCCAGATCCTGCGGTGTCATCGGGACCTATCATCCCCGGTCAAATAACCACTTTCGACGATCAACTCAGCGGCCTTGTCTGTTTTCAGAAAAGTCAGAAAGGCGATGGCCCCCGGCTTGTCGGCGCCACGGTTGAGTAGAATCGCCTGCTGTCGAATGGGGCTGTGGAGGTAGGCCGGGATCGGCCAGCGGTAACCGTCCTCATTGTCCAGAGTCTTTGCCTGGGAGTGCGAAACTAACCCAAGGTCGGCCGCTCCAGTGGCCACGTATTGAAAGGTCTGGCCTATATTCTCACCCCGCACAAGCCGTGGTTTAAGTATGGCCCAGAGGCCGAGGGACTCCAGGGTTTGCTTGGCTGCTACACCATAGGGTGCAGTTTTTGGATTGGCGATGGCCAGGTGCCGGAATCCACCATGGGCCAGTACCTCGCTTCCTTCATCCGTGAATTCGGACCGGGGGCTCCAGAGCAACAGTTGCCCCTGGGCATAGGTGAAGCGGCTGTTTGCGACTGCCAGCCCCAGAAGCGCCAGCCGCTGTGGGCGGTCGGCATCGGCCGCCAGGAAGATATCGTAGGGCGCACCCTGAACAATCTGGGCATACAGTTTGCCAGTGGAGGCCGAGCTGATACGCAGTTCATGACCGCTTTCCCGTCTGAACGCGACAGCGAGTCGTTGCAGGGTGGTGTTGAAATTACTGGCAACGGCGACGTTGACCGTAGCTGCCTTCAGCGGTCCGGTGGTTGGCAGCAGGATGGCGAGGGTAAGAAGCAGTTGTCTGATAGAGCGCATGAGATTGGCAGCGGAGATCGGAAACAATTATTGTACTGACAACAATCAAAATCACCTATCATGGCGAAACGGACGGGTTCGGGGTCGGGGTCGGGGTCGAGGTCTCAATGGAGAACAAGCAGGGTCTGGTTCAAATCTATCGGTGGCTGCGCCAGAATGGTAACAATGACTCCCACAGTGGCAATGGCTCGTTGCGGGATGGTGATCGGATCTGGGTGACGCCCACAGGGGCCTGCGCTGATACCCTCGGCGTGGATCAACTGGTCGAGTGCCCGGTTGCCGGGCCTTGCGGCCAGAATGCATCCCTGGATGGGCCACTGCATCAGCGGGTCTACCAGCAAAACCCCAAAGCCCGGGCGGTGCTGCACAGTCACGGCCCCTATACGGTTGCCGCCACTTTGAATGGCGAGAATTTCTCACCATTGGATTTCGAGGGGCAGTACTATTTCCCCCTCGTCCCGGTGATCATCATCGGATACGACCGATACCTAGAGGAGTCACCCGCTGCGGTGGCAGCGACTCTTGCCCGCTATCCTGTCATGGTGGTCCGTGGACACGGTGTGTACGCCTGGGGGGAAACACTCAATCTTGCGTATAAGTGGACCTGTTCGCTGGAACTTTGCGCCAAAACGGCGGTTATTGCGAGACACTTGGGAACCAGCCCTGAGGCGTCCCGCCACAGTGCCGATTGAGCCGGAATTCAGGTCGTACATCTGTGCAGCAGGGAAATGACCGTTCAATCGGTGATTGGTCACCCTGCTGTTATGTACTGTTCCAGCTGTTCAATCTTTATTTTCTGCTCCGTTATGATGGATTTAACCAGATCTCCCATGGAGATGACGCCCGTTACCTGGCCTTCATCGACTACCGGAAGGTGGCGAAGACGCTTTTCGGTCATCAGCGTCATACACTCCTCAACCGTCTGGTCTGAACGCACATACAGAACGCTTTTCGTCATGATCTGGCTGACCGGAGTTTGCGGCGACGATCTACCTGTCAGGATCATTTTGCGCGCATAGTCCCGCTCACTGATGATCCCGACCAGTTTTTCATCCTCCATAACGAGCAATGCCCCGGCATCTTTGTCGGCCATAATTTTGATGGCGTTGTATACCGAGTCCTCGGGTTTGATCCGCCAGGCATCGCGCCCTTTGGTGTCCAGAACGTGCGCAATCGATCTCATTGCTGCCTTCTCCTTGTGACCAAACGAATGCCCCGACTACTGCTGCTGAGCAATATCGGCGGCGAGTAACAGCCGCGTGCCAGAATCCCCGCCGGGAGCCGAATGACCCCGATTCTAACCTAAAATCGTGGCGGAGTGAGCAAAGGGTCAAGAGGGCTTGCGAAACTGGATTACCTTTTTCTGGGGCGATAGATTGATCTCATCGATGGCTGCCCCCGGTCGGGCGCTCAACATCAGCCACACCGCCTCTGCCACGTCGCTCGGGAGGAGGTGGGCATCTGACTCGTCGCCAGGCTGAAACCCCAGATTATTGAAAAAATCACTCTGTACCATACCCGGGTTGATGATTCCCACCCGCACCCCGGATCCGGCGCACTCCTCTCTGAGTGACTGGGTCAGCCCGCGCAACCCGAATTTGGTGGCGGAATAGACCGCTCCTTTTCTGCCACCGGCGAGAGCGGACTCTGACCCCATGAAGATGATATCACCCCGGCCCCTCGTCTTGAAGGCGGCTAGAAACTCCCGCACCAGCAGGATCTGGCTGGTGAGATTGAGATCGATGAGCGCCCGCACCTGAGCAGGGGAAAACTCTTCCAGCGAACCGAAACGGCCCTGGCCCGCATTGCAGATAATGCCGTCGATTGCCGGGAACCGCTTACCCAGTGCGCGCACAGCTTCCGGGAGCTGGTCGAGCCGGCTCAGATCCAGTGCTTCCAGGACCAGGTTTTGATGGGCCATTTCCTGTGCCGGAGAATGGCGCGCGATGCCGATGACCCGGCAGTCCTGGCGCAACAGTTTCTCACAGATCGCCCGGCCGATGCCGCGGCTGGCACCGGTTACCAGCAGGGTAGGTGTCAGAGTACTCAAAGGTTCGCCTCCAGCTGCCGAATCAGTCGCTCCAGAATATCGAGTCGTTCTCCGATTAATTGTGAGACCAATTTTCCATTGATGTGTCGGCTTGTGTGCTGTCTATTATCAGAGATGACTTTTAGACAATGTACCCGACCAGCCGCTGCATAGTGACGGGCAGCGGGATAGAATCCGGATGCCTCCATGTCATAAAGCGCATCACGGTCATAATCTGCCTTTGGTTGAGAAAAAGTCAGCAGTCGGTCACAGTCGCAGGGCAGGTCGGCCGGCAAATTCGTGAGCCATTTTTGGCCGCTGACGCCATCCTCAATTTCGGTGGCCAGCACGGCCTGGCCAAGAGGACGGGTGGGATGGCCGGCGATGCCCAGGTTTACCCAGATCGCATTCGGTGCGGTTTCGGGTCTCTCACCCAGCCAATGGACTGCATCCCTGGCGGCATGCTTGCCGACCCCGGAGATCACCAGGGACAAGGTCCCATCCCGGTAGAGGGGGAACTTCATCGCCCCCGTGGCGCGCTGCAGGCTGAACCGCTGCTTCAGAGGTCGTGCTTCCGCCGGCAGGGCGGTAATCAGGCATACGGCGGGATTACTCATGGATAGTGTATGAGCGCAACGGGGAGAAAGACTGCTGTTTGTCCCGGTAGAACAGCGCTTCTTCATGACGGCCTCTTTTTTCGGCACCCTGGGCCAGTATTTCGGCCTTTTCGATCAGGGTCGAGACGGCTGCCATCAGCGCTTTTCCCTGAATGGCGCCGCTGCGGATGATTTTCTCCAGCGCCTGGAGACGGAATCTGTCCATGCCCCAGTGGCGGTGGGAGAGTTGGTCCGGGTGTCCACCGTATTTGATCAGCTGCGGTGTCTCCACCAGGGCGACGGGATTGCGGGCACAGATGCGCAGCCAGAGATCGTAGTCTTCGCAGGCCGGTAGCGACTCGTCAAACAGCCCGACTTCCGAGAAGAGAGAGCGATGTATCAACGCGGCAGAGGGTGAAATCACACACAGCGGAAGGCAGTTCTGAAATATCCATCCACCGGCCTTGGCATGTTTTTTCATCGGGTTTACCCGCCGGCCATTGCGTATCCAGATCTCCTCTGTATGGCAGAGGCGGGTTTGGGGCTCAGAATTCAACTGTGCTCTCTGCGCCGCCAGTTTGCCCGCTAGCCATTCGTCATCTGAGTCGAGCAGAGCGATCCAGTCGCAGCGCGCCGCCTCGATCCCCCGGTTGCGGGCGCTGCTTACGCCTCGGTTGTCCTGATAGAAATAACGGCACTCGGGAAATCGGCTTTCCAGCAGTTGTCGGGTATCGTCTCTTGAGCCGTCATCCACCACGATAATCTCTTGTGCTTGGAAGGTCTGATTACGGACCGATTCCAGGGCCCTGGCCAGAAGCTGGGCCCGGTCATGGGTCGGTATGACGACGGAAATTTTCATGCCGGTCAGATTGATCCGGTGTCAGTCGATGGAGAGGAAACGCTGGGTGGAGCAGCGTGCCTGTTCGACCTCCTTAACCATTTCGTCCAGTGACGGGATGGTATCAACCCTTTCGATCATGGTGGAGACCGGTCCGAACAGCGTCAGCGCCGTGGTGTAGAGTTCCCAGACAGGGTCGGCGATTTGCACCGGGGAGTGTTGTTGCCGGCCGCAGAGGGTGACGGCGCCAGCAAGATGGATCTGCTTAACCCGATCCTCCGGAATCTGTTTGAGATATTCCTGGGGATGAAAACCCTGATTTACGCTGGAGGCATGCAGGTTGTTGATATCGATCAGAATCAGCGAGTCGGACGCTTCCGCAACCTCACGCAGAAATTCCGCTTCAGGTATTTCGGGGGAAGTATTTCCTGTATCGGCCGGTACGTTTTCCAGCAGAATCTGGCGGCCGAGCAGATCCTGTACTTGGCGCACGCGCTGGATCACGTGATCCCGTGTTTCCTGGGTGTAGGGCAGAGGCAGTAACTGGCCCTGGGTGTCATCCGCGCCACTCCAGCAGAGGTGATCGGATATCCACTCGGGTTTTACCCGATCGATCAGTCGGCGCAGCTTTTTCAGATAGACCTGGTCCAACGGCCAGGGGCTGCCGACGGCGAGGGAGGTGCCGTGCATGACGATGGGGTAGTGTTCCCTGAGTTCGTCCAACTGCTGGAGTGCGGACTCGTCCGCCTCCAGGTAGCTCTCGGAGATGATCTCAAACCAGTCTACCGCCGGCTGGTCTCGCAGCAGGGGAGCCAGGTACTCCCTGCGCAGTCGCAGGCCGAATCCCAGGTAGCGAAGGAGGGTTTTGATCTGCTGTTCTGAGCTCATCAATACCATGCCCTCATTCTGCCTATTGACGGCAATGGATGGATTCAATGCAGGGCATTGAACATCCGGCTGCGGTAGTGACTCACGAGATCACCCGATCCACCCAGGATCTCGAACACCGCGAGCATTCCCTTACGGGCCGCATCGTCACCGTATTGCCGATTTTTCTGCAGCAGTGTCAGCAGCAGTTCCAGGGCGCCCTGGTAGTCGTTTCCCATCACTTTGTGGGCGGCCAGCTGATAGAGTGTTTCGCCATCATTTGGATTACGCTGCAGCGACTCTTCACACTCAGCTGGCGCCGGCGCAGCGCCGGCCACCCGGTCGAACAGGAATCGTGCCCGCAGAGCCGAAACCTCCGGTTTCTCCTGTTCCTCCATGGGCAGCTCGGCAAGCAGCCTTTCCGCCGTCTCTATCTCCCCCAGGGTTGCCTTCAGGCGAGCGTATGCGAGCTGTACTCTTGGGTTTCCTGGATCTTCGGCATGCGCCTGCTCGATGAGCCTCAGCGCATCCTCTGTTCTTCCCGCCTGGATCAATTGGTTGGCCTGAGATACCAGTTGGTCCGACTCGCGCGGGATATGACGGTCCAGGAAGGCACGTATTTCCGATTCCGGCAGCGCCCCCATGAATTCATCCACCGCTTCGCCGCCACGGAACAGCTTGACCGTGGGAATGCTGCGGATCCCGAATTCGGCCGCAATCGCCTGCTGCTCTTCGGTATTGATCTTGGCGAGGATAAATTTCCCCTGGAACTCCTCTGCCAGCCTGGCCAGGACTGGCATCAGCACCTTGCAGGGCTGGCACCACTCCGCCCAGAAGTCCACCAGCACAGGGATTGACCGGGAGCCTTCCACTACGATCTTGCCGAAGTTCTCTGTGGTTACCTCAAATATGTACTGTGAATGCGTCATGGTTTCAGCGGTGTTAGATCGGGCTGCGAATTATCTTCCAACAAGGTATGCCCTATAGAGTATACGGTGATTTTCGCTGGCTTGAAATTCCACCTCATAGTGCCCACCTCTCTGGAACTACATCTGAATAGACTACGGACGATCACGCCATGACAAACCCTTTACATCTGGTCTGTCCTCACTGTGACGGAATAAACCGGTTGCCGGCGGAACGCCTGGTTCAGCAGCCCAGCTGCGGTAAGTGCCACAAGCCGTTGTTTCAGGGGCGCCCCCTGGCACTGAGTGAGGCAGGCTTCGGCCGCCATATTCAGCACAGCGGGATCCCCCTGCTGGTGGATTTCTGGGCGCCCTGGTGCGGCCCTTGCAAAATGATGGCGCCGGCCTTTGAACAGGCCGCCCAGCAGCTTGAACCCAGCATGCGGCTGGTCAAGGTCAATACCGAGGAAAATCAGGGCCTGGCCATGCAGTACGCTATTCGCAGTATTCCTACCCTGGTTTTATTCCGTGGTGGCCGGGATATCGCGCGCATGTCCGGGGCCATGGACACGGCCGGTTTGGTGGCTTGGGCAAGCCAGAACCTCTGATCGACAGGAGTTTGACGATGGACAGAGTTGCTCCGCATCAAGTAGAATTTTAACTGTCGGCGGCCGCCTAGACATCGCGGCGGAGTCCGCCCCCTGTAATCGATCTCTGCGGGATGGTTCTTCAAGGGCTGTCCCGTTTGGTGTGTCTGGAGGGAGTGATTTCTTGAGAAAGCCTGCATTGCTGCTGCTGGAAGACGGGTCACTGTTTCGAGGGGAATCCATTGGCGCTGATGGACAGACCGTGGGCGAGGTGGTGTTCAATACCGCCATGACAGGCTATCAGGAGATTCTGACGGATCCCTCCTACTGCAGACAGATAGTTACCCTCACCTATCCCCATATCGGCAACACCGGAACCAACGATGACGATGAGGAGTCCTCCGGCGTCCACGCGGCGGGGCTGGTCATCCGGGACTTGCCGTTGCTGGCGAGCAACTGGCGAAGTCAGCGGTCATTGGAAGACTATCTACAGACACAAGGCGTGGTAGCGATTTCCGGTATTGACACCCGTCGACTGACCCGCATCCTGCGGGAAAAAGGCGCCCAAGGCGGCTGTATTCTGGCTGGGGACAAGGTCGACGAGGCAGTGGCCCTGGCAGCGGCAAAGGACTTTCAAGGTCTGCAGGGCATGGACCTGGCGCGGGAGGTGACCACCGATGTCCCCTATGAGTGGGCACAGGGCAGCTGGACCCTGGAGGGGGGGATGCCCGGGGCAATGCATCCCATCGAGGAAAATCTGCCACTGCACATCGTTGCCTACGATTATGGTATCAAGCGCAATATCCTGCGCATGCTGGTGGACCGGGGCTGCCGGGTTAGCGTAGTGCCGGCCGAAACACCGGCAGACCAGGTGCTGGCGATGAAGCCCGACGGCGTGTTTCTGTCCAACGGTCCGGGCGATCCGGAGCCCTGCGATTATGCGATCGAGGCGATTGGCCGGTTGCTGGAAAAAGATCTTCCGGTGTTCGGTATCTGCCTGGGTCACCAACTGTTGGCGATTGCCAGCGGGGCGCGTACGGTAAAAATGAAATTCGGCCACCACGGTGCCAATCATCCGGTTCAGGACCTGCAGTTCGGTAATGTGATGATCAGCAGCCAGAATCATGGTTTTGCGGTCGATGAGAATAGTCTGCCGGAAAACCTGATGGCCACCCACCGCTCCCTGTTCGATGGCTCTCTGCAGGGAATTCATCGCAGCGATCGACCAGCCTTCGGTTTTCAGGGACACCCCGAGGCAAGCCCGGGTCCCCACGATGTGGCACCGGTATTCGACCACTTCATTGATTTGATAAACGCACGCCGCGAGGGTATCCAGCAGGCCGGTTGAGGCCTGCTCAGGAGCCCCGGATGGCCTGGCAGTAAAGAACAAATGCCGAAAAGAACAGACATAAAAAGCGTATTGATCATCGGCGCCGGTCCCATCGTGATCGGCCAGGCATGCGAATTCGACTATTCCGGCGCTCAGGCCTGCAAGGCGCTGCGGGAGGAGGGCTACCGGGTGGTCCTGGTCAACTCCAATCCCGCTACCATCATGACTGATCCGGATAGCGCGGACGCGATCTATATCGAACCCATTAACTGGCAGACCCTGGCCCGGGTGATCGAGAAGGAGCGCCCAGATGTTCTGCTGCCTACGATGGGCGGTCAGACCGCCTTAAACACGGCCCTGGATCTGGTGCGGGAGGGGGTGCTCGAGCAATACGGGGTAGAGATGATCGGCGCGTCACGGGAGGCGATCGACAAGGCGGAAGATCGCGATCTGTTTCGGAGGGCGATGCGGAAAATTGGTCTCGATATGCCAAATTCCGCCATCGCCCACAGCCTGGAAGAGGCGCACCAGGTGCAGGCCCGGATCGGCTTTCCGGCGATCATACGCCCCTCGTTCACCCTTGGCGGTTCCGGCGGCGGTATCGCTTATAATCGGGAAGAGTTCGAGGAGATTTGTACCCGCGGCCTGGATCTCTCGCCCACCTCTGAACTGCTGATTGAGGAGTCAGCGCTCGGCTGGAAAGAGTACGAGATGGAGGTGGTCCGTGATCACCGGGACAACTGCATCATCGTCTGTTCCATTGAGAACCTGGACCCCATGGGGGTGCACACCGGCGATTCCATTACCGTCGCTCCGGCCCAAACGTTGACGGACAAAGAGTACCAGATCATGCGAGATGCATCGCTGGCGGTACTGCGGGAGATCGGTGTGGATACCGGTGGTTCCAACGTCCAGTTCGCGATCAATCCGGAGGATGGGCGCATGATCATCATCGAGATGAATCCGCGCGTCTCCCGATCCTCGGCCCTGGCCTCCAAGGCCACCGGTTTTCCGATTGCCAAGGTGGCAGCCAAGCTGGCGGTAGGTTATACCCTGGACGAGCTGCGCAACGACATTACCGGAGGCGCTACTCCGGCCTCTTTCGAACCTTCCATCGACTACGTGGTGACCAAGGTTCCGAGGTTCGCTTTCGAGAAGTTTCCCCAGGCCCCGGAACGCCTCACCACTCAGATGAAATCGGTGGGCGAGGTGATGGCCATCGGTCGCACCTTCCAGGAATCCCTGCAGAAGGCACTGCGCGGCCTGGAAATCGGTAAGTGCGGTCTCGACGAAGTGGTGGACCTGGATGCGGATGATGCTGCAACCACCATAAAATACGAGATTCAGGAGCCGGGGGCGGAGCGTATCTGGTATGTAGCCGATGCATTCCGCTGGGGTATGTCGCTGCAACAGGTGCAGCAGGCGACGGGCATAGATCCCTGGTTCCTGGTGCAGATTGAGGAGCTGGTAACGCTGGAGGGGGAGATCCGGCAGGGCGGCAGCGACTCGCTGGATGCCGAGCGGCTGCGTTTCCTCAAGCGTAAGGGGTTTTCCGACCAGCGGCTGGCGCAGCTGGTCGCTGCGCAAGAGGGCGAAATACGCAAGCGTCGATGGGATGCCGGCGTCAGGCCGGTGTTCAAACGGGTGGATACCTGTGCCGCCGAATTCGCCACCAGCACTGCCTATATGTATTCCACCTATGAGGAGGAGTGCGAGGCGGCGCCAAGTGATCGTAACAAGATCATGGTGCTCGGCGGCGGGCCCAATCGGATCGGACAGGGTATCGAGTTCGATTACTGCTGCGTCCACGCCGCCTTCGCCATGCGTGAAGACGGTTACGAAACCATCATGGTCAACTGCAATCCTGAGACGGTCTCCACCGACTACGATACCTCCGATCGGCTCTACTTCGAGCCGTTGACCCTGGAGGATGTACTGGAGATCATCGACCGGGAGAAGCCTCAGGGGGTGATCGTTCAATATGGCGGCCAGACGCCGCTGAAACTGGCCGAAGATCTGGCCGCGGCGGGCGCACCCATTATCGGCACCAGCCCTGACTCCATCGATCTGGCGGAGGATCGCGAACGCTTCCAGCAGGCGGTGGAAAAGCTGCAGCTCAAGCAGCCCCCGAACCGCACCGCCACAGAGCCGGAACAGGCGGTCAAACTGGCCGGAGAGATCGGCTATCCGCTGGTGGTTCGCCCCTCCTATGTACTGGGTGGACGGGCCATGGAGATTGTTTACAACGAGACGGATCTGCGCCGCTATATGCAGGAGGCCGTGCGTGTCTCCAATGATTCGCCGGTGCTGCTGGACCGGTTTCTTTCTGATGCCATAGAGGTGGATATCGACGCCATCTGCGACGGCAGCAATGTGTTGATTGGCGGCATCATGGAGCATATCGAGGAGGCGGGGGTGCACTCTGGCGATTCCGCCTGTTCTCTGCCCCCCTACACCCTCTCCGACGACATCCAGGACCGGATGCGAGAACAGATGCGCAAACTGGCGCTGGAGCTGAAGGTGGTGGGGCTGATGAACGCCCAGTTCGCCATCAAGAATGACGAAATCTACCTGCTGGAGGTCAATCCCCGTGCCTCCCGCACAGTACCCTTTGTCTCGAAGGCCACGGGCGTCCAGCTGGCCAAGGTGGCTGCCCGCTGCATGGCTGGCGTAAGCCTGGAACAGCAGGGCCGCCTCAAAGAGATTATTCCCGACTACTATTTCGTCAAAGAGGCGGTCTTTCCGTTCATCAAATTCCCCGGGGTGGATACCCTGTTGGGGCCGGAGATGAAGTCGACGGGCGAGGTAATGGGCGTGGGCAGGAGTTTCGGTGAGGCCTTCGCCAAAGCGCTCGAAGGGGGAGGCAGTGCTTTGCCGCGAAGCGGCAATGCCCTGTTGTCAGTGCGGGAAACGGATAAGAAACGCGTGGTTGCGGTTGCCCGCGACCTGGTGGAACTCGGTTTCAAGCTGTTTGCCACCGGTGGAACCTGCCAGTCGATACTGGACCAGGGAATCGAGTGCGTACGGGTCAACAAGGTGGCTGAGGGACGGCCTCACATTGTTGACATGATCAAGAATGATGAATTCAGATTGATCGTAAACACCACCGAAGGTAAGAAAGCGATTGAAGATTCCGCTGAGATCAGACAGACGGCGCTTCGCCACAAGGTGAGCTATACCACCACCCTGTCCGGTGCGGAGGCCAGCTGTCTGGCGCTCAAACAGCTGGACAAAGTCAGCGTTAATCGACTGCAGGATCTGCATCAATAAAAAACATCGGAAGTATCGTTCAGGATTAGGAGAAGAGAGGATGACCAAGGTACCTTTGACGGTCCGCGGCGCTGAGCTGTTGAGGACGGAGCTAAACGAACTAAAGACCGTAGCCCGGCCCAAGGTGATCACCGCGATTGCCGAGGCTCGTGCCCACGGCGATCTGAAGGAGAATGCCGAGTATCACGCCGCCCGGGAACAGCAGGGTTTCATCGAGGGCCGGATCAAGGATATCGAATCCAAACTGTCCCACGCCCAGATTATCGATGTCACCACCATCCATGCAGACGGACGGGTGGTGTTTGGCGCTACGGTGGATGTGTACGAAGAGGAATCGGACCAAGAGCACTGCTTCGTTATCGTTGGTGAAGATGAGGCGGACATAAAGCAATCCCGGATTTCCATTAGCTCACCGATAGCACGTGCCTTGATCGGAAAATCGCAGGGGGACCTGGCGGTGGTGGACACCCCGAAAGGGAAGAGGCATTTTGAGATTCTGGAAGTCCGGTACGAGTAAGAACGAAAAAAAAAATTCCCTCGAATATCGGCTAACCGAACGGCATTGCCGAAGTGGTTTATACAGGCAGTTTGATTTTTGGTTTTTTCGGGTGGCGACGATAGAGAACCGCTACCTGGCCGATCGTCTGGATCAGCTCTGAGCCGCTCTGTTGGCCGAGAGCAGTGATCATTTCCCGACGTTCCTCGCGGTCGGCGGCACTGATCCGGAGTTTGACCAGCTCGTGGCTTTCCAGCGCGATATCCAGTTCATTGAAGACACCTTCGCTAAGGCCTTTCTGTCCCACCATCACGACCGGTTTCAGGTGATGGGCGAGCCCCCTCAGGTGACGGCGTTGCTTTTCGGTGATGGACATACCAGGCTCCGTTGTGAGAAAAACGCAAATTTTAACCCAGGGCAGACCGATTTCCTCGATTCCGTTGTAAGCGATATGAAAAAAAGCAAGAGCAGCCGTCGCTGGCTGGACCGTCATTTCAACGACGAGTTCGTAAAAAAGGCCCAGAAAGAGGGTTATAGGTCACGGGCGGTGTACAAGCTGCAGGAGATCCAGGAGCGTGACCGGGTGATAAGGCCGGGTCAGACCGTGGTGGATCTGGGAGCAGCCCCTGGCGGTTGGTCGCAGTTGACTCACCAGATCGTTGGTCCCAAGGGTCGGGTGGTCGCGCTGGATATACTGCCGATGGATCCGGTCAATGGGGTTGACTTCATCCTGGGCGATTTTCGGGACCAGGTGCCGTTGCAGCAACTCCGCGCCCTGTTGGGGGATAAGCCAGTGGATCTTGTAATTTCCGACATGGCCCCCAATGTCAGTGGCATGTCGGCGGTAGACCAGCCACGTGCGATCTATTTGTGCGAACTGGCGCTGGGTTTTGGCCGAGAAGTATTGCGGCCCGGAGGTGGGTTGGTGGTGAAAATCTTTCAGGGCGAGGGGTTTGATCAGTATGTCAGGGATCTGCGCGCCTCCTTTCAGCAGGTGGTTACGCGCAAACCCCGGGCTTCCCGACCCCGCAGTCGTGAGGTTTATCTGGTGGCAGGGAACTATAATGTATAGTAATGTACCAAATAAATACGGAACTGAATTTTTTAACCAATTGAATCATATCGGGTTCTTCGTGCTTTCAGTGAAGCTGGAAGCGCTGCGGGGGCCTATTGTAGGGTCTGTTGACGGGCTGGCGGATCCACTATATTGCAGAGGGTATACGCCTTGAATGATATGGCCAAGAACCTGATTCTGTGGGTGATCATCGCGATCGTCCTCATGTCGGTATTCAACAATTTCACCTCCCAGAAGTCGCGTCCCAACATGCTCGCCTACTCGGATTTCATCGGCCAGGTAAAGGAGGGGAGTGTACAGAGCGTCACCATCAATGGCAGGGAGATTGACGGTATTCTCACATCCGGTGCGACCTTCTCCACCTACAGTCCAGGGGATGATGGGCTGGTGAGTGATCTGCTCAATAACAAAGTAGAGATTGTCGCCTCTCCCCCGGAGAAACCCTCCATCCTGATGCAGATCCTGATTAACTGGTTCCCGCTTTTTATCCTGATCGGGCTGTGGATCTTCTTCATGCGCCAGATGCAGGGCGGTGGAGCCGGGCGAGGTGCCATGTCTTTCGGTAAGAGTCGGGCCCGGATGCTCAGTGAAGACCAGGTCAAAGTGACCTTTGCCGATGTGGCGGGCGTGGAGGAGGCCAAGGAAGAGGTCACCGAGATGGTTGATTTCCTGCGTGATCCGGCCAAGTTCCAGAAACTGGGCGGCAAGATCCCTCAGGGCGTGCTGATGGTGGGTTCCCCCGGCACCGGCAAGACCCTGCTGGCGAGGGCCATCGCCGGTGAGGCGAAAGTACCCTTTTTTACCATCTCCGGCTCGGATTTCGTGGAGATGTTCGTGGGCGTGGGGGCCTCCCGGGTGCGGGACATGTTCGAGCAGGCCAAGAAGCATGCGCCTTGCATCATCTTTATCGACGAGATCGACGCCGTGGGCCGCCATCGGGGTGCCGGTCTGGGTGGTGGGCACGACGAGCGTGAGCAGACCCTGAACCAGTTGCTGGTGGAGATGGACGGGTTCGAAGGCAATGAGGGCGTGATCGTTATCGCCGCCACCAACCGACCGGACGTATTAGACCCCGCGCTGCTGCGGCCCGGTCGTTTCGACCGCCAGGTGGTGGTGCCGCTGCCGGACGTGCGCGGCCGGGAACAGATTCTGAAGGTGCACATGCGCAAGGTCGCGTCCTCGGACGATGTCAAACCCTCTCTGATCGCGCGAGGAACCCCCGGTTTCTCCGGCGCCGATCTGGCCAATCTGGTCAACGAGGCCGCCCTCTTTGCCGCCCGAGCAAGCAAGCGAGCGGTTGGGATGGAAGAGATGGAGAAAGCCAAGGACAAGATCATGATGGGGGCAGAGCGGCGCTCCCTGGTGATGAACGAGCAGGAGAAAAAACTGACTGCATACCACGAGGCGGGACACGCCATCGTTGGCCGGTTGGTGCCTTCCCACGATCCGGTCTACAAGGTCAGCATCATTCCCCGGGGCCGCGCTTTGGGCGTGACCATGTTTCTGCCGCTGGAGGACAGGTACAGCCACAGCAAAGAACACTTGGAAAGCCAGATTTCCAGTCTGTTTGGCGGACGGCTCGCGGAGGAGCTGACGTTTGGTACAGACAGTGTTACCACCGGGGCGCAGAATGATATTAAGCGGGCCACTGAAATAGCCCGCAATATGGTTACCAAGTGGGGTCTGTCCGATAGACTGGGGCCCCTGATGTACGGTGAAGAGGAAGAAGAGGTCTTTCTCGGCCGTTCTGTTACCCAGCACAAAAACGTTTCCGACGAAACCGCCCACGCGATCGACGAGGAGATCCGCACCTTTATCGATCGCAACTACGACCGGGCGAAGGGTATCCTGGAAGAGAACAGGCATAAGCTGCAGATGATGGCGGAGGCACTTATCAAGTACGAGACCATCGACAGCGACCAGATAGACGAGATCATGTCGGGTAAGCCGCCAACGCCACCGGAAGACTGGATTGACGACTCGGAACCCACCTCCGGTACCGGAGTGGAGGCCGAAACCGGTGAGGGACCTAAGGACGATACCAAGGGCAGTATCGGTGGGCCTGCCGGCCAGCACTGAACGGGATTCAGGATAAGGGGACGGCGGGAAGCGGGTTTATGGCGCTGGAGTGTGCCGGCAGAAGCCTTGATCTCACTCGTCCGCGGGTGATGGGTATCCTAAACATTACCCCCGATTCCTTCTCGGACGGGGGTAATTTTTTTTGCCTTGATACAGCGCTCTCCCAGGCCCGGAAGATGGTGGACGAGGGAGCGGATATCATTGATGTCGGCGGGGAATCCACCCGCCCGGGCGCGGAGCCGGTTTCGGCACAGCAGGAGATGGATCGGGTGATTCCGGTTATTCAGGCGCTCACCAGCGAACTACCGGTCATCGTCTCCATCGATACCAGTAAGGCAGTGGTAATGCGGGAAGCGGTAGCCGCCGGTGCCGGGCTGGTGAATGATGTGATGGCGTTGCGGGAAGCGGGGGCGCTGGAAGCCGCGCGGGATACCGGGGTTCCGGTTTGTCTGATGCATATGCAGGGAGAGCCCCGCACCATGCAGCGACAACCGGTCTATCGGGACGTGGTGCGGGAGGTTAGGGCCTTTCTGGCGGCACGGGTGGCGGCCTGCGAGGCGGCGGGTATCACCGGAGATCGGCTGTTGCTGGATCCGGGATTCGGATTTGGCAAGACAACCGAACACAATCTTTGCCTGCTCAAGAACCTCGGTTCATTGACCGATAGGGGATTGCCGTTGCTGATAGGTATTTCCCGCAAGTCGATGATCGGTACCATCCTGGGTGGCGTATCGGTCCAGCGCCGGCTCTACGGCAGTCTGGCGGCAGCGGTGATGGCGGTGGAACGGGGGGCATCGATTGTTCGTGTCCATGATGTAAAACCCACGGTAGATGCGCTCAAGGTCGCGGCCGCCGTGTTGCAACAGGGGTAGTCAAAGTTGGAAAAGCGGTATTTTGGAACAGACGGTATTCGGGGGCGCGTGGGGGAGGGGCACATTACCCCGGAATTCATGCTCAAGCTGGGCTGGGCTGCCGGCAGGGTGTTTGGTCGAGGGCAAGGGGGAAAGGTGCTGATCGGCAAGGATACGCGGATCTCCGGTTATATGTTCGAATCCGCACTGGAGGCTGGACTGGCGGCGGCGGGGGTGGATATCCACCTGCTCGGACCCATGCCAACGCCTGGAATCGCCTACCTCACCCGTACATTGCACGCCCGGGCAGGGGTGGTCATCAGCGCCTCCCACAATCCCCACTATGATAATGGCATCAAGTTTTTCTCCGGCGAGGGGAGCAAACTGCCGGACGAAGTAGAGCTAGCGATCGAGCGCGAACTCGACCAGACCATGGAAACCGCTGGATCGGAGCAGCTCGGGAAGGCATACCGGGTGGATGACGCAGCCGGCCGGTATATCGAGTTTTGTAAGAGCACTATCCCCTGGGTGACGAATTTTTCGGGCCTCAAGCTGGTGGTGGATTGCGCCAACGGCGCTACCTACCATATCGCGCCCCACGTGTTCGAAGAGCTGGGGGCGGAGGTGATCGCCATCGGGGTGGAACCCGACGGCCTCAACATAAATGACGGTGTGGGTTCGACCCATATCGACAATTTGAGTAACGCAGTCGTTTCCGAGGGTGCCGATCTCGGGGTGGCCCTGGATGGTGATGGCGACCGTCTCATCATGGTGGATGAAGAGGGTGAAGTGATCGATGGCGACGACATCCTCTACATCATCGCGCGTTCCCGTCATTTGAATGGTGGGTTTCGAGGGGCAGTGGTAGGAACGCAGATGAGTAACCTGGGTCTGGAGCGGGCCCTTGGCAGCATGGGTATAGGCTTTGAGCGAACCGATGTGGGCGACCGTTACGTGATGGAGCGGTTGAAGGAGAGGAACTGGGTGCTAGGCGGGGAACCCTCGGGGCATATCATCTGCCTGGATCGCACCACGACCGGTGATGGGATTGTGACTGCCCTGCAGGTGGTGACCGAGCTCCGAAAGAGTGGGCGTACCCTCAAGGAGTTAAGACAGGGTATGGAAAAATATCCGCAGTTACTCCAGAACGTGCGTCTGGGTGACCGCGTGGCCGCCGAGATCATGTCGTCGGAGACATTGACCGCAGCGGTGCGTGCAGTTCAGGCCGAGCTGGGAGACAAAGGCCGGGTACTTCTGCGGCCATCGGGAACGGAGCCGCTGATACGCGTAATGATCGAAGGGCAATCGGGCAATCAGGTCGAGGCACTTACTCGGCAGCTGGTGGACGTCGTCGAGGAACTGAGGGCCTAGGCCTAACCCGCGATTCTCACCGCTCGGGCGCTGAATTCAGGAGATGGGTCGCTACAGACGAGCTATACACCAGCCTGTCAGAATATTCCGAGAGGCGACAAGGGAGCGGACGAGCAGACTATTTTTCTGCGGTGGCATCCTGGTGATTTGCTTTCACTACGCCCCATGGTTACACTAGCGCGCTGATTTTTTTACGGCAGTTAGGAGATACAAATGCGTCAGCC
>CAWGCA010000044.1:0-99514 GCA_963820955.1 uncultured Gammaproteobacteria bacterium | reverse complement strand
CGCGATTGGAAAGTGGTTGAACGCTGGGGTCATGGAATCCGGCGAGGTGGAGCGTCAGCCAGACCGGGGGACTCCTCAGGGCGGGGTGGTTTCGCCCGTACTCAGTAATCTCTACCTGCATGAAGTGCTCGATTTGTGGTTTGAGCACGAGGTCAAGCCACGGCTTCGGGGACGGGCGTTGGAGATCCGTTTTGCGGACGACGCGGCGCTGGTCTTCGAGCGGGAAGAGGATGCAAGGCGGGTGTTGGCGGTACTGTCGAAGCGATTGGAAAAGTACGGTCTGTGCCTGAATCCGGAGAAGACCCGTTTGGTGGATTTTCGCAGTCCACCGCGAGCAGGGGGAGGCGGCTCGCAACGCGAGCGTAGCTTCGGGCTGCTGGGGTTCACTCACTATTGGGGACGCTCCAGGACGGGGCGTTGGGTAGTGCAACGCAAGACGGCGAAAGATCGATTCACCCGTGCCCTACGGGAGATCGGTCGCTGGTGCCGAGCGCATCGTCACTGGCCGGTGGCGGCCCAGCAGGCAGCGTTACATCGCAAGCTTAAGGGCCACTACGCCTACTATGGCATCACCGGCAACGGGCGTGCGCTGGCGCGCCTCCTCTACGAAGTTCGCCGTCTGTGGCGCAAGTGGCTTCATCGCCGCTCGTGGCACGGGCGGATGACGTGGGAAATTTTTGTCCGTTTGACTGCGCGCTACCCGCTCCCTCAACCGCGTGTTGTTCACAGCATCTACCGTCGTGTAGCGACTCCATAGTCCGAGGAGCCGGATGCCCGAATCGGGCAAGTCCGGATCTGTGGGAGCCCTGGGCGAGAAATCGCCCGGGGCGACCCGGCCGTTTCAATGCTGGCGGAATGCTGTTATTTGCCATTACGATTACCTCAGCTTTGTCACCGGTGTAAAGTAAGCGATCAGATTAACCATCCGTAAACTCGGGCGATCATAGTCCAATCAGAACGCCCAAGCCCCTACCATCGATAAGTGAGATTAACCGCCATTGACTATCGATGATACATAGATGTAGAGGAGTTGTTTTCCCGTAATTTTACGGAGCTAATGTTGCGCGAAATATGTAGTACGTACTACAATTCGTTCTACGGGTAGATGAAGAGAGGATTTCAGATGCAACGGCAAGTTCCGATTCGTGAGGTGAATCAACACCTTTCCCGTTATATCGAGATTGCAGAACAAGGTGAAGAGATCATTATTACAAGACGGGGAAAACCTGTTGCCCGCCTGTCTGCGGTCGAACACGGCCGAGGATTAAACGAAGAACAACAAAAGGCGCTTACACGGAGTCTTTCTAGAATGAGAAAAGGATATGATCTGGGTGGTCACCCTATTGACCGGGACGAGCTTCATGAGCGGTGAGAAATACACCCTCGATACCAACATTCTCATCTACAGCATTGACCGGCAGGCCGGAAAAAGACACCAGCGATCCATCGAACTGATAGAGGAGATGTCGCAGCACGACTGTGTATTGACGCTCCAGGCCTTGTCTGAGTTTTACAGTGCAGTTACCCGTAAAGGCAAGATGCCAAGGGATGATGCGGCGGCTCAGGTCAATGACTGGATGATTCTCTTTCCGGTGGTTAACGCCGAACCGGGGGTACTGAAGCGGGCGATGAAGACGGTCAGCGATCATCAATTTTCTTTCTGGGACGCCATGCTACTGGAAACCGCGGTGCGAGCAGCTGTAACTCGATTCTTTTCTGAAGATATGCAACATGATCGTCTTTGGAAAGGGATGAGTATCCAAAATCCTTATGTGATTTAGTAGGTCGTCTCAACGCGCATATGGTTCATAAACTACTCCTCAGTTGTACCGTTTGATCCAGGGATCCAGCTCCCGGAATTCCGGATTCTTGACAGTAGAAATTTCCATGAACCTGTTAGAAGCATTGAATAATGAGAATAGTGATGAACTGCAGAAGCGGATTCGTCTCTTGGACGTGTCCGCAAGGGATTGTCCGAGACGCAAGGGTGATCGGGTTGAATACCTGCGTAGCTATCTGCTGTCAACTGGCCTGAATTTTCAGATCGCCCGAATGACCGAGGACGAACAGACCATGGTTGCCGAGGTGGTGCACAATCAGTCCGGGTGTGTCGATCAGGCGCGGCTCCTGGCGCGTTATGGCTCGATCCCAACCGGATGCCTGCAGGAGCATTCCGGCAGTTGGAGTCAAGGGTACGGGAAGTCTCAACCGGAACGAGTAAAGAGCCCGCTTGGCTTGATTTTCTTTGGACGGTGCATCCCGGACGAACTGCGAGAACGGCTGAAAAAACTGTTGCCCAGACCGGAACAGGATCGTGTAGCGGTGATAGGAGCGGATGCGATTCCCGCCGCTGTCGGGGGGGATAGCGACAGCGGCGGGTTACCGGTCTATCGACGCGAAATGGAACTGGCGGCGCACCAGGATCTCTACACCGTGCTTCGTTTGATTGATCAGGGCAGGATCAGTGTCAGCGAGAAAACCCATGTCGCCTCTGCGGCCAGCATGAACAGAATCTCTGCGGAGTTGTATGAGGGGGATTTCTTCTCCGAAGAGGATGAGGATCAGGACGATGTATACAAGGACAAGCTCTCCCCGATACGCGCTTATGCCTGGCCTCTGCTCGTGCAGTTCGGTGGTCTGGCGAAACGCCTGGGCAACAAGCTTCAGCTTTCCGCCAAAGGGAAGAAGGTGCTGCAGCGCAAGCTTCCATTTGAACAGGCGATTGCCGCTCTTTACCAGAGCTGGAGAGACAAAGGACAGATCGATGAGTTCCGTCGCATCAATCGAATCAAGGGCCAGACGCGCCGCGGCAGGGGATACAAAGGGTCGCAGCTGACCCCTCCGGCGGATAGGCGGAACGTTTTGGATCTCCAGTTACAGAGCGGGCCCGCCGGCGAGTGGATCCAGGTCGATGAGTGGTTTCGCTATATACAGAGCAGTGGTGAGAAGTTTGAGATTACCGGGAACCCGTGGGCGCTCTACCTGGTCGATGCAGAGTACGGCAGCCTGGGGTACGGGGAATTTCATGATTTCTCCCTCCTGCAAGGGCGCTATAGTTTGGCCTATCTTTTCGAATACCTGGCTACGCTGGGAATGATCGATATTGCATACAGCGCCCCACATGGTGTCCGCTCCGATTATCATGGAAATTGGGGGGCGGACGAGTATTCCTATCTGAGCCGTTATGATGGTCTCGGCTGGTTTCGTCTCAATGCTCTGGGTGCCTTTTCTCTGGGTATGGTGGATGAGTACCGGCTGAAAACACCAAAGATGCCGCCGCTGTTGCGAGCAACCGATGAGCTAGAGTTTCTTCTGTTACGTGTCCCCGAACCACATGAGCGGATGTTGCTGGAGCAGTATGCAACGATTTCCAAGACACATCTTCGACTCGATACCCTTCGGGCCCTGCTGACAATCGAACAGGGTGGTGCGCTGATGGACCTGATTAGTCTACTTCGGCAGCAGACGGAGTCAAAGTTGGCGGTGGAGGTTGAGGATTTTCTCGATGATCTGGAGACACGCACGACCTCGATCAGGGACCGCGGTGGCGCGCGGATTATCGAATGTGCGAGCGAGGCACTGGCAAGGCTCCTTGCAGAGTCCGGTGAAACCGGTAAATACTGTTTCTATGCCGGGGGAAACCGAGTGGTCGTAGCAGAAAATTCATGGCGCAATTTCCGTAATGGCCTGCTCAAAGTCGGGTATGTTTTGAGTGTTGACAGCAGGCTGGATTGAGTCCGGTTTCGAAGTGGTGCATTGCCTGTGAATTATGAAAATCTCCGAGAGACGATGCGCAGCTTCGTCTCACACTATTCCAATAGCGATATTCAATCCTCTCTACCTCTCATGGCGGATGATGACCCACGCCAGCTGACTCCGGTACTGGTAGAGGCGGCACTCTGTTTTGATGAACGGGTCGTTCCACTCTATGAGTTCTGGGGTGAGGATGTATTGCAGGAACTTGTCGATCGCCTCGATGATTCACCCGGCAGGCCCCTGACATCAGAAGAGTGCGAGGTTCTCCATGTCGAGATCGAGTTCTCTCTTCTCACTGGACTGAATGACGTTCAGGATCTGTACGAGATGTCGCAGTGGCTGACACGGGATCCATCCGCCTATGGGTTGGCACTGCGCGGTGTTCTGGGTTTTCTGCAAGGAGAACCAGAAAGCACCATCGAGCTGTATGAAGAGGCGCTGGATCGGTTGCGCAAGGAGACGGGTAAGCGCAACGTCGTGTTTCCCGGACTCCCCGCGCTCTTCTTTGCCTTCGCATTGATTCGGGAGTGGCCCTGTCAAAAAAATCTTGAGCGTTTGATCCAGTTGACAGATCAATCTGTAAGACAGTTTAGCCGTGATCGATTTACCCTCGTACTGCAGATGCTGGCTGACTTCGGCCGCGTCGTTTGTGGAAGTATAAGGTTCGAGCAGAGCGCCTGGCTGATCCATGAACCCGTAGCTGCCCATCCCTGGTTAGATCTCTTTCAGGGAGTAGCGCTTTACTGGTTAGATATGAGACCGGGCGACAAACAGATTCGCCGCCTGAACCGGCACGTTGACAAGGCGATAAACGTCAACCTGTACTGGTATGCTGATGAGGGGACGGCCCTGCTGGAGATGTTGGGTGTCGATACCAATGGGTTCGGTTACCGAAATCAAGATGATCCGCAAGAACGGCTGGTCTCCCTCTACCAGGCAAAACCCCGCTGGGAGGAGAATCTGGCAGCCTTGAACCTGGTCTCACAGCGCTACGGTGACGGGAGAGCAGAGCGCAGGGGCCATGACATGTCCGATCGCCGCATGGTCTGGTGGATTTATGGGGATGGCGGGTTTGTGACATTGGAGCCGCGAGAGCAGAAGCGTAACAAGAAGGGTGCCTGGACCAAAGGGCGTAAGGTGGCGCTCAAACGATTGAGTGAAGAACTGGAGACCTTCGACTACTTGACCCCTGAGGATCTGAAGATCTGTGCGGCGATTAACCAGAGACACGAGCGCAACTACTCCTACTACATTGAAACTTCGTATGAGCTGGAGGGAGAGCGGGCGCTGCGTGCCGCCATAGGGCATCCACATCTCTATCGTGGTGATATGGATGGACGAGATAGACAGACTGTGACTCTGGAAGAGGTCTCTCCACGCCTTGAGGTGGTTGAGGGAAAGAGGGGAGAAACCATCCAAATCCGGATGCATCCCTATCCGGATAGCAGCTTTGATTTCATGCATGATTTTTTCTGCGACTGGGCTGAACCACACTGTTTACAGATGGCGAAGTTCAGTGAAGGTCAGATCGAGATAGCCAGGATCCTGACCTCGCAAGGATTGATTGTGCCACTTTCGGCAAAAGAGCAGGTCTTGAACTCTATCACGGCAATGGCGCCGCTGGTGATGATTCACTCCGACATCGGTGGAAGTACAGCTGGAGATGCAATTGAAATCTCTGCCGATACTACCCCACGTTTTCACCTATACCCGATTAAACAAAGCGGCGAATCTGGGGTGGAGATGGGGTTTCATCTTTCGCTCCACTACAACCCGCTGGGTGAGAAGGGGCCATCCTTCCATCCGGGAGAGGGGCGCACGGCGTTGTTTGTCGAGATCGATGGTCTGCCACACAGGACGGTGCGCGACCTGAACGAGGAGGTTATACAGGCGACGCGGCTGACAGATCGACTGCCTCTACCGGCAGCAGAAGATCCGTGGCGCTGGATACTGGATGACCCGGAAGAGGCGCTAGAGGTTCTGCTCGCCTTGCAGGGGATGGGTGAGGAGATCGTGGTGGCCTGGCCGCAGGGGAAGAGGGTAACACTGACCAGTGAGATCGGCAGCAGCCAAATGCAGATCAGGATTCGCAAGCAGCGCGACTGGTTTGGGCTCAACGGCGAGTTGCAGATCGACGAAGGCCAGGTGATCGAGATGGAGAAGCTGCTCAGACTTCTGCAGCAGACACCGGGACGCTTTCTACGCCTTGATGATGGTCGTATCCTTACCCTTAGCCAACAGCTGCGGCATCAGCTCGATACCCTTTATGCCGTTCGTGATCAGGGCAAGGTCCACCCTCTGGCAACGGCGGTGGTGGAAGAGGTGACGGAAGGGATGCAGGTTGAGGGAGGTAAGCCGTGGCGCGAGCAGCTTGAGCGGTTACGCGAGGCGGACTCTCTGCAGCCAGAGGTGCCGGTCACCCTGCAAGCCGAACTGCGCGACTATCAGATTGAAGGTTTTTGCTGGATGACCCGTCTTGCTCACTGGGGAGCGGGGGCTTGTCTGGCCGACGATATGGGGCTGGGCAAAACGTTGCAGGCACTCGCCCTTATCGTGCAGCGGGCCACCACAGGACCAAACCTGGTTCTGGCGCCAACCTCAGTCTGCAGCAACTGGATCGAGGAGGCCCTGCGCTTTGCCCCGACCCTGCGTCCGCAGCGGTTCGGTGACGGAGACCGACAGCAGATGCTCGATTCCGCCGGCCCCTATGATCTCGTCGTCTGCAGTTATGGGTTGTTGCAAAGTGAGATTGGCCGGATCAATAAGGTCGATTGGCAGACCATCGTCGCCGATGAAGCGCAGGCATTCAAGAACGCCAATACCAAGCGTTCAAAGGCGATGATGTCCCTGCAAGGGGCATACCGTATCATTACCACCGGTACCCCCATCGAAAACCACCTGGGTGAGCTGTGGAATCTCTTCCGCTTTATCAATCCCGGGCTGCTGGGCTCTCAAGAGCGCTTCAATCAACGCTTCGCCAACCCGATAGAGTTGCAAAACGATGATCAGGCGAGACTCAGACTGAAGTCCCTGATCCGTCCCTTCATCCTGCGCAGACTCAAGCGCGAGGTTCTGACCGAACTCCCGACACGGACCGAGATCACCCGTTATGTCGAATTCAATGATGAGGAGACGGGTTTCTACGAGGCCTTGCGCCGCCAGGCTATGGCGCAGATAGCCGAATTGCCGGAGCATCCCGGCCAGCAGCGTTTCAAGGTACTCACCGAGATTACACGTCTGCGCCAGGCAGCCTGCCACCCCCGACTGCTGATCGAGGATTCACCGATTGGCAGCGCCAAGCTACGTACCTTTATCGAGATCCTCGAAGAGCTGCGCGAAAATCGGCATCGCTCGCTCGTCTTCAGTCAGTTTGTCGGCCATCTCGCGTTGATCCGGGAGTATCTCGACTGGCAGAAGATCGATTATCAGTACCTTGATGGCTCGTCCAGCGTGAAGAAACGCAAGGAAGCGGTCGATGCCTTTCAACGTGGTGAGGGAGAACTCTTTCTAATCAGCCTCAAGGCGGGGGGCTCGGGGCTCAATCTGACCGCGGCCGACTATGTCATCCACATGGATCCCTGGTGGAATCCAGCGGTCGAGGATCAGGCATCGGATCGCGCCCATCGAATGGGACAGACCCGGCCGGTCACTATCTACCGTCTGGTGGTCAAAGGCACTATCGAAGAGAAGATCGTCGATCTCCATACCCACAAGCGCGACCTGGCCGATGGCTTGCTCGAAGGTACGGATGCCGGTATCCGCCTGTCAATGGATGACCTGGTCGACTTGATCAGCGGAGAGTCATAGAGCGCATGAACACCATGAATGCCGTGACCTGCAGCGAGTGGGTTTTTTTAAGAATTGGACAAGCTTGCGGGCTAAAACCAAAGAGGATAGTGACGCAGGGTTTCAGTTTGCGTAACGATTACCCTGTTGCTGAATACAGATACTGAATGTCCGTTTGTTGGAATGCGCGTGGCAGCAGGGTTAGCGGATGACTCAGTCCAACGCAGGGACAACCAGGAAGATTTATCATGCTCTTGTTTTTTGATGTCGAGACGACAGGGCTGCCTCGTCGACGCAGCGCATCTTACAAAGATGTCGACAACTGGCCTCGCATCGTTTCCATCAGCTGGGCGTTGTATGGATCTGATGAATTTCTTGTTGAGCACAGGTATGCTGTCGTCAGACCGGATGGGTTTACAATTCCCGTTGATAGTACTCGGGTCCATGGGATTACGACTGAATACGCACGGACTCATGGGCAACTGCTCATAGAGGTTCTTAATGAACTGGAAGGCGATGTCGAGCACTACAAGCCTTCCTTGCTCGGTGGACTTCGATCGAAACGTTTTGCTGGCAGAGATGCTACGTGCCCGGCGCCAAAGTGTGGTCTTTGGTATACCTACATTTTGTACAATGCGGGAGACTGTGGATTTTTGCAAGCTACCCAGCTATAGCGGCGGTTACAAGTAGCCGACGCTTGACGAGTTATATCAGAGATTGTTTGGGGAGGGCTTTGAAAACGCACATGATGCATCTGCAGATGTACAGGCATGTGTTCGCTGTTATTTCGAGTTGAAGCAGCGCGATGGCGAGCATCAACGATGGTAAAAAGAAGAGACGATGACTCACCGAGTATACTGTCAGTGCCTACAGGGGTTCGTATCGGCGTGTCTAAGGAGTTTTCCGAATTGCGATCCTGTGGTCAGTGAAGGCTGATTATTGGGTTGGAGGTGATCTCTCAGAGTTGGTGGCTCGTCGGTCCTCAATTCAATTACTCTTGCTTTAAGCTATAAAATTCTTTTCGGTGAAATCGTTCGATGGCAGAAAGCATCATTGACGATTGGGTTTCAGCCGGAATACGCAATTGGTATGAGGCAATGAGTAGATACGGAGATCTTAAGCGCCAAGCAGTATCAATAGGCTGTGAAAAATGCTGTCAAATATGGTGCCGAAAATACAGAAAAAACGAAGGGAATGAGAGTGCAACCTGTTGTATGTACTAAGGATTAATAAAAATCACTTTATCTAGAAATAACATTATAAATAATTTATAAGTATATGTAATAAAAGTAAAATAAGTGGAGGCGGCGGGAATCGAACTCGCGTTGTTTTTAGTTAAATCATCGGGTTGTTGCGGTTCGATGATGGCTGAAAGCTGTTATTCGCCCTCAACAATGGCAATGGATTTGTCTTCGGCAAGCAGATCATCATCGAAATACAGTTATCAAGTGGTTGGTGAAGAAATGCTGCAATTGGCAATGGATACATAGAAGGGAAAAAATCATTCATTACTATTTCCACTCAGTAAAGATTTTGTTATTCTTTACTATGATATTAAAGTAAAGAGGTCGGGCAGATGCCAAAAGTAAGCGCGAAACGACAAATTACCATCCCTATCAACCAATGTCTGGCATTGGGTATTGAACCTGGCGATGAAGTGGAATGCTTTGTGGTTGACGGCCAATTAACCTTAGTTAAGAAGGTCCCTGGGGCGGCAAAAGGACTACTGAAGCATGTGCAACCGCATGGCGCTATGTCCGATGAGGAATCTATGCAAAGCGCCATAAGTTGATCGCTGTAGATACTAACGTTCTTCTGAGATACCTGCTCGGTGATAATCAGATCCAAGCGGCCAAGGCCGAAAAGCTAATCAATGGCAATGACCTTGTCTTGATTACAGATGTGGTGTTGGTTGAAACCATTTGGACGCTAAAAGGAAAAAAGTATCAACTCGGCAAGACTGACTTGGTGGCGGTTATACAGGCATTGTTCAAAGAACCAAATATTCGGTTTGAGAATGGGCAAGCGGTGTGGATGGCACTAAATGATTACCGCAAGGCGAAGTCGGTTGCCGGCAAGATGGCGGATTTCCCCGACGCCCTAATAGTAAACAAGGCCAAGTCCACAGCCAGCGATCAGAAAATTGAGTTGAATGGTACTTATACCTTCGATGTTGCTGCGCAACAATTGCCGGGGACTAAAAAGCCTTAAGGTGCATCGATATTTAGTGCGTGGGCCATATTTCACCCGCTGCAGTTACAAAATATCGGTAGTAGATAATAAGTGCCTCTTGCTCCGTATCGTTTTCTGATCGAATTCGAGCAGAGATAGAAAGGTCTATAGATCCAGATGTCTACCGGGTCTTAGCTAACTCCATTGGATTGAGGATGCCGATCCCATCCGTGATGCGCAAGTCATGCTCAAATCGGGTTTACGATCCCTTCTTGGGGTCGGTGATCCCTGGATGATTCCCGGTGTCATGGATTCAGAAAAAGAGACATCTAAAACTCTTTGCGAAAATTAAAAATCGATATCCGGAATTTGACGGCGGCGTGCCAGGATTACGCATTCCTCAGTGTTTGCAATGCAGAGAGCATGACAGGAATATCATCCTGGATAGTGCTCCAGATCGTGTCGTCATCGATACCTAAATTAGGCATGGATCAAGCGATTGCGTGTCGCAATTATCAGTCGCCAGGGAATATCTGTATGGCTGATTGGATTTCTTTGGGAATATGGGGCGACGCTTCACCGATCAGTTCTAGATTTCGCAATGTAGCATCGTAGGTTACGTCCTTAGAAATGAAGTCAGCCTGATCTAGGCCACTTGTATATGACTGAATTTTTAGCGCGAACTTAATCATGTCCTCCAAGTAGAACCGCCATTCACGCTTTCCCAGGCCAGGATCAGACATATACCGCCTCTTCTTCGACATAGCGTCTCAATTCCGGACGTAGGGCTTTTTCCGTAACCAGGTCAACCGGATTTCCCAATAGGTCTTCCAGATAGAACTGGGCGCCAAAATCGCGTTTTGAGGTCGCCGGGCCATCGAAAGCAATCAGGATATCGATATCACTTCCAGGCTTTGCTGTATTGCGCACCGTGGAGCCAAACAATGCCAACCGGATAACACCGAATTGCTTGATCAACTCGGCCTTGTGGCTCTGCAACAACCGCAATGTCTCGTCTCGTTTCATAGTTCATCTTCTTCCCACTATTACTATGATTACGCACATCAGTTCATACGCCCGTGCGAGTAACCGTTCGCCGAGCTATAAACTTTAGAGAACATCAGTAGTTCCGTTACTGTCAGTAGGTGAGCAATCATTGGCCGTCATCCTAAATCCTAAGATATCATAGTACTATAGGGAAGGGTCGAGTAGGTGTGGTAGGCCTAATCAAGAAGAACACATAATTGTGAGTAGCAATTCAAATGCAGTCTTTCACAGTCTATGTTTTACCGCCGGCAGTATGACTTAAGTTAATCGGAATCGCCAATCAAATGCCATCTACCGATATCCCGTTGAGGCGCACAGGCTGAACATGGGGTTGGATTTCAATACACTCGACTTACTGCGCCAGAATCATCCGGCGTGGCGGTTGTTGAATTCCCCTCATGCCCCCCTGGTCGCGAGTTTTCTGCATCGGGTTTTCATCCTTCCGAATGAGAGAATCATAGCGCAGGCAGAGCTGGCCGAGAAATTGGAAGACGATCTGTACGAACTGCGCGAGCGCCAGGGTACCGAGGCCTTTCCCAGAACGGCGCTGGAGTATCTCAATGACTGGGCTGGAAATGACAAGGGCTGGCTGCGCAAGTTTTACCGCCAAAATTCCGACGAACCCTATTTTGACCTAACACCGGCTACGGAAAAGGCGATTGCCTGGCTTAGCCAGTTGTCCGAGCGCGCATTCATCGGCACCGAATCACGACTGTTGACGCTGTTCGAGCTGCTGCGGCAGATCGATACCGGCAGCGAGGAAGATCCGCGGGCACGCATCGCCGAGCTGCACAAGCGCAGAGACGAGATCGAGGCCGAGATGGAACGGGTGCTTGATGGCGACATACCCTTGCTGGACGACACCGCGCTGAAGGACCGTTTTCAGCAGTTCATGGCAACCTCCCGTGAACTGCTGTCGGATTTTCGCGAGGTAGAGCACAACTTCCGCACACTGGATCGGGGCGTGCGCGAGCGTATCGCACTGTGGGAAGGGGGTAAGGGGGGGTTGCTCGAAGAGATCATGGGCCAGCGAGACGCCATTGCCGGTTCCGACCAGGGACGCAGTTTTCGTGCCTTCTGGGATTTTCTGATGTCCAGCGCCAGACAGGAGGAGTTCAGCGAAATGCTCGAGCGGGTGCTGGGCCTGCCGGCGGTGACGGAACTCGAACCGGACGCACGTACCCGGCGGACGCATTATGACTGGCTCGAGGCCGGCGAGCACACACAAAGAACGGTGGCCCAGCTCTCACAACAGCTGCGGCGTTTTCTCGACGACCAGGCCTGGCTGGAAAACCGTCGTATCATGGATATACTGCGGGGTATCGAGAGCAAGGCGCTGGCCATGCGGACAACGACCCCCAACGGTGACTTTACCGACATCACCCGGATCGGAGCCGCTATCGAGCTGCCCATGGAGCGGCCGCTCCATACACCGGCTCTGAAGCCGCACCTTGCCGATCGGGTGCTGGAAGCCGATGACGTGAGCCTGGATGCAGCGGCCCTGTTTTCCCAGGTGGTCGTGGACAAGGCGGAGCTGTCCGGCCACATCCGCCGCGCCCTGCAAAGCGCCGCACAGATCACCTTGCATGAACTGTGCGAGCGGCGGCCGCTGCAACATGGCCTCGCGGAACTGGTAGCCTACCTGGAACTGGGGGGCGAGAATTTCAAGACAATGGTCGACGAAGAGTCTGAGGAGATCATCTGTTGGTCGGGGACCGATCCGGATGGACGGGAACAGACGAAACAGGCGCGGCTGCCGCGGGTGATATTCCTCAGATGAACGAAGAACAGCTACAGTCGATACAGGCTGCTGCGCCAGATCTTTCATCATTGGTGATCCCCCTGCTCAAAGGGGTCGTTTATCGCGACGAAACCACCGCACGCAGCGCCCACCTTTGGAACGACCTGCTCGAAACCCAGGCCCGTGTACGGGACTACGTGGCTGTGTTGGGCCTGGAACTGGTGCTGGACGAGGCAGAGGGCTATGCTTTCCTGCGTTCGCGCATTCCGGACGGCGACGATGCCGGGGCACAACTGCCGCGTCTGGTCGCCCGCCGGCCGCTCTCTTTCCACGTCAGTCTGCTGCTGGCTCTGCTGCGCAAGAAACTGGCCGAGTTCGACGCCGGCGGTGGTCAGGAAGCTGGAGGAGTCAGGCTGGTGCTGACCCGTGAGGAGATCGTCGAACTGATCCGCGTCTTTCTGCCCGACACCAGTAACGAGGTGCGTCTGATGGACCGGATGGACAGCCATATCAACAAGGTTGTCGAATTGGGTTTCCTGCGCCGTATGAAACCGGCGGCGGGACAACCGGGGGCATTTGAGGTGCGCCGTATTCTGAAGGCATTCGTTGATGCCCAGTGGCTGTCCGATTTCGATGCGCGGCTGGCGACCTACCGGGCGCAGCTCGAGAAACCGGACCAGGCGGAAAACGATGACTGAGTCACCGCAACCCATGGATCTGGACTTTGTCGGCGACGATTCGCTGGTGGGTTTTAGACTGCAACGCCTGGAGGTGTTCAACTGGGGCACCTTCGATAGCCGCGTCTGGACCCTGCATGCCGATGGCAGGAATACGCTGCTGACCGGCGATATCGGGTCCGGCAAATCGACGCTGGTCGATGCCGTCACCACCCTGTTGGTGCCGGCCCACAGGGTCGCTTACAACAAGGCTGCCGGTGCGGACAGCAAAGAGCGTTCGCTGAAGTCTTATGTGTTGGGTCATTACAAGACGGAGCGCAATGACGTCAGCGCCGCCGCGAAGCCTGTGGCACTGCGCGACCACAACAGCTATTCGGTGCTCCTCGGGGTGTTCCACAACGCTGGATACGACCAGACGGTGACGCTGGCTCAGGTGTTCTGGATCAAGGATACCCAGGGGCAACCGGCCCGTTTCTATGTCGGCGCCGAACGGGATCTTTCCATCGCCCGGGATTTCGCCGGCTTCGGTTCAGAGATCACCGGTCTGCGCAAGCGTCTGCGCGGCAGCGGTTTCCAGGTCTTCGACAGCTTTCCACCCTACGGGGCCTGGTTTCGGCGGCGCTTTGGTATCGACAACGACCAGGCCCTGGAGCTGTTTCACCAGACGGTATCCATGAAGTCGGTGGGGAATCTCACCGAATTCGTACGCAGCCACATGCTCGAGCCCTTCGATGTGGTACCGCGCATCACGGCCCTGATCTCTCATTTCGACGACCTCAACCGTGCCCATGAGGCGGTCCTTAAAGCCAAGCGGCAGATCGAACTGCTGACCCCGCTGGTTGCCGATTGCGACCACCACACAGCGCTTGCCGATGCCACCGACGCCCTGCGTGCATCCCGGGAAGCCTTGCGCCCCTATTTTGCAAAGCTCAAGCTCGCGCTGTTGGAAAAGCGCATCACCGGACTGGACGAGGAGGGGGTGCGCCAGGATGCGCGCATCCGGGATCTGACCGAGCACCGCAACAGGCAACGCGCGGAGGCGGCAGAACTTAAACTCAGTATTGCCGCCAACGGCGGTGACCGGCTGGAACGTCTCGCCGAAGAGATTCGTGTCAGGGGTGTCGAACGTGACGGGAGAAAGAAAAAATCCGAACGCTATGCGGAACTGGTGCAAGCCGCCGGCGGTCAGCCGGGGAATGATGAGGCCACCTTCCGAAGGCAGTACCAGGAAACGGTGTGCCAGTTGGAACAGACCGGCACACGGGAGGCGGAGCTTCAGAATGCGTTGACCGAACAATCGGTGGAACTGCACCAGGGCAGAGAACAACACGACGCAGCTGACGAGCGAGATCGATAGCCTGAAGGCCCGGCGCAGTAATATTCCCGCCGAACAGATCCGCATGCGGGCCGCCATGTGCGAGGCGTTGGAGTTTCAGGCGGACGACATACCCTTTGCCGGCGAGCTGTTGCAGGTACGCGAGGAAGAGCAGGAATGGGAAGGGGCTGCCGAGCGTTTGCTGCGCAACTTTGGCCTGTCGTTGCTGGTGCCGGATGGGGATTACAAACGGGTGTCGGACTGGGTGGATCGCACCCACCTGCGTGGACGTCTGGTCTATTTCCGGGTACGTGCATCGTCCCGCGGCAGACCGAAGGCGCTGCATCCGGGCTCCCTGGTGCGCAAACTCGCGATAAAGCCCGATTCGCCCTTTTACGACTGGCTGGAGCGGGAGCTGACACACCGTTTCGACTTCGCCTGCTGCGCGACCGGCGAGCAGTTCCGGCGTGAGACCCGCGCCATTACCCGCACGGGCCAGACCAAGTCGTCGGGTGAGCGCCACGAAAAAGACGATCGGCACCGCATCGATGACCGCCGCCACTACGTGCTGGGCTGGAGCAACACCGGGAAGATTTCCGCTCTGGAGGTCGAACAGCGGCAGCTGGAGAAACGTCTGGGTGAATTGGGTAGCCGCATTTCCGAGGTGCAGGCAGAGCATTGTGAACTGGAGAAAATGCGCCGTGCCCTGGTCAGTCTCGGCGAATACCGTGATTTCCGGGAACTGGACTGGCAGTCGGTGGCCGCCGAGATCGCCCGGCTCGATGAGGAGAAGCGGCAGTTGGAGCGCGCTTCGGATCTGCTCTTAGAGCTGACCGGCCAGTTGAAGGAGCTGGAGCGGCTGCTCGAGTCGATCGAGGAGCAGTTGGAGGAACGTAAGGCCGGGCGAGCCAGGACCGAGCAGAAACGGGACGATGCCGAGTCGCTGCGTGTACAGACTCAGTCCTTGATTGACGACTCCGATATCTCCAGGCATGCAGGCCGTTTCAAGGTCCTGGATGAACTGCGGGACGAGGCCCTGGGCGAACATCAACTGAGCGTCGAGTCCTGCGACAACCGGGAGCGCACCATGCGCGAATGGCTGCAGGCGCGCATCGACTCGGAAGACAAGCGCATCAAGACCCTGGGCGAGAAGATTATTCGCGGCATGACTCAATACAAGGATGCCTACCGACTGGAAACAGAGGAGGTAGATGCGAGCCTCGAGGCGGCTTACGAATACCGTGCCATGCTCGAGGCGCTGGAAGCCGACGATCTGCCCCGGTTCGAGGCACGCTTCAAGGAACTGCTCAACGAAAACACCATCCGGGAGGTGGCCAATTTTCAGTCGCAACTGGCCCGGGAGCGCGAGCAGATCAAAGAACGCATCGCGCGCATCAACGATTCACTCGCACAGATTGACTACAATCCCGCGCGCTATATCCGGCTCGAGGCAAGACCGAGTCCGGATACCGAGATACGCGATTTCCTTAACGAGCTGCGTACCTGTACCGAGGGTACGCTCACCGGCTCCGAGGACGCGCAGTACTCGGAAGCCAAGTTTCTGCAGGTAAAATACATCATCGAACGCTTTAGGGGGCGCGAGGGTCAGACCGAGCTGGATCGCCGCTGGACGGCCAAGGTTACCGATGTGCGCAACGGTTTTCTGTTCGCAGCCAGCGAACGCTGGCGCGAAGACGATAAAGAGCACGAGCACTATTCCGACTCGGGCGGAAAATCCGGGGGTCAGAAGGAGAAGCTGGCCTATACTATCCTGGCTGCCAGCCTGGCCTATCAGTTCGGACTGGAGTGGGGGGCAGTGCGCTCGCGCTCGTTTCGCTTCGTGGTCATCGACGAGGCCTTTGGACGCGGCTCCGACGAGTCTGCCCAATACGGTCTGCGGCTGTTCGCGCAGCTCAATTTGCAACTCCTGATCGTTACGCCCTTGCAGAAGATCCACATCATCGAGCCTTTCGTCAACAGTGTCGGCTTCGTTCACAACGAGGACGGCCGCCGCTCCCTGCTGCGTAATCTCTCCATCGAAGAATACCGGGAGGAGAAGGCGAGGGCCGCCCGGTGAACTGGACGGATTCCCGCGATCTGCGCGCCCAGCTGCAACGTTTTTGGGATCGCGGCGAACTGCTGGCCGGGTTGGTTTCCGGAGAATCAACCTTCCCCCGACGGCTTACTCTAAAAGGGCCGACATCGGCACAGATGGCCGAACACTTCGACCCTGTACGCACCTGGATCGCCGAATTACGGGCATTGCCGCATTATCGCGTTGAGATGCGTGAGTTACGCCACCGGCAGCTGGGTACCAACCAGGTGCCCGGGGCGGTCTGGGTGGACACACTCGATGACGCCCTGGAGCTGCTGGGTAAGCGTCGCCAGGCCGCAGCATTTGCCGGCCTGGTTGCGTGTACCCGGGAACGCCGGCCCCTTTTGCTCGAATGGATCGCTGGCAAGCCCCTCAAGGCGCTGGAGCTCGCGGATGCCTGGGATCGCCTACTCGATGTCATCGACTGGGTTGAGCAGCACCCCCGTCCCGGGGTCTACCTGCGCCAAGTCGACATTCCTGGTGTGCACACCAAATTCATCGAGGCGCACAGGGGCATTCTGATCCAGTGGCTGGACCGGGTCCTGCCGCCGGAAGCAGTGGATACCAGCGCCACCGGCGTGGCGGGGTTCGCCAGGCGTTACGGGTTTCGCGACAGGCCCCAGCGTATCCGCCTGCGTGCGCTCGATCCCAACTACGCGCTGTTGCCGGGGGCCGGGAATGCAGACATTGCCCTGGATGCCGAAAGTTTTACGGGCCTGTCGCCAGCCGTCTCGCGGGTCTTCATCACCGAAAACGAGATCAATTTTCTGGCTTTTCCGCAGGTGCCGGAGAGCCTGCTGATCTTCGGCGCCGGTTACGGCTTCGATGTATTGGCGCGAGCCGCATGGCTGACTCATTGCCAGGTGTTTTATTGGGGTGACATCGATACCCACGGCTTTGCCATCCTTGATCAATTGCGTTCCTTTGTCCCTCACGCATGCTCCCTGTTGATGGACCGCGCGACACTCCGGGCTTTCGAGGCTCAATGGGGCGTGGAGCAGAAACAGACATCACGCGATTTACCGCGTCTAGACCCAGAGGAGTGCGCTTTGTACAACGACCTGAGAGACAATCGTGTGCGACCCAGGTTGCGCCTGGAACAGGAACGCATTGGTTTTGGCTGGGTCGAGAGTACGCTCGCCAAGTTGGGCATACCGAAGCATCATCGCTAGCCAGTAATAAGTTTCAGAACTCGAGATATGCTCGTTCCCTGAATATTTACCGAATCATTCCGTTTCAGGTTCTTACGAATATTTCTTACGTTGATTTTTCAAATGTTTCAGATCTTCAGAAAGTCCCGATAAATCGACGGACGAGGGAAAGAGATGAATTTTTTTCAGCGTTCCAAATTCGGGTTAAAAATGCTCGCAAAGCCATGCCATTCTTCGAAAAAATTGAATTTTTAGTTTTGCCGAAACACCTGCTATTCCAGTTACTTGATGGGCTACACAAGCAAGTGGACGCGGGATGAAGGAATATAAAATAATAATAAAAGTAATAAGTTGGTGGAGGCGGGAATTGAACCCGCGTTGTTATTAATCAAATCATTGGGTTGCGTTTCGATGCTGGCGGGATGCTGTGATTTTTCCAGAAAAAATATAGCAAGAGTTTTATCGTCAGCGTGAGCCACGGAAATCTGCCGGCAAAAGAAAGGTTGAAGAAGGATTGTTCGAGAGTGGAAGAGGCCGCACGAATCCAAGTACGTGGGTCAAGGCTGAGTTGGTAGTCTGTTGTAATTTATTGGTCGCGCCGCGCCCGAAGCGATATCCGGAGTCTGAAGGCCCGGATCGCGAAAATTGTGCATCCCTGAGTGCCTGCAATGCAAAGAGCAAGGCAGGAACATCATCCTGGATAATGCTCTAAATTGTGTCATCATCGATTCCCAGATAGGCATGGATCAATCGATTGCGAGTTGCGATGATCAACCGCCAGGGAATATCTGGATTGGCTGACTGGATTTCTTTGGAAATATGAGTCGCCGCTTCACCGATAAGTTCCAGATTTCGAAGTGTGGCGTCATAGGGTTAGGGGGTTCTCGATGAAGCCAGTCTGACTCATACCCTCTGTGTACGACTGGACTTTAAGGGAGAACTCGATCATATCCTCCAGGTAGAAGCGCCACTCACGCTTATCCCGCCCCGCATCAGACATAAACTGCCTCCTGTTCGATATAAGGCCGCAATTCCGGACGCAGGGCCTTTTCCGTAACCAGGTCAACCGGAATTCCTAACAGATCCTCCAGGTAGAACTGGGCACCGAAGTAACGTTTGGAGGTAGCCGGGCCATCGAAGGCGATGAGGATATCGACGTCACTACCCGGGCGAGCCGTGTCACGTGACGTGGAGCCAAACAATCCCAACCGGATGACGCCGAATTGTTTTAATAGCTCGGCTTTGTGGTTCTGCAACAAATGCAGTATTTCATCTCTTCTCATAAGATACCTCTCTTCAGTCATTATACGGTTATCCGTGGGAGTGCCCAAACAGGAGCAACTGTTCCATATCACGCAGCGACTTTTTCTATCATTTCCTGGTTACAGCATCATATTCCGCAGAGCAATAAAGTCGATAGGGCATGTCGATCAATAGTCATATGTTGTGCAGGTACCCGAGGATTTCTACTAGAATGCCCGGATCATGCGCTACTCCCTCGAAGATCTTCGGGCACTCTTCAGTGCCGATGTCCTGGATGATGCCAGCCTCTGCCTGCAACAGGGCCGGGTAGCATCGCTGGATATCCGTCAGGATGGAAGCCTGATCACTTCTCTTATAGAAGCCCCCGGACAGCAGACTTATCGAGTCTATATCCGCATCAGGAGCGAGACCGGCCCGTCTGCCGATATCCGAGGCGAGTGCAGCTGCGCCAGACGGGGTAATTGTGAGCATGTGGCGGCCGTGTTGCTGCAGGCGCTGAAGGAGGAAGAGGGGGTGACCGGCGACGATATTGACGGGGCCTTGCGGGGAACCCTGCTCAAGGTGTCGGCACGGGACCGCTATCCCCCGGGCATCAGCCAACGACTACTCTATCTACTGTTCCCAGAACAACCGCAGGCATCGGAGCTTCTGGTCAAGGCGGGCAGCGCTAGACAGCGTCCGACGGGTGGATTCGACAATCTGCGTGATTATCAACCGGTCTGGGCCGCAAGGGGTCGCCCACCCCGCTTCTTGCTCGATGTGGACAGTCAGCTGCTGGAAGAGCTGAACCGGCTGCAGCCGGATCGCCTGGATAGAAGGCGGCTGCAGGGAAGATCGGGCGAACAGTTGTTGCACTCTTTATTGGAGACCGGGCGCTGCTATCTTGGTCAGGCCGAGACAGCGTTACAGCCGGGAGAACCGAGAGATTGCGTCATGCAGTGGCGGATAGATCAACAGGGGGTGCAGCATCCCCGGTTTGAGAGCGTCCCACCGGCAGCCTTTATCGTTCAGCTGGAAGACCTCTGGTATATCGACTACGAGACGGGCGAATGCGGCAGGCTGAAATACACGCTGCCCGGTCAACTGCTCAATAAACTGTTTGCCCCGTCCGAGGGCATAGCGCCGGAAGATGTCCGGGATTTCAACCGGACGCTAAAAGAGTGCTTCCCGGATTCCGAGTTGCCTCCGTCGCAACTATTACCCATCGTCGAACAGAAAGTAGTGAGGCCTGTTCCCTGCCTGCGTTTCACCACAGGTACCATGGAAACTTCGCGCGGTACCGAAGTGCTTGATCTGTTGTTACTGAGCTTCGATTACAACGGTTTATGTTTCAGTGGGGATCAGGCTTGTCAGCAGTTCGATGGGGATCGCGTGTTACGGGTGCAGCGCAACGCTGAGCTGTAACAAACCTACGTGGAGCGGTTCCGGTCGGAGGGTTTGGAACACGGCCTGATGTGGAACCGGGGTACCGGGGAGGAGAGCTTTCGTTTCCACGCCGGTGCCGATGCCTGGTTCGATTTTCAGCTCAGGCTTCTGCCGCAGTTGAAGAAAGAGGGCTGGCGCATCGAATTCGATGCAGGTTTCTGCCATCGCCTGGTGCAGGTGGAGAGCTGGCATGGTCGGCTCGAACCTCACGCGAAGCATGACTGGTTCGGTGTCAGCCTTGGCATTCAGGTGGATGGCGAGCGTATCAACCTTCTACCTGCATTAGTGGCCTGGTTACGGAGCGTCTCGCCAGCTTTTCAACGCAATCAGAGAGGAAGAGAGTCACTCATCGTCCCCCTCGAAGATGGACGCAAGGTACCCATCCCCTTCAGCCGTGTGCAACATATTCTGGACACCCTGTTTGAACTAGTGCGGGAGGGTGCCTTGGATGATGAGGGTCGACTACCCCTTAGCCGGATTCAACTGGTCCGTCTGGCGGAACTCGCGGAGGAGGACGATGCACAACGGATCTCCTGGCACGGCGAAGAGGATCTGCAAGCTCTGGCAGAACGTTTGAAGGGTGTGGGCCGGATAGCGAATGTAGCCCCACCCAAAAGGCTAGGGACCCGCTTGCGGGACTACCAGCAGCAGGGACTCTCCTGGCTGCAGTTTCTACGGGAGTACTTTTTGGCCGGAGTACTGGCCGATGACATGGGGCTGGGAAAGACGGTGCAGACGCTGGCCCATTTGTTGCTGGAGCAGGAGCAGGGTCGGATGGACAGGCCGAGCCTGGTGGTGGCCCCAACCAGCTTGCTGGTCAACTGGCGGCGAGAGGCAAGGCAGTTTGCACCGGATCTGCGGGTGCTGCTGCTGCACGGGCCCGGGCGCCGTGAACTGTTCCGGGAGATTTCCAATTATGATCTGGTGCTCACCAGCTACCCGCTTCTGATAAGGGACAGCGAGTTACTGTTGGCGCAAGAGTATCATCTGCTGATTCTGGATGAGGCCCAGACCATTAAGAATCCGAAATCCCAGGCCAGCCAGGTGGTCCGGCAGCTGAATGCACGGCACCGTCTCTGTCTCACCGGCACGCCCCTTGAGAACCACCTGGGGGAGCTCTGGTCCCTGTTCGATTTCCTGCTGCCCGGCTTGCTTGGAAGCGAGAAAATGTTTCAGCGCTTGATGCGCACACCGATCGAAAAGGAGGGGGACGAAGCGGCCGCCGAGCGCCTTGCAAAGCGCCTGCGGCCGTTTATGTTGCGGCGTACCAAGCAGGAGGTGGTGCGGGAACTCCCCCCCAAGACCGAGATCATCCGCAGCGTGGAGCTGGAGGGGGGGCAGCGTGAACTCTATGAGAGCGTTCGCCTGGCCATGCATGAAAATGTGCGTGAGGCGATTGCTGAATCCGGCTGGGGCCGCAGCCATATCATGGTGCTGGATGCGCTGCTGAAGCTGCGCCAGGTCTGCTGTGATCCACGCTTGGTGAAACTGGAGGAGGCAAGACAGGTAAAGAGCTCGGCCAAGCTGGAGCTGTTGATGGAGATGCTGCCGGAGATGGTCGAGGAAGGGAGGCGGGTGCTGCTCTTCTCCCAGTTTACCGGGATGCTGGCTCTGATCGAAGACGCCGTGAAGCCAGTCGGCATCGACTATGTGAAGCTGACCGGCCAGACTCGGGATCGGGCCGCGCCGGTGGACCGTTTTCAGAACCGGGAGGTACCACTGTTTCTCATCAGCCTCAAGGCGGGGGGGACTGGCCTCAATCTGACCACCGCCGATACCGTGATTCACTACGATCCCTGGTGGAATCCGGCGGTGGAGCGTCAGGCCAGCGACCGCGCTCATCGCATCGGCCAGCAGAACCCGGTGTTCATCTACAAACTTATCAGCGAGGGTACGGTGGAGGAAAAGATTCAGACAATGCAGGCTCATAAACAGGCCCTGGCTGACAGTCTGTTCGAACGGGGTGGGAGCTCAGGAACTGCCTGGAGGAGGGAGGATCTTGATTTGTTATTCGGGCCAATGGAATGACTAACAGAGAGGTAGAAAAAAACGTTCGGCAGGCCATTGACCAGCTCCTACTGGAGCAGGGCGCCTATACCCCGTTGGAGTTGTTGTTGGCGGAGGGTCGGCTGCTTTATGCCGATTACGAGGCTTGGCGGATGGGAAAGGGCGGTTTTCTCGATGAGTGTCTGTTTGGCGATCCGGAGCAGAGCCGTGTGTTTTTTGAACAGGGAGCAGCCTATGCAGAAGATCTTGGACTGGAGGCCGAATCCTTTAGCTGCCCTAAATGGGGAGGTGGCGAAGGTAAAAAGCTGCGCTTCAGCAAGGATTCCGCTTTCGACAGACTGTTTCATACCCGCTACCGCAAACCTGTCGATGCACCACAACTGGATCTGTTCATGGACGCGACCGGTGTCACCTTGGTCAATGGTGTCACCGGAACACTGAAGGAAAGGAACTATGCTGAGGCCCGTCGGTTGCTCGAACGCCTGTTCGATGCCGATCCGGGCAACAGTCAGATCGGCGATCTGGAGCTGTTGGTAAGCGCGCCGCAGAGCCTGCATCTACCGGTGGAGGATGCATCTTCTGAGTTGGGCTATCTGGAGCAGGAGTTGGCACCGTTGGCCGGCGACAAACTCGGCTCCGGCAGCCGTGACTTTCTGGCGCCTTTCTGGCAGAGACTGCTTAAAGCACTGCAGGATGAGCCTTTCGATCCTGACCACCCCAAACTGCATGCAAGCTATCCCGCGATCCAGCTGGAAGCCTGGAGTCAGGTGCAGCGGAGCATCGATGCGGAGAAGCACTGGAGCGGGGACCCACTACTGTTGCGCCGTTATGCCCAGGCCTGCGGGCGTCTGCAGCAGAATGAGCTCGCGGCTAGCTACTGGTTCCGCCTCTGTTGGCATTTTTCGAATCAGGCTGACGCCATTGGCAGGGAGGCAGAGTCCATCTGGCGCAGTCGCTGGCAGCGCTTTATCGGCCTGGAACCGGAGTTGGATATCAAGGATTTCCCTGCCTGGTCGCTGCTGGAACAACCTGGCTTTATTCTGAGACTGACGGATACAGCCTGTATGACCGGCGTAGAAGCGCCGGAAGATTATCTTGTGACCGCCGACTTGGTGACGGCGGGCGTCACAGTGGTCCCCGCAGCCGATCTGATTAAACAACGGCGGCGATTGAAAGATTTAAACCCAAATCTGTTCGCCCACTATCTCGACCGTTTTGGAAGGGGATAGATATGATGTCCATGACGAATTGAAACTATGGCAGCGAAGAGACGAATATAAACTATATTCAGCTTCCCAAATCCGGGCACTAAGTAATGCCAAAATACTGGCAAAGCCATGCTAGTTTTCGGAAAAATTGATGTTGTATTTCTGCAAAAACGTCCGATATTCCACTCACTTGTCTGGTTGCACAAGTGAGTGGACGCGGGACAAGAAGTTAAATAATTCCCAATAAAAACAATAAATTGGTGGAGGCGGCGGGAATCGAACCCGCGTCCGCAAGTCCTCTGCCTTCGGATCTACATGCTTAGTCGCGCCTATTAAATTTTAGCCCTCCTGACACCCGACGGACAGGGCCTTCAGAATGGCGATTCCGGTTAAGTTTTAGCGAATCCACCCCGGACGTGCTTCATCGCGATCTTGTGAGATATGACGCCTGAGTGTCCCGAAGGACGCTGGACGCACAAGCACGGCTCCAGTCAGACGGCACCTCACTGGGTATTAAGCAGCGAGTGCGTAGTTGTCGTCGTTGGCAACTATTAGTTTTGCAGACTTATTAACGAGGATATCTGCATCCTCGGCATGCACCTCAGGTTTTGCAACCCACGTCGAAGCCAGGTCGCCCCCATTTGGTTACTATCAAAAAGACATTATAGGCGGGGGGAAGTTCCCTGTCATTCCTGCGAAAGGCCGGAAGGTGCTTCCAGTCGGGCTGATTCCTGCATCCCTGACCGAGGGGGATTTCAGCCCCGCCGCAGGATTCGCTGTTTGTCCCGCTGCCAGTCCCGCTCTTTGTCGTCGCTTCGTTTATCGTGCTCCCGCTTGCCTTTGGCCAGCCCGATTTCCACCTTGGCCAGCCCCTTTTTCCAGTACATGGCCAGGGGGATCAGGGTAAACCCCTTGCGCTCCACCAGTCCGATCAGTTTGTCCAGTTCCTGGCGGTGGAGCAGTAGCCGCCGACTGCGCAGGGGATCCGGATGGATGTGGGTCGAGGCGGTGGGTAGTGGTGTGATGTGGGCGCCGAACAGGAAAGCATCCCCCTCCTTGAGGGTGACGTAACTCTCCACCAGGCTGATGCGGCCGGCCCGCAGGCTTTTTACCTCCCATCCTTCCAGCGAGATGCCAGCCTCGTAGCGCTCTTGAATGAAGAATTCATGCTTTGCCTTTTTGTTCAGGGCGATGGTGGCGCCGCCGGCCCCTTTTTTTTTCGTTTTCTTTGCCATGTCCCGCCATTGTATGCGACAGGGGGAGGGGGGTTCCAGCCTGCTTTCCGTTTTTGCTCCAAGCCCTACAGTTTCTTGTTTTGACAAGCGAATTGACCGAGAATGCGAGGTTCGTTTTCCACAGACGCAGGGGAATATTGCCGCCTTGTCGGAACGTACCTCCATTCATGGCCAGTGGTCTTCGCGCCTGATGTTCGTCCTGGCGGCGACCGGATCCGCAGTCGGTCTCGGCAATATCTGGAAATTCCCTTATATAACGGGCGAGAATGGTGGCGGTGCTTTTGTGCTGGTCTACCTGCTCTGTATCGCCGTCATCGGCATACCCATCATGATGGCTGAGGTGTTGATCGGTCGCCGGGGGCGCCAGAGTCCCGTCAATACCTTGCGTTCCCTGGCTCAGGAGGAGGGCGCCAGCAGCCACTGGTGGTTGGTCGGGTTTATCGGGGTCGTGGCCGGGCTGTTTATTATCTCTTTCTACAGCGTTATTGCCGGTTGGGCGCTGGCCTATGTAGTACGTACAGCGAACGGCGTTTTCACCGGGGTCACCGCCGAAGGGGTGGGAACGATTTTCGGTGATCTGGTTTCCGACCCGGAAAGACTGCTGGCCTGGCATACGATCTTCATGGTCATGACCACGGTGGTGGTCGGGAGAGGGGTGCGTTCTGGCCTGGAGAAGGCTGTTCGGATCCTGATGCCCACCCTGTTGGTGCTGCTGCTGGTGCTGGTCGGCTATGCATTTCAAACCGGTAAATTCGAGCAGGCTCTGGACTTCCTGTTTACCCCCGACTTCAGCGCCATTTCCGCCGGCGGTGTTCTGATCGCCATGGGTCATGCCTTTTTCACCCTCAGTCTGGGCATGGGGGCGATCATGGTCTATGGTTCCTACCTGCCCAGCGGCGTTTCAATCGCCAGGATGTCTCTGCTCATCGCCCTGGTGGATACCCTGGTGGCGTTGCTGGCAGGCCTGGCCATTTTCCCCATCGTGTTTGCCAACGATCTGCAGGCCGGTGCCGGACCGGGGCTGATATTTCAGACCCTGCCAATCGCCTTTGGCCAGATGCCCGGCGGGCTCTTCTTCGGCACCCTGTTTTTCGTCCTGCTGGTGTTTGCCGCCTGGACCTCGGCCATCTCCCTGATCGAGCCAGCTGTCGCTTGGCTGGTGGAAAATCTGAATCTGCAGCGGGTGAGGGCGGCGGTCTGGGTGGGGTTGGCTGCCTGGCTGCTGGGTATTGTCACGGTTCTCTCCTTCAGTTATTGGGCCTTCGGCTTCGAGTTTGCGGGAGAGCAGAAAAACAACGGCCTGTTTGATGTGCTGGATATACTGACTTCCAGTTTCATGCTGCCCCTCGGTGGTCTGGCGGTCGCGATTTTCGCCGGTCGGGTGCTGGCTCGGGAGTCGGTCCGCGATGAACTGGGGGGGAATGACGGACTGGGTTTCAAGCTCTGGTATTTTCTAATCCGGTTTATTACCCCCCTGGCGGTTGTCGCCGTCTTCCTTCACACATCCGGTTTGTCACTCCGCTTGCGGTCGTGGCTTCAAGCCGTAGGGGTGATTTAATTGCCGGTGGTAAAAAAAAGCGCCTTGGTCGGCCATTCGGCACATCAGATGTTCGAGCTGGTCAGCGACGTGGAGTCCTACCCTGATTTCCTGCCCTGGTGCCGATCCACCCGGTTGCTGTCCAGCAGCGAAACGGAAGTCTGTGCCGAGCTGGAGGTGGCAAGGGTGGGGATACACCAGACTTTCTCCACCTGTAACCAGCTGCATCCCTCGGAGCGTATGGATATCCGTTTGCGCGATGGGCCGTTTCGAAATCTTAACGGCAGTTGGCGCTTCACCCCGTTGCGCGACGATGCCTGCAAGGTCGAGCTGGAGCTGGAGTTTGAATTTTCCGGTAAATTAATCAATGTGGCGTTTGGTAAAGTATTTAGTCAGATCGCCAATACTTTGGTGGATGCCTTCTGCAAACGGTCGGACGAGGTGTATCGAGATGGCTGAGGATTTCGAGGTCGAGGTGGCCTATGCAACGCCGGACGACCAACTGATCCTGTCACTGCAGGTGAGTCCAGGGACCACCCTGTTACAGGCAGTCGAGCGTTCGGGAATTCTGGAGCGGTTTCCCGAGATCGATATAGTTTCGGCCCGGGTCGGTATCTTCGGCAAAATGGCGAAACAGGATGCCGAGCTAAAGCCCGGTGACCGGGTGGAAATCTATCGTCCGCTCATTGCTGACCCCAAGGAGGCACGCAAGAAACGGGCGGCCGAAGGAAAACAGATGAAAAAGGGGGGCGGCAGGGAGCCATCGGAAAACGCGGTCAAGCAATAGCCCGGCGCGGTCATCTCTGGTCCTGCTTCAGTACGCGGGTCCCGCGATTACTTCTCCGGACCGGGTATGACAAAGATCTTTTCGAATAGGCGGGTGAAAAAGCCCTTCTGTCGTTCCTTGTAATCGGTCACCGTAAATACCTCACCGACACTCGGTAGCGTGATTTCCGCAGAGGGTTGAGGCCGCAGGTCCCCCTCGATGCGAACCAACCGGTCATCCTCGAAAAACAGACTGATCCGCTGCTGTTCCCGAGGCTGGTTTCCCTGCCTGATGCTGTAGATATAGTCCCAGCGGTTCCGGTGAAAAACATCCACCAGTAAGGGGGTGCCCATCAGGTAGTTTGCCTGGCTTTTGGCCAGATCCGGTTGCAGCCGGTTGATTACCTCCTGGTCGAGGACGTTGCCCTGTTGAATATCAGGCCGGTATACGAGGGGCAGTCTGTCCAGAATGCTGCGGTTAGGGGCATAAGGATCCTTGCCGCTGGAACAGCCGGACAGAAGCAGACTTGCGCCCAATACCCAAGAAATGAGAAGCTTTTGCATTCGATTTTTCAGGTTGACCCAGGTTCCTAGTTGGCCCGAATAATACCTGATTCACATTCTGAAAACACCCGGAGGCAAGTGTAACCTTGGCAGATCAGGACATCAGGAAGGCCGGACTGAAGGTAACAGTACCCCGTCTTAAGATACTCGAACTGCTGGAAAAGAGCGGTGAACGCCATGTCAGTGCCGAGGATGTCTACCGGATGTTGCTGGAGGCGGGCGATGAAATCGGGTTGGCGACTGTTTATCGGGTGTTGACCCAGTTCGAGACGGCGGGGCTGGTCGAGCGGCATCACTTTGAAGATGGGTATTCGGTCTTCGAACTGAATCGCGGTCAGCATCATGACCATATCATCTGCATTTTCTGTGGCCGGGTGGAAGAGTTTATCGATGAAACCATAGAACGGCAGCAGAGCAAGATTGCGCAGGAAAAGGGATTCGAGATTGGCGATCACAGCCTGACGATTTACGGTCGCTGCAAGGACCCGGACTGCCCCAATCGGGACAAGACTTAGCCTCCCTGTGAGAGGAGCGTCATCTCCCGTGCGTGGGCCAGGGTATTTGAGGTGATATCCATTCCCCCCAGCATTCGGGCGATTTCCTCCACCCGGCTCTCCCCGTCCAGTGCAACAATACTGGTGACGACGGTTTCCCCATCGGTATCTTTGACGATCCGCAGATGATGCGAGCCCTGGGCCGCGACCTGCGCCAGGTGGGTCACACACAGGACCTGTCGCTCCTCGCCCAGTCGGTGCAGCAGGCGGCCCACGATCTCTGCTACCCCGCCGCCGATGCCCACATCCACTTCGTCGAATATGAGCGTCGGAACCTGGGCGCAACGGATGGTGGCGACCTGGATGGCAAGACTGATGCGGGAAAGCTCACCACCGGAGGCAACCTTGGCCAGTGGCTGGGGCGCCAGGCCCGGATTGGCGCTGACCAGGAACTCAATACGGTCGAGACCAGTGGCCGAGGCTCTATCCGGGGGCAGGGTCTCCAGCTGAATCAGCATCTGTCCGTGGGGCATGCCGAGGGTCTGAATCCCCTCAGAGACCTCCCGCTGCAGTTTCTCAGCCGCCTGTTGCCGGCAGCGGCTCAACTGCGCCGCCTGTTTCAGGTATTCGCCTTCGAGGCGGGCGGTTAGCTGTTCCAGTTCGTTGAGCTGAATGTCCGCTTTCTCCAGTGCCTCCCGTTCGCTGTCCAGGGTACCGAGGCGTTCTTCGAGTTCTTCCGGTCGACAGCGATATTTTCTCGCCAGCTCATGGATCTCCGCCAGTCTCTGTTCGATCTGCTCCAGCTGCTGGGGGTTCAATTCTATCTCTTGGGCATACTGGCGCAGGATAGAGATCGCCTCCTGGAGCTGGATCGCGGCCCCTTCCACCATTTCACGGCAGTCCGCAAGTCGGGGCTCCAGCACCAGTAGCTGATCGAGCTGATGGCTGGCCCGGGCCAGCCGGGTCTCGACCGCATCTTCCTCTTCGTAGAGGGTGGAGAGCAGCTCAGCGCACTGCTGTCGCAGCTGGCCGGCGCTGCCGAGTCTGCGCTGGTTCCGGTCAAGCTCTTCCAGTTCGCCTTGTGCCAGTCCGAGTCGGGTCAGCTCGTCGATTTGATAGCGCAGCAGTTCCAACCGTTCCGACCTGTCTCGGGCAGCCGTTTCCAGCTCTTTGAACCGCTGCGCCGCCTCGTTCCACTGGTGGTAAAGCGTGGCGACACCGGTACACTGCTTAGCGTGTCCGCCGTATTCGTCCAGCAGAATCCGTTGCTGGTCCCGGCGCAGCAGGGACTGATGGGCATGCTGGCCGTGGATGTCGACCAGGAGTTCCCCCAACGTCTGCAGAGACTTCACCGGCACCGGCGAACCATTAATGAATGCGCGCGAGGGGCCCTCCCGCATCAAAACCCGGCGCAGGATGCATTCGTCGCTGCTATCCAGGGAGTGCTGTTCCAGCCATCGCCTGGCCTGGGATCGAGGCTCCGGCCGGAAAATCGCGGTGATTTCGGCACGGGCGCTGTCATTGCGTATCAAACCGTTGTCGGCCCGGTCACCCAACACCAGCCCCAGGGCGTCGATCAGAATCGATTTTCCGGCACCGGTCTCCCCGGTCAGTGCCGTCATGCCGGGGTGAAACTCCACTTCCAGAGCGGTGACGATAGCCAGATCCTTGACGTGAATTTGGTTCAGCATGGGGCTCAGGCTGGGTCGGGTTTAAGCGGGTGCTCGCCCCAGCCCAGTTTGGCGCGCAGAATATCGAAGTGTTCGTGGCCTTTGGGATGAATCAGGTGGACTGGATGGGCATACTTGCTGATCCGAATGGTTTGCTGGGTGACCGGGATGCAGGTCTGGCCGTCACAGGTGACACGGACGTGGTCAAGCTCGGTGTGGCCCGATACCTGAATTTTGATGACGCTGTCCCCGCTGACCACGATGGGGCGGTTGCTGAGTGTATGTGGGCAGATCGGAACCAGCACCGTGGCATTCAGTGTCGGATGCAACAGGGGGCCGCCGCCGGACAGGGCGTAAGCCGTCGAGCCGGTGGGGGTAGAGATGATCAGCCCGTCCGAGCGCTGGACATCGATGGATGAGCCGTCGACGAAGGTCTCGAACTCGATCATGCGGGCGATATTCCACTTGTGGATAACCACGTCATTGAGGGCGGTGCAACGGCAGCCGTTGATCTCGGCCTGGAGCAGGCATCGCCGTTCTTCGCTGTAGTGGCCTGAGAGGATCTGCTCCAGGGTCGGGAGCATGCTGTCGGGGGAGACATCGGTGAGAAACCCCAGTCGGCCGAGGTTGACCCCGAGCAGGGGCACATGGCGGCTCGCCAGCCCCCGGGCGGCATGCAGCAGCGTGCCGTCCCCGCCCACGATGATGGCAAGATCACAGCGGCGACCGATCTCATCCAGCGAGATGGTTTCCAGACCATGGTTTGACGGTGGCTGATCGGTGGCCTCCTCCAGCAACACCCTATGTCCCCGCTTCAACAGGAAGCGGCTGAGTTTGACTAGGGTCTGCATGGGCGCCGGATCATCCTGTTTTCCGATCAGGCCGACGGTAGTAAACAGCAGGGGCATGGCCTATCCGGGGTTCCTTGGAAGATACGGGTATGTTTCCACGATAGGATGAAAGTTATCATGCCTCTCCGGGGCAGCCAACCACAGCGTGAGGTCCCTGCACGGGAGGGGATGACGAGAAATCGGCATGTCTTGACACTCCTCGATCCCAAATCGATAATCCTATCGTTTAGCACTCATAAACTTAGAGTGCTAAAAATGGTTCCATGATCGGCGACGGTATATCGAGGTAAACGGTGACAGGCAGGAAGACGCGCAGTGAGGTATCCGTACCGGACAGGGCGCAACACTTTCTGAAGGTTCTCGTCGAGCGCTACATTCGACTGGGCGAACCGGTGGGTTCTCGTACCCTGGCCCGTGATTCCGGATTGGATCTGAGTCCGGCGACTATTCGTAATGTGATGGCGGACTTGGAGGAGATGGGGTTGGTTGAGTCTCCCCACACCTCGTCGGGACGGATACCAACGGCGTCCGGTTATCGCATGTTTGTCGATTCTCTGTTGACACTGCAACCGCTGGAATCGAACGAGTTGGCCCGACTGCGCGGAGAACTGAAGGGCGAAACCGATGCCAAGTCACTGGTCGAGTCGGCCTCCCGACTGCTGTCGGGGTTGACCCATATGGCCGGTGTCGTGACGGTCCCACGGCATGACAAGATCATTTTTCACCAGATCGAATTCCTGCCCCTCTCCGGCACGCGGATCCTGACCATCCTGGTGACGCTCGAGGGCGAGGTGCACAATCGCGTGATTACCACCCGTAAGGCCTTCTCCGAGGCGGAACTGAAGGAAGCGGCTAATTTTCTCACGGAGCACTATTCCGGCAGAGCCCTGGATGAAATGCACCGGGAGCTGATCGCGGAGATGGAGGATGCACGCAACCGGATGAATAAGATCATGATCCGTGCCATGGAGATGGCTGAGCAGGTGATCGACAGCACCAGTGAGAAAGAGGACTATGTGTTGGCGGGCCAGACCAATCTGATGGATTTCGACGAATTGGCTCAGATGGATCGTCTGCGCCAGCTGTTCGACTCCTTTACCCAGAAGCAGGAACTGCTCCATCTGCTGGACGAGTCCATGCGTGCGGATGGGATACAGCTGTTTATTGGTAAGGAGTCGGGCTACGGTTCCCTCGATCATTGCAGTCTGGTGACGGCCCGTTATGAGATGGACGGCCGGGTGGCCGGGGTGCTGGGTGTAATCGGCCCGACCCGCATGGCCTACAACCGGGTGATCCCGATCGTAGACGTAACGGCGAAACTGCTCGGTGCCGCCTTGAAACCAAGGTAACCATCCCCAACTTACAATCTGTCTATCTAATGGGTACTTCGAAAAATCCCTTCCATGGGATTTTTCGATACGGCGATCGATACGTGAGATTTTCGATCGCGCTCATTTTCATGCGCTTAGGCGCAGAAAATAATGGTGCATCCTTGCACCAAGCAGGCGCTTCGAATTTTTCGAGGAGCCCTAATGTTGGCCCCGCCGGCAGGATTTGGATCCGGGCGGAGGGAGGCCCTGTCGGGTGTCCCAAGTTTTTGAGTTCTGAAACCCAGGGGTGTTGAGAGAATGGAGAAAGAGCAGGAGGCGGTGACAAACGAAACCGCGACTGACGAGGGCGAGACTCAGGCGGGCGAAAATGAGGTACGGGGTGACGCCGCGGGCAGCCCGGAAGAACTGAGCCTGATGCTGGAGGACGCCAGAAACAAGGCGGATGAGAACTGGGACAAGCTGGTGCGTGCCCAGGCCGAATTGGACAATCTGCGCAAGCGCCACGAGCGGGAGCTGGCGAATGCCCACAAGTTTGCATTGGAGCGATTCGTTGGCGATTTGCTTCCGGTTCGAGACAGCATGGAACTGGGGTTGGGCGCTGCTGGCGAAGAGGGAGCGGATCTGGCGAAGCTGCAGGAGGGTCTGGAACTTACCCTCAAACTCTTTTCCGATGTGATGGAAAAATTCGATGTAAAGCAGATCGATCCGGCGGGGCAACCGTTCGACCCGGAGCTGCATCAGGCAATGTCCGTGCAGCCCAGAGATGATGTGCCGCCGAATACAGTGGTCGTCGTGGTCCAGAAGGGGTACACGCTGAACGATCGTCTGGTGCGTCCGGCCCTGGTGATCGTTTCCCAGGTTGGTGGCGGAAAAACACACTGACAGCCTTGAAATGCAAAGGGTATCACCCCATCTCAACGAACAAGCTGGATTGTAAAAGAATCAGAGACTTTTCACTGGAGAAACCGAACAATGGGAAAAATCATAGGAATCGACCTGGGTACCACCAACTCCTGTGTGGCGGTGATGGAGGGAGACAAGGCCCGCGTCATCGAAAACAGCGAGGGGGATCGCACCACTCCCTCCATCGTCGCCTTTACTGGTGATGATGAGGTCCTGGTCGGTCAGTCCGCCAAGCGCCAGGCGGTGACGAATCCCCAAAACACCCTGTTCGCCATCAAGCGGCTGATCGGTCGCCGGTTCGAGGACGAGGTGGTAAAGCGCGACATGGATATGGTCCCGTACAACATCGTGAGGGCCGACAACGGCGACGCCTGGGTGGAGGCCCATGGCAAGAAAATGGCCCCACCGGAGATTGCGGCCAAGGTGCTGCAGAAGATGAAGAAGACCGCGGAGGACTACCTTGGCGAAGAGGTGAAAGAGGCGGTGATCACCGTCCCCGCCTATTTCAACGATTCCCAGCGTCAAGCGACCAAGGATGCGGGGCGTATTGCCGGTTTGGACGTGAAGCGCATCATCAATGAGCCCACCGCCGCGGCCCTGGCCTACGGCATGGACAAGAAATCAGGGGATCGTAAACTCGCCGTTTATGACCTGGGTGGTGGCACTTTCGATATCTCCATCATCGAGATTGCCGAGATTGACGGCGAGCATCAGTTCGAAGTGCTCGCCACCAACGGCGACACTTTCCTGGGCGGCGAGGACTTCGATCTGCGTATCATCGATTTCCTGGTGGACGAATTCAAAAAAGTTCAGGCGGTGGATCTGCGCAACGATCCCCTGGCCTTGCAGCGCCTGAAAGAGGGTGCGGAGAAGGCCAAGATCGAACTATCCTCCAGCCAGCAGACCGATATCAATCTGCCGTATATCACCGCCGACGCCTCCGGGCCCAAGCATCTGAATATCCGGCTGACCCGGGCCAAGCTCGAGTCTCTGGTGGAGGACCTGGTGAACCGTACTGTCGATCCCTGCAAGGTGGCGTTGAACGACGCTGGCCTGACAGGGGCGGAGATCGACGACGTCATCCTGGTCGGCGGGCAGACCCGCATGCCGATGGTTCAGGCCAAGGTCGAATCCTTTTTCGGCAAGGCGCCGCGCAGGGACGTCAACCCTGATGAGGCGGTGGCCGTTGGTGCCGCCATTCAGGGTGGTGTGCTGGCCGGTGTGGTGAAGGATGTGCTGCTGCTGGATGTGACCCCGTTGTCGCTGGGGATCGAGACCCTGGGTGGTGTCATGACCAAGCTGATCGAAAAGAACACCACTATTCCGACCAAGGCGCAGCAGGTATTCTCCACTGCAGATGACAATCAGACCGCAGTGACCGTGCATGTGCTTCAGGGAGAGCGCGAGCAGGCGGTGGCCAACAAATCCCTGGGTCGTTTCGATCTCTCCGATATCCCGCCGTCGCCGCGCGGGGTGCCTCAGATTGAGGTGAGTTTCGACATCGACGCCAACGGTATCCTCAACGTCTCGGCCAAGGACAAGGCGACCGGCAAGCAGCAGTCGATCATTATCAAGGCCTCCTCCGGTCTCAACGACAGCGAGATTGACAGGATGGTCAAGGATGCGGAGGCTCATGCCGACGAGGACCGCAAGTTTCATGAAGTGGTGCAGGCCCGCAATACCGCGGACACCATGATTCACGCCACCCGTAAATCCATGGAGGAGATGGGTGAAGAGAAGCTGGAGGCGGGAGAGAAGGAGGCGATTGAAGCCGCCATCAAGGATCTGGAAGAGGTAATGAAGGGAGATGACAAGGATGCCATCGAGGCCAAGACCAAGGCCCTGACCGATGCCTCCGCGAAGATGGCCGAGCGACTCTACTCCCAGCAGGGCGCTGGCGCGGAAGCGGCTGGCGAGGCAGCTGGCACAGAGCAGCAGGACACTGCCTCTTCCGGTGCTGGCGACGATGTGGTCGATGCAGAGTTCGAAGAGGTGAAGGACGACAAGAAGTAAGCCGATTGCCGCTCGGTGGTCGAAGAATGACGTGCGGGCGCAGCAGCGCCTGCACGTGTCGCTGTATCTGAAAGGCGGTTTTAGCTAAGCTGCTGCGGGCCGTGAACGGATATCCAACAGACAACAAGTACTGAATATCGAAGATGTCGAAACGCGATTTTTACGAAGTCCTGGGGGTGGCCAAGAACGCAAGCGAAGCGGAACTGAAAAAGGCGTATCGTCGCCTGGCCATGAAATACCACCCGGATCGCAATAGCGGCGATTCCAGCGACGCGGAGAAAAACTTCAAGGAGGCCAAAGAGGCCTACGAAGCGCTTTCCGATCCTCGAAAACGGGCGGCGTATGACCAGTTCGGTCATGCCGGGGTAGATTCCTCCATGGGTGGTGGCGGCGGGCCGGGTGGCTTCGGCGGTGGCGGTGCCAATTTCAGCGATATATTCGGCGATGTGTTCGGCGACATCTTTGGCGGTGGCCGGGGTGGTGGATCACAGGTCCATCGAGGATCCGATCTGCGCTACAATCTGGAACTCTCACTGGAGGATGCGGTAGCCGGGACCTCGGTAAAGATCCGTGTCCCCACTCAGGTTCGCTGCAATGTGTGCAAGGGGAGCGGGGCGAAAAAGGGTACCAAGCCCAAGACTTGCGATACCTGTGCCGGGCATGGCCAGGTGCGCATGCAGCAGGGGTTCTTTTCCGTGCAGCAGACCTGCCCCACCTGTCGCGGCAAAGGCAGCGTTATCGAGGATCCCTGCACCGCCTGCCACGGCGTTGGCCGGGTACAGCAGCACAAGACCTTGTCGGTCAAAGTACCCGCCGGCGTCGACAGCGGCGATCGCATCCGGCTGGCGGGGGAGGGCGAGGCCGGGGAGAGTGGCGGCCCGGCCGGGGACCTCTACGTCCAGGTGGCAGTCAAGGAGCACGAATTCTTCACTCGCGAGGACAGCCATTTGTTCTGCGAGGTGCCTATCCCCTTCGTCACAGCCGCGCTGGGCGGTGAACTGGAAGTGCCGACCTTGCAGGGCAAGGTAAAGCTCAAGATTCCTGCCGGCACACAATCCGGAAAACTGTTCCGCATGCGCGGCAAAGGGGTCAAGCCGGTGCGTGGTGGACCGATAGGGGATCTGCTGTGCCGCGTGATGGTGGAAACGCCAGTCCATCTGACCGACAAGCAGAAGGAGGTGTTGCGCCAGTTCGACCGCACCATGGAGGGGACGGGTGGCAAACACAGCCCCAATTCATCCTCCTGGCTCGATGGCGTGAAGAAGTTTTTCGAGGGGATGGGTTTTTGATTCCGAGCTTCTGGAAACACAGGGGATTCAACGGTTGAAAGGGCGCCCAGGCGGGAATGCCAACCATTGCCGAATTGAGACTAGACGTAAGTGAGAAGGGTTGAATGATGATACGTGTGGCAGTGGTCGGTTGTGCGGGGCGGATGGGCAGGACACTGATCGAGGCGATCGTCAACAGCGATACCCTGGAACTCGGTGCCGCTACGGAACGCCCGGGCAGCAGTCTCGTCGATGTCGATGCCGGGGAACTGGCCGGGGTGGGTAAACTCGGCGTTTCCGTCGCCGATTCACTGAGGTCTGTGGTCGACGCGTTCGACGTGCTGATCGATTTCACCGCACCGGCCGCCACCATGGAGCATCTATCCGTCTGCCGCGACCATGGCAGGAAGATGGTGATCGGCACCACCGGGTTGAGCGATCAACAGAAGAAGGAGCTGGAAACGGCGGCCGGTGAGATCGCCATTGTGTTTGCCCCGAACATGAGCGTCGGCGTCAACCTCTGTTTCCGGCTGCTGGATATTGCCGCCCGGGTGATGGGAGACACGGCGGATATTGAGGTGATCGAGGCCCATCATCGGCACAAGCTGGATGCCCCCTCGGGCACTGCCCTGCGCATGGGCGAAGTGGTGGCCAGTGCCCTTGGCCGCGATCTCAAGCAGTGCGCGGTTTATGGCCGGGAGGGTATGACCGGGGAAAGGGATCCCAGTACTATCGGTTTCGAGACCATCAGGGCCGGTGATATCGTGGGCGAACACACGGTCCTGTTCGCCGCGCCCGGCGAACGGGTGGAGCTTACCCATAAGGCCTCCAGCCGCATGACCTTCGCCAGTGGCGCCGCTCGAGCCGCCGGCTGGATTATGCAGCGGGAAAGCGGGCTCTACGACATGCAGGACGTACTAAGTCTGCGCTAACCCGGGGCCGCGGTGTCTATTCGCTCCGGAAATTCCGATGCGGCGAGGAGGGGATATCTGGCGTGAACCGCTACGGGCCGACGAAAACTCTCTGCGCTAGAATTTTAGGCTTCTGGCTGCTCCTCAGCCTGGTGGGCTGCGCTGACCCGAAATCGGCAGAGGAGCAGATCCGGCAAATGGTGGCCCAGGGCGAGGCAGCGGTTGAAGCAGGATCTCTGACGGAGGTCGGGTCCCTGATCTCGGAAGACTACCGGGATGAGGCCGGTCGGACCCGCCGCGCCCTCGAGCAGTTGGTTGCAGCTTACCTGCTGCGCCACAGATCTATTCATCTATTGATCCAGATCCATCAGATTGAACTAGAGGCATCAGACGATGCCCGCATGACCCTCTATGTTGCCATGGCCGGTCGGCCACTTGCAGAGGCCGGGCAATTACTGACCGTTCGCGCCGATCTGTTGCGTTTCGACCTGGAATTGCGGCGAGAGGAGGGGCAGTGGCGAGTCACAACCAGCCGGTGGCGTCGGGCATCCAGGGAGGATTTTCTTAACTGAGTCACCTGAAATCACCCTATCGAGACGAGATCCGCACTACATTGGCACGCGAACTGCTATTACTTTGTCAGGTTCTCCATATGACTCGGGATCGACATAATGAACGATGTGGTTGACAGTGCTAATCAGACCGGCTTTTTTAGTTCCCTGGCCTCCAGTTTTGATCCGGGCTTATCCCAGAATCAGCAGGAAAGTACAGTTCAAGTATCTGAATTTATAGATGTTTTATCGGGCCAGGAACAGTTGTCAGGGCTACTGTCCCAGCTCAGGGAGTTGCTGCCGGCAGAGGAGTTTGCGTCTGTTGCGGCTCTGCTTGGAGGAGGCGGCAACCCGTTGCCGCTGACGGCAGAGGTTGCCGGAGAACTACCCGCCACCCTCAATCCCGAGGTGGTACAGGCCTTGTTTGCCCGGCTGGGTCTCGCCTCCGGAGCGTTGAGTCGTCCTGGCTCAGCAGGTAGCGCGGCCGCCGTGGCGGTGAAAGCCGGTCGCAGCACACTGGCCGGCCTTGGGCAGCGGTTGAGCGACGGGCTTTTTGCATCATCCGACGGGCGTCTGGAGGGCGCGACGGAAAGCGCGATCAAGGACACTGGCCTGATGCTGGATCCGGCCTCCCGCCCATTGCCTCCAGGCCTGGGTATGGATCTTTTGCCGGTCGAGTTGCCGCAGCCGTTGGTGGGAATGCTGCCTAAATCAGTAGCGTCTTCGCTGATTGCCAGCGAGCTTGATACTTCTCCTTTGGTCGAGGTCAATATGATTTCCGGGGTAATGGGAAGGGTGAGCCCGGAAACAGCGATTGCTCCTCGTGCCTTCGGGCAGCCGATGTTGGAACTCAATGCCCCGCTGGGGAAGAGTGGTTGGGAACAGGGCTTGGGGGAACGTGTCCTGTGGCTGGTCGGACATTCGATTCAGGGGGCCTCCATGCGCATCAACCCGCCTCACCTGGGGCCGATCGATATCCAGTTGACCCTGCAGAATGACCAGGCGAGCGTCAGTTTCAGCGCGCAGCATGGGGTGGTACGAGAAGCACTGGAGGCTGCCATTCCTCGTCTGCGGGAGATGTTCGGAGAAAACAACCTGCAACTGGCGAACGTGGATGTAGGACAGCGTGACAGTGGTGACACACGTCCCCATGCGGAGCATGCTGATCGCAATCCGGATTCAGGACGCGAGGCCCTGGCCGAATCCCGGGAGCGGGGGGAGGACGGGCTGGAGCAAGAAGGTACCCTGGCCGCGGATTCCATGCGTTACTACCGCAGCGACGGTCTGCTGGATGACTATGCCTGAAGCATCCTGGGGTATTGATGCGCGGGGCCCTGTTTTCGCTTTTCCGGGTGGCTAATCCCAACGGGCTCCGAGTATGATATCCGTCTGGTTGGATGGATAGGGGAGAGTCCAAGAGGTGCGATTTCTCAAGCTGCTGTTGGTCCTTATTATCATGCTGTTCGGCGCCGCCTTTGCGCTGATGAATGCCGCCCCGGTCAATCTGAACTATTATTTCGGCTCGCAGGAATTGCCGCTGTCCGTCGTGCTGGTGGGGGCGGTGATCGTTGGCGTGTTGCTTGGAGTACTGGCCGGCCTTGGCCGGATGGCACAGCTGAAACGAACAGTCACCGGTCTGCGGCGGGAACTGCGCCTGGCTTCCCGGGAGGCCGAACAATTGCGGGCCATTCCGGTCAGGGACCATTGAGACGTATGCCATGGAAAAGAACCCTCGAATCATTGTGGCACTGGATTTTCCGGCCGCCGAAGCGGCCTTTACCCTGGTCTCCCGGCTGGACCCTTCCCTCTGTCGTCTCAAAGTGGGGAAGGAGATGTTTACCCGTCTCGGGCCGGCCTTCGTGGAGAAGCTGATCGCCAAGGGCTTCGATGTTTTTCTGGATCTGAAGTATCACGACATCCCAAATACCGTAGCGGCGGCCTGCGCCGCGGCGGCCGATCTGGGGGTCTGGATGATCAATCTCCATGCCTCCGGTGGGCGCCGTATGATGGAAACCGCTCGAGAACGCCTGGCGAGTTGCTCCAATCGGCCCCTGCTGGTGGCTGTTACCATCCTCACCAGCCTTGGCCAGAAGGACATAGCGGAAGTGGGATTCACCGGAACGCCGGCGGAGAACGTCCTGCGGCTGGGGAAGCTGGCCGCCGATTGCGGGTTGGACGGTATCGTCTGTTCACCCCGGGAGGCCCAGGTGGTGCGCCCTGCCGTGGACCGGGATTTTCTGCTGGTTACCCCCGGCGTTCGGCCGAGGGATGCCTCCCTCGATGACCAGCAGCGGGTGATGACGCCGTTGGATGCGCTGAACGGGGGGGGCGATATGCTGGTCATAGGCCGCCCCATTACGGCGGCCTCGGAACCACTGGAAAGCCTGCGCCGGATTCGGGACGAAATCGCTGTTTTCGAGCCGTATTGACAGCAACGGCCTGACCCCTTAGTCTGACCCTGCCCCAGGAAGGGGTATTGGGCCTCAGGGTCCGCATCAACTCAAAAAATGTTAAGGAGAACTATCCATGGAAAGGATCACAAGGATGTTGGTTTTGGCAGTTATGCTGGCGGTTTCCGGTGTTGCATCTGCCGACCTGGTCGATATCAATAAGGCCGACGCTCAGACCCTGGCAACCGGGTTGAATGGCGTGGGCGAGGCGAGGGCGAATGCGATTGTTGCCTACCGCGAGAAGTACGGCCCCTTTCAGTCGGTGGAGGAACTGACACAGGTGAGAGGGATCGGTGAGCATATCCTGGAACTGAATCGAGGCTCGCTGTCGGTCAGTGCCAGGGGATCGGGGGCCGGCCGTTAGCCGGGACTCGGGTTTTCAAACCGTGAGAACGGGCGCTTTTATACAAGCGCCCGTTTTTGTGAGCAGTGTGAGGGGTGAATGATGGGTGCAGTGACACAGAACGTGGTCTGGCACGAAGAGAGTATCAGCAGAGAGGACCGGGCCCGAAAAAACGGCCACAAGAGCGTCGCGCTCTGGTTTACCGGCCTGTCCGGTGCCGGCAAGTCCACCGCGGCGCAGGCACTGCAGCAGCGGTTGTTCGATCTGGGTCATCATGCCTATGTGCTGGATGGTGATAACGTGCGCCATGGTCTGTGCAGTGATCTCGGTTTCAGTGATGAGGACCGGCACGAGAATATCCGTCGCATCGGCGAGATGGTAAAGCTTTTCGTGGACTCCGGCACCATCGCCATCTCAGCCTTTATTTCGCCTTTCCGCTACGACCGGGACCGGGTGCGGGCCCTGTTTCCGGACGGAGAGTTCCTCGAAGTCTACTGCAAATGTTCCCTGGACGAGTGTGAACAGCGGGACGTCAAGGGGATGTACAAAAAGGCGCGAGCCGGCCTGATCAAGGAGTTTACGGGCATCTCTTCGCCCTATGAAATCCCGGAATCAGCAGAAGTGGAACTGGATACCGAGGGGCAATCGATTGAACAGAGCGTAGAGGTTGCGATTCGGGCTCTGGTAGAAAGAGGCATTATCCCGAATCCGGAATAGCCTTTGTGGACCGCTGATTTCTGGCGTTTTCTGCAACGGCAGGAATCCCGTATCGGTCCCCCTGCAAACCACAAGGGCCAGCAGGCGGGGCCTGCCTCGCCCTGGCTATCACTGCCCCTTTTTTAGCTGATCGAGCCGATGAAATACACCATTATCCCGGTCACCCCTTTCCAACAGAATTGCACCCTGCTGTGGTGCGAAGAGACTGGGAAGGCCGCCGTGGTTGACCCCGGTGGGGATCTCGAGCGTATCGTCGGGGCGGTGGAAGAAAAAGGGCTGAAACTGGAAAAGATCCTGCTTACCCACGCCCATATCGACCACGCCGGCGGTGTAGGGGCTTTGTCACGGAAACTCGATCTGCCTATTGAAGGACCCCAGCAGGAGGACCGCTTCTGGATCGAGGCCCTGCCCGAGCAGGGTCGAATGTTCGACTTTCCCGCAGCGGAAAGCTTTGAGCCGACCCGTTGGCTGGAGCAGGGGGACCGGGTCCAGGTCGGGAACGGGGAACTGGAAGTACGCCACTGCCCGGGTCATACCCCCGGCCATGTGATCTTTTTTCACCCCGGCGATCGTTTGGCGATCGTCGGCGATGTGCTGTTCAAAGGTTCCATTGGCCGCACTGATTTCCCCCGCGGTGACCATGCCACCCTGCTTAAGGCCATTCGCCAGCAGCTCTGGACCTTGGGCGACGACGTGGCCTTCATTCCCGGCCACGGTCCCATGTCCACTATAGGGCACGAGCGGCAGACCAATCCTTTTCTCAACTGATGGAATAAATCCCCTTCCTGTTGCGTCTAACAGGTACACGTATGAAAGGGGAATGAACATCCCATGAGGCTCTTGCAGCGGCTTCCGTCGGGTATGCACAATCGTTTGGTCCGGTTGAGACCCAGACTCTACCGTATGGCGCTGGCCTGGTGTGGCAATGCCCATCAGGCGGACGACCTGGTGCAGGAGGCTATAGTGAAGGCGTTGCACCGTCTCGATCGGCTGAAAAAGCCGGACTCGTTCGAGGCCTGGGTGTTCTCCATTCTGGCCAACTGCCACCGGGATCATTGTCGCAGTCGCAAGCCGCTGGAACCGGATGGTGAGCTTGTAGATGAGCATCGCCCTACGGCAGAACAGCTGGTGGATGCGGAGCAGACCGTTCATCGCGTAAGGCTGGCGGTTTCCCGGCTGGCGCCGGGACAGAGGGAGGTTTTGACCCTGGTGGATCTGGAGGGCTTCTCCTACGCCGAGGTTGCCAGCATCCTGGCGCTTCCCGTTGGTACCGTGATGAGCCGGCTTAACCGCGGCAGGCAACGCCTGAAAAACCTCCTATCGGAGGCGAGACAACCGGACAGGCCGAGAAAAGGCTATTTGAAGCGAGTCAAATGAATCAACAAGCGGACTATTTTGATCAGATAATCGACGCTTATGTGGACGGGGAGCTGGGTCTGGAGGAGCGCAGGGAACTGCTTGAGGCAGCCAGCCGCTCGGATCAACTGAGCCGGCGGGTCTGCCAGGCCGGCTACTTGAAAGAGCTGGTGCGCAGTGCCTACCCGGAACCATCCGATTCGTCCGAACCAACGGTTTCCAGCCGTTCCGGCTGGGGTCGACTGAGCGGCTATGCCATGGCAGCGGGTCTGGTTGCCCTGTCGTTGCTGAGTGCCCTGATCTTGATGGAGGAACCCGGTTTTGCTCCGGAGCGCCTGGTTTCCTCTTCCCCGGTAGTGGTGGATGGAACTCCGGGGGCATCGGTTTCGAACCCGGCACGGGTTCTTTTTCATGTCAGTTCGGACGATCCGGCAGTTGCGGACGACATGCTCGATCAGGTCGAACTGGTGCTGCAGGAGTATGCCGCCGAGGGCCGGACCCTGCAGGTAGAGGTGGTGGCCAACAATCTGGGCTTGCGGCTATTGCAGACAGGACGTTCGCCGATCGCTGAGCGGATCAGCCGGCTGGATGCCCGTTATAACAATCTGCAGTTTGCGGCCTGCGGCAACACCTTGCGGCGTTTCCGTCGCGAACAGGGGGAAAACGTACAAATACTGCCCCAGGCCGTGATCGTGCAGTCCGGGGTCTCTTTCGTAGCCCGGCGCCAGCAACAAGGCTGGGCCTACATCAAAGTCTGAGTCAGGAACTCGGCAGCGCTCCGAGTTCAGAGTACTTTGAAGAATCCCTTGCAGGGGGTTTTTCGATAGGGCGATCAAAAACCACGGGTTTCGATCGCCATCTTTTTCATGCGCTTAGGCGCACGAAAATAGTGGTGCGTTTCTGCACCACAAGGGTAGCTCGAGAAAATCGAGATAGCCGTTACTAAAACACCAATCGAGGAGATAACAATGAAGCCTATTAATAAGCCGATTTTGACGTTTCAAGCCGTGTTGATTCTGGCCCTGATGCTGGCCGCACAGATGGTCCTGGCGACGTCGCATGAAGGCCCTGCCAACAAGCTGGTAATTCAGGTCAGTACCAGCGACGAGGTCACCCAGAAGATCGCCTTGAACAACGCAGTCAATCTGCAGAAGGAGTACGGTCAGGACAATATCGCCATCGAGGTGGTTGCCTATGGCCCCGGGTTGAGTCTGTTGACCGACAAGTCCACCCAGAAGCAGCGGGTGGCCAGCCTGGCAATGCAGGACATCACCTTCAGCGCCTGTGGCAACACGATGAAAAATATAGCCAAAAAGACCGGTGCGGAACCCGTCCTGATCGACGGCGTGCAGGTGGTGTCCGCCGGCGTAAAGCGCATCATGGAGTTGCAGCAGCAGGGTTACGCCTACATCCGGCCCTGATCTTCCTCCTTTGTGGGCGGCCCCTGATGGCCGCGGGCCGCCCCCCTCTATTCACTGACCCTTGCTTGCAGCCGATAGCGCGAATCCAGGGTGAAGATCGCCAGGCCGAACCAGATCAGCAGAAAGGTGTGGAGTTGAGCCTGGCTGAAGGGCTCTCCAAACAGGAATACCGCCAGCAGGAACTGACAGCTGGGACTCAGGTACTGGAGCAGACCTACTGTACCCAGTCGAAGAATTCTGGTGGCCGAGGTGTAAAGGATCAGCGGCAGGGCCGTCATCAAGGCGGAGCAGGCGAGCAGCAGGTCGAACCCGATACCCCGGGTGCCGAATATCAGCTCCCCGCTGTGCCCCAGTAACAGCAGATAGAACGCGCTAAGCGGGAACAGCAGCAGGCATTCAATGGTCAGTCCGACCAGGGGATCGGCTGGAACCGTTTTTCGGACCAGGCTGTAGAATCCCATGGAGGTGGCGAGCAGCAGGGCGATCCAGGGCAGCCGGTTCTGGCTGAGCAGCAGGTTGAGTACACCGAGGAGCACCAGGCAGAGGGCCAGGATCTGATTGCGGTTGAGGCGTTCCTCTAGAAAAATTCTGCCCAGCACGACCATGACCAGAGGGAAAATGAAGTATCCCATACTCGCCTCCAGGGCGAGGTCGTGGTTTACCGCCCAGATAAACGCCAGCCAGTTAACGGAGACCAGCAGGGCGCTCAGCAGCAGGGTGGCGAGTATCCGTGGCCGGGTAAAGATATTCACCAGAATCCGGGTCTGTCCGGTCAAGGCGACGAGGCCCAGGCTGAAAAACAGGGACCAGACGACCCGATGGGAGAGGATCTCCAGGGCGGATGCCGTCCCTACTGCGCGGAAGTAGATGGGGGAGAAACCCCAGATCAAGAAGGCCCCAAGTGCGGCCAGGAGGCCAGCGCGACGGCTTTTGGTCTGCAACGGGAGGCTGATCATAGGGTGGCGCTAGTCGGAGAAAATGGCTGGCTCCGCTATGATAACCTCAACCCGAATCGCGCAGGAGGAAAACCATGAAACTGACCGACACTTCCCTGTTCCGGCAACAGTGTTACATCGACGGCGTATGGGTGGCTGCCGACAGCGGAGCTGTGATGGAGGTCACCAACCCGGCCAGCGGAGAGACCCTGGGTACCGTGCCCTCGATGGGGGCGGCTGAAACCGGTCGGGCCGTAGACGCGGCGGATGCCGCCTGGGCCGGCTGGCGCACCAAGACTGCCGCCGAGCGAGCGACCATCCTTTGGCGCTGGCACCATTTGCTGCTGGAGCACTTGGAGGATCTGGCGCAGCTGATGACCGCCGAGCAGGGTAAGCCGCTGTCCGAGGCGAGGGGTGAGATCGTCTATGCCGCCTCCTTTATCGAATGGTTTGCCGAAGAGGGGAGACGGATCTACGGTGACACCATTCCCCGGGATCAGGAGGGCCGGCGCATCCTGGTCTTGAAGCAGCCGGTCGGGGTAAGCGCGGTAATCACCCCGTGGAATTTCCCCACCGCCATGATCACCCGCAAGGCCGCCGCCGCCCTCGCCGCCGGCTGCACCCTGGTGGTCAAGCCGGCGGAGGATACGCCCTATTCGGCATTGGCCCTGTGTGAACTGGGGCAAAGGGCTGGTCTGCCACCCGGGGTGTTGAACCTGATCACCGGCTCGCCAGAACCCATCGGCGGCGAATTGACCAGCAATCCTAAGGTGAGGAAGCTCTCGTTTACCGGTTCCACTGAGGTCGGCCGGTTACTGATGCGACAGTGTGCCGACACGGTCAAAAAGCTATCGCTGGAACTCGGCGGTAATGCGCCATTCATCGTCTTTGACGATGCTGACCTGGAAGCCGCGGTGGCCGGTGCGATTGCCTCCAAATACCGCAACAGCGGGCAGACCTGCGTCTGCGCCAACCGTTTTCTGGTGCAGGACGGTATCTATCAGCCTTTTGCCGAAAAACTGGCCGATGCCGTGTCGCGCCTGCAGGTAGGCCCAGGGGTGGAGGAGGGGGTCAATCAGGGGCCGCTGATCAACCTGTCGGCGCTGCACAAGGTGGAGGGGTATATTGCCGACGCCGTCGACAAAGGGGCGAGGATTGTGGTTGGCGGATCGCGTCACCCGCGGGGCGGGACCTTTTTCCAGCCAACCCTGTTGACCGATGTCTCCCAGGAGATGCGGATAGCCCGGGAAGAGACCTTTGGGCCGGTAGCCCCGCTGATTCGTTTTCAGACCGAGCAGCAGGCGGTGGCTATGGCGAACGACACCGAGTACGGGCTGGCGGCCTATTTTTACAGTCAGAATCTGGGGCGGGTGTGGCGTGTGTCCGAGGCCCTGGAGTACGGCATGGTGGGTGTAAACTCGGGCATCATCTCAACGGCGGTAGCCCCGTTCGGCGGGATCAAACAGTCCGGCATCGGCAGAGAGGGATCGAAGTACGGCATCGACGAGTACCTGGAGATGAAGTACCTCTGTCTCGGAATCTGACCCGGGTGTTACACGCTTCAGATATCACAAGCGGCTGCCGATAGGAATTAACAGCCCGGCAGCCGGAAGGCATTCCGGCTGGGCGTTAACCCTGTTGTCCACCCTCAAGGGCCGGAATCCGGCCGTGGAAGTGCCTGTGTCCGGTGTGAATTTCACTCGTCAGGATATTGAGAAGAAGTCGTTTCTGATCGTCGATGACTTCGCCGACATGCGCAATATGCTGAAAGGCATGCTGCAGCTGATCGGAGTGGCCGAGATCGACTCGGCCGCAAATGGCAAGGATGCCGTCAGTGCCATGGAACAGCGTCGTTACGACATCGTTCTCTGTGACTATAATCTGGGTCCGGCAAAAAATGGACAGCAGGTGCTGGAAGAGGCACGCCATCGCGACTTGATTGGGCTGGGTTCCATCTTCGTCATGATTACGGCGGAAAATACCCGGGATATGGTGATGGGCGCGGTGGAGTATGAGCCTGATTCTTATCTCACCAAGCCATTCACCAAAGACCTCCTCAAGGCGCGGCTGGACAAGCTGATCGCCCGCAAGAAAGATCTTGAGGATGTGGACCGGGCGGTCCGTCAGCGGTCGCTGGTAGAGGCGATCCGGTTACTGGATGCCAAGATCAGCGAGGGTTCGAAGAATCTGAGCGAATTGCAGCGACTGAAGGCTGAACTCTGTTACCGGGTGGGTGAATACCAGCAGGCGGAGGCGATCTACCAACAGGTTTTGTCAGTCCGCGAGATGCCGTGGGCAAGACTAGGGCTGGGTAAGGTGCTCTTTTCCAGTAAACGCTACCCGGAGGCCCGGCTGCTGTTCGAGGCGCTGTTGCAGGAGAACGAACGCCTGACTGCAGCCTATGACTGGCTGGCCCGGACATTGCGGATGCTGGAGCAGTCCCAGGAGGCACAGAAGATCCTGCAGCGTGCGGTAGAGCTTTCGCCCAAGGCGATCCTGCGGCAGAAGGCCCTGGCAGATCTGGCACTGGAGAACCAGGATGACGAGACGGCGGAACGGGCCCTGGATCAGGCCGTGAGACTAGGGCGGCATTCCGTTTACCGGCATCCGTCCCTGCACGCCAGGCTGGCAAAGACCAAGTCCCGCAACGGATCGAACAGCGCCGGCCTGAAGGTGCTGAAGAATATGCGGCAGGAGTTTGGCGCCGACCAGGAGGCGGAACTCTACTGTTGCATGGCGGAGGGGGTCATTCAGCAGGATCTCGGCAACGCGGCGGCGGCGGCGGCGAGTCTGGAAAAGGCGGCACTTCTGTATCAAAAGCTGGACCTTCACGCCAATCCTGAGGCGACGCTGGAGATGGCTCAGACCTGCGGTCAGATGGGAGACCCGCAGCGGGCGGAGGAACTGATACGGGAGTTGGTTCGCAACAATCACAGCGAGGAGCAGTTTCTGCGTCAGGTAGGCGGTGTGATGAGGGGACTTGGGCTGCAGGCAGACCCGGAAAACTTCATTGCGGAGATCAAGCGTGAAATAGTTCACCTCAACAACCGGGGCGTGGAACTGGCCAGGGAGGGGAAACTCAAGGAGGCCGTCGGTCTGTTCGAGGAAGCGGTGGAGGGGATGCCCGGCAACCGGGTGGTGAACCTGAACACGGCCCGGGTTCTGATTATTTTCATGCAGCGCCATGGGGTGGAACCAGCGCGGCTGGGCAAGGCTCGCCAGTATCTGGAGCGGGTCAGGCTTATGGAGCCGGAGAACCCGGCCCTGAGGAAGGTAGATGAGATGTATCGGGAACTGGCCAGTCAGTCGGCCGAGGCTTCGGGCAGCGCATGAAATTCGCGGATATTCTGGCGTCTCTGATTCACGACATGAAAAACTCTCTGGGGATGGTGATCAATACCCTGGAGGAGCTGTCCGGCGACACCCTGGCGGGACTGCCCGCGCAGCATAAGGTGACCGTGCTGCAGCAGGAGGCTAAACGTCTCAGCAATAACCTGATTGAACTGCTGACGCTTTATAAGATAGAGAATGAGCGGATTTCCGCCAATATCGAAGAGTGGAACCTCAGTGACTTTCTGGAAGAGATTGTGGCCGAAAACCAGGTCTCGGCGGCAGCCAGGGAAGTGCGGTTGGAATCGGAGTGCGATGCCGACTTGAGCGGTTATTTCGATGAAGGCCTGCTGCGCGGTGTCATCAACAGCTTGATCGGCAACGGGCTGCGCTATACGCAAACGAGACTGTTGCTCACGGCGGGGCAGGAGGATGGCTATCTGGTGTTTAAGGTGGCAGACGACGGCGCTGGTTTTCCCGAGGAGATGCTGCGGGCACAGCAGGCCCGGGCCAATGGAGAGTCCCTGGCCGAGGGCCGGACCCAGCTGGGTATCTATTTTGCCGAAATGGTGGCAACGCTGCACCGCAGCCGTGATAAAAGAGGTTTCATTCGGATCGCCAACGGTTGCCTGCTGGCGGGTGGCTGTTTTTCCATCTGGCTGCCTTAGGGCCTGTTGACAGGCCCCAGCCCCGTCCAAACCAACCTTTCTCCATAGCCCACCACCGGTCAGTTGCACTACACTGACACCATTCTTTCATCCTTGAGCGGGGATCAATTGTGAAGAGGCTGCATCGAATGCCGCGTCATCTTATCTGGGTGGCACTCCTGCTGTTGTGCGGGCTCGTGCTGCCGTCGCAGGCCGCGGAGAAGGGCAGGTTTCTAGGCGCCAAGGAGACGGTCTATCCCGACTGGTTCAAGGAGAGCTTCCTCGATCTGCGGGAGGATATCCGGGAGGCGGCGGACCGTGGGCGCCGCGTGGTGATCTTTTTCCATCAGGACGGTTGTCCCTACTGCAATCTGATGGTGGAGCGCAACCTTTCCCAGAAAGATGTCAGCGATCTCCTGCAGCAGAAGATGGAGGTAATTGAGATCAATATGTTCGGCGATCGGGAGGTGACCGGGCTGAATGGACAGACCACCACGGAGAAGGCGTTTGCCGCGGCCATGCGGGTGCAGTTTACTCCCACGCTGCTTTTTTTCGATGAAGGAGGGCGGGTGATTCTCCGGCTCAACGGCTATCTTCCTCCCCAGAACTTCAAGCTGGCCCTGGATTATGTGACAGGACGGAAGGAGGAGACGATCTTCTATCGCGACTACCTTGTTCAGAACCGCCCGGCCGAGCCAGAGGGTGCCCTCAATCACCAGACGTTTTTTATGCTGCCGCCGTTCGATCTGGAGAAGCGGGCGGGAAGGCCTCTTATTGTGCTCTTCGAGCAGATCCAATGCCCTAACTGCGACCGGCTGCACAGAGAATTGCTCTCCGATCCTGAGATTCGGGCGCTGCTCGGACATTATGATGTGGTCCAGCTCGACATGTGGTCGAGTACACCGTTGGTGACCGCAAACGGAGAGCGGACGGATGCCCGTGCCTGGGCGCGTCAGCTCAACGTTAATTTTGCACCGACCCTGATCCTGTTCGATTCGGAGGGTAAGGAGATTATTCGTTCGGAGGCGATGTTCAAACGCTTCCACACCGAGTCTTTGTTGGACTACGGGCGCAATGACGCCTATCGGAAGGAACCGAGTTTCCAACGTTTTCTCTCCGCCCGTTCCGAGCGGATTCGAGAGCAGGGGAGGGACGTCGATATCTGGCGATGAGCGATGGTCGTATTGCGATTGCGGCGGCAACCGCTGCTCGACGCCAGGTCGTGGAACAGCTTGCCCAGCGGCTGAAGCTTCCGGTTACCACGGTCGATGACCCGGCAGTGGATCTGTTGCTGGTGATGACCGCCGATCGGCTCGAGTTGCGGCAGACAGGACAGGGTACGACCGGTTCGGTCTATGCCGATTTCGTTGCCGGCAAGGTGGCACACAGGCGACGTTTCGGCGGTGGTCGGGGTCAGCCGCTTGCCCGCGCCGCCGGACTCAAGAAAGGACGAAATCCATTCGTACTTGATGCCACGGCGGGATTGGGACGGGACGCCTTTGTCCTGGCATCTCTGGGCTGCCGGGTGACCATGGTCGAACGTTCACCGGTTATCGCAGCGCTGCTGCACGATGCCCTGGACCGGGCCTCGACCTATCAAGAGGCGGGTACCATTGTGCGGCGTATGGATCTTCTCTGCACAGATGCCGTTCCCTACCTCGATCAGTTGTCGGAAAAGGAAAGACCGGATGTGATTTACCTGGATCCCATGTATCCCAAGCGAGAAAAATCAGCACTGGTGAAGAAGGAGATGCGCCTGTTTCGGCGTCTGGTTGGCGAGGATATGGACAGTGGAGAGCTGCTGGCTGTGGCCAGGTCCTGCGCTCGCTACCGGGTAGTGGTGAAACGCCCGATCCAGGCGGAGAGTCTGGGAAATCAGGCCCCGAGTATGGCCATTCAGAGCCCGAATACGCGCTACGACGTCTACATTAACAGGGGGTTTCTCTAAAAAAATTAAATAATAGTTTAATAATCGCCTATAATTCCCTATATTATGAAAAATATTAAACAATAATTAAATGTCCAGGCCCATAAAGATTCTACTTAATGAGGTCATTTCCGTGGCCAAGGCCCGCGGCCTGTCCCAGGCTCAGCTTGCGGAGATGGCCGGCCTGACGGCTGTCGGGCTGAGCAAGGCCAAACATCGGGGGGATATTCGTGCCTCCACCCTCGAGGAACTCGGCAGTCAATTGGACCTGGAGCTGGTTTTCGTTCCCCGCCGATCCAGAGAAAAGGCAGCTGAAGCCATCAAATCCGGAACCTTCTTCGGAATCTCCGGTGATTCGAAAGATAACGTGGAGTAGTGGTGGCACGTAACCAACATGCGGTCATCTGGACCCGGGTTTCAGCGACGCCGGAGAAAATGGGCGACCTGGTGTTGTCCGGAGAGCGGGCCGCCTTTACTTACACCAACGAGTATCTTTCGTCCGGTCTCCCTGGATTCTGCCTGTTGGGCGACGGAACCATCTGGGGGGGTGACACCGTTTCCTACCCCATCAGCGAACGGATACCGGTTTTTCCCCGTCTGTTGCCCCTTATCCCTGGTAATAATCCCCGCAATCTTCAACGCAGGCACTACCTCGACATCCTGCGTGCCACCCTGGGTAAGGAACCCGCTCCCGGCTTGGAAACGGAATGGCAGTTATTGGTGATGGGCGGGCACGGCGGTATCGGGCACATCGATGTTTTCTCGGATGATATTGCTGCCGAGAGATGGTACCAGTCTGGAGCCGTCAGCCGTGCTGCCAGCCCAATAGCCAAGGGCTCCAACAGTCGATCCCAGCTTTGGCGGATGCTCAAACGCAATGTGCTGGATGAACATATTGAGTTCGATCCCCAGCTGGTTGAAGAGGCGCTGGGGCCTACGCCATCCGTTGGCGGCATGATTCCGAAACTGCTGGTGTCCATTGCTCCGGATGATCGGGAGGCCAACTTTTATCCGCCCGAAACCAGGCACAAGCTGGACATGGTTTTGAAGGTCGAACCACCGGAATATAACGGCTTGCTGGATCTTGAAGCCCTTTGCCTCGACGTTCATCGAGCGGCTGGCTTCGTTGTCCCCGACCACTATCGTTATGACGATGACGGACTGCGGTTTCTGGCGGTGAAGCGCTTCGACCGGGTGGATGGCCAACCGGTCCCCATGGAATCCCTTTTCTCGGTCATCGCCACCGGCGATCACTTTTTCCGGGAGACCGGCGATATCCTGCTGGACGAACTGGGCGATATCCTGTCGCGGCTCGGCCAGGTGGCAAACCTGGCCGAAGATACCGGCGAACAGTTGTACCGGAGGATTCTGATGGCACTTCTCACCGGTAACGGAGACCTGCATCTGGACAATATCGCGCTGCTGGGCGGACTTGACGATTGCCGTCTGGCACCCATCTATGATCCGGCACCCATGCGGACCTGGCCGCGCCACAATCTGGTCAGTGCTATTCCGTTCGATCCGTCTGGATACCAGGATCACGGCGCTTTCTTTGTCGACCTCGGGACATCCTTTCGTTTGTCGGGGGACAAAGTGCAGCAGTGTATCCAGGACGCCCTCGATGCAACGTCTTCTTATGCGGACCGGGTGATGGAGCTGGATCGGGTGCCGCTGCAACAGCGGCGTCAATTGATCGAGATTGCGCGGGAAGAGCGACGCCTTTTGGAAAAACACGGCCGGTAAGCCTGATTTCCCGGGAGACTATGTCGGTCGCCGCAGCCGGTAAAGCTGGCGGATTTCGTCGGCCCAGAGGTTTTCGTCCACCGTTTCCAGGATCATCGGAATCTCCTCGAACCGATCGTCATTCATGATGTATTCGAACACTACCCAACCCAGTTTGCCCTTGCCCAGGCTCTCGTGGCGGTCAACCCGGGAGCCCAGTTCCGGCTTTGAGTCGTTGAGGTGCATGCCGCGCAGGTAATCAAAACCCACCACCCGATCGAACTCCCGGAAGCTGGCGTTGCAGGCCTCCGGGGTTCGCAGGTCGTAGCCGGCGGTAAAGGTGTGGCAGGTGTCGAGGCAGACGCCGACCCGGGATTTGTCCTCCACCCGGTCGATGATGGCAGCAAGGTGTTCGAAGCGATAACCCAGATTGGTGCCCTGCCCGGCAGTGTTTTCGATCACCGCGGTAATCCCCTCAGTCTGCGCCAGCACCCAGTTGATGGAATCCGCGACTATCGCCAGACTCTGCTCTTCACTGATCCGGTTTAGATGGCTTCCCGGGTGGAAATTGAGCAGCTGAAGACCCAGCTGTTGACAGCGGCACATCTCATCCAAAAAGGCTTCCCGTGACTTTTTCAGCGCGTCCCGGTCGGGATGGCCAAGATTGATCAGGTAGCTGTCGTGGGGCAGCACCAGGCCGGGCCTGATGCCTATCTCCTCGAGGTTGCTGCGGAAGGCATGGATACTCTGCTCGGTCAACGGCTTCGCCTTCCATTGTCGCTGGTTCTTGGTGAACAGGGCGAAGGCCCTGGCACCGATTTTCCGGGCGTTGAGCGGTGCATTCTCCACGCCGCCGCTGGCACTGACATGGGCGCCGATTCGTTTCACAAATAAACCTGATAGTTCAGAGGTCCAGCCATGATTCTGTTTCGCTCTGGTCGTAAAAGATCACTATCCACGGAGTTCACCGAGCACACAGAGGGAAACAAGGGCGAATGCCGGCTGTCTTGAATTCTCTGTGTGCTCTGTGTTCTCTGTGGTTAAGAAACATTATGCTATGGCAATCCCAAAGCCGGGTAAACTTGGATATATGAATCTGAATCACCCATCCACCGGCTCTGTGCTGGAGACCGACCAGGCAGACGATGACCGCCGTTTCGGCGGTATCGCCCGACTCTACGGCAAAGCGGCGCTGGAAAGGTTTTTCCGTTCAAATGTCTGTGTCGTCGGGGTCGGGGGGGTTGGCTCCTGGGCCGCGGAGGCGCTGGCCAGAAGCGGGATCGGTGAGATTACCCTGATCGATCTCGATCATGTGGCCGAGTCCAACGTCAATCGGCAGATACCGGCCCTCGACGGCCAGTTCGGAAGGGCCAAAGTGGAGGTGATGGGGGAACGCATGCGGGCCATCCATCCGGACTGCCAGATCCACCTTGTCGAGGAGTTTGTGGCTGAAGATAACCTGGAGCGCCTGATTCCGGCCGATTATGACTTTGTAATCGACTGTATCGATGCCTTCCGCACCAAGGCAGCCCTCATCGCCTATTGCCGGCGCCGGAAGGTCCGGGTGATCACGGTTGGCGGGGCGGGGGGACAGCTGGATCCGTTGCAGATCCGGGTCGCCGATCTGAGTCGTGCGGTACACGACCCGCTGCTGGCCAAGACCCGGCGCCTGTTGCGACGGGAGTATCATTTTCCGCGCAATCTCAAACGGCGTTTCGATGTGCCCTGCGTCTATTCGATGGAGCAGCCGCGGTTTCCGGCCGAGGACGGGGAGGTGTGCCGGGAGAGGCCTCGGGCGGGTGGGCTTTCGGGGTTGAACTGCGCGGGTTTCGGCTCCGCCATGCCGGTAACAGCGACTTTCGGGCTGACCGCCGTCGCCCATCTGCTGGCAAAGCTGGCGACGGATTGAGGTGACCAATATGACTGTTTCAAGAGACCGGCCAATGGAGACACCTCCCATTGCGGACAATGGGGGCCAGTTCATCGAACGCCTGTTGGGGATTGTCCAGGCCCTGGCGGAGGAACTGCATCCGGGTCAGGGTGCTGTCCTGTCGGTGACGCTGGACTCCGAGCTCGACAAGGAGCTGGGGTTCGATAGCCTGGGGCGGATGGAACTGCTGGTGCGCCTGGAGCGGGCATTCGGAGTTGCGCTACCGGAGTCCCTGCTGGCCGCCGCCGATACCCCGAGAGATCTGCTGAGGGCCCTGCGCTCTGCCGGGGGAAGAGAGACGGTAGACGCGGATCGAATGCCGGAACCCTTATACCTGGCAGATGTGGATACCGCCCCGCAGCAGGCAAAGACCCTGCTGGAGGTGCTCGAATGGCATGTCCAGGCCCATCCCGAACGCCCCCATATCTATCTCTATGGTGAAAGCGGTGAAGCCGGTGAAATTAGCTACCTTGAATTGCTGCAGGGTGCGCAGCGGGTGGCAGCGGGGTTGCGCTCACATGATCTGCAGCCCGGCCAATCGGTTGCGCTCATGCTCCCTACCGGTCGGGACTATTTTTACAGCTTCTTCGGTGTATTGCTGGCGGGCGGCATCCCGGTACCCATCTATCCACCGGCGCGGCTTTCTCAGATCGAGGATCACCTGCAACGGCACGTCCGGATCCTCAACAATGCCATGATCTCCATATTGATCACGGTGCCGGAGGCCCGGGTAGTCGCCCGATTAATGCGCTCACAGGTCGTGAGTCTGCACCACATCCTCGACCCACAGACCCTGCAACAGAACAGCACCGGGATTGGAATGCCCCCGTTGCGCTCATCGGACATTGCCTTTCTGCAGTACACCTCCGGCAGCACCGGCAACCCTAAAGGGGTGGAGCTGAGTCATGACAATCTGCTGGCCAATGTGCGGGCGATGGGGGTCGCGGTTCAGGCGGATTCCCGTGACGTCTTCGTCAGCTGGCTGCCCCTCTATCACGACATGGGGCTGATTGGCGCCTGGTTCGGGAGTCTCTATTTTGCCAGCCCGCTGGTGATTATGTCGCCGCTGGCCTTCCTGGCCCGCCCCCACCGTTGGCTGTGGGCGATCGACCGTTTCAAGGGTACCCTCTCCGCGGCCCCGAACTTTGGTTACGAGCTCTGCATCAACAAGGTGTCCGACGAGGACATCAATGACCTGGACCTGAGCAGCTGGCGGCTTGCCTTCAATGGGGCCGAAGCGGTCAGTCCCCAGACCATACGCCGCTTCAGTGAACGCTTTCGGCCCTATGGTTTCCAGCCCCACGCGATGACTCCGGTGTATGGGCTGGCCGAAAGCTCGGTGGGTCTGGCCTTTCCTCCGCTGGGGCGCGAGCCGCTCATCGACCGGGTGCAGCGTGATGCCCTGACCCTATCCGGAAGGGCAGAGCAGGCTGCAGATGCTGACGCGGGGGCCCTGGAGTTCGCGGCCTGCGGCCGGCCTCTGGCCGGGCATGAGATCCGTATCGTGGATTCGATAGGTGGTGAGCTGCCGGAACGCAGAGAGGGCCGGCTTCTGTTCCGGGGGCCTTCCTCCACCAGCGGTTATTTCCGTAACCCGGAGGCGAGTCGCGAGCTGTTTCGGGGCGACTGGTTGGATTCCGGGGACCTGGCCTATATGGCGGAGGGTGATCTCTATCTCACCGGTCGGGCCAAGGACGTTATTATCCGCGCCGGTCGCAACATCTATCCCCAGGAGGTGGAGCAGGCGGTGGGCGAGATCCCGGGTGTGCGCAAGGGTTGTGTCGCTGTGTTCGGGAGTCTGGATCCTTCCACTGGAACCGAGCGCATGGTAGTACTGGCGGAAACCCGGGAAACCGAACCCGAGAAACGGCAGCAACTGCGCAAGCAGATTCTGGCGATAGTGACTGATCTGCTGGAGACACCGCCGGACGATCTGGTGCTGGCGCCTCCCCAGACGGTGCTCAAGACCTCCAGTGGTAAGATTCGCCGGGCTGCCAGCCGGACGCTCTATGAGCAGGGCGGCGCTGGTCGGGGAAGACGCCGGGTCTGGTGGCAGTTTGTCCGCCTGGGGGTCTCAGGGCTGCTGCCCCAGCTGCGCAGGGCAGGACGATCGATCATCGATCTGAGTTACGCAGGTTACGTCTGGATTCTGTTTTTTCTCCTGGCAGTGCCGGTTTGGCTGCTGGTGGCCTTATTGCCCAGGATGGACTGGCGCTGGGTCGTGATGGGGCGAGCCGCCCGTTTGCTGGCAAGTGTCACGGGCGTTCCCCTGTTGCGACAGGGGATGGAGCATCTGCCCCGCTCCGGTAGCTTCGTACTGGTCTCCAATCATGCCAGTTATCTCGACGGTATCCTGTTGGTGGCGACCCTGCCGCTGCGTTTTTCTTTCGTAGCGAAGGAGGAGCTGAAGGAAAAGTGGATCTCCCGTATTTTTCTGCAGCGCATCGGTGCCCAGTTTGTGGCGCGCTTCGACCCTGAGCAGGGGGTCGCCGACAGCCTTCGTTTAACAGAAATGGCCGGTGGCGGTCAGGCGTTGATGTTTTTCCCGGAGGGGACTTTCCATCGTATGCCGGGTCTGCTGCCGTTTCGCATGGGGGCCTTTGCCGTGTCCGCCCGGGCCGGGGTGCCGGTGGTGCCGGTGGCCCTGCGCGGCACCCGCTCCCTGCTGCGCGCCGATTCCTGGTTTCCTCGCCGTGGCGCTGTTCATATCCTGGCGGCCCCGCCGATCCTGCCGGAGGATCAATCCTGGTCTGCCGCCGTAAAGCTCAGGGATCAGGCCAGGCAGGAGATTCTGAAGCTCTCGGGGGAGCCGGATATGGCCCCTCAGAGCAGGGGGCGGGCGGTGGATTGAAGCGGACGATGGTGGGGCACAAAAGTTGAGTGCGACGATGCGCTTCAGCCGGAAGTAGCCGGCTCTTTCTCCTCCGGGTCAGATCCAAAACGCTCGTACTCGGCGATTACCTGGGCACCGAACAGCAGGATCATACCGGCCACCTCCAGGCTGAGCAGGGCGACGATAGCCGTCGCCAGGGAGCCATAGACCACGCTGACAAAGGAGAGGGTGGAGAAATACCAGACCAGCAGATGCCGCATCAGCTCCCAAAGTATGCCGGCTGTCAGCCCGCCAACCAGGGCATGGCGCACCGACAGCTGCCCCACCGGCATGACCAGGTAGAATGAGGTGAGGATCAGGATCTGCCCGCTCAGCCCGAGCAGATAGAGAAAACCGACCGACAGTCCCTGCACTGACCAGCTTTTGCCCAACAACGTCAGTTGCTCCCCTTCGAAGGTGTGGAGTGCCCCCGAGATCAGGGTCATGAGCAGAAATCCGACACCCAGCGCCAGGATGTAGATATAGGGGAGGATGGCTGAAACCAGAAAATGCCGACGGCGGATGGCGACCCGGTGGAAAAAGATGATCGACATGGCGTTTTCCAGCATGGTGAAGGCCATGGAGCTGAAAAACAGCAGGACACCCACCAGCAGCCAGCCCACCAGATTTCGATGGGCCAGAAACAGGGCCATCTGCTCCACGATGATCTCGGCATGGGCTGGCACCACCACCTCGATGTGTTCTTTCAGGGTCTCCAGTAGTAACTGTTCGTCCACTACATGGGAGAGGACCATCAGGATAAGGGATAGCAAGGGGATGATCGAGAGCAGGGCATAGTAGGCGACCGCGCCGGAGAGCAGCAGCCCCTGATTGTCACGAAAGCCCGTGACTACTTGCCAGAGAAATCGAAGCGGGTGTTTCAAGACTCGCTGATAAGAGTGGCTCGGCGGTTGCATAGGCGTGAATCCGCGGGAAACCCTTTCTTGTTCCGATTGGGTTGACTGTCATGGGATTGGTTGACGATATAATATGCCGAACAGGTCGCCAAGTGCGATATTCTGGAAGAGAGGTTTTTTATGTCCTGGGTCGGGTGGGTGCTTCTGCTGTTGACTGGAACCTTTGTTCTGTTCCAACTCTACATTTACCTGCAGTCGAAACGGCTGGTGGGCAAGGCCGCGCCTGCCCTGGAATCGGGTGACAAGGGCGGACTGCAGGGGAGCGGTCAAACGCTGCTCTATTTCTACAGCCCCAACTGCGGCCCCTGCCGCAAGATGACGCCGTTGATTGATGAGCTGGCCTCTCGGCATGACAACGTGGTCAGCGTGGATGTCAGTCGGGAGCTGGAAACGGCCCGGACATACCGGGTACGCGCCGTCCCGACGACTGTTCTGGTCAGGGATGGCAGGATCCGCAAGGTACTGCTCGGGTTTCAGTCTGTAAAAAAGCTCAAAGGCCTGCTGTCAGTCGACACCTGAGAAACCATCCCTGGCAGCGGCGTATCACTCGGGAAGACCGCACATGCCGCCGGGACAGCAGGCGCCGGTGGCGCAGGCGGGGGCCGGTTCACTGCGGCTCGAACTGCTGATAATGGCTGCTCCCGTGATCAGGCGTTTTACCGGGCTGTCGCTCGGGGTATCACCTGGCTCGATCCCAGCCCGCCCGCAGAGTTCGCCCCAGGAGTTGATGTTCTCGCTCATCTTGTGGCTCACTTCCAGCTTGCGGCCGTTGGCTTCACACATATAGTCATAGGTTGGCATGGGTACTGCTCCGTAAGTTTATCAACCGGGAAGAGATAAGGTCGGTTTCCGGGTTTCTCAAGTCGTTTACTCGTACTCTTTTGGTACCGCGCACAGGAAGACCAGTGGGCGGTCTCCTGTGTTGCGGTACTGGTGTCGCTCGTTGGGTTTGACCAGGATGAAGTCGCCCTGACGGATGGCCCGGGGCGCATCGTCGTCCATCAGCTCGCCGTCCCCCTCCAGGATATAGTTCAGGTGTTCGGACTCATGGCTGTGGTGAGGGGTGTGGCCACCCGGTTCCAGGGTGAAGACACGAAAGGAAAAATTCGGTGCCCCGTCATTCCCGCCGATGGGGACCTGTTTGCTGGCGCCGGCTATACCCTCCATCAGGATGGGTACGGTCTCGCATGTTTCCAGACGGGTGATCTTCATAGTCGGGTTCTCCGGGGTCGTCTTTATTGATGTCGACAGCGCTGGTCCTATAGACTGCGGATTCGCTCCAGTTGCTCCACCAGCTTCGTCAGTGCCGATCGCTGATCTTCCAGTTTGGTCCGCTCTTTGAGAACCACCGGTTCCGGTGCCTTCTCAATAAAGTTCGGATTGGACAGCTTGGCTTCGATGCGTTCCGTATCCTTTCGGATCTTACCAATCTCCTTCTCCAGCCGGGCCTGCTCCGCTTCCTTGTCGATCAGTCCGGCCATCGGGATAAGCAGTTTCATCTCCCCGACCAGGGCGGTGGCCGATTCCGGGGGCTGCTGCTCATCAGCTAACAGGGTGACTGAGTCCAGTCGGGCCAGGAAATCCAGGTAGCGGCGGTTTGTCTGCAGCCAGCCCCTGTCTGTCTCCGAGGCCTGCTGCAGCAGTATCGGCAGCGATTTGCCGGGGGCGATATTCATCTCTCCCTTGATTCGCCGCACGCCGAGGATGAACTGCATCACCCACTCCATCTCCGCCACCGCGGCCTCGTCCAGCGCCGACTCGTCGGCGATGGGGAAGGGCTGGGTCATAATGGTATCCCCCGATACGGCGGCCAGCGGTGCCACCCGCTGCCAGATCTCCTCAGTAATGAAGGGCATGATGGGATGGGCCAGTCGCAGCAGGGTCTCCAGTACGCGCACCAGGGTCCGGCGTGTGCCCCGCAGCGCGTCGTCACTGGATCCCCGGTCGTTCAAAACCGGCTTGCACAGTTCCAGGTACCAGTCGCAGTATTCGTTCCAGGTGAACTCGTAGATGGCCTTGGCCGCCTGGTCGAAGCGGTAGTTTTCGACCGCATCGGTGACGATCGAGGTGGTGGACTGAAGCCGCGACAGGATCCAGCGGTCGGCTACGCTCAGGTCCACCGAACCACCCCGCTGGCCGTTGTCCTGCTCCTCTGTATTCATCAGCACATAGCGGGCCGCGTTCCAGAGTTTATTGCAGAAGTTGCGGTAGCCCTCGATTCGGCCCAGGTCGAACTTGATGTCCCGGCCGGTGGTGGCCAGAGCGGCAAAGGTGAAGCGCAGGGCGTCGGTGCCGAAGGAGGGGATGCCATCCGGGAAGTCCTTGCGGGTCATGCTGGCGATCTTCTCCGCCAGGTGCGGCTGCATCATGCCGCCGGTCCGCTTCTCCACCAGGGGTTCCAACTCGATGCCGTCGATCAGGTCGATGGGATCGAGCACGTTGCCCTTGGACTTGGACATCTTGTCACCATGTGCATCCCGCACCAGGCCGTGGATATAGATTTCGCGGAAAGGGACGTCATCCATGAACTTGAGCCCCATCATGATCATCCGGGCCACCCAGAAGAAGATGATGTCGAAGCCGGTGACCAGCACGCTGGTGGGGTAGAAAGTCTTGACCCGCTCGTTCTGTTCCGGCCAGCCCAGGGTGGAGAAAGGCCAGAGGGCGGAGCTGAACCAGGTGTCCAGGACATCTTCGTCCTGCTTCAATACGTAATCGGGTGGCAGATCGTGGCGCTCGCGCACCTCCTGTTCCGAGCGCCCGACGTAGACATTGCCCTCGGCGTCGTACCAGGCAGGGATGCGATGACCCCACCAGATCTGCCGACTGATGCACCAGTCCTCGATGTTGCGCATCCATTCGAAGTAGGTATTCTTCCAGTTGTCGGGAACGAACCGGATGCTGCCGTTTTCCACCGCTTCGATCGCGGGTTTGGCCAGTGGCTCGACCTTGACGTACCACTGATCGGTCAGAAAGGGTTCGATCATCGCACCGGAGCGGTCCCCGCGGGGGGCCATCAGCCGGTGGTCTTCTATCTTCTCCAACAGATCCTGCGCCTCCAGGTCGGCGATGATCCGTTTGCGGGCCTCGAATCGATCCAGGCCGATATAAGCGGTCGGAAGCAGATCATCCTCCTCCGCTTCGTTGTCGCGAATGGCGGCGTCGATAGTGAACACATTGATCAGGCCAGCGTGGGGTTGCGCGGCGATGGCGTTCTCATCCCGATGCCTTATCCATACCTGGTAGTCATTGAAGTCGTGGGCCGGTGTAATCTTTACGCAGCCGGTACCGAATTCCGGGTCCACGTAATCATCGGCAATGATGGGTATCCGGCGGCCGGTCAGCGGCAGTTCGACGAATTCGCCGAGCAGATGCCGGTAGCGTTCGTCGCCGGAATGGACCGCTACCGCGCAGTCACCCAGCATAGTCTCTGGCCGGGTAGTGGCCACCACCAGGCTGCCCTGGCCATTGGTCAGTGGGTAACGCATGTGCCAGAGACTGCCGGCTTCCTCTTCAGACAGCACCTCCAGGTCTGAAACGGCGGTGTGCAGCACCGGGTCCCAGTTGACCAGCCTTTTACCGCGGTAGATCAGCCCTTCTTCGTAGAGCCGGATGAACACCTCTTTCACCGCCTCGGACAGTCCCTGGTCCATGGTGAAGCGTTCGTGGGTCCAGTCGAGGGAAGATCCCATGCGACGCAACTGTTGGGTGATGGTGCCTCCGGAGTGCGCCTTCCACTCCCACACCTTGTCGATGAATGCCTCCCGCCCGAGATCGTGACGGGTTTTATTCTCCCTTTCCAGTAGTCGTTCCACGACCATCTGGGTGGCAATACCGGCGTGATCAGTACCCGCCTGCCAGAGGGTTTTGTCCCCCTTCATTCGATGGTAACGGATCAACGCATCCATGATGGTGTCCTGGAAGGCGTGCCCCATGTGTAGGATGCCAGTCACATTGGGTGGCGGGATCATGATGCAATAGCTATCTTCCGACGTCCTGTCTCCCGCGGCACTGGCACCTCCCTGTGCGTCGGCCGCTTCCGACGTCCTGTCTCCCGCGGCACTGGCACCTCCCTGTGCGTCGGCCGCTTCCGACGTCCTGTCTCCCGCGGCACTGGCACCTCCCTGTGCGTCGGCCGCTTCCGACGTCCTGTCTCCCGCGGCACTGGCACCTCCCTGTGCGTCGGGGGTGAAATAACCATGCTCTTCCCAGGTTTTATACCAGCGCTGTTCTAATTTGTGAGGGTCGTACGTTTTTTCCATCGCTCGCTACTGCAATCTTGAGGTAACATATACGGTTTAGTATGCAACAAACAAACCATTATACCGAATTCATGCGGGAGCGCTTGCCTGCAGGTTAGTGGCGTGTCTTTCATCAACTCTCAAAAAATCATGGAGCAGCACTGCATTATGTCCACAGAATCCTCTTCTGAAACCAAATGGGTCTTTAACTTTACCGAAGGCGACGGCAAGAATAAAAAACTGCTGGGGGGCAAGGGTGCAAACCTTTGCGAAATGACCCAGATCGGGCTTAACGTCCCGCCCGGCTTCGTCATTACCACCGAGGCTTGCCTGGAGTATCTGGACTCCGACGGCGATGACCTGGCGCCGGGTATCATGGACCAGGTCAGGACCCAGATGCAGGCTGTAGAAAAGGCCACGGGCAAGGGCTTTGGCGATAAGGCCAACCCGCTGCTGGTCTCCGTGCGCAGCGGTTCCGCCCTCTCCATGCCCGGTATGATGGATACTATCCTCAACCTGGGCCTGAACTCCGAAACCCTGGATGGCGAGATCGAGCAGACCGGAGATTCGCGCTTCGGCTACGACGCCTATCGCCGTTTTATCCAGCTGTTTGGAAAGGTGGCCCTTGGTATCTCTGACGAGTTGTTCGACGAACAGTTTGAAGCAGTCAAGCAGCGGGCCCATGTCACTGAGGACGTAGGGCTGTCGGCAGCCGATTTGAAGGACATCAGTGAGCGCTTCCTGAAAGTGGTGGAAGATCAGACCGGTCGTCCCTTTCCGGAAGATCCCTATCGGCAGTTGGAGATCGCGATCAAGGCGGTGTTCAACTCCTGGATGGGCAAACGGGCGGTGGATTATCGCCGTGAGTTCAATATCACGCCCGACCTGGCGAATGGAACCGCGGTCAATGTCTGCACCATGGTGTTCGGCAACCGCGGTGACGACTCCGCCACCGGTGTGGCCTTCACCCGCAACCCCGGCACCGGTGAGAACAAGCTGTTCGGGGAATACCTGGTCAATGCCCAGGGCGAGGATGTGGTGGCGGGTATCCGCACCCCGAAACAGATCGATCGCATGGACCACGAAATGCCGGAGATGGCAAGGCAGCTGGGTGAACTGCATAAGAAGCTGGAGAGTCACTACTGCGAGGTCCAGGACTTCGAATTCACCATCGAGCGGGGCACCCTTTACTGCCTGCAGACCCGCAACGGTAAGATGAATGCGGTTGCCATGGTGCGCACCTCGGTGGAGATGGAGAAAGAGGGTTTGATCAGCAAGGAACAGGCCCTGCTGCGGATCGATCCCATTCTCCTGGAGCAGATGCTCTATCCGCGCCTGGATCCCAACTTCCGGAGCAAGCCGCTGGCCCAGGGCCTGCCGGCCTCACCGGGGGCCGCCTGCGGTCACGCGGTGTTCGACGCCGACCGGGCGGAAGAGTTGGGCAAGAGCGGTGGTCAGAAGGTGATCCTGCTGCGGGAGGAGACCAAGCCGGAGGACATCCACGGCTTCTTCGCCTCCGAGGGCATCCTGACCAGCCGCGGCGGCAAGACCTCTCACGCAGCGGTGGTGGCCCGCGGCATGGGTAAGCCCTGCGTGGCGGGGGCCGAAGGGATCGCGGTGGACGTCAGGCGCCGCGAGGCCTATGTGGGCGACTCCATCATCAAAGAGGGGGACCTGATCACCATCGATGGCAGCAGCGGTAACGTCTATCTGGGTGAAATCCCCACGGTCGAACCGGAGTTCACCTCGGAGTTGAACACCCTGCTGAGCTGGGCTGATGAAGTGGCCACCCTGCAGGTGCTGGCCAATGCCGACACCGCGCCGGATGCCGCCCGCGCGGTCAAGTACGGGGCCCAGGGGATCGGGCTCTGCCGCACCGAGCGCATGTTCAACGATGTGGATCGGCTGCCGGTGGTGATCGAGATGATCGTGGCGGAGGACGACGCCCAACGCCAGGCCGCGCTGGACAAGCTGCTGCCGATGCAGCGGGCCGATTTCAAGGGGCTGTTCGAGACCATGGCGCCGCGGCCGGTGACCATCCGTCTGCTCGACCCGCCGATCCACGAGTTCCTGCCGGCGGAACAGCAGTTGCAGGATGAACTGGAAAAGCTGCACCATCTGCGGCGCTCGGCCCGGGGCATGGAGGTGCTGGCCAGCACCATGATGCTTCTGCACGAACCGGGTCAGGCCAAGGCGGAGGCCGCTTCCATGCGCCACCTGGTGGATGCCCACCTGGTGGAAGAGGCGATCGCCAAGAAGGAGACCATGCTGCGTAAGGTGCGCGCCCTGTATGAAACCAACCCGATGCTGGGTCATCGTGGCGTTCGCCTGGGGATCACCTTTCCGGAGATCTACGCCATGCAGATCCGGGCCGTGCTAGAGGCGGCGGCGGAGTGTGCGGTCAAGGGCCTGGAGGTACACCCGCACATCATGGTGCCCCAGGTCTGCACCGCGGAGGAGCTGAAACACGTCAAGAAGGTTGTGGACAAGATTCGTGCGGAGGTGGAGGCTGGCTGCGGCCACAAACTCAATTTCCAATTCGGCACCATGATCGAGGTGGTGCGCGCCTGTATGCGAGCGGACTCGCTGGCGGAGCAGGCCGATTTCTTTTCCTTCGGCACCAACGACCTGACCCAGGCGACCTTTTCCTTTTCCCGGGAAGACGCGGAAAACAAGTTTCTTCCCATGTACAACGAGAACGGCATCCTGCAGGACAACCCGTTCGAGGTACTCGACGTTAAAGGTGTCGGCAAGTTGATGAAACTGGCGGTCGCTTGGGGCAGGGAGAAACGTCCCGATCTGAGCGTAGGGATCTGCGGCGAGCACGGCGGCCACCCGGCCTCCATCCGCTTCTGTCACCAGGCCGGCCTGAATTACGTCTCCTGTTCCGCGCCGCGGGTACCGGTGGCGCGACTGGCGGCCGCCCACGCAAAGCTGCTCGACTGACCGCGAGGCCCCACAACCTCCGGTCGTTATGGGGGATACCGCCCTGGAAAAGCCAGCCATGGCTTTTCCAGGGCCCCCTGAAACCAAACCGCCAACCAAGCGGTCTTTTCCCGAAAGCACTATAAAGAGGTTGGCACATGAATCTTCACAGGGGCCTGTTGCTCGCTGTCGTTTTGGCGCTGGTCGGCGCCTTCTTTCTATTCGATATCGGTAGTTACCTAAGCCTTGAAAACCTGAGGGCCCGGCAGGCGGATCTCCAGGTCTGGCGGGAGACCAACCCCTGGCAGAGCGGACTGGTCTTCTTCGTGGTTTATGTGGCGGTGACTGCCTTGTCCCTGCCGGGCGCCACGATCATGACACTCGCCGTAGGCGCCATATTCGGCCTGGTCAACGGTACTATCCTGGTCTCCTTCGCCTCCACCCTGGGGGCGACCCTGGCCTTCGTCATCGCCCGCTTCCTGCTGCGGGACGGGGTGCAGGACCGGTTCGGTGACAAGCTGCGGTTGATCAATGCAGGGATCGAGAAAGACGGGGCCTTCTATCTGTTCGGCCTGCGCCTGGTGCCGCTTTTCCCGTTTTTTGTGATCAACCTGGTAATGGGCCTGACACCCATCCGTACCTGGACCTTTGCCTGGGTCAGCCAGGTGGGGATGCTGGCCGGTACCCTGGTGTATGTAAATGCCGGCACCCAGCTGGCGAAGATCGATTCCCTCTCCGGCATACTCTCTCCCGGGCTGCTGCTTTCCTTTGTCCTTCTGGGCGTATTTCCGTTGATCGCAAAAAAGATTCTGGCATTTATCAAGGCGCGCAAGGTGCTGGCGGGTTATCCCAGACCGACCCGCTTCGATCGTAACCTGGTGGTGATCGGCGCCGGCTCCGGCGGCTTGGTGGCGGCCTATATTGCGGCCGCGGTGAAGGCCAGGGTTACCCTGATCGAAAAACACCAGATGGGCGGAGACTGTCTGAATACCGGTTGTGTCCCCTCCAAGGCACTGATCCGCTCGGCCCGTTTCCTGGCCCAGACCCGGCGGGCGGAGGAGTTCGGGTTCAAGTCGGTCACCACCGAATTTGATTTTGCGGAGGTGATGGAGCGGGTTCAGCGCGTGGTGGCAAAGGTCGAGCCCCATGATTCGGTGGAGCGGTACCGCAGCCTTGGGGTCGACGTCATCCAGGGAGAGGCCCACATTCGTTCGCCCTATCAGGTGGAGGTGAACGGCCAGACCCTGACCACCTGCAACATCGTCGTCGCCACCGGGGCCCGCCCCCTGGTGCCGCCGATCAAAGGCATAGATCAAATCGACTATTTCACCTCCGACAACCTGTGGGGGATCCGCCAGCTCCCTGACCGGCTGCTGGTGCTGGGAGGAGGCCCAATCGGCTGCGAACTGGCCCAATGCTTCGCCCGCTTTGGTTCCCGTGTGACCATGGTCGAAATGGCGCCTATGCTGATGATCCGCGAGGATCCCGATGTCTCCGCCCTGGTCACCGAGCGTTTTGCGGAGGAGGGGATCGAGGTACTGGTCGGGCACACCGCCAAGGAGTTTCAGCAGACCGATGGCGGGTACCGGCTGATTGCCCAGACCGATGGCGGCGAAGTCAGTATCGAGTTCGACCAGTTGCTGGTGGCCGTGGGGCGGGCGGCCGAACACCAGTGGCTTTGGGCTGGAGGAGTTAGGGGTGCGCCTGACCGGGCGTGGTACGGTGGAGACCAATGAGTTCCTGCAGACCAATTTCCCCAACATCTATGCCTGCGGTGACGTGACAGGTCCCTACCAGTTCACTCATGCCGCTGCCCACCAGGCCTGGTACGTCTCGGCGAATGCCCTGTTCGGTCTGTTCCGGCGCTTCCGGGTGGATTATTCCGTGATTCCTTTTGCGACTTTTACCGATCCGGAAGTGGCCCGGGTCGGCCTCAACGAACAGGAGGCCAGCGCTCAAGGTGTGCCATACGAGGCAACCGTCTACCACCTCGATGATCTGGACCGGGCGATTGCCGATGGCGAGGACTTCGGTTTTATCAAGCTGCTGACGGTTCCGGGCAAGGATAAGATACTCGGTGCCACCATCGTGGGTGAACATGCCGGCGACCTTATCGCCGAGTTTGTAGCCGCCATGCGTCATGGATTAGGATTGAATAAGATTCTCGGTACTATCCACATCTATCCCACCTGGGCCGAGGGCAACAAGTACGTTGCCGGAAACTGGAAAAAGGACCATGCACCGGAGAAACTCCTGCGCTGGGTCGAGCGTTTTCACGCCTGGCGGCGTGGCGGGGAATAAGTGACGATTGGTTTGGCAGTTTTCCGTAGTACAATCTTCGCAGGGCTTAAGTTTTCTCTCTCGATTGTTGTTTCCTCTCGGACGACCATAAGATGTCGGAAAAAACGGTTTCGCTGGTACTCGGCAGTGGCGGCGCCCGCGGTCTGGCCCACATCGGCATCATTGAGTGGCTTGATCAGCACGGTTTTGAGATCCAGTCCATTGCCGGTGCCTCGATGGGTGCGCTGGTGGGCGGCATCTACGCGGCGGGGGAACTGGAGACCTATACCCGCTGGGTGACCGCCCTGGAGCAGATCGATGTGCTTCGCCTGCTGGATTTCTCATTCCGCAGTGGTGGTCTGATCAAGGGTGACCGCATCATCGAGACGCTGAGGGGGCTTATCGGTGACTGGAATATCGAGGAGCTCCCGATCTCCTTTACTGCGGTTGCCGCCAGCGTGGAGGATCACAAAGAGGTCTGGCTCAACCGGGGATCGCTGTTCGATGCGATCCATGCCTCGATCGCCATTCCCACCATTTTTACCCCGGTACGATTCAAAGGCCGGGTCCTGGTGGACGGTGGATTGGTCAATCCCATACCGATCGCCCCAACCCTCAGCGACAAGACAGACATCACCATTGCGGTCAATCTCAGCGCCAAGCCGGACCCTCGTTACCGTCGCAGCCCATCCCATCGCACCGGCTCCGATGGGAAAAACAGCTACAGTGCCCGTATAGCGCAGTTCGTGGACAGTCTGCAGCAGAAACTGGGTAGTCGGGAGGAAGAGGAGCTGGGTTTTTTTGATGTTGTGTCCAACTCGATGGAGACGATGCAGAATACCATTGCCCGTTTCAAGCTGGCAGCCTATTCCCCCGACGTGATCATCGATGTGCCCAGCAACAGTTGTGCCTTCTATGAGTTTTATCGCGCAACGGAGATGATCGCACTCGGCAGGGCGCAGGCGGCACAGGATCTGCAGGCCTATCTTTGACCCGGATAGCGAGGACGGTATGATCCAGAAAATCGTTTCCGGCGGGCAGACGGGGGTAGACCGGGCCGCGCTGGATATCGCCCTGAAGCGTGGTATCCCCTGCGGAGGCTGGTGTCCGCTGGGTCGCCGGGCGGAAGATGGTCGGCTGGCCGACAGCTATCCAGTGACGGAAACCGAGAGCGAAGACTATCGTCAGCGCACCGAATGGAATGTACGCGATTCCGATGCCACCCTGATTCTCAACCAAGGCCCTTTGCAGGGCGGGACCGCATTGACGCAAAACTGTGCGGAACGGTACCGTCGGCCTTGTATGGTGCTGGCGCTGGATGAGCAGGACGCCTGCGACAGGGCGAGGGGCTGGCTGACCGAAAATGGGGTGCAGGTGCTGAATATTGCGGGGCCAAGGGAGTCAAAACAGCCCGGTATCTACCGGCGTACCCTGTTCTTTCTCGACCGGTTGCTACAGAGCAAATAATTTTCCGGTAGGGAAGGAATCAGCCGTAGGTACTGCCGGATTCTAAGATCTTTTGCAGTGGTAAGGGCTTGCCGACGCCGTAACCCTGGGCGAAATCCACGTTCAATTCCCGCAAAGCCACTATGATTGCTTCGTTCTCTACATATTCCGCAATTACCTTTTTATCCATGTAATGAGCGATCTCGGTAATGGATTTGACCATGGCGTAGCTGGACTTCTCCTCCAGGATGTCTTTGACGAAGATACCGTCAATCTTGATGACGTCCACCGGCAGGTCTTTCAGATAGGAATAGGAGGCGTAGCCGGACCCGAAGTCGTCCAGATAGAACTTGCACCCCCGCTGCCGGATATCCTCGATCAGTAGATTGGCCCGTGTCATATTGGTAACCATCGAGGTTTCGGTGATCTCGAACCCGATCTTATTGGCAGGAAAGGGTGTGTCGGTGAGATGCTGTTTCAGAAAACTCCGGAATCCCTCGTCGTTCATCGATTGGCCGGAGACATTAATAGTGAATCCGCCGATATCATCGAGCCGGTCGCTGTTCTGTTTGGCCCAGGAAAAAAAGGTGTTGATCACCCAGCGGTCGACAGCGCGCATTCGGTCATAGCGCTCCGCCGCCAGGATGAACTCCTCCGGATTTCCTGTCTGGCCGTCTTCTCCGAGGGGGCGCAGCAGGATTTCATAGTGATCGTCCTCTTCACCCACAAACAGTGGTGATATGAGCTGGCCGAATAACAGGATACGGTTGTTTTCCAGGGCCTGCTCGATAATAGGGACGGACTTGATCAGCCGTTGCCTCCGTTCAAACTCCTGGCCTGAGGATTGATACACTCGCGAGCAGTTGCGCCCCGCCTCTTTCGCCAGGTTGCAGGCGGAGGAGACGGCCCTCAGCAGTTCGGCCGGCTTGCCGCCCAATGGCTCGATCGCCAGGATACCGACGCTGACAGAGACCTCGATCGACATCCCCTGCCAGTTGAATTGAAGGTTCTCCAGGGCGCGCCGCTCTGTTTCGGCGATCTGATATCCCTGGTTGATACTGCTGTTAGCCACCAGTATTCCGAACTCGTCATCACCGGTACGGGCCAGTTTGGCCTCTGCACTGGCGTAACTGTTGAGGATGTTGGTAATGTTCTGCAGTAGCAGGTCCCCACCTTCGAAACCGCAGACGTCATTGATCATCTTGAATCGATCGATGTCGAGCAGGATGAGAATATGACTGCTTTTCTCCTTGCTATGCTTGGTCAGAGCGGCGATCTCTCGCTCGAACGCCTTGCGGTTCAACAGGCCGGTCAACTCATCGGTACCGCTCTCCGCTTTCACCTGGCTGAAGCCGGTTTCCATTACCCGCTGGACCGCCCGCTCGACCAGCGGCAGTTCCCGGTTTTCGAGCAGCGAGTACTCCCCTGATTCGAATAATCTGGCGAGCGGGTTGATCTCTGTTTCCAGCGCCTTCTGGCCGTCGCCATCGACAAATACATACTGTGTGGAGGGTGGATTCTTCCAGGCCAGATGAAGCAGCCTGACCTGACCCATTTGGCGCTTCTCCACGATCCAGTCACCGACATTGATATCCTTGACCCGCTCCAGCCAGGAGGGGTCGGCGCTGCCCTGTTCAGGCGTCTCTCCAACGGTGGGAATCTGCTCCTGAAACAGTCGCTGGAGATAGGCCTCGTCGACCTCCACTCGTTCCTCGATCAGGTCCTGGTAGGCCTCTGCGCCGTGCAACAGGGCCTGCTGAATCTCATCGGTAACGGCGGCGTTCTCTTCCGGCTGCACCGGATACTGGGCAAAGCCCCGTTGCAGTATCCGGATCAGCTTCTCAACCTTTGACGGGAGCACGGCTTTCGGTTGCTGCTCGGCGGCAAAAGCGCGCTGCAGGAAGTCGATGACGCTGACGTAGGCCTTTAGCCGGTTATCTTCCCCGGCAGCTGAGACCTGGACCAGCAGTGTAGGCCAGCCGAGTTGCAGCAGTTTGTGCAGGGCGATAGAGACAGAGTTGTTTTTCAGTTTCTGCGTCAGCAGCTGGCGGATACTTTCCCGCGCCTGCAGCAGGGCATCGTTCTGTAGGCTGCTATCGATCACTACAGAGAGATTTTGGTCGAACCGCTGCTTGCGCTGATTGAGCAGTTCTTCGATCTGGCGGTTGACCTCGGAAATGTCAGGGGCCTTGCCGCCGGCCAGTGCGTTCTGGCTGATTTTCTCGAGGGCCTCATAGAATGATGGATCCTTGTTGGAATGGGGATCATCGCCCTGGGTATAGGGGGCCAGTTGGTCGAGGTTTCCCAGTAGTTTTCTGACTGGATGTTCGGGGTTGTTGAGCAGCGAAGGGTCGTCGACCGTCTCTTTGATCAGTGATCCCCCGAGCCGGTTCAGCAAGTTCTGAATGTTGCCGCTAAGCTGCGGATCCTGGCGCAGTGATGCGATCAATTGCTCGGTGGCGGTGATGGTGTCGCGGGTCTCCTGGTCGATTCTTCGGGCGCCGCCTGCGCCCACCCGACGGGATAAAAGACCCTCTACCAGGCTGATGGCAGACTGGTCGCCCAGGTAAGGGATCTGTTGCAGGCAGCCGACGACCGATTCCCTCGGTGCCACCGGGATGTTCGTTGTTTTTTCTGATTCCTGAGCGGTGCCAAATTGTCCGAAGCTGAATAGTGACGCCAGTGTCTCCACCACCGACCTTTTTTGTCGACTGCGTGACGGCCGACTTTGAGAGGCGGATGGGGCAGCCGTAGGCGGTTTGCCCTGACCCTCTCCGTCCCCCTCGGCTTCAATGCCCTGTTTAGCGAGGAAGGTGCCCAGCTCCTGGTAGAGGGAGTGAGCGGTGGCGAGAACCGTTCCCTGGAACGAATTGTAAATGACCTTTTTAGTAACGCCTTCAAGCTCCAGGGACTGGAGAGATCCTCGTAGCGACCAGAGAAACGAGTAGGGAGAAACGGGGTTGCTTTCCCGGTTGACAGGTTTCTTTGCCAGGTATGTAAGGGCATTTTCCAGGCGTTGCAGTGGGGTCGAGAGTATTGAATCCATGGCCCTAGCAATATCGACGACCACCAGCCACTCATCAAAGTCCTGGGTGTCGATCAGCTCCATTTCCTGCGCTTGCTGTTGCGTGTCCGGTGTGGGAGTGGCAGATTTATCTACCCCCTCCAGCAGAGAAAAACTCGTCTCCAGTTGAGTCAGCAGGTCCTCTGTTATTGTGTTCCTTTGTTCGGTCAGTACGGTCTGTCCGAAATAGAGCGCAGACTGCTCGGCATCGCTGCCGGCGTTGCTGCTCGCGCCTAAAAGGTCGTCCTTGGCTCGCTCGAAGAAACTGCTGAGCGCGTTGTTTAAAAAGCGTCGGCTGTTGATACGGATCTGTTTGAGGATGGAACGCGATTGCAGCGGTTTCCCGTTGGCGGCGATGGCGATCTTCGGCTTCGTCCCGGTCTTCCCCCGACCCTCACCCGGCCTGGTTTTTTGCAGATAGGAGAGTAGTTCCCGCTCTGGTTTCAGGAAGGCCACACCCAGATGGGACGGTGTTACGCGTGCAATTTTCACCGCAACGGTGAGGATCGGTTTCTGCTGGTTGCCTTGCAGTGGGACTTCTACCAGGGCTTTATCGTTGCTGCCAGACGCCTCGGTAGCCACCAGGCCGGTAAAATCGCAGTCCGTGCATTGGAGGAACAGGCCTCCTGCCGAAAAATTGAGAATACGGCACTTGGGGAGGGTTTTACCCTGATACAGGACCACTGCCGCATGATTGGACTTGGAGCGTTCATGCCGTCTGCGGTTGGCGCCCTCGCTATCCGGATTTTCGTTTCGTCGTTCGGCTTGATTTATGGCTTGGTCCATGCGTTGTAAAGATTCCCCAATCAACGGGTTTCGGTAAGTCAGCCTGCATTTATTACCAGCACCTGGTAACAGGGCAATGTCGGCATCAGCATCCGTCTTGTTAACCTAATCAGGTCGTTTAGACACTCCGTTTCAACACTTCGAGTCGCCTGCTGGAAAAAGCTCCCTTGATCTGCTCTCCGGGTTTGCCGCAGTCGGCGAGGAGAGCGAGTCTTAAAGGAATTCCGGCAAAAGGGCTCGGCTGTAACAGCTCTCCGGAAAACTCCCGGAAAATCTATTTCCTTGTCGGCTGTCCGGCATGATACTTGAGGTGGGTTGGCGGCCCCGCCAAGGGGTGGGTAAGCGGTAGCCGGGGGCAATCAGCGAAGGCGGTGTTTCCGCCGCTGGGATCAGTTGCCTGTCTTGAGCGGAATTACCTCGCCGTTGGTAGGCAAAGGTGACTGAAGCGTTAATTTTCCATCCGCCAGCTTCAACTCTCTTGTGACCCGCAGCCCCTTGTGCTTTCCCTCGTGGCTGGTCAGCATGATTCCCATCCCCGAATCCTGCAGCTGCCGGATCAGCAGCCGGCACTGGTGGCGTGACTCCTGGTCCATGTTGGCAAGGGGTTCGTCCAGCAGCATGAGTCTGGGCGAGAGTACCCAGGCACGCGCCATGGCGACCCGTTGTTTCTCTCCGCCGGAAAGCTCTCTGCTGTGGCGTCCAGCCAGATGCTCCATGGAGGTGGCCTCGAGTGCCTGACGGACCCGCTGTTCCATGGCCACACCGGATAATCTTCTGCACTTCAGGCCATAGGCGATGTTATTGAAAACGGTGGCGTCGAAGAGATACGGGTCCTGATGAAGATAGCAGACCTTTTTTTGCAGCAGTCTGTATTGTTGCGGCCAATTATTTTTGCTCCCCTGGCAGACGAAGGAGCCGCCATCCGGGCGTAAAAGTCCTGCCAGAATCTTCAACAGGGTTGTTTTGCCGCAGCCGTTGCGTCCCACCAGCAGAGTCAGCTCGCCGGGGCGAAACGAGAGTGAGATATCGTCCAGGATCTGCTGTCCATGGCTGTTGAAACGCACACCTCGGGCCTCCAGCCAGGGTTGCTGGGGTAAGGGTCTCATCGAATTTCATCTCCTCTCAGAGAATAGGCCCGCCGCTGTGCCATCAAGACTCCAAGTCGTTCATATTCCATTCTGCCGCTTTTTCTAACCAATTGGGAGGGGCGCGGAAAAGGTTGATTTCGAAGTCCCCTTGCATTAAAAGGATCTGATGCGCCTATAAACTACGGATTCGGGATGGCGCAAAGCGACAGGCGCGGATAGAAGGGAGATCCGTAAAAAACCATATCCCAGGGAATCGAGACAACCTGATCTCTCCTGCGGGACAGGTGTCTCGGGGCCCTGACATCCCAGGAGGCTCCAGCATGATGAGATCGCTCTCAATATCCCCGGACAAATGCACCGGTTGTCTGCAGTGTGAACTGGCCTGTTCCTATCACCATGAGGGGGTGTTCAACCCCGCCAGATCCCGAATTAAGGTGTTCAATTTTCACCGTGAGGGGCGTTACGTCCCCTATACCTGTACCCAGTGCGCCGATGCCTGGTGTAAGAATGCCTGTCCGACCGAGGCGATCCAGATCAACGCCGCGACCGGTGCCAAAGAGATCAAAGAGGGGCTCTGCGTGGGCTGCAAAGTGTGCACCATCGCCTGTCCTTTCGGTACCGTCAATTACAATGAGACCAGCGGCAAAGTCATCAAATGTGACCTCTGTGGTGGCGATCCGGCCTGTGCGACGGCCTGTCCGACTCAGGCAATAACCTACGTTGATGCGCAGTGGACCGGATACGACAAGATGCGTGCCTGGGCGGAGCGCACCGATACTCAATCCACGGCTCAGGCCTAACCAGAGGGGGACATAAAATGGGCTGGCAGAAAAAAATCCTACGTGTGAACCTGACCGAAGGGAGCTGTACCCCGGAGCCCCTGAACATGGAGTGGGCCGCCGATTACCTGGGGCAGCGGGGCCTGGCGACCAAGTACCTGTTGGAGGAGATAGATCCCAAGGTAGACCCCCTTGCCCCGGAGAACAAACTGATCTTCGCCACCGGCCCCTTGACCGGCACCGCGGCCTCCACCGGCGGCCGCTACTCGGTGATCACAAAAGGGGCATTGACCGGGGCCATCGCCTGCTCCAATTCCGGTGGTTATTTCGGTGCCGAGTTGAAGTTCGCCGGTTGGGACATGGTGATATTCGAGGGTAAGTCGGAGCAACCGGTCTATCTCTATATCAACAATGATCAGGCCGAACTGCTGTCCGCCGAGGGAATCTGGGGCACGAGCGTGTGGCAGACCGATGAGATCCTGCATCAGCGGCACCAGGACCCTCAACTGCGCATCTCCGCCATAGGTCAATCCGGCGAGGCAGGTGTGCTTTATGCCTGCATTGTCAACGATCTGCATCGCGCGGCTGGCCGTTCGGGTGTCGGCACGGTGATGGGTTCCAAGAACCTCAAGGCGGTTGCAGTGCGGGGTACCCTGGGTGTTGGCGTAAAGGACCCTCAACGCTTCATGCAGGCGGTAGCGGAAAAGAAGCAGATCCTGGCCGAAAATGCGGTCACCGGCCAGGGGTTGCCCACCTACGGCACCCAGGTGTTGATGAACGTGATCAATGAGGTGGGCGCACTCCCGACCAGGAACGCGTCGGAGGTCCAGTTTGAAAGTGCATCGAAGATCTCCGGCGAAGCAATGCACGAGCCGAGGGGCAGCGAAAACAAACCCAACCTGGTGACAAACCAAGCCTGTTTCGGTTGCACTATCGCCTGTGGCCGTATCGCCCGCGTGGACAAGGAGCACTACACGGTGGTCAATCGCCCGGAATACTGGGGCGCGTCCGGTGGCCTGGAGTACGAGGCCGCCTGGGCATTGGGGACCGATACCGGGGTCGATGATCTCGATGCCCTGACTTATGCCAACTTCCTCTGCAACGAACAGGGCTACGACCCCATTACCTTCGGGGCCACCATGGCTGCCGCCATGGAGCTCTATCAGATGGGGGTCATCAGCGATGATGATACCGGTGGCGTCGCGCTCAACTTCGGCTCCGCCGAGGCCTTGACCCAAATGGCCGAGTTGGTGGGCAAGGGGGAGGGCTTTGGTAAGGTGCTGGGTCTCGGCTCCAAGCGTCTGTGCGAGAAATACGGTCATCCCGATCTATCCATGAGCGTCAAGGGCCAGGAGTTTCCCGCCTACGATCCGCGCGGTATTCAGGGCATGGGCCTCGCCTATGCCACCAGCAACCGGGGTGCGTGTCACCTGCGGGGCTATACGGTCGCCTCCGAGATTCTGGGGATACCGGAAAAAACCGATCCCCTGGTGACCGATGGCAAGGCCGGCCTGGTAAAGGCCTTTCAGGATGCCACCGCCGCTGTGGATTCGACCGGTCTGTGCCTGTTCACCACCTTCGCCTGGAGTCTGGATGATTTTCACCCCCAACTGGATGCCGCCTGTGAAGGGGAGTGGGACCTGGATCGGCTGGCCGAGGTGGGCGAGCGGATCTGGAATATGGAGCGGCAGTTCAACCTGGCGGCCGGTTTCAGCGGCAAGGACGATACGCTGCCGAAACGCATTCTCAAAGACGCGGCCAAGACCGGTCCGGCCCAGGGTAAGGTGTGTGGTCTCGACCAGATGCTGCCCGAGTACTACCAGCTGAGGGGCTGGGATGAGGAGGGTGCACCCACTGCGGCGACACTGCAGCGTCTGGCGCTTTGACATGGTCCTTGGGTCCCCAATCCTCAGCTTGGGGTGCGCCTCATGCTGAGGCCGGGATAAGAACCGCGGGGTGGGGCAGGGCCCCGCCCCGCCAACCGCACAAACTCATCTTCGGGAGCATCTTCTCATGCGTTATGTCATCGTCGGTGCCGGCCCGGCAGGTGTGGTCGCCGCGGAAACCCTGCGGCTGCAGGACCCCGGGGGCGAAGTGCTCCTGATCGGCGGCGAACCGGGACCCGCCTATTCCCGCATGGCCATCCCCTATCTTCTGGCCGAACAGATAGGGGAATCCGGCACCTATCTGCGCCACAACGCCGATCACTTTGAGCGGCTCGGTATAGCTCAGCTACAGGCTTGGGTAACCGGGGTCGACAGCCAGAATCGGACGCTGCATTTGGGTTCCGGTGATCGTTTGTCGTATGACCGCCTGTTGCTGGCAACCGGTTCCCGGCCGGTCATGCCTCCGGTGGCGGGGCTTACACAACCAGGTATTCATCACTGCTGGACCCTGGAGGATGCGCGGCACATCGCCGGGCAGGCAAAACCAGGTTCCCGGGTGCTGCTGATGGGGGCCGGATTTATCGGTTGTATCCTGATGGAGTCCCTGGTCAAGCGGAGCGTGGAACTGACTGTCATTGAGATGGGTGACCGCATGGTTCCCCGTATGATGGATCAGGTGGCGGGTAATCTGATTAAACGCTGGTGTATTGGTCGCGGTGTCGAGGTGCGGACCTCTACCCGGGCTTTGTCTGTCGCCCCGAACACCTCTGGGGAGGCGAAATTCCTGCTTCAGTGTGAGGCGTCGGACCCGATACCGGCCGATCTGATCGTGGTGGCGACTGGCGTTGCCCCCGCCATCGACTTTCTCGAGGGAAGCGGCATCGATTGTGCCCAGGGCGTTCTGGTTGACCATTGCCTGCAGTCCTCAGTGCCCGGAGTTTATGCTGCGGGCGATGCCTGCGAAGCGATCGACTCGAGCACCGGAGAGCGTGTGGTACATGCTATTCAGCCGGTGGCAGTGGAGACTGGTCGAGTGGCCGCCCTGAACATGGCAGGCGTGGAAACACCCTATATCGGGGGTATGGCGATGAACGTTCTGGACACACTGGGTCTGGTCTCGACCTCTTACGGTCAATGGAGGGGAGTGCCGGGCGGGGAAACGGCAAGCCTGTTGGATGAGGAAAGGTTCCGCTATATCAATCTCCAGTTTCAGGAGGAGCGGCTGATAGGCGCCATCACCCTGGGTATAACGGAACATGTCGGGGTGCTGCGCGGTCTGATTCAGAGCCAGTTGCGACTGGGCGACTGGAAGCAGCGGTTGCTGGTTGATCCCAGTAGAATAATGGAGGCCTATCTGGCCGCAACGCAGATCTCTGCAAATGCCTGACAGTATGCAACTCACGTTCAAACTCTATGCCTCGTTGACCCCCTATCTTCCACAAGGGACCGCTGGTCACCAGGTGCGGATCGAGGTGCCCTCGGGTACCACCGCCATCGAGGTGCTGGAACAGCATGGTGTACCTACCGCCCAGGTGCATCTGGTTCTGGTCAATGGTCTTTTTGTACCCCCCAGCAGCCGTGCTGATCCCTTGGAAGAGGGCGATGAACTGGCTGTCTGGCCAGCCGTCGCGGGGGGGTGAGACAAAAGGGAATGTCCAGTGGACATTCCCTTTTGTCGAACGACCGGCCATGGATGGCCGGGCTGGCAGCGAAACAGGGATGTCTGCTTGAGAAGAGCGTTGTGAGCGCCCCCCTTTTGTCGAACGACCGGCCATGGATGGCCGGGCTGGCAGCGAAACAGGGATGTCTGCTTGAGAAGAGCGTTGTGAGCGCCCCCCTTTTGTCGAACGACCGGCCATGGATGGCCGGGCTGGCAGCGAAACAGGGATGTCTGCTTGAGAAGAGCGTTGTGAGCGCCCCCCTTTTGTCGAACGACCGGCCATGGATGGCCGGGCTGGCAGCGAAACAGGGATGTCTGCTTGAGAAGAGCGTTGTGAGCGCCCCCCTTTTGTCGAACGACCGGCCATGGATGGCCGGGCTGGCAGCGAAACAGGGATGTCTGCTTGAGAAGAGCGTTGTAGAGCGCCCCCCTTTTGTCGAACGACCGGCCATGGATGGCCGGGCTGGCAGCGAAACAGGGATGTCTGCTTGAGAAGAGCGTTGTGAGCGCCCCCCTTTTGTCGAACGACCGGCCATGGATGGCCGGGCTGGCAGCGAAACAGGGATGTCTGCTTGAGAAGAGCGTTGTGAGCGCCCCCCTTTTGTCGAACGACCGGCCATGGATGGCCGGGCTGGCAGCGAAACAGGGATGTCTGCTTGAGATGGGGCTTGGACCAAACTGTAAGGTGGATTTGGCGGCGTAAGGGCATGGCCTTACCAACAGCTCATACCGCATGAGCGCCGCGTAATACACCGATTGCAATCCAGCAAAAGAAGAACTAGAAACCATGGTCAGAAATCAGACAAAAGGATCGGTGCCTGAGCAGTTTACTCGTGAAATGGGTATCACCTTCAGCGAATTTCTACGAACCCTGCCGGCAGCAGTTGCCCCTCTCGTCTATCGGGTGGAGGATAGGACCGTGACGCTGGAGCATCCGGGGGGGCTGATAGAAATCAGGCTTCATGCGACCGGTGAACGAAGGCTCGGTGCGATCAGGCTTCCGGTTACCCCGGTTGAATTCCGTTTTTCCGGTATCAGTCAACGACAGAGGGAGCAGTTTCTCGCGCGCTTCGATCTGCATTACCAGAGAGGAGGTGGGTGAGGCGAAAGGGAATGTCCAGTGGACATTCCCTATCGCCGAACGACCGGCCAGGGATGCCGGGCCGGGGGTGAGCTACAGGGAAGTATATGACCAAGCAGTGGACACTCCCTAGCGCCGAACGACCGGCAGGGATGCCGGGCCGGGGGTGAGCTACAGGGAAGTATATGCACCCAAGCAGTGGACGCTCCCTAGCGCCGAACGACCGGCAGGGATGCCGGGCCGGAGGTGAGCCACAGGGAAGTATATGCACCCGAGCAGTGGACACTGCCTACCGCCGAACGACCCACAGGCCGCACCGAGCATCATCCAACCTGCCCGAAATGCGTCCGTGCAGAGCCGAAGTAGGTTCCGATCAGGCGGCTGAAGATGAGATCCCTAGTAACGAAAAATCCCAGATGTAATAATAGGATGCATCGACATTTGCGCTGAAAATAAAACATTGAAAAAGAAGATTGGCAAGATACTTATCGAACAGGGCGTCCTGGATGAGGAAGGGCTGGATCGCGCGTTAAAGGCACAGCGCGAACTCGGCGGCAAGCTGGGCGAGATTCTGATAAAACTGGGACTTATTTCGGACGAAGACAGATCGCAGGCATTATCGATACAACTTTCTCTGCCGCTGGCAAAGCGGGAGGACTACCCTGCTGAGCCGCTGTATCTTGGCAAGGTTTCCACCAGCTTTCTTAAGAAATCGAAAATTGTTCCTATGTGGGAGGACTCCGAAGGGGTTGCGCTGGCTATGGTCGATCCCCTGGACCAGTTTGCAATCGAGTCGATGGCCATGCTTGCAGGCAGGCCGGTACAGCCTTTCGTTGCTACCGACAAGGATATAGACGGCGCGCTTCAGCTGCTTTACAGCGATGGTCAAAATGCCATCGATCGAATTATTGCGGATGTTTCCCAGGATGGCATCGATGGCGGCGAAGAGGATATCGAGCGACTCAAGGATCTGGCCAGTGAGGCCCCCATCGTTCGCCTGGTCAATACCATTTTCGTTCGTGCCTATGAGGCGCGGGCATCGGATATCCACATAGAACCCGCCGATAACCGGCTAGGGGTAAGGTATCGGGTAGACGGTGTGCTGCGGGAGGTTGACTCGGCACCCAAGCGTCTGGCCGCTGCCATCATCTCCCGGGTCAAGATCATGGCCCATATGGACATAGCCGAGCGGCGGCTGGCGCAGGATGGCCGGATCCGGATCAGGGTCCGGGATCAGGATATCGATATGCGTGTCTCCACCGTTCCCGCGCTCCATGGGGAGAGCGTGGTGCTGCGGTTGCTGGAGCACAACATGGTCGAGCTCAATTTCAATCGACTGGGTTTCGATCAGAGGACGCTGGACAAAATCTTCGCCTCGCTCGCCCAGCGACATGGAATCCTGCTGGTTACCGGGCCAACCGGCAGCGGCAAGACAACCACACTCTACACCGCTCTGCGACACCTCAATTCGCCAGACCGGAAGATCATTACCGTGGAGGATCCGGTTGAATACCAGTTGGAGGGGGTGACTCAGATACAGGTCAATTCTGATATCGGACTCAACTTCGCCAATATTCTGCGCTCCATCGTACGTCAGGATCCGGATGTCATCATGATCGGTGAAATGCGAGATCTGGAGACCGCGGAGATTGCGGTACAGTCGGCATTGACCGGCCACCTGGTGATGTCGACGCTGCACACCAACGATGCTGCGGGGGCGATTACGCGGATGCTCGATATGGGGGTGGAGGACTATCTGCTGACATCGACGGTCAATGGCGTCATCGGTCAGCGATTGGTGCGCACTCTATGCAGTAAATGCCGGCGCCCCTATCGAGCGCCGGATGAACTGATCGAGCGCATGCAGTTGCAACGGATCGCCGGGGATGCTGAGATAAAACTCTACCAGGCACAGGGCTGTGATGAATGCGCTGGGGCGGGGTATACCGGCAGGGTCGGCATTTACGAGTTTCTCGAAGTGGACGAGGAGATGCGAGGCCTGGTGCTGAAACGCACCGACAGCGCGAACCTGCATCGTGCAGCCAAGGCCAATGGTATGATAACCATGTCGGACGACGGGATTCGGAAGGCACTCACCGGTATTACTACCATCGAAGAAGTGCTGCGGGTGACGAGACAGAATTAGGAGTATACGGTTTATTTAACGAACGCTTGTAGGGTGCAAACTACAATTTTTTTCCCGCGGGGAGAAGGAAGCCTCCAAACAACCCATGCTTTGCAGTCAAATGCTGGGTTAATAGCAGAGGGATCGCCCGTCTCTGAATCGAGTAACGGGTGGTCCCGGGTATGATCCAATATGCCAGTTTATAATTACAAGGCGATAACTGCCGAAGGCGAGGTCTCCGAAGGGGAGATGGAAGCCGCCAGCGAACAGGCGGTGATTGATCGGCTCAAGGAGATAGGTCATCTGCCGGTTCGGGTGGAACAGGTGCAGGGTGGTCGTAGATCGGAAAAGGGGAGAAAACTCTTCAAGCGTTCCGGCGCCATATCCCGTTCCCAGTTAACCATAATTACCCGTGAACTGGCGCGATTGATTGAGGCGGGTGTTTCGCTCGATAAATCCTTGACCATCCTGGTGGCCGTGGCGGATACGGACGCACCCCGGGATCTCCTGACCAGGTTGATCGAGCAGATTCGCGGTGGTTCAGCCTTTGCCGATGCCATTGCAGCGGAAGGGGCGCCGTTCAGCCGGCTCTATATCAGCATGGTAAGGGCCGGGGAGGCCGGAGGGGCACTGGGGATTGTGCTCGACCGGCTGGCTGATTATCTGGAGCGCTCCCGTGAATTCCGGGCCAGCATCGGCGCGGCCATGATCTATCCGATTATCCTGTTGACGGTTTCCGTGTTGTCGCTGGTACTGTTGCTGACCCTGGTTGTTCCCCAGTTTCAGCGCATGTTCGACGAGGCCGGCGCGGCGCTTCCGGTTCCCACGCAAATAGTAATCGGGCTTGCGGACTGGCTGCAGAGTTACTGGTGGACCCTGCTGCTGGCCCTGCTCGCTGCATTGATCGCCATCCCGAAAATATTGTCCTATCCCGGACCGAGAGAATCCTGGGATCGTTTTCTGCTGTCGATGGCCGGTGTCGGGAACCTGCTCAAAAAAATCGAGGTGGCGCGTTTCTGCCGTACCCTGTCCACGCTGCTGAGCAACGGGGTGGTACTGTTGACTGCACTCTCTATCGTCAAGGAGACCCTGACCAACCGGGTCCTGGCGAAATCAGTTCAATCCCTGGCGGAAAGCCTGAAAGCGGGGCAGACCCTGTCAGGGCCGATGCTGGAGGCCGGGCTGTTTCCGAAGTTGGCCTGCCATATGGTTCGGGTCGGAGAGGAGACAGGTCGGTTGGACGAGATGTTGCTGGATGTGGCGGATATCTATGACAAAGAGGTTCAATACAGTCTGCGCAAGATGCTCGCTTTGCTCGAGCCTATGATGATATTGACGCTCGGTGTCCTGATCGCTGCGATTATCTTTTCCATCCTTCTTGCCCTGCTGAGTATCAACGAACTCGCATTTTAGGGCCTCTGGCCAGGACGTTACCTAGTGGTGTTCTGTCGTCTCTTGGCTGCTGATTCAGCCGCCTGCCTTCGCACCCCGGCAGGCAGTCTGGCCGCCGGAGGCGTTTTCGGGGCATTTTTATTCGCCCTCTGTTTTCTCAGACTGGCCTTGCTCGCTTTGGCCAGCGACTCGAGTCGGCGTTTTTCCGCGTCCGACAGCACATTGTCACTCAGTTTAATGACGTCTGTTGTCTCCCGCTGACTGACGGTTACCGATTCCGGCGTGATAGAGGCAACCTTCCAGCCGGAGACCTCCTGTCCCTCTTTCACCTTGAGCGTATCGCCGCCTTTCGCATTATTCTGTTTCAACAGGGCAACTTTTTCCCCTTCCGTAATGATGATTCCCATGACGATCAACTGACTCTTGCCGGTTGGTTGTGGCAGCGGCGAGGCCGCCGTCTCCGCTGCAGGATCCTCCGGGCTTCGCGACTGCGCGAACAGCGGGCGCTCCACCATCTGGGAAAAATCGGTCAGCGGGGGAGGGATCTCCATCGCGGGGGGCTGGTCAGGGTCGTCGGTTTCAATCGTCAGTTCGCTTGCCGCGGGAACGGAGGTGAGGGGTTCCTCAGGTGGCTGGCTGGTGGAATAAATGCCCCAGGCAAGCGCGACGGCACTCATTGTTAGCAGTAAGGCGATAATGAACTGGTGAACCCTTGGCATTATTGCTGCCCTTCGTTTCGGTGGTATCCGGATACATCCAGAGAAACAGTCAACACCCCGGCTGTGGTCGCCGCGCTATTTATTCTGGGCCGGCGGATACGACGCCGGCTCTGGCGCTTAGCCTGAATCTGAAGGTTATCGACAAACAGCAGCGGTCTGCTGAATTCGATGGTGTAGAGGGTGCGCTGCAGGGCCTCGATGTCGCCGGTAAACTGTGCCCGGATGCTGATACGGTCCATGTTGCCGTCGGAGGAAGCCGGCAGTATCTGGGTACTCACCAGTCGGCCATTGGAACTGCCCACCCGCTGTTTCATGAGTGCCTGCAGATTGGCGCCGGCAATGGCGGTACTCGCTCCGGCCAGCAGGTCCTCATCCGACATCCCCTGGGAGGCCAGTCGCGAGAGGCGGGCCTTGAGAGAGGACTCAAGCCGGCCTGTTTGCTCATACTTTTCCAGTTTGAAACGCAGGTCCTTGATCGAGCCTTCGTAGTTCTGTGAGGCGATCAGAACCGGCAGCAGGGCGGCAGAGGCTACCGCGCCGATAACCCCCAACAGGATCAGGAGCGCCGCAATCCGACGGTCTCTTTTTGATAGCTTAATTGGCATAGTCGTTCGGTAAGGTCACACGGGTACTTATCTGGAAACGCTCACTGGAAAAACGCTCTTCCTGGACAACGGGGGCCTGAAAGGCGACATCTTCGAAGATCGGGGAAGTCTCGATTTCGCTGATCAGTGTCGAGGCCTTGGAAGAGAGTCCGAACAGATCGACCTTAGCCTGCTTGAACACCAGCCGCTCCAGCCAGGTGCCGTCCGGCAGCAATTCGGTCAGCTCATTCAGGACAGTCACAGCAGGCACGATCTGCTTCTTCTTGTTCTGCAGGAACGAGCTCTGCTCTTTGAGCTTGCTCACTTTTTCGCGCAGCTTCAACGCCGTATCGGCCTTCAGCCGGGCCGTCTCCACACGGGTCTGCAGGTCCTCCTCCAATCTTGCCTTTCCCTGCAGATGGGCGGTCGCAAGTCCCGCCAGCAACAGCACGTTGACAAGCAGCAGTATCCAGATTGCCCGGGTCAGGACGCTGCGTGGCTTCTGGTTTGACAGGGGGTGAGGCAGCAGATTGATTTGCGGCAGGCTCAGTTCGTCATCTTCCACGAAATCAACCATATCCGGTCTAAGACCCCATTTTTCAGTCTGTCTGACCGCTTGATCGACCGTCTGGCGCGGGGCCATCAGGAGATCGACCAGCAGTTTACCGCGCTCGAAATCCCGTTCGACTATGCGTTCGCTGAAATAGAGTTCGTTGGGTGGATAGGGGGACAGGGAGTCAAGCTGAAACATCAAAACCTGCTGCAGTTCCTGTTCCGCTGCCAGGGGCAGCACCACTCGCCGGCGCAGGCCGGCCGAGGCGGGCAGCCGGAGGGCGATCTTGTGCTTTCCCGGTTCTACGCTGCGCAGCAACCCTGCAATCTCCTCGGGTCGACTTTCTGCCTGGCTCTCGCCCAGGGTGTTCCAGTGTCCGTTGTTATGCCAGAGCAGTCCTGCGCTTTCGTTTCGATACAACAGCAGCAACAGACTATCGCTGGGGTGCATGGCCTGCTTCAGGAACGAGGGAACCATTTCCAGCAGTTCTCCCTTCCACCAGTCAAAGAATCGCCCGACCCAGGGAAGGCTATTGTCAAGGCGTGAAGCCAATGCTGCGATGTTCATTGCTCTAACCCTTGTTCGGTTTCCTGGGGCACGATAGTCTGCGAATTCAGTATATAAAAGGGCACGTCCGCATTCCTGTCCGGAATCCAGATGGTCAACTCCCGGGCGGTGGTGGCGCCGGAGGCCAGTGTCACTCTGCCCTCGATGGAATAGACCGGCCCCGCCTGGTCCGTCGTCAAGCCACTGGCGTCGGGCAGAATGGGAAGCGACAACTGCGAGTCTTCTTCGCTCAGGTTCGCGCGCTCCTCGGTGTAGTCTTCCACTTGGGAGACATCGATGTTGGGCAGGGCCAGCAGGACCTCCTGGGAGGCCGATTGGGGGTTAATGTTTCCGCTGAAGGAGTGCACGGTAATGTTGGGCAAAGCCTTGTTGTAAAGTTGCGTGTCCATGCCGAGAACCTGTTGTAATTCTACTGTGCTTCGAAAGGGTGCGTTGGACGGTATTATATCCAGCCCGGCGCCCTGATAATCCGCCTCCTCGGCGCCATTGAGCTGCCGCAAATCGTTCTCGTCCCGCCAATCGACAATGGCATCGGCCAGGGAGGTCGCCCGGTCGGGTTCAGCCCCAAGCACCAGGAAAAGTCCTTCAAGCAGTTCGGGTGATGCTCTGTTTAGGTCGATCTTGCCCCGTTCGTCGCGGATTGTGAAGGAGAGTTTTGCCCCGTCGAACCCAAAATAGATGGGTACTCCGAGCAGCACCGCATCCTGCTCATTTGCCACCGGTTTCAGCAACTCATAGATACCCCTTTCCACCGCGCCATCGGCGAGGTGCCGCGCATGGACGCTGTCCAACAGGTTACGGGCGATCTTGATCTCCATACGCATACTCTTGGAAAAGCCGAAGCCAAGCACCGAGAGCAGGACCAGGAACCAGAGTACTGTTACCAGTGCTACCCCTGTTTGGCGGCCGGGGTATCGGTTAGGTTTAATCATTCGAGGCCTTCGTCCCCAATTGCGTCACCGTCAGCACCGTCTCCCTGGAGGTCACTGGTCCGGCATTTCCCCCCGAGTTGAGGGAAGACACAGCTGTTGTCGATGTTGACCTCGATGCGGGTGACGATGTCCGGCCAGTCGAATTCCTGCTCATCCCCGGCATCGACCGCCAGGCGCACGGTTTGGGGGATCTGGTCCGGCGCATCCCACTGATTGTGCCAGTCTGGGTCGCTGTTGTCGTCAACAGCACCGAAATAGGAGAATGCAAGCCGACTCGGGGTCTCGAGCAGCAGGGTTTCCTGCTCGTCGCCCAGTTCGCCAAGTAGAAAGGACTCCTCATCGAACGGGGCGCGTCGCAACAACAGCTGGGTCAAATTATTATGTTGTTCGATGGTCAGTTCGATGGTGTACAGACCGGCGCGATCGGGGTAGGGGGGCAGGAAGGTGGTAAAGCGGATCTGCTTTTCGTCCCCGATAAAGGCGTAGCGGATGATCCTGCCGTCCTCCACCGTGGCCGGGAAAGACTTCCCCACCATATTGTGAAGCACCCTTTGTACCACCTGCAGGTCTGAGGTGCGGGTAGTGGTCTCTTCCCCCGACCTCCACGCCTTGGAAGTGAAGCGGAATCCCCCCATCACCAGGGACATGGCGATACCCAGCAGTACCATGGCGACCATTACCTCCAGCAGGGTAAAACCACCCGCCGCGGCCTGATTCCGCCGTGATATCGGGAACCGACGCCCCGGTCTCATCGTGCCGGACCTATCCTGAGGGTGCTGAGCCGGGTCTCCGCAATCTTTGGCCCGCGCTGCCACTGGACAGTCAGGCTGACCTCATACAGCTCGGCCGGGTTCGAGGCAACCGTGGTGAAGGTCGAAGTTTCCTCCGCGATGGGCAGGATTGATAAGCGCCACCGGAAATCACCCTCCTCCCCCGAGATGTCGCCTTCTATCAGCGCTATTTCATTCCCCACCGAGGCCAGTATGGAGTCTGCCAGCACCACCGCCTGGGTCTGCTTTTCTATGGCTGCCGCGCTACGCAGACCGGTGGAGAAAATCTGCAGTATCACCGCCAGTGCCAGGCTGAGCAGGGCAAAGGAGACCAGCACTTCGATCAGCGAAAGCCCGCGCTGCCGTGCCGGCAGCCCCCTCCGCTGTCGCCTTTCGCCCAACATACTATTCAAGCTCAAGATCGAATATCGCCACTTTCCCGCTGATCCAGTTGACGGCGATTTTCAGTTTGTCGGATTGGTTGGAGGCGATGATATCGCCCCCGGTGGAGGAGCCGTCCGGAAAGAAGCGTATTCCCCCCAGGGAATCGCTGAGTTGCTCTGATTTCGCGGTGTTCAATTCCAAGTGGATCTTTTCCGGGAGTTCGGTGGCAGGGCCTTTTTCGCCGATAAAGAACTGCCGTTGCTCCACATCCAGCAGGAATACCCTTTCCGCGTTACGGGACACAGCCTCGGAGCGCACCGCCCGCAGGCCGGAGGAGATCAGCCGCGTACTGCTCTTGAGTTCAGCGGTAGAGATTCCCTTGGAAAAATAGGCGGGGACCAGGGTCAGCACGCCGACCATCAGGGTCAGCACGATCAGCATCTCGATCAGGCTGAAGCCCCTGCTTCCCCCTGATCCTGGATCCGGAGGTCGGTTACAGCCGGATATCTGCGTTTTCCCCTTCACCGCCTTCCGCATCGTCTGCACCCAAAGAGTAAAGATCAAAATCCCCGTCCTGGCCTGGATAGCGGTAGTGGTATGCCCTGCCCCAGGGGTCGAGCGGGATCTCTTTTTTGCGCAGATATGGACCTCGCCAGTTGTTGATGTCGGTTTGCTCCTCGACCAGGGCCTCGATGCCCTCGTCCTCCGTGGGGTAGCGGCCCACATCCAGCAGGAAGAGGTCCATCGCGGCGGCAATCTGCTCCACCTGCAGTTTGGTGGTGTCGGTCTTGCCCCGGCTCAGGTAGTTCACCACCTTGGGACCGACCAGGCCGGCCAGAAGACCGAGAATGACCAATACCACCAGCAGCTCGATCAAGGTAAAACCCAGATTAAGCGGCCTCTTTGTCTTCGTTTTAGGGATTTTCATGTTCAATCAGTTTCTGAAGTAAGGGATTTAAAATCCAGATAGTCGTTGAAAAAGTTATGATATTTCAAGATTGTCTCTGACATTGACGCTGATGTACAGGCACACCTCTTTTAAACGCATTAAAAATCGTCTACCCTGCTAAAAATAGAGATTAGTTTAGTATGGCATGATAAACGCATATACAGCCTATCGCCTTAATATAACCTGTCAACAACAATGAAAATAATACGACACCCCGGCATTCTTATCCTTATCTCAACGCTCGGTCTTGGCGCCTGTGCCGCTCTGCAGCCCCCACCGGCTCAAGGGCCGAAAGGGGGGCTGGACAGCTACGCCGTGCTGTTGAAGTCGAACCAGACCACGACCCCCACGCCGTCCGAGGCGGCGGGCTTGGCGGCATCCAGGCAACAGCAGGAGTTGGCCGAGACCGACGCTGCTCCGGCGCTGCAGAAGCCGGCGACCTATCCGGGCAGCAACACCTTCGTCCGCCGTCCCAAAGAGGTCCCCTCGGAGATCGAACTGGAAGAGGGTGACGGGCTGGTGCTCAATTTCGAGAATGCCGACCTGCGGGATGTGGTTCGAACCATCCTCGGCGACTTTCTCAAGATCAGTTATATCTTCGATCCCCGGGTGCAGGGAACCGTCAGCCTGCAGACCACCAGCCAGCTGGATCCGGCAGCCGTGCTGGAGACGCTGGAGACGCTGCTGCGAATGAACGGCGCGGCGATGGTGCCGGATGGGGGCGGTTACCGAATCCTGCCGGCGGAAGATGCCAAGGGGCAGACGCTGCCCCAGTTGGGGGGCCAAGGACGCCCGTTGCCAACCGGTTATTCGGTGGTGGTCGCACCGCTGCGCTACGTCTCGGCAGCCGAGATGGAGAAGGTCCTGGAGCCATTTGTGCCTCTGAAGACAGTGCTGCGGACCGATGTGGACCGCAACCTGCTGATCCTGGCCGGCACCAGCTATGAGATCAAAACCCTGATGGAAACGGTACGCATGTTCGATGTGGACTGGCTGGCCGGCATGTCCGTGGCCCTGTTCCCCCTGGACCAGGTGACACCCGAAGACATGGTCATCGAGCTCAACAGTATCTTTGGGGCAGATTCTGAAGGTCCGCTGGCGGGGATGGTCCGGTTCGAGCCGATCAAGCGGCTCAACGCCCTGCTGGTGGTCAGCTCTCAATCCGCCTATCTGGAGAAGGTCGGAAGCTGGATCAAGCGGCTCGATAAAAGCTCGGAATCGGGTCAGGATCTCTACGTCTACTATCTGCAGAATGCCAAGGCAGCGGATGTGGCCTCGGTGCTGTCGGAGATCTTTTCCGGCGGTGGCAGAAGCAGCCGCGAGGATTTCGGGCGTCTGGCCCCCGGCCGGGAACCGACCAAGCTGGAGTCAACAGGCGACGCGGCTAGGGCCGAGACCCGCAAGACCAGCAGTTCCCAGGGAGCCCGCTCGAGTGGAGCCTTGAGCGTTTCCGGAGATAGCGAGGTCCGGATTATCGCGGATGAGGTCAACAATGCCATCCTGGTGCTGGCCAACCCCCAGGACCAGCGCATGGTGGTCTCCGCCATCCGCAAGCTCGATGTGGTACCCCTGCAGGTGTTGATCGAGGCCACCGTCGCCGAGGTTAAACTCACCAGCCGGCTGCGCTTCGGCCTGCAGTGGTTTTTCAAATCAGGGGACTTCACGGGCATCTTCAGTACCGGAGGTTCTGAGATAGGTCCCTCCTTCCCGGGTTTCTCCCTGGTCTTCAACAACGCAGACGCCAAGGTGATCCTGGACGCCCTGGAGACGGAGACATCTCTCAACGTCATCTCCTCCCCCCATCTCATGGTGCTGGACAATCAGACCGCGGAACTGCAGGTGGGAGACGAGGTGCCGGTCATCTCCCAGCAGCAGCAGAGCAGCGTCACCACCGATGCCGCCCTGATCAACACCGTGGAGTACCGCAACACCGGCGTTATCATGCGCGTAACCCCGCGGGTCAATACCGGCGGCTCCATCATCATGGAGGTTGAGCAGGAGGTCAGTAACCTGGCGCCGAGCGCGGAGGCGACCCTGACGCCGACCATCCAGCAGCGCAAGTTCAAGAGTTCAATCGTAGTCCAGTCCGGCGATACCGTGGTGCTGGGCGGCCTGATCTTCGATTTCACCACCAAGCAGCGCAGCGGGCTGCCGCTGCTCTCTCGCATTCCGTATCTGGGGGCCCTGTTCGGCCAGACGGCGAATGATGGGGATCGCACCGAACTGGTGATGCTCATTTCGCCGAAACTGGTGCGCAACCGCTTCGAGGCCCGGCAGGTGACCGAGGAGGTGAGGGAGCGGCTGCGACAGCTGAAGCAGCTGGAGAGGGAGAATATCCCGACCCCGGTCTGGGACAAGCAACAACAGGGCCGCCAGCAGCTGCCGGCCGGCCTGCCAAGCGCCTACGAGTAGTCCCGCGGAATACGCAGGCGCGCCTCGGTGCCGCCGCCGCCCCGCGGGGCCAGCTCTATCCCCCATCGATTGGTGTTGCATAACTGTCGGGTGATGGCCAGGCCGAGGCCGCTTCCGCCGGTCTTGCGATTGCGGGAGCCTTCCAGCCGGTAGAAGGGCCGAAACACAGACTCCACCTGCTCGGGTGGTATCCCCGGTCCGCGGTCCTGCACCCGAACCGTCAGCTCCGATTCGCCGCAGGTATAGTCTATCTCCACCGCCTGCTCCGGCGGGCTGAAGCGGATCGCGTTGTCCAGCAGATTGGCCAGCACCCGCTGCAGTGCCAGCGGGACCACCCGGATCATGCAGCTCTCACCCGGCGTCCAGTCCAGCCTTGCCCCACCCTGGATATATCGGCTCACCAGGGCGTCGATCGGTTCCCGGATATCCAGCAGCTCGGCCTCCGCGTCGCCCAGCCCCCGGGCCAGCTCCAGGGTCTGGCCGATCAGCCGGTCCATCTCAACCAGGTCCTGGCGCAACCGATCCACCAGGTCGGACGATGCGGCCTCCTCTGGCAGCATCTCCAGGGCCAGTCCCATACGGGAGATGGGGGTGCGCAGGTCGTGGGAAATCCCGGCCAGCAGGGTGGTGCGGTTTTCCAGCAGATCCTTCACCTGCTGCTCCATCCGGTTAAAACTGCGGGCCAGCGCTGCCAGCTCCCTGGGGCCGGTTTCGGGCAGTGGGGAGAGGGGCTGGGAGTCACCGATCTGGGCGGCGGCCACTACCATCCTGGACAGGGGGCGGGTGATGCGCCGCACCAGCAGCAGCGAAGTGAGCAGTATGACCACGGTCCCCGCAGTGAGTATCCACAGGGCGGCGGCTGGAAAGTGCGTACCCAGACGCTCGGCATGAAAGGAGACCCGCAGTACCCGCTCGCCCACCGGCAGATCGGCCTGCAGCCAGTCGCCCGATCCCTCGCCCTGGTCGGTCATGATCCGCACCTGCTGGCCGGTGCGCAGTAACAGGGTGTCTTCCAGGAAGCGCAGATAGAGGGCGGGATTATCGGATAGCACCTGTTCCTGCTTGGGATCGGCCAGGCCAATCCCGAGATTATGCTGGGCCAGCAGCTCCTGCTCGAAATCCGGGCGGGTTTGGGGGGGGAGTTCCACCCAGGTCTTGGCGCTGAGCACCATCAGCGCGGCCAGGTCGTCTGCCGCCTGGCGGCTGACCGGGGCCAGGATATAGAAGGTGATGGCGCTGAGGGATAGGAGCAGAAACACCGTCACGGCGATGCTCAGGGTCAGGCCGGTTACGGCGAACAGCGATCGCGGACGCAACATGGCTCAATCCGAAGTCACTTTTCCCTGGGGTGAAAACAGATATCCCTCACCCCAGATGGTGAGGATAAAGCGGGGATCGGAGGGATCCTGTTCGATCTTCCGGCGCAGGCGGGTGACCCGGATATCGATGCTCCGATCGTAGGGGGAGCGGTCGTAACCCTTCAGCAGGTCCACCAGCTTGTCCCGGCTGAGCACCCAGTTCGGGTGTTGCACAAACACCTCGAGCAGCGAAAATTCACTGCTGGTGAGCGGCACATTACCCTCCACGCCGGCCAATTGGTGGGTGGCCAGGTCCAGCGTAAAATCGCCGAAGTGGTAGACCTTGTGTCCGTCTGCTTCAGTGGGGGAGCCATTGTCTCCCTGTCGGCGAAGGACCGCCCTGATTCGCGCCAGCAGTTCGCGCGGATTGAAGGGTTTGGGCAGATAGTCGTCTGCCCCTACCTCCAGACCCACGATTCGATCTACCTCGTCCCCCCGGGCGGACAGGATAATGATCGGGAGACCGCTCTCCGAACGAAGCCGGCGGGCGATTGCCAGCCCGTCCTCGCCGGGCAGCATCAGGTCTAGAATGAGCAGATCCACCGGTTGCTCCTTCAGCCGGCTGTCCATCTCCTCCCCGTCGGCGGCCACCGCTACCTGGAAACCCTGCTCGCTGAGGTAGCGCTGCAGCAGGTCGCACAGCCCGGGGTCGTCATCGACGACGAGGATTCTGGGGGTCGCTTGTTCCATTACGAGACTCGATCCTTATTGTTTGTCGATTGTTTGAGATGTCTGGACTCTGGGTGCAATGACACCTAACTTAAGCCAGGAAAACCGTCATTCCGGGCGGAACCAAGTGGAGACCCGGAGTAGTGGCGCAGGGAAGCACCGTTCACGAACCCAAGGATGGAATCCCGTTTGCACAAATTCCGCACATTCTGTTTTCCCCCTGCCGGATCAAGTCCGGCACAGGCCCCGCGGGAATGACGCTATTACCAGTCATTTTGGTCTAAGGAACCTCTGGATTTATTCGTCATTCCGGACGAAGCGCAGCGCAGATCCGCAATCCATCTTAAAGTAATCAATAAGTTATTGGATTCCGGCCTGCGCCGGGATGACGGAATTACGAATAAATCCAGAGGTTCCCCAAGTAATTGCCATTCGACTCTGGCATGGGATTATACCCTGAATTATCCGTTCTCTTTCTGTTGCTGCGGCAGGATGGATGACCGAAGCGCAATCCACCAGTGAAGCCCAGCCCACTCTGAATAACTGAAACAACTTGTTACATTTTATGCGGTCGGGGAAATTCGATGGAAACATCTCTCTTCTATTATTTCATCCATGAGATTGGTGAAAATACATCTTATGCAGTGGAGGGTTACATTATGTCACGTAAATCATTGATTATTCTCTGTGCGGCGACCTTGGCACTGGGTAGTGCATCGGTATTGAATGCGGCCGGCGGTGGCAAGGGTGGTGGCGGCGGTGGCGGTACGAAGCAGTCCCAGGAGACTACTCAGACCGGCTCCGGTTCCCAGCACCAGCATCAGAAACGCCAGGGCAACGCCTATATGCACGGAAAACAGGAATCGGGCGGCGATGCAGAGGCAGCCAGCACCACCAAATCGGGTGGTGGTAAAGGTGGTGGTAAAGGTGGTGGCGGCAAGCAGTAGCGCCAAGGCCTTTCTCGGGGGGGGGGGCGATAAATGCTCCTGTCTTATCGTCGTCCCCGCTCCCTTATGGGCAGGAGAGGCGATGCCCAATGCACCGCAGAACTGCGGGTAAAAGGCAACATTAAGGGTTAAAATTTAAAGTCATGGAAATTTGTACAAAGACGACAATGCGGCGATGCCTCCTGGCGATGCTGTTTTTGGGGGCAGGGATGCTCTGCGCCTCCGTGCAGGCTCACGAGCAGTCCGGCCCGGGGCCTGATCAAGGGCAGAGTGGTTCCGGTGTCGGCTCGGAGGCGGAGAGCCCCGGGTTGCTGCAGGCCATTCGAAAACAGATCAACGCCTTCCTGGTGCAGAGCCGGGCAACGCAGGATGCCCAGACCGCGGATTCCACCGGCTATGGTGTCGGCTATGAATCGCGAATGGGTAGCAGCAATTCTAGCGGCGGGCTCGGTGGCCTCGGTGGTGGAAGTGGCGGCGGCGGCGGCTCTGGCGGTGGCTCCGGCGGTGGCGGTGGCTCCGGCGGCGGCGGTGGCTCCGGCGGTGGCGGCTGGCTCCGGCGGTGGCGGTCGGCTCCGGGCGTTGATTGTCAGCGCATCCGTTGGATTTGTTCTGCAGCACGGAAGGAATCAGACCTAATCACTGGCTGAAACCGCGCGGTTAAGTGTTGGAAAAAAGTGCGTCGCCGTTGAGGTGGCGCGCTTTTTTGGTTTTGGCTCATTCCCCGCCTATTTCACCGTCCGTCCTAACTCCTCCTTTCAAGAGGGTGTCGCAAAAGCCTCTGAAAAGTAGCCTCTTCGTTAAGAAGAATTTTGAGGTGATGGATTCAGTTATAAATTTCATGGTGTTACATCCCTAACCCTCTCCCCCTCGTTGGGGAGATGGACTTTTGCGACACCCTCTTCAATGGGGGAGGGCAAAGATTGGAATGATTTCCCCAGAGCTACAGATCGATGTGGTGTTTTCCTCCTTCTCCCTGACAGGGGGAAGGTTGGGATGGGGGTGAAAGCAGTTGACGTTACCCCCTGCTCTCTCTTGAGAGAGTCGAGATGTACTAGAACAATATCCTGTCGCACCCCAAACCCTGTTGATCCCTTTGCCCTGCCTGCAAGGGACTTTTCTGTCAATAAAATTTACAACCGACAATAACGAGAAAAATTTGAAAAATAGCAACACACTGATTTACAGAATAAAAAATCAGCACGGTATGAAATATGCCTCTTTATTAATCGAACGTTGGTTCCGCATCGGGCCAGCGGCGAAATCGGTCTCCGGCTTGAGATATCCAAGCACGGTGATTCGGATAAGAGCGGTTCTTCACGATGCAACCTATCGGCCGTGGTACCACCTGACCTCGGTCGATCTCTCCACCCATAGCTAGATCCAGAATTTGGCCACCGACCGGTGCCGCCGAACCCCTACCATAAAACGAAATAAATTACCACTACTAATTGACAATTATCATTGCGAATATTTGTGATATCCATCACAATTTTTAACATCCATAAAAAGCAACGGTGATTTTCAGGCAGCATTTTTAAAAAATACCGTTGGCAAAGGACAAAAGAAAAATGAGTGACCGAGGGAAGATTTCAAGATGGCGAGTGTGCTGATGCGGCGTTCACTCGACGCCGTTTCCTCGGTTTTTTTGTCACCTGCCCCAGGTGTCGTTTCCGCTGTTACAAAAACATATCCAGGATTCCTGGCCGAGCCCCAGGCAAGGTCGGGAAGTGTGGGATTTCGTGGATCGTCCGGCTGTTAGCCGAGCGGTGACCACGAATTTTGCGAGAAACCCGTAAGCAGCAGTAAGGGTGCTGGGTTCTTTTTCGGGAGAGGAGCAGTTATGGATCCATACAATTCAAATTGACCGGCCGAAGAGCCAAAACAGGCACCCGCCCCATGGGAAATCAAAAAGTAAAGGAAGAAGGGGGACGGCGTGCGTTGGGGAGTTGTAAGCAGGAGAAGATTTAAAATGAAAATTTTTCCATTATTTTTCACAATTGCACTCACCGCGGCGGCGGGCCTTGCGTCCGCCGACGACGGCGCGATTACCAACAAGAACATGTCGCGCACCATCAAGGTGCCGACTTTCGATCAGGATATCGTGAACAGCGCGGTCTCTGAGGCCGAGCACGCCTTCACCGATATGATGGGCTTCTATGTGCCGGCCCAGGCCGCCAGCGGCCTGGTTGGGCCTATCGACTACTGCGATATCGACAACCAACCCGCCCCCGGCGAAGACTGCACTAGCGCCTGTAGAAGAGTTGGAAGTGGCCAAGCCCCTGGTCAACGTCTTTATCTACGGACCCGCGTTCGGCGTCCCGGACACCGCATTCGCCCACCGGTGGTTTGACACCTACGCGGCGGTGAGCCTGGACGACGGCGAGACCTGGAAACAGACCAACCTGTCCGAGTCCGCCGACCTGAGCTCCTTCAACCTCGAGATCGACCACAACGACAGTGGTCCCGGTAGCTCGGCGACCACAGTTGACCCGGTGACCATAACATGACAGAGTGTGGGCAATGACGATGTATCACGCCAGGGGTACGAAACCCCGTATCACCGCTGCATTGCACCGAATGCCACGGCCAGGGCCTGCAGGGTGTTGCCAGGTTCCCTCCTGCTACAGCTGCCATGAAAACGTAGTGGGACAGAAGCCACCCCGGTCGAAATTGGGCCGATCATCTACATGGCCGAGTTGGATGGGCGAAGAACAAGAAAAAGAGGCAATCTCAAGATCGAGGGTGAGAACGCAGGGGACAGTGCCGATGTCACCATCATCAACGCCATCACCGGCGACCCGGTCGGCTACCACCGAGGCCGAAGACGACGGCAAGTTCAAGTTCGAAGAGAAATTCAAGGACGATCTGCCGCCTTGCGTCGTCTTCGCCGAGTACACCGACAACACCGGCGAGATCCTTGACCGGCCCGTCCGTGACCGTGATCGACGAAGAAGACCGGCGAGCCCATCGAGAACTGCGAAGGCTCGCCCGTTGACCTGACCGACTACCCCGGCGGCACCTACAACGTGTTCCACGCCACCGCCGGCAACAAGACCCTGGTCGCCTGGCCGAGCCGTTTCTGCTCAGCAGGGGCAGCCGGCCTACCCGATGATCGACCGACACCAGCCGGACCAGATCAGAGCGCGCTGGACGCCGTTGTCGGCTTCATTCAGAGCGGTGATGAACGATCTGGGCGTCCCGGCCCTGCCGGACTTCACCAGTCCTGAGGTGATGAAGACGACCTCTACCTGATTGACGCCTTCGGTGTCGCCGGAGCCAGGGCTCCATCGACTTCGCCGACGAGGGTTATCCCCAGGCCGGCGTGGTGCCCTTCGGTTGCGTCTGGACCTCCCGCGGCGTGCTGCTGCCGGGTGACGATCCCAGAACCGACGAAGTGGAAGCCAGCCACATGGTCTGGACCAAGGCCGAGCGTCTGACCTCCGGGCGGCGCGACGTCAACCGCATCGAAGTCAAGGCCGTCAAGGGTGCCGGCTTCGTGATCACCTGGCAGGAAGACCCCGAAGGGCTGCGTCCCGGCCAGGGCTTAGGCCCGGGTGAGGGCTGGAGCGGCGCGGTCGCCCACAGCCAGACCGACGTCTGGTACTCCTTCATCAACGAAGAGTACTTCGATATCGTCGAGGACCGTCGATAACACCGACGGTGCCGATCGACATCCTGGACCACGACCTGACCCTGACCGGCAGGCCCCAGGTGTTCGTACCGATGGCGGTACCCATGCGCGTGACCAACAACGCCAAGTGCAACCCGCCGGATGACCGTACTGCGGGTGATGGCACCGAGGACCTCTACTGCGACTGTCGAAGCTCGCAGAGATCTATCGGCCTGAAGGATCAGTGCGCCGACACGGTTGACCATCCTGACCGGCAACCCGAACTCGACCGGTGGCCTAGACCGAGACCGAGATCTGTGTCGCCGACATCGATGGCGATGGAACTGCGGACCTGCCCAACCGGGCCAACACCGCCTTGACCCGGCCGCGTCTGTCGCTGCAGGGTTATGACCGGACGTCTGACGGATCGACAGTCACCGACAAGAGCGCCTGGGTCGATCGTCGCGGCCGAGGAGTCCAAGGGACTGGGCAAGTACTTCTTCGAGCCTGACGGCCTTGTGATGCAGCAGATGGCTATGCGGATCCCTGCGAAGAAGGCGATCGACGCTGACCTGCACCGAGGAGATCGGCAAGAACCAGTGGTACTACAGCTTCGACATGGGCACCCCGGACACCTCCGCGGGTATCGGCGATCCCGAACAGCCTGGTCGAGAACCTGGTCAGCCAGGGCAACATGCTGAACCAGGCTGAGGTCTACTGGGAGACCGGTGAGCTGTTCGGCCTGATGAGCACCGAGGACATGGAGGACTACGGTGAATTACAACTTCGATATCGTCAACACCGAGATCGCCCGACGTGCCAGCATGCTGGTGCAGTCCATCGCCAAGGCCGACGGCCAGCGCCAACGGTCTGGCTGGCCATCTCCTCCTGGAAACAGGGTCCGATGCGCCAGGGCGGCCCGGCCGACACCATGCTGCGGCGTTTCGTGGTGCCGGAGGACTTCGATCCTGACGGTGGACAACCCGTACGCCTTCGAGAACATGGTGTGCGAGACCTTCCTGATCGAACCTGATGGACCAACCCGTACTATCCGGGCGGTGTCTGCGCCGATCCGGCCATCAACCTCTCGGGCGTGGTGCCGGATACCTGCATCGATGATGGCGACGGTGGTGCCTCGTACGTTGCCCGACGGTGGACTTCACCAGCTCGACCTACGGCATCGGCGACACCAACCCGATCCTGCAGGGCTTCGTACAGGGCGAAGGCAACACCCAGCGGGTGCTCACCTGGCATCAGTGTCCGTCGGATGGCACCGTGCTGGCATCCGATGGCGTAACACCTGTTGACTGCGATATCGACGACCGCACGGACGACTTCGTCAACCTGCGAGATCAGTCCTGGTACAACCCGCTGGATATCTCCAAGGGCCACAGGGGCTTCCTCGACGGTGACTTCGTGCAGTTCCTGTATGCCTGGTCACCCAACTGGCGCCTCAATGCCAAGGGCAACGACCGCTACGACCTGTACGTACGGCGTTCCTTCGACGGCGGTAATACCTGGACCACGACCCCGAGCTCGTTCACGGCCAGTGATGGCCTGAGCTACTCGGGCGACGGCACCGTCACCTGCGAGACGCTACCGTCCCACGAGAGACCACACCGGGCGATCGTGTCGAGCCGACCGCGTGCTACGAGTTCGCTGCAGGGGCTGCCGAGCATGCCCGTAACATCACCCAGCACAAGGCCATGCGCATCACCACGCTGGATCCGCGCTATGCGCCGACCAAGGCGACTATCGCGGATGGCTGCACGGATGGTCTGTTCGTTGACGCATCGTCGATACCGACTTCGACGATGATCTTCACCTGTGACGACCTGTCGGATGGAGCTACGACTCCGATCTGCGGGATCCGTCCCGTTACTTCATGGTCTATCGAGACCGGCGACAACACCACCGTGGAAGTGGGTGAGGCGGAGCCTCTTGACCTCTTCTACGGCCGTGCCGAGAGCTTCGGTGACGACTATGTGGTCTGGACCGAGACGG
>CAWGCA010000043.1:0-22170 GCA_963820955.1 uncultured Gammaproteobacteria bacterium | reverse complement strand
GCGATAGTGGAACAGGTGGTTGCCTGGCGGGGAATGCCTGCACTCAGCGATGACATTGCAATGATCGGTCTCGAGTGGCGTGCGCAGGGGCGCTGATCGGTGGAAAAACAACTGGCCGAGATCCGTTTTTCCGGTAGTGAGGCCTGGTTTCAGGAAATACGTTGCCTCTTACGCCAGTTGCTGACTGGGCTTGGATGTGACGGCTCGTTCACTAATGAGACGGTGCTTGCGATTCAAGAGGCGATGGCCAATGTGGTCCGCCATGCCTACCGGGGTAACGAGGCGGGTGAAATCATTCTTGCTGTTCGACGCTACGGTGATGATTTGGTGTTCCGGCTTACGGATTTCGCGCCGCAAGTCGATCAGCGGCAGATCGAAACACGGGATCCGGATGACGTTCATCCCGGGGGCCTTGGCGTTTACATGATTGACCGGATTATGGACAGAGTAGAGTTTATAAAGCCTGGTCCGGGCGAAGGAAATATTCTAGAGATGACCAGAAGGTTGGACGGTATCTGATAACCGATTGAGGAAATGATCATGGAACTGGAAATTCAGACGCAGGGCGAGCACACCATTATTCTGCCACGCGGCGAAATAGATTTTCACTCCTCGCCCCGACTGCGAGAACAGATTTTATCAGCGCTCGATTCCGGCCGTAATCTGCTGGTAGACATGTCGGAAGTGAACTTTATTGATAGCTCCGCTATAGCCAGTCTGGTGGAGGGGTTGCAGTATGCCAGGAACAAAGGCAGGGAGCTGGCACTGGCAGGTATTCAGGAAACACCGATGAAGGTGCTGCAGTTAACCCGCCTGGACAACGTGTTCCCGATTCATGAATCTGTCCACGCCTGCCTGAAAAGCTAGACAAGCAGGTGACTATCAGATCTCTCAACACGGCAGTATCAGACCCCATCGTCCGGGTGCGGGATCTCGTGGTGCACTACGGAGCGCGTCGCATCCTGGATACGGTGAGTCTGGATATCCGGCGCGGCGAAGTGATGGTAGTGATGGGGGGCAGTGGTTCCGGTAAGAGCACATTCCTGCGCTGCCTGCTGGGACTGAAGCGACCGTCCGCGGGTAGTGTCAGCATCTTTGGTGAGTCGATTCACCAGGCCTCTAACAAAGCGCTCCTCGCACTGCGCCGGCAGATGGGAGTGGCCTTCCAGGGCGGCGCCCTGCTCAGCTCATTGAGCGTAGGTGAAAACGTAAGTCTGCCCCTGCGGCAGCATACGCGACTGGACGATACGACCATGCGGATTATGACCCGCATCAAGCTTGAGCTGGTCAACCTGGCGGGATTCGAAGAGTTGATGCCATCGGAACTTTCGGGGGGGATGATCAAGCGTGCCGCTTTCGCCCGGGCCGTCATCATGGATCCCAAGCTGCTGTTTTTCGATGAACCCTCGGCCGGCTTGGATCCGGTAACCTCTGCTGAACTGGACGAACTGATTCTCCGTCTGCGCGACGCCATGAATACGACCATTGTGGTGGTTACCCATGAGTTGGAGAGTGCCTTCAAGATCGCCGACCGGATATCGATACTCGGGGGTGGGAAGGTGTTGATGACGGGTACAGTTGATGAGGTGCAGAACAGTGACGATCGCGCTATTCAGGATCTGCTAAATCGGCGGCCACGCAGTGAACCCATGGACGCCGGGGCTTATCTGAACCGCCTTACCGGGACAAGCAAATGAGCATGCGATGGCACTGGTCAGAGGGGTATAGGAGCGGATGATCGGACTACTGGATCGCAGCGGGGATTTGGTCCTCTATTACCTTGATCAGGCAGGACGCATGTTCATCATGCTGCTTAAGGCCTTCCACCGTTTCAGCAAACCACCCTATGATCTTTATGCCGTGATTCAGCAACTGCACTTTATCGGTGTTCGTTCGTTGCTGGTCATAGGCATTTCCGGTGCCTTTACCGGCATGGTGCTGGCGCTTCAATTCTACAACACCCTGGATCGTTTCGGCTCAATGGAGCTATTGGGATCTACCACCGCGCTGGCCCTTATTCGAGAGCTGGGCCCGGTAATGGCAGCACTGATGGTGGTGGCCCGGGCGGGCTCCGCCATGTGCGCTGAAATTGGCATCATGCGTACCTCGGAGCAGATCGATGCCTTGGAGTGTATGGGCATTGATCCACACAAATTTCTGATTGCACCCAAAATTATTGCAGGAATTTTGTCACTGCCCTTGCTCACTGCGCTATTCGATCTGGTCGGAATTGCCGGCGGCTATCTGGTCGGGGTCGTGATATTCGGCTTAAGCGAAGGTGCCTATCTGGACAGTATGATGGCGGGAGTAGGATGGAACGATGTGGTTATGGGTTTCTACAAATCCCTTCTGTTCGGGTTGTTGATTACCTGGATCGCAACCGCCAAAGGTTACTTTCTGCATCTGGAACGCGGTCAGGTCTATGGTGCGGAAGGCGTCAGTCAGGTAACTACCAATGCGGTAGTTCTATCGGCCATTGCCATCCTGTTTGGAGACTATCTAATCGGCGCCCTGATGTTGTAGCAATTTCTCGGGGGTGTGACAACGGAGTTGGAACATATGAACCGTATAAAAACTGAAACGGTTGTTGGATTTTTCCTACTGATGGGCCTGGTGGCCATTGCCTTGCTGGCGGTTAAGCTCGGCGGCGTTGGGGATTTCGACGGCGATCACTATGTGCTTAAGGCCAGGTTTGCTTCCACATCAGGACTGAAGGTAGGTTCTGACGTAGAGGTGGCCGGTGTAGTGGTCGGCAAGGTAAAAAGAATCAAGCTGGATCCCGAAGAGTACGAATCGGTAGTGGAGATTTCACTGCCAAACAACGTCAGTGTGCAAGAGGACGCTATTGCCTCAGTACGCAGTACCGGGCTCATTGGTGGAAAATTCGTAAAGATTTCTCCGGGCGGAGCCGATGAATTGCTGGAGGTTGGTGATGAAATCACCGAAACGGAATCGGCGGTGAATCTCGAAGAACTCATTGGCAAGTACATGTTCGACAGCAAGGCCGCCGAATAAATACCTAACCGACTACTGTTGATCCCTAAAACAGGAGCCCAAGGTCAAATGAATATCAGACTTTTAGCCAATTGCATCATTTTTTTGCTCTCATTTTTCAGCTATTGCGGTGTCTTTGCCGGCGAATCCCCGACAGTGGTGGTGAAAGAGGGGGTGACCGAGGTAGTCGCAATGGTGAAGGACACGTCGCTGGACCAAATCGCACGCCGGGACAGGATGCGAACCTCGATTGCTAGCCGCTTTGATTTCAATACCATGTCCAGATCGATCCTGGCGCAAAATTGGAAAAAGGCCAGCGATCAGCAACGAAGCCGGTTCATCGTCTTGCTGCGGACGCTGCTGGAAGATACATACATGGCGGCAATCGAATCCTACACCTCTGAGCAAATAAATTTTGGTAACGAGAAGATCAAGGGAAAGAAAGCGATGGTCAATGTGTCCATCCGTCTGACCAGCGGTGCTGAGGCGCCACTGCTGTTCAAACTGCGTGACAAGAATGGTGAATGGATTGTGTATGACGTCGTGATCGAGGGGGTCAGCCTGGTCAGTACCTTCCGCAGTAATTTCGGCAGTATTGTCAAACGGGAAGGAGTGGACGGTTTACTAGACCGTCTTGAACAGAAGATGGAGCAGAGCTGAGTCCATCTCCGCTCGGAGTAGATCGTATATTAACGCCTCCGAATGGGGGCATTGTTTTTCCTAATCGTCCATTCCTGTCAACATGGCCCCTCTGCTGAACCACTATCTGCCGCTCGCTCGATAACCGCCCGTCTATATATTAAATTCGTGGTCAGCATATCACTTTGCAGCCCGTCGGTGGCTACCAGTCCAGACGGTAATGATAAGCGCTTATACTGAGTTCACGTAAAGCCCCAATCAGTTTTCCCGCGATACTCCACCAACTTGCCGGTCCAATCTTTTCCCGCCTGGAAACCTGATCACGCATTACATAAACGCCTTCAGTGGTCATCGTATTTTTCTCCTAAAGTTCTATGTAAGTTCTATAGTAGCAGAGATAGAACAAAAAGAGAACATTTCTTTCGAGTCAAGCATGTCAGTTATAATTTCGGGTACTTTCCATGTGAGTCCGGAACTATGCACAAAGAGAAGATCGAGGCCTGTGTGGAGGCTATTTGCAATAAAGGGTGTCGTTCAGTCCGTGCCGATATCAGGACGCTTGAAAGTGGATATCCTTTGGCTGAGACGGAGGCATTTTCCGATGAGGAAAAACTGTGGGTATTGGCCGAGTTAAAATCCATTATGGCGGCCTATGGTGAAAGTTGCCGTATTTATTGATATGGGCACCGCTCATTCGGATCTAAGCATAAATAACCGCACCTTCTGTTCCGGAAATTGTGCATACTTTGCCATGCAGAGTCTTCAGGTTGGTAAACAAGAGAGGCCAAAATGTCGCTTCAAAGAAAGACAAGCAACGTTGATTTACGCGAACTGGTTTATTCAGGACCTTCACAGATTCATGGCACGGGCCTGTTCGCGAAGCGCGGCGTTGCTAAAGGAGAGTATATCGGTACCTATCATGGCCCGGAGGCGAAACGTAACGGAACCTACGTACTCTGGGTTTTTGATCCGGGGGATGAAGCCAATGCCGTTGGCCGCAGTGGCAGGAATCTGCTGCGCTATCTTAATCATCAGAATCCCGGGAATGCGGAGTTCGATGGTTTTGATCTCTATGCACGGGTCAGTATCAAAGCGGATGAAGAGATAACTTTCAACTACGGGAGTGATTTAGATTAGACGACAGAGTGAAAACTCTCTTACCGGCACGCCGCCTCGGATTTTTGATGAGAGGATTTTTTCGAGGGCGATGGCCGTCGTTAAGCCAAACTGTTTCCTCAACAACTGGATGATTATATCGCTGAAGACAGTCATGTGTATGTCTAGGCTTCGAGACCACACCCCAGGTGACCGGACGTTCTGGCTAGCACTCTGCGATGTCGCTTAGCTATTGATCTATGGCTACCTCAATTGCGTGCTGTCTTCGCGTCGCCGGGAGCGTGAAGTGCAGTGTTGAGTTAATGTGGCTGACCGGCCGACTCGCAACGGATCTTACGAATAGTCAGAGAGTGCAAACATTTTGACGCCCGAGATAGACTACAAATCATGCTAAGTTTCATAATCACGGGAGTGATATTGGGCTTATCTGCTGGTTTTGCTCCCGGTCCACTGTTAGCTCTGGTGGTTTCTGAAACTCTTCAACATGATACTAAATCGGGTATTAAAGTCGCCCTTGCTCCACTGATCACCGACCTGCCAATAATCGTTTTAACTTTATTTTTCCTAGCAAAATTATCCAATTTTCATGTGATATTAGGAATAATCTCACTGACTGGTGGTTTCTTTATTCTATATATCGGCTACGAAAGTATTCGTTCGAAAGGGGTTAATCTAGATCTCCAAAGGGAAAATCCTGATTCGCTGAGAAAAGGGATCATGGTAAATGCTCTAAGCCCACATCCTTATCTATTTTGGTTTACTGTTGGCGGTCCGATAATGACAAAAGCAATGAATCTGAACATTATCGCGCCGTCTGCTTTTATTTTTAGTTTTTATGGCCTGCTCGTGGGTTCAAAAATTCTATTAGCCATAGCGGTTGGAAAATCAAAGTCATTCTTAAGTGGCAAAGTATACATATACACCATTCATTTCCTCGGATTAGTGTTATGGATATTAGCGTTATTTCTTATATATGATGGTCTTGAATTATTGGGATTAGTATAGGGCAGACAAATGCAGGTGATTCGCAAACTCGTAGCAGATTCGAATGACCATTCATGGCGTGCCCCGCGTGAAAACGCAAAATGGCTGCCTGAAATCATCTCTAGGGTCGACAAGATTTCAGATAAAGCCAGGGTTCGATTTATCATGCATTATCGGCTATAAGACCAGTCAATCACTGGAGACGGTTAAACTTGGAACCCACTTCTGCGGTCGGAACGCTGTCGAGTTTTTAAACAGCGTCAGTCGATTTCGGACTCCACTAGGCTACTGCCAGCCTCACTCTTGGTACCGATACCAGCCACCTTGATTCGGGTAATACCACAAGGTGAGGATAGGTTGGAAATCGTAGTTTACGTGGTCTGTCGGAAGCTGAGATTTCGGACCACCCATCAAAAACTACTACAATTACTGCACTCGATATCGGTTGAAAATGGCGAATCGTTCCAATGGTCAACCATGGGTAATCCCTAGCATCAAGTCAGATAAAGATTACATCCCACAGCGAAAACCACCCACAGCAACGAGACCGACGCTGTGAGAGTATTAAGCCGTCGCCACTCACGGATGCCCAATGGATTGACTCACGTTTTTCCAGGGACGGCCAACGGATGAACACCCTTTGCCAACCAAGCCCGGCGACACCGCCCTGGTAGCACGGACTGCTACTGGGGCTTTCTTTTTCGGCACTTGAATCATCGCTTGCTAGCGATGCTGTTTGGTTGGCACCGAATGTTGACCTTCCTTTGCCACACTATCCAACCGACTAAAATGTTGCTTTGCGGCCGGTTAGAAATATGAAACCTAGCGCGGGAGGTGTCATGAAGAAAATCAAAAGTAGAAGCTTCTGGACTAGAGAGATGTCCAATGGCGAAAAGGAGTATCGCACCCAAAGTAAGGTGCTGTTTACGCTACTGCCGTTTTTACTGGCCGCACTGCTCTACAATCAACTGACTGTGATTGAGGGTTTGGAACGGGGGGGCGATACGATAATGGTATTGGGCATAGGCCTCAGCGTTCTGATGGCTATAGCAATCCTGCTGGTGATAATCGTATCTCTCATCGAGTATCTGCGTACGTTCGAATAGTTTTCAGGGCTTCCTCCAAACGCTTTGGTCCGACAAGACTCTATGTGACCTGATGAACCCTTCAGTATTTTCAACTACGAGGGGGAATGACCGGTTTATCAATGTCAGCGGATAGCGGTGCCAATTCCGGAATAGGCTGTGCTGGAACCTGCTCACCCGGGGCCAGATCGATGCTCAAGGCAGAGTCGGATACCTGCCACTGCCCTTTCTGCACGTTGATTACCTGATCGCCTTGAAAGACCGCATAACTGTATTTGCCGTAGTGGGGCAGTTTACGGGCGAGATTGGTCATTGCGTCAGGTGTTTGCAGCAGCAGCAGACCAAGGGTTGCGTCGCCTTTCCCGGCGCCACGGGCAGTCAGGGCGAAGCTGTGCTGATCCAGTGCGTGGGCTTTGTCCTGGAGGGTCAGTTGGTCCGGTTGTAACGAAACCGGTTTGTCTTTCAGCAGCTGCAAAAACTGGTTCTGGAAGCGGTTCTCCCGTCCAAACAACCAGATGTCGGAATCCCCGGGGAGATCTTTCAGGCTATCGTCCCAGCGGATTTGAATAGTCGGCTGGCGACTGGTCCAGGAGTCGGCCAGTTGTTCGTAGGCCGTTTTAAGGTGATCGGGTGCCATGCGTGGAAGCACAATGGTCAGCTGCTCTGCGCCGAACATTTTGCCAAAAGAGCTTGGGACTTCGCTCGGGTCCGGCTGCCTGAACAGGTCGAACCTGGGGTCGATGCTCAAACGCAGAGGGCGGCGTGGCAGGAGAATTTCCTTGGTCAGTAGCTTGTTGTGCATCGACAGGCGGTATTCTGTGGGAGATGGTTCTCCAGACAGCTGAAGGAACACTGGGATCTGCAGGTTAAAGGGTGGGCCCTGCTGGGTCTGTTGCAGCCGCACCTGCAGCCGATATTCGCTTCCGGTATTCACCACGGTCGCTGTTTTCAGACTCAGGGCGGGTGCGCCGGTCGCTGTGGTCCACTGCTTGAAGGCTTGCCCAAGCTCTTTTCCACTGCTGTTTTCCAGGGCCTGTTTCAGGTCGTCGAAGCTGGCGGTTTGGAACAGGTTGTCGCGGTAGAAAAGGCGGATCCCCTCAAGAAAATCATGGTCACCCAGCTCCAGGCGCAGCATGTGCAGGAACATCAGCATCTTGCCATAACCTACCGCCTGACTTACATCGCCATGGTGTCCCCGGAACTGGGTCAGGGGGAAATCCTTGCCCTCAAGCACGAAATCGGCATAGCGTTGGAGGGTATCCCGCCGATAGGCTGACCCCGCCCCCCGCTGCTCCTGGATCAGATGATCGGCCAGATAGGAGGTGAGGCCCTCACTCCAGTTGCCGGATGGGTAGTCCACGTAGACCCCGTTTCCCCACCAGTTATGAAGAATTTCATGGGGAAAAGAAGAGTGCAGAATGAAAGGGAGGCGGATCACCCGGGACCCCAGCAGGGTGAATGAGGGCATGCCGTAGCCGCTCTCCCAGAAATTCTCAACCAGTGCGAATTTGGCGTAAGGGTAGGGCCCGATCAGGCGGCTGTAGAGCTCCAGATAATGGTCAGTGGCTTGCAGGTAGCGATCCGCCAGCGCCGAGTCCGGTGAGCGGAGGTAGACCTCTGCCACCGCCTCTGATGTGTGCCGTTGGTAGCTGGTATAGGGACCTGCAACCAGATAGATGTCGTCCTGGGGTTGGAGTTCCTGCCAGCCGGATTCATCCGCCAGCCGGTTGCCCTGGCTCACCGCCGTCCACCCCTTTGGCAGTCGGGGGCGAAGTGTGAAACTGACTAATCGATCGTCGATCAATGGAAACCAGAAACTGGAGGCGCTGAGGAACACACCTTCCGCTGAGATCAGTCCCGGCGATGAGGTTCGCCCTCCGGCATAGTTCTGGGAATGCGTCTCCAACTGGTGTTCAATCCGGCCGTTGTACTCCAGCCTCAAGGTATGGGAAGGGCTGCGGAAATTGACTCGATAAAGTCGGGTGGCAACCCGCCCGGGATAACGATGTATGGGTTGAATCTCCGCACCATCGGTCAGTGATGTCGGTGTCAGATCGGCGTGTAACCGAAACTCGAAGGTATTGACTTCGGTCGGAAGCCGCATGGTGTCCGTTACCTCGAGCGTTGAGTCCCGGGGGCTGATCTGGATTTCCAGATCGTGGTGAACGACAGGCAGGGATTGAGCCGCGGGCAGCAGAGACGGCAGTAGCAGCCAGCAGAGGCTGATAAGATATCGTTTTAAAAAAATAACCAAGGAAATCCTTTAGAAAAATCTTCACTGGTGGAACTAGTCATGTGCAAACTGATCAAAAATGAAGTGATTGGATGTTAAGCCCGTATCATCTACCCTGCACTGCGATGTTGAAACCCCCAGATTTTAATGGATAAGTTAATGACAAAAAAACTCACAAGCTGGTTCCTTTTACCCTTATCCGTCTCACTGCTGCTGGGCGCCTGCGGAGCGGTAGAGGTCCGCGAACAAACCGCCGCCAAGGTGGAAGAGGGGGAGACAGACCGACCTGACGTCGCTGTCCCCGCTGTTGGAGCCGAAGTGATTCAGCTGGGGGGGGCAGAGGAGTTGCCACGGATTATCCCGAAACTGGCGGCCAACCGGGTGGTGTATGTGGGTGAGACCCACGACCGTTACAGTCATCATCTGGGTCAGCTTGGGATCATCGAGGGGCTGCATCAGCGTAATCCCAGCCTGGCCATAGGCATGGAATTTTTCCAGCAGCCGTTTCAGCCGGCCCTGGACGACTATATCTCAGGCGTGGTGGACGAACAGGAGATGCTGCGCCGGACTCAATGGTACGAGCGTTGGATCTACGACTACCGGCTCTATCGCCCCATTCTCCAATATGCCCGACAGAATGGGATCCCTCTGATCGCCCTCAATGTTCCCAAAGAGATCATCCAGCGTGTTTCCAAAGTCGGCATAGAGGGGTTGAATGAGGAGGAGCGCAGTAAGATTCCGGCGGAGATTGATAGTTCCAATCAGGCCTATCGTGAACGGCTGCAGGGCGTTTTCAAGAGGCATGCCCACACCAAAGGGCGGGATTTCAACCGTTTTCTGCAGGTACAGCTGGCCTGGGATGAGGGGATGGCAGAGCGGGTAGCGAACTACCTGAAGGAGAACCCCCAGCGCCAGATGGTGGTTCTGGCGGGATCCGGCCACCTGGTAAATGGGACGGGTATTCCCCAGCGCGTCGACCGGCGGCTGGCGATCGACTCCGCTATCGTGTTACCGGGGGAAGACCTGCGGATCAAGCCGGGTATCGCCGATTACCTGATCTTTCCGCAGGCTGCCGGTTTGCCTAAGCCGGGTCTGATGGGCGTTTTTCTCGCCACCGATGATCAGGGTGTGCGGATCAGCGGTTTGAGCGCCGGGGGTGCCGCCGGCCAGGCGGGTGTCGAGAAAGACGATCTGATCCAGGCCCTGAATGGCGAAGAGATTAAAAACATGTCAGACCTCCGGATCGGCCTGCTGGACCGATCACCGGGTGACAGGATCAGGTTGACAGTGCAGCGCGAGCAGCTGGTGTGGGGGGAGAAGACCCTCGATTTTGAGTTCGAATTGGGTGATTGAGAGACTATTAACCCGGCAACCGTATGCGCTCTGTTTTGTCATTCTGGCGAAAGCCAGAATCCACCCAAGGTAGTTACTGGATCCCGGCCTTCGTTGGGATAACGGACGACTAGTAACAGGCCTCCATGGTTTCGATGAAGCGTTTGGCCTGGGGCGATAGATATTTTCCACGCCTCAGCACAATGCCATAGGTGCGCTTGGGAAAGTATTTGTCCAGTGGAAATTTGACCAGTTTTTCTTCCCCGGTCAGACAGACGTCGGTAACAATGGAGATGCCCAATCCCATCTCGACATATTTTTTTATCACCTCCCAGCCCCCGGCCTCCAGTCGGGTACGAAATTTCAGTTCATGCTGCCTGAATACCAGATCGACCATGCGCCAGGTGGTCAGGCTCGGTGGAGGTAGGATCAACCCGTAGGGGCTGATATCTTCCAGGCCAATGTCCTGCTTCTCCGCCAGGGGGTGGTTCAGGGGTACAATCAGGGCCGGAGAGTAGGTAACCAGCGGCTTGTACACGATGTCATCGGGGATATCGAGCATGGACCCGATGGCAAAATCGGCCTCGTTTGCACGCAACCTCGAGAGTCCGTCCCGACCACCGGTGACATTCTGCAACTTGATCCGGATCCGGGGGTAGTGTTCGGTGAAGCGCTTCAGTGGTTGCGGCAGCACATAGAGAATGGTCGATTCACCGGCAGCAATATTGAGTTCACCCGATTCCAGCAATCCCTGCTGGGCGGCGAATGTCTCGTGCAGTTTGTCCATCCCTTCAACCAGGGGTTGGGCGAGCTTGAACAGAATCTCTCCCTCTGGCGTGAGTCGAATTTTGGGTCCCCGTCGTTCGAATAGAACGATCTCCATTTCCCGCTCCAGGGCCTGGATCTGTAATGAGACCGTCGGTTGGCTCAGGAAAATTTTCTCCGCCGCTTCGCTGATGCTTCCGGTCTGGGCCGCGTGACAGAAGGCGCGCAGCTGTTTTAACCGGTTCTGTTTGTAGTAGACAGGGGTGGGTGATGCCATATTGACTCCACTATCATCTGGTTTTCCGGTCGTTTCGGGGCGGCAGGGGCAGCACCAGGCGTTGTGTGGTGCTCGATTCCGTTTTACCAAGGAAAAGTAGGAACGATCCAAGAAGTGGTTTTTTGCATCCCCATGGTTCAATATAGTATGCATTAATAAAAAGTATTGGAATGATTACATTGGTAAATACCGGTCATCCCTGGAGATTAGTAGATGATTGCGCGAAAGGCCTACACGGAGATCTACTCCTGAAGAATATTTCGCTACAATGTGCAGAATCTGGCCTTGGTGACCGGTCCCCAATCGACCCCGCAGGGTGGCAGAGAATTGCTGCGCCGATAGCCCCGTTGAAAACCCGGAGCCGGAAAAGAGCGCGTTATTACCGAATAATCCAGGCAACAGATATCCATAGACATTAGACATTCGCTACAAACCTGACTGAGGAGAAGACATCAATGGCAACCGTAACCTTTAAGGGAAATGAAGTGATCACCAATGGCGAGCTGCCGGCGGTTGGTTCCAAGGCACCGGATTTTTCGTTGGCCAACAAGGAGCTCGCTGACGTCGGGCTGGCCGAATTTGCCGGCAAGAAGCGACTGTTGAACATTGTTCCCAGCCTGGACACTCCGACTTGCGCCACCTCCACCAAGAAATTCAATGAATCCTTTGCCGGGCGGGATGATGCCGTTGCGCTGGTAATATCCGCCGACCTGCCGTTCGCCCAAGGCCGCTTCTGCAGCACCGAAGGGTTGGAGAATGTGGTTGCTCTTTCCCTGATGCGGGGTAAACAGTTCGCCAAAGACTACGGCGTATTCATTACCCAGGGTCCGCTGGCCGGTCTGACCGCCCGTGCTGTCGTGGTAATCGATGAAAACGATATTGTGACCTACACTCAACTGGTGCCTGAGATTGCCGAAGAACCGGATTATGACGCGGCCCTCAAAGCGCTGGGATAAAAAATAATAAAAACAATTAGATATAAATATTTATTAAAAAATAAATTAACAAAATAGGGCCGCCTCCCGGTATTTTCATAATCGGTTAACAACGGGAGGTGGCCTGGTTTCTCTGTTCGATTCATTTCGTCTCTTTGCAAGGGGTGTCCTTTGACTGTGGATAAACCAGGCGCTGCGCCGGAGGTACACAGGACTGTGTTCTTTGTCTCGGAGAGTACGGGAATAACCTCCGGTACCCTGGGTCACAGCTTGCTGTCGCAGTTTGAGCCGACGGTGGATTTCAAGACGGTTCACATGCCTTATGTCAACAGCGTGGAGAAGGCACGGGAACTGGCCAGCAGGTTCGAATCCGTGACCCAGCAGGAGGGAGTTCGACCGATCGTCTTTGCGACCATGCCGGAGCTGGAGATTCGCGAAATCCTGCGCGGCTCTTCCTGCCTCTACATTGAGCTTTTCGATATTTTCATCGAGCCTTTGGCCAAGGAACTGGGGGTAGGGCCAAGCGGCAAATACGGCCTATCCCACGGCATCATTAGCAATGAGTCCTATGAGCATCGTATGAGTATCATCAATTTCGCCATGGCCAATGATGACGGTGCCCGACTGGACAAGTTTCACCAGGCGGATGTCATCCTGATTGGCGTATCCCGTTCCGGTAAGACCCCTACCTGCCTCTACCTGGCCATGCATTTTCATATCCGGGCGGCCAACTATCCGCTGACCGAGGAGGATTTCGAGAAGGACCGTCTTCCCCAGGCCCTGCTCGACAATCGTGAAAAACTGGTTGGCCTGAGCATCGACTCCTTGCGCCTGCATCGCATTCGCCAGGAACGCCGCCCGAACAGTCGTTACGCTTCCCTGGCCCGATGCCAGACCGAGGTGCGTCAGGCAGAGCAGATGTTCAGTCGCCTCGGGTTGAGTGAGGTGCTTGACACCACGACCCACTCCATTGAAGAGATCTCTTCTCGGATCATGAGACGGTTTTGAAAACCCCTTCCCGTGAAGGTTATTAAGGGCACCTCGAAAAATTTGAGATGCCCGTGTGGTGCAGGGATGCGCCACTATTTTCGTGCGCGTAAGCGGATGAAAATTAGAGCGATCGGAAATCGCGCGTTTCGATCGCCGTATCGAAAAATCCCATGGAAGCGATTTTTCGAAGTTCCTTTAAACCACCCCATACAATGGGGGTATTCCGATGCTTGAGCCGGACGCATTAAACAAACATAATGGCTCGATTCTTCTACCAGGCAGTTTTAGCGCCAGAGTAAACGTGTGTAATTGATATGATTATTGGAGTTCCGAAAGAGACGGTTGCAGGTGAGGCCCGCGTGGCATCCACGCCGGAGATCGTTAAGAAGCTGGTGAAAAAGGGTTTCGAAGTCATTGTCGAGCAGGAGGCTGGATTGGCGGCCAGTTTCACCGATGCACAATACCAGGATGCAGGCGCAAAGAGCGTAGATGCGCAGACGGCATTCGGGGCGGACATCGTGATTAAGGTGCGCAAACCATCCCCGACAGAGATTTCCATGATACGCCAGGGAAGCGTGCTGATCTGTTTGATCGAGGTGTGTGAAGACGACGGCACTATAAAGGGGCTGCTGGAGAGAAATATCCGGCCTATTGCCCTGGAGCGGATACCCCGGATCTCCCGTGCCCAGTCCATGGATGCACTCTCTTCCCAAAGCAATATCGCAGGTTACCGGGCGGTAATCGAGGCGGCCGCCTGCTATGGTCGCTTCCTGCCTTTGATGATGACCTCCGCCGGATCGGCCAAACCGGCACGGGCGGTGGTTTTGGGTGCGGGCGTGGCGGGGTTGCAGGCAATTGCCACTGCCCGCCGCCTGGGTGCGGATGTATACGCCTACGACATCCGGCCCGAGACCAAGGAGCAGATCGAATCCCTGGGCGCCAAGGCGATCGAACTGGATGTGGGAGAAAGCGGCTCCGGCGAGGGTGGATATGCCAAGGAGCTGTCTGACGAGGCCAAGGCACGGCAGCAGCAGTTGCTGGCGGATGAACTGGCCAAGGCCCATGTGATCATCACCACCGCCATGATCCCCTGCCGACCGGCCCCGACCTTGATCACGGAAGATGTGGTGAAACGGATGCGAGAGGGCTCGGTGATCGTTGATCTTGCGGCAGCGACCGGCGGCAACTGTCCCCTCACGGAGGCGGACAAGGTTGTCACCAAGGAGGGTGTGATTCTGGTTGGGCACACCAATTACCCGGCCATGATGGCGTCGGACGCCAGCAGCTTTTTCGGGACCAATATCCTCAACCTGCTGGATATCATGGTGGAAAAGAGTGCAGAGGCATTGGTCCTGAAGGATTTCGACCAGGATGAAATTACCAAGGCCGCATTGGTTCGATCACCCTGATTGTCCGGGGCTGCCGTCCGCGAATGGCCTGGCACATTTTGTAGGTTTTTTGTTAAGTAGAAGGTTGGATAGCCGACATGCCTAAGCAGACGCCGTGAATACCTCCATGCACGTCTGACGGCGTCGTTCCCATTCAGGCTGTCGGTTGCCTAATGACTGTTTTAGTAAGCCCCTTGTCTAAAGGGATAAAATTAGGGAGGCATTTCCATGCCTGAAACACTGGTTGCTTTTTACATCTTCGTGCTCTCCTGTTTCATCGGTTACTACGTGATCTGGGGGGTGACGCCTTCACTGCATACCCCGCTGGTGGCGCTCACCAACGCCATCTCCGGTATCATCATCGTCGGCGCCCTGCTGGTGACAGGTCTGGAAGAGGCCGGCACAGTGGCGGAGATCATCGGATTCTTTGCCGTTCTGCTGGCTTCCATCAATGTATTCGGAGGCTTCCTGGTGACCAACCGGATGCTCTCCATGTTCAAGAAGAAACAGAAGTAAGGGGATCCCTGGAAGATGCAGATTTCAGCCAATTTACAGGCGGTCGCCTATCTGGTGTCCGCCATTCTTTTTATTCTGGCACTGAAGGGCTTGACCCATCCGGCCTCGGCCCGGCGCGGAAATTATTATGGCATGGCCGGCATGGTGATCGCGGTCGTCGCCACCCTGCTGGGCACGGAGATTCACTCCTATGGCTTCATCGTAGCCGGCGTGGCTGCGGGTGCCGTGATCGGTACTGTGGTCGCCATGCGGGTACAGATGACCGCCATGCCTCAACTGGTGGCGGCCCTGCACAGTTTTGTCGGTATGGCCGCAGTGCTGGTCGCCATCGGCACTTATCTCAATCATCGCGACGCCGGTGAGCTCAACCCGGTATTGATGGCGGAGCTGTCGATCGGCATCATCATTGGCGCCATCACCTTCAGCGGTTCGGTCATCGCCTTTGGCAAGTTGCAGGGTATCATCAGCGGCGCACCGGTGGTGTTCAAGGGGCAGCACCTGCTCAATGCGCTGATCGGCCTGGCGGCGATTGCCTTCGGGGTCCATTTCGGAATGACCGAGAGCATGGTCTCTCTGGCGATCATGACCCTGCTCGCCTTCATACTGGGATTCACCCTGATCATACCCATCGGCGGTGCGGATATGCCGGTGGTCATCTCCATGCTCAACAGCTATTCCGGATGGGCGGCGGCTGCGACCGGTTTTACCCTGCAGAACAATCTGCTTATCATCGTTGGTGCGCTGGTCGGTTTCTCCGGCGCCATTCTCTCCTACATCATGTGCCGGGCAATGAACCGCTCCATTATCAATGTGGTGTTCGGCGGTTTCGGCAGTGATGGTGGCGGTGAAGCAAGTGCCGCGGGCGCAGGCGGCCCAGAAGGGTGTTAAGTCCGCCTCCGTCGAGGATGCCATCTACTGGATGGAGGATGCCAACAAGGTCATAGTGGTACCTGGCTACGGCATGGCAGTGGCCCAGGCCCAGCATGCGTTGAAGGAATTCATGGAACTGCTGGAACAGCGTGGCGTGGAGGTCAAGTTCGCCATTCATCCGGTGGCGGGCCGTATGCCGGGTCATATGAACGTGCTGTTGGCGGAGGCCGATATTCCCTACGACCGGGTACTCGAAATGGATGAAATCAATCCCGAATTTCCCACCGCAGACGTTGCCCTGATCATCGGCGCCAACGACGTTGTGAACCCGGCGGCGAAAACCGATACCTCCAGTCCGATTTATGGCATGCCGATTATCGACGCGGAAAAGGCAAGACAGGTCTACATCATCAAGCGTTCCATGCGTCCCGGCTATTCCGGCGTGGACAATCTGCTGTTCTATCGGGACAACACATCGCTGATCTTTGGTGACGCCAAGGAGGTCTGTGAGGGGCTTGCAGCCGCTCTGAAGGGCGGAGGGCATTGAGGCACCTCTGATTTATTAACCAGGCAACCGTTTATATTCTGTCATCCCGGCGAAAGCCGGGATCCAGTAGACTGGCGTTATTAAGATGTCGGATACAGCCAGCAATGGTTAAGGAACCCCTGATTTATTCGTCATTCCGGACGGAGCGCAGCGTAGATCCGGAGCAGTGGTACAGGGAAGCAGCGTTTACGAACCTAAGGACGGAATCCATCTTAAAGTAATCAATAAGTTACTGGATCCCGGCTTTCGCCGGGATGACGGAGTACGAATAATTCAGAGGTTCCTTGGATGAAACTATCCGGATTTTCTTATGCCAAAACCTACGTCATCCCCGGCGAGTGTCTTCTATGCGGAATAATGGGCTTGATCTGAAATATTTACGCCGACAGATAGTCGGCGTGGACACCCGGGTTGAAACCCCCTTCGGTGATCGACTGATGCTGTATGCCGATTACACGGCATCCGGCCGCTCCCTTTTATTCGTGGAGAATTATCTGCAGTCCCTGCAGCGGTTATACGCCAACAGTCATACCGAAGACGATGTCAGTGGTCGGGTCACTACGGAGCTTCTGCACCTAGCGGAAGAGCGCATAAAGCAGGCAGTGAATGCCGGTTCCGACGGGCGAATAATTGCCTGTGGCACCGGGGCTACCGGGGCCATCGACCGGATGCAGCAGTTGGTGGGCGTCAAACTGCCTGCTGCCAGCCGCACTGTGCTGAATTCACTGTTGCAAGGTTTCCTCGGTCCTGAACAGGCGTCTGCATTTGCCCGCTATTGCCAGGAAAATCAGCCGGTGGTGTTCGTGGGCCCCTACGAACACCATTCAAACGAGATCTCCTGGCGCGAGAGCCTGTGTACGGTAGTGGAGGTGCGCATGTCTCCGGATGGTGGTATTGACCTGTCCCATCTCGAAACCCTGCTGCAGCATTCGGACTATCAGGGGCGGCTGCGTATCGGTTCCTTTTCCGCTGCATCCAATGTCACGGGAATGCGCTCACCGGTAACAGAGATCGCACGTCTTTTGCATCGTCATAATGCCCTGGCGTTTTTCGATTATGCCGCTTCCGCTCCCTATGTAGCTATAGATATGAATCCTGACGATTCCCAACAAGCGGGTGATGCCTCGCTGGATGCGGTGTTCATTTCGCCCCACAAATTCCTCGGTGGTCCTGGTTCCAGTGGGCTGCTTATCTTCAACCAGCGCTGCTATCACGCTGATCTTCCCCCCAGCATCGCCGGCGGTGGGACGGTCGATTATGTAGGTCCCGAAGACCATGATTTTATCCATGATATCGAGGCCCGGGAAAAGGCGGGCACCCCCGGTATTCTGCAGACCTTGAAGGCGGCGCTTGCCTTTGAGGTGAAAGATGCCGTGGGGATTGAGTGCATCGAGCGAGCAGAAGCGGATATGATCGCTCTCGCCTTTAGTCGCTGGGGAAACAACCCAGGCATAGAGATCTTAGGAAACCAGGATCCATCTCGACGGGTTGGCATCATCTCTTTCAATATTAAAGACCCGAACGGGCAGTACCTCCATCCCCGTTTGGTGACTACGCTGTTGAACGATCTGTTTGGGATCCAAAGCCGTGCGGGCTGTTCCTGTGCTGGTCCCTATGGCCATCAGTTGCTTGGTATCGATCATGATAAGGCGAAAGAGTTTCGTGCCTGGATAACCCGCGGCTATCACGGTATCAAGCCAGGTTGGTGCCGCATTGGTTTCCACTATGTATTCGATCAGGCGGAGGTGGAGTATCTGCTGGAGTGCGTGGAATTTGTGGCGGAACTGGGCCATCTATTCGTTCATCAGTATCAGTTCGATGCAAGAAGTGGAGGATGGTCACACCGGCAGTGGCAGGAGGCCGAGGTCACCTTTTCCCTGCAGCAGGCATTAACCGCAGATGAAAACCTAGAGAGTCAGCTGACGCATGACGAACGCCGACGCCTGTATCAGCAGTATCTTCAACAGGCCCGGGAGCAGGCTCACAGGTTGTCTGTGCAGGCCGGCTAGAGGCGAGAGGTTTAAATGCAGCGAGTGTTGATCGTCATCGGGCTGATCGTCGTCATTGCCGGTCTGCTCTGGCCCTGGCTAAGCAAATTACCCTTCGGTCGTCTGCCGGGGGACATTCTCATCGAACGCCCCAGTATGAAGCTGTTTTTCCCCATCACCAGCATGGTGCTGGTAAGCCTGGTGATTTCGTTGCTGCTGTGGCTGTTTCGGCGTTAAAGAATTTCCGATACTTGCTACTGTGTCATCCCGGCGAATGCCGGGATCCAGTAAGTTACTGTTTACCTTAAGATGGATTACATCCTTAGGTTCGTAACGGGTGCTTCTCTGCACCACTGTTCTGGATCTACGCTATGCAAGGAACGATGAATCATTAAGAGTTTCCTTAAGGCGGACATTCGGGAAACATAAACGCTTAATAAAACTCGCCAGGGGTTTTTAGACAATGTTACGCATTTCCAAGTCTTCATTCCGGCTCCTCAGCCAATGTTTGCTCAGCGCAGTCCTGCTGTTTGGTTACTGCCATGCGAAAGCCGAAGCAAGCCATCCGCTGGAACCCGTGGATACCTCGAGCCCACGCGCCACATTGACTGGTTTTCTGGCCGAAATCGATGGCCTCTTTCAGGTATTTAGGGATGAGTATTGGGATTCCCCCAGTTATGAAGGCTATCTGGATATTGCGAATAGGGCAGGACGTGTCCTTAGGACCATGGATCTAAGTGAGGTGGCCCCCTCCGCGCGCATCGAGGTGGGTTACGAGGCCGCTACGATGCTGTATGAAACACTGGCCAGAATCGAATTGCCTCCGATAGAGGGAATTCCAGATGCCGCAGAATTCAAGAAAACCGAGGGACCTGTTAAATGGACCGTTCCGCACACCGCCATCACAATCACCAGGGTGACGGAAGGCCCACGCAAGGGGGAATTCCTGTTCAGTGCCGGGACTATTGAGCGCGCTCCCGCTTTCTACCAGAGAACAAAAAGCCTTCCCTATAAGCGTGCTGTCCCACTTGAAGACGTCGCCGGGTTGCGTCAGCTTAACCCAGGCTGGTGGCTGTCGATGTCTACCATCGAAGGCCTCCCGGGCTGGATGAAGCGGGTGGTATTTGATCACGCCGTGTGGAAGTGGATCGCATTCTTCATTCTGTTAGTTGCGGTTTGGATGCTGATCCGGCTGGTCTATCGAGTCACCCGGCGCGAACTGGAAGTAAACCCGGTCACGGAATATATCCACCGCCTGATTCTCCCGATATTTTTACTTCTGATCATCCCGGGCGTTGCCTACCTGATAACTGAGCAGATCAATATGATTGACGCCGTCTCGAAGAATCTGATGCTGGCGCTTCAGACGCTCAAGTACCTGATCGGTACCTGGGCCGTGTGGCTGGGCTGCCTGTTGATTGCCGAGGTTGTGATCAGTTCACCGAAAATACCGACCGACAGCCTGAATGCGCAACTGCTGCGGCTGAGTGCCCGCATCCTGGGTATAGGTCTTGGGTTGACCATCATATTCTACGGCGCTAATCAGATCGGGCTTCCCCTGGTGGGGGTACTCGCCGGTGTCGGTGTTGGCGGCCTTGCCATCGCGCTTGCCGCTCAGGACTCGCTGAAGAACCTGCTCGGAAGCCTGATGATCTTCATGGACCAGCCCTATAAACCGGGACAACGTATTGTCGTTGAAGGACACGACGGATTCGTAGAGCAGATCGGCCTGCGCTCAACCAAGATACGTATGTTGACCGGTGCACAAACCTCGATCCCCAACGAGCGGATGGCGCGGCTGGATATCGAAAACATCGGGCGGCGCAGTTTCATTCGGCGCCAGACCAGCATCCGACTCAGCTATGACACACCGGTAGAGAAAATAGAGAAGGCCGTCAGCACGATCAAAGATATTCTGCATAACCACGAAGGGATGAAAGAGGAGTTGCCACCACGCGTTTTCTTCGATGAATTCAACCCAGACTCCCTCAATATATTCATCTCCTACTGGTACCATCCCCCCAAGCGATGGAAGGCCCTGCAGTTTGATGAACAGGTCAACATGGAGATTATGCGGCGGTTTACCGAGGAGGGTATCAAGCTTGCATTACCGGCAACAAAAACCTATCTGGAAGGGGGGCAGGTCCTGAATCTCGAAACTTGAAGGATTCAGGGGACAGTATACGGAATTGGCTAGAACCCAAAGGATCAGTTGACTCCGTTTGAGCCCAATTCCGTATACTGTCCCCCGAATAGACCATTTGGAATTGCACTATTCGACTGTCAGTAGAGTGCAGAAATCGAGTTTATTTCAAGATTCAAGACCTGATCCCCTCTACTTCCCATTCTGGTGACTGGTGGTATGCTGTGCATCAGCTTGATAAATTGAGGAGTAAGAATATGCCTATTCGAAACAGAACAGCTTCATCGGCCCTCGCCTTGGGGCTCGGATTGACTGCGACTTTTCTGTCCAGCGGCGCTTCAGCCGCTGCCTTTGACGGAACGGTTAACCTGATCTGTTCGGCGATCGATGTGGTCGGCTGTGTGAACGGGCCCGGCTGCATGGAGGGACGGGCCTCAACCTTTGAATTGCCGCAGTTTCTATTCGTTGATTTTGAGAAAAAACTGGTGCGCGCGACAGATGAAAGCGGGCATAAAGAGGTATCGCCCATCAAGAATCTCGAAATAACCGAGAAGCAGGTGATTCTCCAGGGTGTGGAAAACCACCGCGGCTGGAGCGCGGCCATCGACAGCCAGACCGGCAAAATGATCGTTACATCCGTAGGCGCGGATGTGAGCTTCATGATTTTTGGTGCCTGCACGGCACTGTGAGGAGATAGAACCATGTCAAAGCAACGCAATATCGCTGTAAGCACCGCCGCCGGCATCCTGGTCGCCAGCGCGATGACCGTCAGCTCCCCTGTGCAATCCAGTGAAGCCGGCGCCTTTATCGGTGGCGTGGCCGCCAGCAGGATCATGAACAACATGCGGCGCCGGACCGAGGCCGAGGAAGCGCAGGCCTACAATTCGTCGCGTGCCGCGCAGCCCGTGCAACAGGCGGCGCCAGCCCCAAAACCAGCGGCGCAGTCGACAGAGCAGAAGCTCGATGAGCTGAACAAGCTCGCAGCCGGCGGTTACATCACACCGGAAGAATATAAGGCCAAGAAGAAGGCAATCATTGACGGTATATGAAACCTATTAGGGGGACAGTATACTGAATTGGGCCCAAACGGAGTCAACTGATCCTTTGGGTTCTGGCCTATTCAGTATACTGTCCCCCGAATCCCACGCAGGTCGTCTCCCATCTGGTACACACCCGATCCGAAACTGGTGAAAAAGGCCGAGTTTTACCCGGATCTGCACCAGATTATGAACTGAGCACAAGTGGGCAAAGAGGGGGCAGGTGAGTGCCAGCAATTCAAGTTTAAAGACCTCCCCCCCACTGAACCTTGACCCAACCCTAACCGAGAGTTAATGCAATGAAACGGATCTACCCACTCATGCTGCTGTA
>CAWGCA010000042.1:0-129756 GCA_963820955.1 uncultured Gammaproteobacteria bacterium | reverse complement strand
TTAACCCTTCCAATTTGATAAAATAAGGCAAATCATAGAATAGCGAAAGGAAGCGAGCATGTCAGGCAAATTCCAGCCGATCAACCGAGATACCGCGTACCTGTTGCCCCCATCGCTGCAAGACTGGTTGCCGGAGAAGCATCTGGCCCGCTTTGTGGTCGATATTGTGGATCAGCTCGACTTGAGTGAGCTGGTGAAGCGTTATGGCGGCGGTGGGAAGCAGCCCTATCACCCTGCGCGCTACTGGCTCTGTTGTTTTACGGTTATGCGACGGGGATATTCTCCAGTCGCAAGCTGGAGCATGCGACCCACGATTCAGTTGCCTTCCGTTTTATTACCGGCGACGCGCATCCTGACCACGACACGATTGCCACTTTCCGCAAGCGTTTTCTGCCGGAGCTGGAAGGCCTGTTTGTGCAGATACTGGTGGTGGCCAAAGTATGGGCTGCTCAAGATGGGCAATGTCAGTCTGGACGGAACCAAGGTCAAAGCCAACGCCAGCAAGCACAAGGCGATGAGTTGGGGCTATGCGAACAAGCTGGAAGAGCAATTACGCCGAGAGGTCCAGGAGCTACTGAAGAGAGCAGAGCAGGCCGATACCGAAGAAGAGCCTGAGATGGATATTCCAGATGAACTCACCCGTCGAGAAGACCGGCTGGCCGCGATAGCAAAGCCAAAGAAGAGATGAAACGGCGTGCACAAGAGCGTTTCGAAAATGAACAGGCCGAGTATGAAGAGAAGCTAAAGCGGCGTAGAAGAAAGAGGAACAGACGGGAAAAAAGGCCCGTGGCCGCACGCCCAGGCCACCCCAAGCCGGCCCACAGGATAAAGACCAGGTTAACTTTACGGATGAAGAGTCACGCATTATGCCTTCTTCAGATGGATTTGTTCAGGCCTACAACGCCCAGGCGACGGTTGATACTGCTACCCATCTGATCGTAGAGAACCACCTTACCCAGCAACCCAACGATAAGCAGGAAGTGGAACCTATCTTGCGGCGCTCAAGCCATGGAAGAGCCACGGGTAAAGCACAGGGTCTTTTGGCTGATACGGGTTACTTCAGTGAAAGCAATGTCAATCGGTGTGAAGCGCAGGAGATTCTGCCTTATATCTGTGATAGCCGAGAACGGCATAACCAGCGGTTGGAAGAGCGACTGAAGCAGCCACCCCCCTGCCCGGAAGATGCCGATGCGCTTGCATTAATGAGGCATCGACTGAGTACCCCTGCAGGTAAAAGTGTTTACGCACAACGTAAATCAACCGTGGAAACCGTTTTCGGTATCATCAAAGAGGTCATGGGATTCCGACAATTTCACCTTCGCGGGCGAGAGGCGGCACAAGGCGAATGGAATCTGGTATGTATGGCATGGAATCTGAAGCGGATACATGCACTGGGAAGCTAAAGGGGCGGTAAGGATACGTAGGTTTGGCTTACTTCTATTGCTCAGTCAGGGAATCTTGTTCCTATGGGCGAAACTTATGCGCCAAATTGTGCGGGATCGGAAAATATTGTTGGCTCAGGGCGTTAAACCCGACAGCCTCCTAGAATGGAATGTCGTCATCGAAATCTGCATCGGGGGCAGAGGCAGATGCCGCCGCTGGCGACCCCGCCGCTGGCGCCCCGGCGGGCTGTGCCGCATGTTCGGGCTCGAAACTGGTGCTGCCGCCGCCACGGCTGTCCAGCATCTGCATCTCGTTGCCCACTATCTCGGTGGTATAGCGGTCCTGGCCATCCTGTCCCTGCCATTTGCGGGTACGAATGCTGCCTTCGACATAGACCTTGGATCCCTTTTTCAGATACTCACCGGCAATCTCTCCCAACTTATTGAAGAATACCACCCGATGCCATTCCGTGCGTTCCTGAGTCTCTCCGGTATTACGGTCTTTCCACGACTCGGATGTTGCCATCCGGATATTGGTAACCGCACCGCCACTGGGCATGTAACGGGTCTCCGGATCCGCGCCCAGGTTCCCGATTAGAATAACCTTGTTTACACCTCTTGCAGCCATATCTCCTCCTGTGCCGTTTTACCGCCTCTTCCCTGAAAACGGATGAATAGGGAATGGCGCAAGTCTACCTGCCTGCTACCGAAAATGCATCCAGCGCGGTGTGATCAACCACTTTGGAATCCACCTTGAGGTAGGCGACTCCTTCATCCGCTACGACGTAAGCGTCGCCCACGCCCTCAATTTCCAGCAGCCGGGTGCAAAGCGCCCCTGCCTGGGCCTCCTCCATCGAGCCCACCTTCAACAGATAGCTGCTGAGGTAAGGGGGAGGAGCCATACCGAAAGCGACCAGGAACCAAACCAGGGTGGCAGCCGCGCCGAACAGGAATACCCCCTCCAATCCGTAGTGAGTATGCATCCAACCGCCGATCAGACCGCCGAAGAAGGCGCCCACAAACTGGGAGGTTGAGTAGACCCCCATGGCGGTGCCCTTGGACTCGACCGGCGCTATCTTGGAAACCAGTGAAGGGAGGGTGGCCTCCAGCAGGTTGAATGCGGTGAAAAAGAGCAGCAGCGAAAAGGCAAGCCCGGCCAGTGACTGTTGCAGGGTAAAGAAGCCCAATTGACTGAGGACCAAAGTAAATATGGCGGCCAGGAAGACCGGTTTCATCTTACGCCGCTTTTCGGCAATCACCACGAACGGAATCATCAAGCCCATCGCCAACAGCATTACCGGCAGATAGACCAGCCAGTGGTTGCCGCTTTCCAGCCCAGCCCCATCCCGCAGCGACAGGGGCAGCGCCAGAAAAACAGAGGTCAAGACCATGTGCAGGGTGAGGATCCCTATATCCAGGCGCAACAGACTCGGGTTAGAGAGCACCCGGCTGAACTGCGCCGGCACCGGTTCGGTATCGCGATGGAAATGGCTCTCCACCGGATCGGGCACCAGAAACACCACGACCCCCACGCCCAGCAACGCCAGCAACGCGGTCAACCAGAATATCCCCGGCACCCCGATCCAGCTGTTCAGGATGGGCCCCAGTATCAGCGCAACGGTAAAGGCAAATCCGATACTGATGCCGATAACGGCCATCGCCTTGGTGCGATTCTGTTCCCGGGTCAGATCCGCCGCCAGGGCCATGACCGCCGCTGCGATGGCACCGCTACCCTGGATAATACGCCCAAGGATAACGCCCCAGATGGTATCGGCCTGGGCGGCGATGACACTGCCCAGGGCAAATATGATCAATCCGCCGATGATCACCGGCTTGCGCCCGATACGGTCGGAAAGCAGTCCCAGGGGGATCTGCAGCAGTGCCTGGGTAAGCCCATAGGCTCCGATGGCAACACCCACCAGCAGCGCAGTCACCCCCTCCAGTTTCTCTGCGTAAAGGGCGAACACGGGAAAAATCAGAAACAGCCCCAGCATGCGCAGCGAGAAGATCCCGGCCAGCGAGAAGGCGGCCCGGCTCTCAAGCGGCGTCATGCCCTGTTCGTGCTTGTCTTTTATAGTCACGGTCATTTGGTTCAAAAACAGAAGACGGCGTATAGTATCAGGTTCGATTCCCGACTGGTACGCAGATGGACAGCATCCATATTCGCGGCGCACGCACGCACAACCTGCAGAACATCGACCTGGATCTCCCCAGGGACAAACTGATCGTCATCACCGGGCTCTCCGGGTCGGGCAAGTCATCCCTCGCCTTTGATACCATCTATGCAGAGGGGCAGCGCCGTTATGTGGAATCCCTCTCCGCCTATGCGCGCCAGTTCCTCTCGATTATGGAAAAACCTGACGTTGACCACATCGAAGGGCTTTCACCGGCCATCTCCATTGAACAGAAAACCACCTCCCACAACCCCCGCTCCACCGTCGGCACCATAACCGAGATCTACGACTATCTTCGGCTGCTGTTTGCCCGGGCGGGAACCCCGTACTGTCCGCAACACCACGAACCCCTGGAGGCTCAGACTGTCAGCCAGATGGTGGACCAGGTGTTGGCCCTGCCGGCAGGCAGCAGATTGATGCTGCTGGCGCCCGTGATCTCGGAACGCAAAGGGGAGCATCAGAAACTGCTGTCGGAACTCAACTCCCAGGGCTTCATCCGGGCCCGTGTCGATGGCGAGCTGTATGAGCTGGATGAGCCACCGGAACTCGAACTACACAGAAAACACACCATCGAAGTGGTTGTGGATCGGTTTAAGGTGAGAGAGGACCTGGCACTGCGTCTGGCTGAATCATTCGAAACCGCGCTCAATCTGTCGGGTGGTCTGGCCCGGGTAGCCTGGATGGATAGCACGGCCAAAGACGATCTGATTTTTTCCGCCAACTTCGCCTGTCCGCTGTGCGGCTACAGCCTGCAGGAGCTGGAACCCAGGCTGTTCTCCTTCAACAACCCGGTGGGGGCCTGTCCCAGCTGCGACGGTCTGGGGGTGAAACAGTTCTTCGACCCTGAACGGGTAGTGGCCCATCCTCACCTCAGCCTGGCGGCCGGCGCGGTCCGGGGCTGGGACCGGCGCAACGCCTACTATTTTCAACTGATCCACTCCCTGGGCAAACACTACGATTTTGACGTGGAAACCCCCTGGGAAGATCTCCCTAAAAAGATCCGCGAAACCATACTCTATGGCAGCGCCAGCCAGGCAATCAAATTCAGCTACTTCAATGAACGGGGCGGACGCCATAGCAAGACTCACGCGTTCGAGGGGATCATACGCAACATGGATCGGCGCTACCGGGAGACCGATTCCAATGCGGTGCGGGAGGAGCTGGCCCGCTACATCTCCACCCATCTCTGTCCGGAGTGCGGTGGCTCCCGGCTCAATGAAGCAGCCCGCCACGTATTCGTGGGGAACACAACCTGTCTGCAGTCACCACTCTGCCCATCGGCCGAGCCCTGGAATATTTTCAATCGCTGCGGCTGCCGGGAAAACGGGGCAAGATTGCTGCCAAGGTGGTAAAGGAGGTCAGCCAACGGCTGCACTTTCTGGTCAACGTAGGCCTCGACTACCTCACCCTTGAACGCAGCGCGGAAACCCTCTCCGGCGGCGAGGCCCAGCGCATCCGCCTGGCCAGCCAGATCGGGGCCGGTCTGGTCGGCGTCATGTACATCCTGGACGAGCCCTCCATCGGGCTGCATCAACGAGACAACGCCCGCTTGCTCAACACCCTCACCTACCTGCGCGACCTGGGCAATACGGTGATCGTGGTGGAGCATGACGAAGAGGCGATCCGCAGCGCCGACCATGTAGTGGATATCGGCCCGGGGGCCGGGATCCATGGCGGGAAAATTATCGCTCAGGGCAAGGCTGAAGATGTGGCCAGGGTAGAGGCGTCGCTCACCGGGCAGTACCTGGCGGGTAAACAACGCATAGAGCTCCCGTCCCAACGCACCCCCCGGGTACCGGATAGACTGCTCGGCGTGCTGGGTGCCAGCGGCAACAATCTGAAGGGCGTAGACCTCTACCTGCCGGTGGGGCTCTTCACCTGTGTCACCGGAGTATCCGGTTCCGGCAAGTCGACCCTGATCAATGACACCCTCTACCCGGTAGCCGCCTCCACGCTGAATTCGGCCAACCGGGAAGCGGCGCCTTATGCAGAGGTGCAGGGTCTGGATTTTTTTGACAAAGTAGTGGATATCGACCAGAGCCCGATCGGTCGTACCCCCAGATCCAACCCGGCCACCTACACCGGACTCTTCACTCCGATCCGAGAGCTGTTCGCCGGCACCCAGGAGGCGCGTTCCCGGGGCTACACGCCGGGACGGTTCAGCTTCAACGTGAAGGGCGGACGCTGTGAGGCCTGCCGCGGCGACGGTGTCATCAAGGTGGAGATGCACTTCCTTCCCGACATCTATGTGCAATGCGACCTATGCAAAGGAAAACGCTATAACCGGGAAACACAGGAGGTAAAATACAAGGGCCGCAGCATCGATCAAGTACTGAACCTTACCGTGGAGGATGCCCTGCAGTTCTTCGATGCCATCCCTGCTATCCGACGCAAGCTGCAAACCCTGATGGACGTCGGCCTCTCCTACGTCAAGCTGGGGCAGAACGCGACCACCCTCTCCGGCGGCGAAGCGCAACGGGTAAAGCTGTCCCGGGAACTTTCGAAACGGGACACCGGCAATACCCTCTACATCCTGGACGAGCCGACTACCGGGCTCCATTTTCACGACGTCAAGCATCTGCTGGCCGTCCTGCACCGACTGCGCGACCACGGCAACACGGTGGTGGTGATCGAGCACAACCTGGATGTCATCAAGACCGCGGACTGGATCGTGGATCTGGGTCCGGAGGGAGGCAACCGGGGCGGGGAGATCATCGCCGAGGGAACGCCGGAGAATGTTGCCCAAGTGGCAGCCTCCTACACCGGACAGTACCTCAAACCTCTGCTGATGAGATAGGCGGTTACCCCGCCTTTCAGCTTTATCCAATAATCTGCAATGGGTCGCCAACGGCCAGACCGAGGATCTGATCGGCCCGGCCCTGATTGACAGCGACCTCCACCAGGCCGCAGGAGTTCCTATACCAGAAAGGGATACCCGGCGGCATATCTGAAAAGATACGCCCATGGGCTATCCGCGACCCGCGCAGCTCGATCGTGCAAGCAGTATCCAACAGCGCGCCCCGGATGGCACTGAATGCGTTGCCGAAATGATCGATATAGATAATCTCTGCAACATCCTCTGGCCAGTCCCGCCCGACTATCGCATCAGCCGCTATCGGGGTGCCGGCCGGCACAGTTCCATTGCAAATCTTGGCAGCGACCGGTGCGAACAGATCCCGACCATGAAAGCTGTCTGACATCTGCGGAGGTCGCCAGTCGATGGCCCATAGTTCGCTCGATTCGGCTCGCCGTAAAACCTGTGAGAAGAGGCCATTGTCAGGCCCCACAAACCACTGACCCCCAGTGTTCACCATCAGCGGCGCGCGCTCCCCGCCCACACCGGGATCGATCACCGAAAGAAACAGCGTTCCGGCTGGCATCTGTTCCGCCAGTGCGGCCAGCAGATAGGCGCCCGCCCGCGGATTGCAGGCCGGAACGTCGGACATCAGATTGACAACCGGGAGCCCCACACCCGAGACTGCCAGCACGGCCTCCATCTGCCCGATATAGGGACCGGTGGCGCCAAAGTCGGTAAACAGGGCGATCAGGCGCGGACTGACGGTCGATCCGGTCATGGCTGGAGATTAGACGAAAAAACCGGGCCTCAGCCCGGTTTTTTTAACAGCCGCTATCATAACTGGTGTTATTCGACGTCAGCCGCCTGTTCCAGCGGTTCAGGGCGATCCAGCAACTCGACAAACGCCATGGGCGCCTTGTCACCACTGCGGTAACCGCATTTGAGGATCCGCAGATAACCTCCGCCCCGGGTCGCATAGCGAGGACCCAGTTCATTGAACAGCTTGCCGACGATCTCGTCGTCTCGCAGGCGGTCGAATGCCAGACGGCGCTTGGAAACCGTGTCGTTCTTGCCCAGGGTGATAATGGGCTCGGCTACCCGACGCAGCTCTTTGGCCTTCGGCAACGTGGTCTTGATCAACTCGTGACGCAGCAACGAACAGGTCATGTTGCGAAACATCGCCTTACGATGAGCGCTGTTGCGGTTGAGTTGGCGTCCTGATTTGCGGTGACGCATGGATCGACTTCCTTAAAACTGATTTACACTAAAAATTAAATTACAAGTCTGGATGCTCAGCGATCGGCACCGCCATCCATCCCTTCCGGCGGCCAGTTTTCCAGCCGCATGCCGAGGGACAGTCCGCGGGTTGCCAGCACATCCTTGATCTCGGTTAGAGATTTCTTACCCAGATTCGGTGTCTTCAGCAACTCGACCTCGGTGCGCTGAATGAGATCGCCGATCAGGAAGATATTCTCTGCCTTGAGGCAATTGGCCGAACGAACGGTCAGTTCCAGATCGTCCACCGGGCGCAACAGGATCGGGTCTATGCTATAGGACTTCTCCTCTTTCGGCTCTTCGGTACCGCCCTTCTCATCCAGCTTCACGAAGAAAGAGAGCTGCTCCTGCAGGATGGTGGCAGCACGACGAATCGCGTCCTCCGGATCAATGGTGCCATTGGTTTCGAGATCTATAACCAGGCGATCCAGGTCGGTCCGTTGCTCAACACGCGCCGCTTCCACCGCATAGGCAACACGACGAACCGGAGAGAAGGAGGCATCCAGCTGCAGGCGCCCGATCGGGCGATCCTCGGTGCCGGAGTCCGGGCGTGTCGCGGCTGGCTGATAACCCAGGCCGCGAGCGACCTTGAGGTTCATATTGAGCTCGCCTTCCTTGGTCAGGTTGGCAATCACATGTTCCGGATTAGCGATCTCTACATCGTGGTCCAGGGCAATGTCGCTCGCCATGACCGGGCCGGGGCCCTTCTTCTTCAGACTCAGCGTCGCTTCTTCACGGGCATGCATGATGACCGCCAGATCCTTAAGGTTGAGCAGTACCTCCAGTACATCCTCCTGCATACCTTCCTTTGGTGTGTACTCGTGGAGGACACCTTCAATCTCCGCCTCGACCACCGCGCAGCCCGGCATGGAAGAGAGCAGAATACGGCGCAGCGCATTACCCAGAGTGTGCCCGAAGCCGCGCTCCAGTGGCTCCAGTGAGACCTTGGCCCGGCGCTCGGTCACGGCCTGCACGTTGACCAGTTTCGGCTTCAGAAATTCGGTGGCGAACTCTGACATCTTGACCCCTTAAAATCCTGTCCCTTACTTGGAATACAGTTCGACGACCAGCTGCTCGTTGATTTCTGCGGGCAGCTCACTACGATCGGGCGAACGCTTGAAGACGCCTTTCATCGCCTTGGTATCCATCTCAACCCAGTCCACAAAGCCGTATTGCTCGGCCAGGGCCAGTGCGCTCTGGATGCGAACCTGCTTTTTTGCCTTTTCCCGAACACTGATTACGTCGTCGGCCTTGACCTGGAAAGAGGAGACGTTGACTGCCTTCCCGTTCACTTCGATCGCCTTGTGGGCGACCAGCTGCCGAGACTCGGAACGAGTGCTACCGAAACCCATGCGGTAAACAACGTTGTCCAGACGCTGCTCCAGCATCTGAAAAAGGTTGTCGCCGGAAGCGCCCTTGGCCAGTGCAGCCTTTTTGTAATAGTTGCGGAACTGCTTTTCCATGATGCCGTACATGCGACGCATCTTCTGCTTCTCCCGAAGCTGCAGCCCGTAATCTGAGAGGCGCCGCCTACGGTCAGTGGTCTGACCAGGCAGCTTCTCCATATTGCACTTGGATTCCAGCGAGCGAACGCGGCTCTTCAGGAACAGGTCCGTTCCTTCTCGCCGACTCAGCTTGCACTTGGGTCCGATATACCTTGCCATGTTTCAGTAACTCCAGATCAGACGCGACGCTTCTTGGGGGGACGGCAACCATTGTGCGGAATAGGGGTCACATCAGAGATACTTGTGATCTTGTAACCGCAGTTATTTAATGCCCGCACGGCCGACTCACGTCCTGGCCCCGGGCCCTTGACGTTGACGTCGAGATTCATCAATCCATACTCTTTCGCCGCTTCGCCGGCCCGGTCAGCCGCCACCTGAGCGGCGAAGGGGGTACTCTTGCGGGAGCCACGAAAGCCGGAGCCGCCGGAGGTCGCCCACGACAGCACATTACCCTGGCGATCAGATATGGTGATGATGGTGTTGTTGAAGGAGGCGTGAATATGCGCCACGCCGTCGGTAACGACTTTTTTTACCTTCTTCCGTGCACGACTGCTTGCTTTCGGTTTTGCCATTTGTTTGTTCCTGAGAACTTAAGCCTGTCAGATGTTCACCGGCAGTGCCGGATCACCAGTTTATCTTTTGATGGGACGACGTGGCCCCTTACGGGTGCGCGCATTGGTTCGGGTGCGCTGCCCGCGCAGCGGAAGCCCACGGCGATGCCGGATGCCCCGGTTGCATCCCAGGTCCATGAGTCGCTTGATGTTCATGGATATCTCCCTGCGCAGGTCGCCCTCCACCGAAAGCTTGGACACTTCTGCACGAAGTCTATCGATATCCTCCTCCGATAACTCCTGGATCTTTATGTTCGGCGCCACACCGGAGGCCTCACAGATATCCCGCGCTAGAGAATGACCGACCCCATAGATCGACGTAAGGGCGACAGCCACATGTTTGCGATCCGGAATGTTGACACCTGCGATACGAGCCATCGGTTTACTCCTGAGAAGCTGGCTATTCTCTAAATCTTTCTATTTTGGAAAAACGCGCAATCATATCTCGAAAGTAAAAGCTTTTCAAGAATACTCGCGCCCGAAACTGGTTCAAACTGCCCCTGAGCGGCCAGGCCGGCTGTTAGCGGCCACAACCATCCTGCTCACAGTGGAAAACTTCCCTGTCGAAGCCGAAGCCTTAGAGTGGCCGGGTATTAACCCTGCCGCTGCTTATGCCTGGGCTCCTTGCAGATCACACGTACCACACCGTTGCGGCGGATGATCTTACACTTGTTACAGATCTTTTTTACCGATGCCCTGACTTTCATGGCTTGTTCTCCGAATTCAGTAAACTTTCGATGGCGGCGGTCAGCGCAACAGGCCAGTGCCACCACCCTTCAGATTTGCCTTCTTCATCAGACCCTCGTACTGATGTGACATCAGATGGGCCTGCACCTGCGCCATGAAATCCATGACCACGACCACGATGATCAGCAGGGAAGTGCCACCGAAATAGAAGGGCACATTCCAGCCGACGATCAGAAATTCCGGCAGCAGGCAGACCAGGGTAATATAGCCGGCACCAACCAGAGTCAATCGCGACATCACCTTATCGATATAACGAGCAGTCTGCTCACCGGGCCGGTAGCCCGGGATAAACGCCCCCGATCGCTTCAAATTATCGGCCGTTTCCTTCGAATTAAAGACCAAGGCGGTGTAAAAGAAGCAGAAAAAGATAATGGCGGCTGCATAGAGCATTACATAGATCGGCTCCCCGGGGGCGATCTTGGCTACGATATCCTGCAGCCAGCGCATGTTCTCCTGGGTGCCGATCCACTGCCCAAGTGTCGATGGAAACAGAATAATGCTGGAGGCGAAGATCGGTGGAATCACGCCAGCCATATTCAGCTTCAGCGGGAGATGGGTGCTCTGAGCCGCAAACATCTTGCGTCCCTGCTGGCGACGAGCATAGTTCACCGTAATCCGGCGCTGCCCGCGCTCGACAAAGACGACAAAAGCGGTGACGCCAATCGCCAGAACGAACAGGGTCAGCACGGTGATGGCATTCATCTCCCCGGAGCGCACCAGCTCCAACGTCCCTCCGATGGCCGATGGCAACCCGGCAACGATACCCGCGAAAATAATTAACGAGATGCCGTTACCCAGACCTCGTTCGGTAATCTGCTCGCCCAGCCACATCAGAAACATAGTGCCGGTAACCAGGGAGACCGCCGCAGTGAAAATAAACCCGGGTCCGGTATGCACTACCACCGACATACCGCCCGCCTGCTGGCTCTGCAGCGCCACAGAAATGCCGATGGCCTGAAAAGTGGCGAGGCCGACCGTGCCATAGCGGGTGTACTGGGTGATCTTGCGGCGCCCCTGCTCACCCTCTTTCTTCAACTGCTCCAGTTTGGGAATCACCGCCGACATCAACTGCATAATAATGGAGGCAGAGATATAGGGCATGATTCCAAGCGCAAACAGGCTGGCTCGCTTGAGCGCCCCACCGGAGAACATGTTGAACATGTCCAGGATGGTCCCCTGCTGCTGGTCGAACAGAACCGCCAGTGCCGCCGGGTTGACGCCGGGCACCGGGATAAAAGTTCCAATCCGGAAAACCAGCAGTGCACCAAGAACGAACAGCAGCCGCTGTCGCAGTTCGGTGTACTTGCCCATGCCGGCGAGGCCGCCGGCTGTCGCGCCTTGTCTGGCCATTTAGTCCTCGATCTTTCCGCCGGCCGCCTCGATAGCGGCACGCGCTCCCTTAGTGACACCCAGTCCACGAATAGTGACCGCCTTCTCCAGCTTACCGGACAGGATGACTTTGGCCCGTTTCATGGTGTGCGGCAGAATATCCGCCGCCTGCAGGGCCGCCAGATCGATCACCTCGGCATCCACCGCCGCAAGTTCATGCAGACGAATCTCCGCTGTGTATAGACCCTTTCGGGAATGGAAACCTACTTTCGGCAAGCGCCGCTGCAGTGGCATCTGGCCACCCTCGAAGCCCACCTTATGATAACCGCCGGAGCGTGACTTCTGACCCTTATGTCCACGACCACAGGTCTTGCCCTGTCCACTGCCGATCCCACGACCGACACGCCTGGCGTCTTTCTTCGCGCCCGCTGCGGGCTTGATGCTGTTCAGACGCATAGCTACGCCTCCTCAACCTTGACCATGTAGGATACCTTGCCGGCCATACCGCGGGTGGCAGGGGTGTCTTCAACCAGTACGCTCTGGTGCATACGGCGCAACCCAAGCCCGCGCACACAGGCCTGATGACCCACAAGCCGCCCGTTCATGCTTCGAGTCAGGGTCACCTTCATCATTTTTTTGTCAGCCATGGCTTATCCCAGAATCTCTTCTACTGTCTTGCCGCGTTTGGCCGCTACCGTTTCCGGATCGGTCATCCCGGTAAGTGCGTTGATGGTAGCGCGCACCACATTGATCGGATTGTTCGTCCCTATGCACTTGGCCAGTACGTTATGCACACCAACCGCCTCGCATACCGCACGCATGGCGCCGCCGGCGATGATACCCGTACCTTCGGATGCAGGCTGCATATAGACCTTCGCAGCCCCGTGCCGACCGATCAACGGATAATGCAGTGTATCTCCTTTCAAATTGGCCTGATGCAGGTTGCGGCGGGCAGCCTCCATTGCCTTCTGAATGGCAATCGGCACCTCACGTGCCTTGCCCGTGCCGAAACCGACACGCCCGCTGCCATCGCCCACCACAGTCAGCGCGGTGAAACCAAAGATACGACCACCTTTCACTACCTTCGCAACCCGGTTCACGTTGATCAGCTTTTCGATCAGATCATCGCCTTCCGTGTTTACATTGTAATTCGCCATTGCCTGCCCCTCAGAACTGAAGACCGTTTTCGCGGGCAGCGTCTGCCAGCGACTTCACCCGACCGTGATATTTAAAACCGGCACGGTCGAACGCAACGCGCTCGATACCGGCAGCCTTGGCCCGCTCTGCAATCATCTTCCCGACCAGCGCGGCCGCTGAGATGTTGCTGGAAGCGCCTTCCAGTTCGCTTTTGACACCCTTATCCACAGTGGAGGCGCTGGCCACTACCTGGGATCCACTGGGCGCAATCACCTGGGCGTACATGTGCCGCGGTGTGCGAAATATGGTGAGCCGGTGGACCCCAAGCTCCCGAATCTTGGCCCGGCCACGGCGGGCCCGGCGTAACCGTGAGTTTTTCTTGTCCATCGTAATACCCCTTATTTCTTCTTCGCTTCTTTGCGCAACACATGCTCATCCGCATAGCGGACACCCTTGCCTTTGTAGGGCTCGGGCGGGCGATAAGAGCGGATAACAGCCGCCACCTGCCCCACCTTCTGTCGGTCACACCCGGAGACCACTATCTCGGTAGGAGAAGGCGTCTCGACGGTGATACCCTCTGGGACCGCGAAGTCCACGGGATGTGAAAAACCGAGCGAAAGAGTGACGGTCTTGCCCTTGGCCTGGGCCCGGTAACCAACACCGACCAACTGCAGTTTCTTCTCGAAACCGCTGGTGACACCGGTAACCATGTTGTTTATCAAAGAGCGAAAGGTACCCGCCATCGCCCATTGTTCCCGGCCCTCCTGTTTAGGGGAGACCTGCAACGAGCCATCGCCCTGCTCTACATTGACATACTCGTGCAGAGCCAACTGCAGCGTGCCTTTGGAGCCTTTGACGGTAATCTCGCTGCCAGCGATGTTGATACTGGCACCGGAAGGAATGGTGATAGGGTTCTTGGCTATGCGTGACATCGTTCGCCCTCCACTTAAGCCAGGTAGGCCAGGATTTCACCGCCATGGCCCGCAGCGCAGGCGGCGCGATCAGTCATCAGACCCTTGGAGGTAGATACAATGGCAACACCCAGTCCGCCACGGACTTTCGGCAACTCCTTGGCGCCTTTGTAGATACGAAGACCGGGCCGGCTGACCCGTTGGACGATTTCGATGACCGGCTTACCCTGGAAATACTTCAGATCGATGCTGAGGACAGCTTTGCCATCCTCTTGCAGATTGGAAAACCCGGTAATGTAACCCTCGTCCTGGAGCAACTGGGCTATAGCTACCTTCTTCTTGGAGGAGGGCATGGAAACCGCCACTTTTCCAACCTGTTGACCATTGCGGATACGGGTCAACATATCCGCGATCGGATCAGACATACTCATTTTTTAGAATCCTCGGGGTCAGCCCGCCATTTCGGCGCGATACCCAAACGATTAAACGTAATCAGCCTACCGGCGAAGAGGACTATCAACCTCCCGGTGGGCTTTAGCAACCCCAAAGGGGGGGGTATTGTACCTTACCAGCTGGCTTTCACAAGCCCCGGCACGTCTCCGCGCATCGCCGCTTCCCGCAGCTTGTTGCGGCACAACCCGAATTTGCGATAAACAGCGTGGGGCCTGCCACTGATCCGGCAACGTCGCTGCTGGCGGATCGCACTGGCATTGCGCGGCATTTTCTGCAAATTCAGAAGTGCCTCGTCCACCTGCTCGGCGGTGCTGGTCGGGTTATGGATAACAGCCTTCAGCTCGGCACGCCTGCTGGCATACTTTGCAACGGCCTTGGCCCGCTTAACTTCACGGGCAATCATACTCTTTTTAGCCATATGAGTTTACTAATCAGCTCTTGAATGGAAACCGGAAGGCCGCCAGCAAGGCGCGACCTTCCTCATCAGTTTTAGCCGTGGTGGTGATGGTAATGTCCAGACCGCGCAGGGTATCGATCTTGTCATAATCGATCTCTGGGAACATGATCTGCTCTTTCACCCCCATGCTGTAGTTACCCCGGCCGTCGAATGCCTTGGCACTCAATCCCCGGAAATCCCGAATACGGGGGATTGCGACATTGATCAGACGATCCAGAAATTCATACATTCGCTCCCGACGCAAGGTCACCTTGCAGCCGATAGGCCAGCCATCCCGAATCTTAAAATTGGCGACCGACTTGCGCGCATTGGTCACAATCGGTTTCTGTCCCGCGATCTTGGTCATGTCGCCCACTGCGAAATCCATCACCTTTTTGTCGCCCACCGCTTCACCAACACCCATATTCAGGGTGACCTTGGTGATCTTCGGCACCTCCATGACGCTTGTGTAACTGAACTGCTCCTTCAGTTTCCCGATGATTTCGTCGTGATAGATTTGTTCTAATCTTGCCATCTCTAATACCTAATCTCAGATATCCACGACTTCGCCGTTGGACTTGAAGTAGCGTACCTTTTTGCCATCTTCCAGGATCTTGACGCCAACCCGATCGGCCTGACCGGTGGTGGGGTTGAAAAGCGCTACATTGGAGATTTGCAGGGGCATCTCTTTGTCCAGGATACCTCCAGGCTCGCCCTTGTTCGGGTTGGCCTTGGTGTGCTTCTTCACCATGTTGATATTTTCGACCACTACTTTCTGGCCCCCAATGACACTCAGGACCGTCCCCTGCTTGCCCTTATCCTTGCCCGCTAGGACAACGACCAGATCACCTTTTTTAATCTTACTCATCGCCATGATCTGTCTCCCCTAGAGTACTTCCGGTGCCAGCGAGATGATCTTCATGAACCGTTCGCTGCGCAGTTCACGGGTTACCGGCCCAAAAATGCGGGTACCGATCGGTTGAAGCTGGTTGTTCAGCAGCACCGCGGCGTTTCCGTCGAATCGAATCAAAGACCCGTCCGGACGGCGCACACCTTTGCGTGTTCGAACCACCACCGCATGTAAAACGTCGCCCTTTTTTACCTTTCCCCGGGGAATGGCGTCCTTGACGCTCACCTTGATGACATCCCCGATTCCGGCGTAGCGACGATGCGAGCCTCCCAGTACCTTTATGCACTGGACTCGCTTGGCGCCACTATTGTCGGCGACATTCAGCATTGTCTGCATCTGGATCATTGGTCTATCCCAATCAAAAAACTCAGTCGTGCGAAAAACCGCTCAATTGCCCTGCCCTATTCTCAGGATGCCTTCTCGACAACCTTCACCAGACGCCAGGTCTTACTTTTGGAAAGCGGGCGGGTCTGTTCCACCACCACTACATCCCCGATGCCGCATTCATTGGCTTCATCATGGGCATGCACCTTGGTGGAGCGACGTACGAACTTTCCGTAGAGTGGGTGTTTCACGCGACGCTCAACCATCACAGTGACGGTCTTGTCCATCTTGTCGCTGATCACCCGACCCTGGAGCGTGCGGTTGCTCGGAGTCTGTTCGTTCATTTTGCTTCACCTGTCTTTATTTCATTCAATACGGTCTTGACCCGTGCGATCTCTTTGCGCACCCGATTCATTTCGGTGGGTCGGACCAGTTGTCCGGTACCCTGCTGCATCCGCAGATTGAACTGCTCTTTACGCAACTCCAGCAGGGATGCCTCTAAATCGGCCGCACTCTTTTCCCGAAGTTCAGTTGCCTTCATCACAATACCGTCCGTCTAGCGAAGGTGGTCTTAAAAGGCAGTTTCGCGGCCGCCAGCCGGAATGCCTCCCGCGCCAACTCCTCGGTAATGCCTTCAATTTCATACAACATGCGTCCTGGCTGAACCAGCGCAACCCAGTACTCTACGTTACCTTTACCCTTACCCTGGCGAACTTCCAGAGGCTTCTTGGTGATCGGCTTGTCCGGGAACACGCGGATCCACAGCTTTCCACCACGCTTTACGTGGCGGGTAATAGTACGACGTGCCGACTCGATTTGTCGGGCGGTCAATCGACCTCGACCTACCGCCTGCAGGCCATACTCGCCAAAACTGACTTTATTGCCGGTGGTTGCCAGACCACGATTCCGACCCTTGTGCTGCTTGCGAAATTTTGTCCGTTTTGGGATCAACATAACTTAGCCCCTCTTTCCAGACTTCTGCGTCGAGGCCGTCTCTTCGTGTTCTGAGCCTTCGAACACCTCACCCTTGAAAACCCAGACCTTGACGCCCAGCACGCCGTAGGTGGTTTTGGCCTCGGCGAAGCCGTAATCAATATCCGCCCGCAGGGTATGCAGTGGTACCCTGCCTTCCCGATACCACTCGCTGCGGGCAATTTCAGCACCGTTCAAGCGGCCGGCGATATGAACTTTGATCCCCTCCGCCCCCAGACGCATTGCGGTCTGCACCGAACGCTTCATCGCCCGGCGGAACATTACCCTGCGCTCCAGCTGCTGAGTGATACCCTCGGCCACCAGCTGGGCGTCAAGCTCGGGCTTGCGAATCTCTTCCACGCTGATATGCACCGGAATACCCATCCGCCGGGAGACTTCGCTCCTTAGCGCATCGATATCCTCGCCCTTCTTTCCGATGACCAGGCCGGGACGGGCTGTATGAATCGTGATATGGGCATTCTTTGCCGGACGATCAATCTGGATCCGGCTGACCGAGGCCTGAAACAAACGCTTTTTCAGATACTCTCGAATCTCAAGGTCGGTATTCAGCAGATCGGCATAGTCCTTGGTATCCGCATACCATTTGGAAGTCCAGTCTTTGACTATGCCCAACCGAATGCCGGTTGGATGTACTTTCTGACCCATTTTGGCCTCTCTTGCCTTACTTGTCCGATACAGTCACGGTGAAGTGACTGGTACGCTTCAGGATCCTCGCTGCACGACCCTTGGCCCGCGCGCGAATCCTCTTCATGGTCGGTCCTTCGTCAACAGTGACTGCCGACACCTTTAATTCGTCGATATCTGCACCTTCGTTGTTTTCCGCATTGGCGATTGCGGAGTCCAGGACCTTCTTCATCAGGGCCGAGCCCTTCTTGCTGCTGAAGGCGAGTAGGTCCAGCGCCTGCTCTACCGGCAAACCCCGGATCTGATCAGCTACCAGGCGGCCTTTCTGGGCCGAGATACGCGCATGGCGTAATTTCGCTACTGCCTGCATGGTTCACACCCCAATTAACGTGTTGCTTTCTTGTCCGCTGAGTGACCCCGGTAGGTGCGGGTCAGCGCGAACTCGCCCAGCTTGTGGCCAACCATGTTCTCCGTCACCAGAACGGGCACGTGCTGGCGTCCGTTGTATACTGCAATGGTCAGGCCTACCATCTCCGGAAGCACCATGGAGCGGCGCGACCAGGTTTTTATCGGACGTTTGCTGTTACTGGCCACCGCCTCATCCACCTTCTTCATAAGGTGGTGATCTACAAACGGCCCTTTTTTAATTGAACGTGGCACTTTAAATTACCTCAGTTCCGCTTATTCGTTACTTGCGATTACGACCGCGCACGATCATCTTGTTAGTGCGCTTATTTGTACGTGTCTTGTAACCCTTGGTAGGCACACCCCAGGGGCTGACCGGATGGCGACCACCCGAGGTACGGCCTTCGCCGCCGCCATGAGGATGGTCCACCGGATTCATCACTACGCCACGAACCGTCGGCCGGACACCACGCCAGCGGGAGGCACCCGCCTTACCCAGTTTGCGAAGATTGTGCTCGGCATTTCCAACCTCGCCGATCACTGCGCGGCAATCGTAGCGCACCTTGCGCATCTCGCCGGAGCGGAGGCGCAGGGTAGCATATTCACCTTCTCTTGCAACCAATTGCACCGAAGCCCCTGCCGAACGGGCAATCTGCGCGCCTTTACCTGCCTTCATCTCCACACAGTGAATGACCGTACCCACCGGGATATTGTGCAGCGGCAAACAGTTTCCGGGCCGAATCTCCGCCTCTGGTCCGGAAAGGATCTGCTGACCGGCGCTCACGCCTTTTGGCGCGATAATATAACGGCGCTCGCCATCCACATATTTTATCAACGCGATGTTGGCGGTGCGGTTCGGGTCGTATTCGATCCGCTCCACTATCCCAGGTATACCATCCTTGTTGCGCTTGAAATCGATGATGCGATAACGCTGCTTGTGCCCGCCACCTCTATGCCGGGTGGTGATACGACCAAGGTTGTTACGCCCGCCGTTCCTGCTCTTGCTCTCCACCAGGGGCTTATGGGGCTCCCCCTTATGCAGCTCGGGATTCACCACCTTGACCAGGAACCGTCGTCCCGCCGAAGTGGGTTTGGATTTTACAATAGCCATTTCAATGCTTCCGCTGTAACCCTGCTTGCCGCAGCGACCCTCAGGCCCCCGCTCCAAAATCTATATCACTTCCTGCAGCCAGTTTGACGTAAGCCTTGCGGCTGCCTTTTCGCTGTCCCTGGATAGAACCAAAACGCTTGTTCTTTCCCTTGACGTTGACCACTCTCACCTGCTCCACCTTGACGTCGAACATGAGTTCAACCGCCTTGCGGATCTCAGGCTTACTGGCATCCGAGGCCACACGAAACACAAACTGACGGCTTGCATCCGCCACGTTGGTGCTCTTTTCAGAGACCACCGGGCTGAGCAGCACCTGCATTAAACGCTCTTTGTTCATGCCAGACGCTCCTCCAACTTTTTGATGGCCCCAGAGGTCATCAGAATTTTGTCAAAGCCAACCAGGCTTACTGGATCCAGCTCGCTGACATCGCAGATATCCACCCCGTAAAGATTGCGGGCCGCCAGATAAAGATTTTCATCCGGCTGCTCAGCGACGATCAGCACCTCATTTAACCCCATCCCTTTCAGCTTGTCGGACAGCTCTCTGGTCTTAGGGGCGCTGACCGCAAATTCGGAGACCGCCACCAGACGCTCATTCCTGACCAGTTCGGAAAGGATGGAACGCAGCGCGCCGCGATACATCTTGCGGTTCACTTTCTGCTGGTAATCCTTGGGAGTGGCCGCAAAGGTCACACCACCAGAGCGCCACAACGGACTGCGGCTGGTACCTGCACGGGCGCGCCCCATACCTTTCTGCCGCCAGGGCTTAGCGCCGCCACCCCGCACCCGGGAGCGGTTTTTCTGGGCCTTGGTGCCACTGCGTGCCCCCGCCATGTATGCGGTGACCACCTGGTGAATCAGGGCTTCGTTAAAATCTGCGGCGAACACGGAATCGGAGACCTGAATGGTTTCACCGCTGCCGTCACCGCCTGCCTGTACATTGAGGTCCATGACTCTTTACCCTCTGTTCGCCATCTTGATGGCGGGCGTAACCAGGACATTGCCGCCACGGGAACCGGGAACGGCACCCTTCACCAGTAACAGATTACGGTCGACGTCCACCCGCACTACTTCCAGATTCTGGGCAGAACGCTGAACATCGCCCATGTGCCCGGCCATCTTTTTACCCTTGAACACACGGCCAGGGGTCTGGCACTGCCCGATGGAGCCTGCCGCGCGGTGAGAAATCGAGTTGCCGTGGGTGGCGTCCTGCATCCGAAAATTGTGCCGTTTCACACCACCCTGAAAACCCTTACCCTTGGTCATTCCACGCACATCAACCCGCTGACCGACGGCAAAAACATCGGCCTTGATCTCGGCACCAACCTGCATGCCTTCTTCCTCGCCATCTCCCAGCCGGAATTCCCACAGACCGCGGCCGGCTTCCACCCCCGCCTTGGCCAGGTGTCCCGCTATCGGCTTGGTGACGCGGGATGCCCTGCGGCTTCCGGTCGTCACCTGCACCGCACGGTAACCGTCTGTCTCTTCGCTGCGCATCTGGGTCACCCGATTCGGTTCCACCTCGATCACCGTAACCGGGATGGATGACCCCTCTTCGGTGAAGATACGGGTCATGCCGACTTTGCGCCCAACAATTCCAATCGCCATTGTTCTTAACCTCAGTTCAGTTTGATCTGAACGTCCACGCCAGCTGCCAGATCCAGTTTCATCAGGGCATCCACCGTTTTGTCGGTCGGATCGATGATATCCATCAACCGCTTATGGGTACGGATCTCGTACTGATCACGCGCATCCTTGTTGACATGCGGAGAGATCAGTATGGTAAACCGCTCTTTCCTGGTCGGCAGCGGAATGGGGCCACGAACCTGGGCACCGGTACGCTTGGCGGTATCTACGATTTCCCGCGCAGACTGATCGATCAGACGATGATCGAAAGCCTTCAGTCGAATACGAATTCTCTGGTTGGCCATATCTCTATTAACTCAAATTTACTCGATGATCTTGGCAACCACGCCGGCGCCGACAGTACGGCCACCCTCGCGGATTGCAAAACGCAGACCCTCTTCCATCGCGATCGGCGCAATCAACTTCACCGTCATCTTCACGTTGTCGCCCGGCATCACCATGTCAATACCTTCCGGCAGGTCGCAGGCCCCGGTCACGTCCGTCGTGCGAAAGTAAAACTGCGGTCGATAGCCATTGAAAAACGGCGTGTGACGTCCACCCTCGTCCTTGCTCAGCACGTACACCTCCGCCTCAAAATGGGTGTGCGGCGTTATACTGCCTGGCTTCGCCAGCACCTGACCACGCTCCACGTCTTCCCGCTTGGTACCGCGCAGCAGCACCCCGACGTTGTCCCCCGCCACTCCTTCGTCCAGCAGCTTGCGGAACATCTCCACACCGGTGCAGGTGGTCTTCACCGTGTCCTTGATCCCGACAATCTCGATCTCTTCGCCCACCCGTACCACACCACGCTCGATACGTCCGGTCACCACCGTGCCTCGGCCCGAGATCGAAAACACGTCCTCGATCGGCATCAGAAACGGCTTGTCGGTGTCACGCTCCGGCTCCGGAATATAGGCATCCATCGCCTCCAGCAGCTTCACGATCGACTGCGTACCCAGCTCCGAGGTGTCCCCCTCCAGCGCCTTCAGCGCAGAGCCCACTATAATCGGGGTGTCGTCACCCGGAAAATCATACTGGTCCAGCAGCTCCCGGATCTCCATCTCCACCAGCTCCAGCAGCTCCGCGTCGTCCACCATGTCCGCTTTGTTCATGTACACCAGGATGTAAGGCACACCCACCTGACGCGACAGCAGTATGTGCTCGCGTGTCTGCGGCATCGGGCCGTCCGCCGCCGATACCACCAGCACCGCTCCGTCCATCTGCGCCGCACCCGTGATCATGTTCTTCACATAGTCCGCGTGCCCCGGGCAGTCCACGTGCGCATAGTGGCGGTTGTCCGACTCGTACTCCACGTGTGCCGTGGCAATGGTGATGCCTCGCTCTCGCTCTTCCGGCGCATTGTCGATCTGGTCGAATGCCTTTACCTCACCGCCGTGCTTTTCCGACATCACCTTGGTGATCGCCGCCGTCAGCGTGGTCTTGCCGTGGTCCACGTGACCAATGGTTCCCACATTTACATGTGGCTTTGTGCGTTCGAATTTTTCCTTCGACACGGTTGCTACCCCTTAACGGATTACTGTTTCTTGATGATGGCCTCGGCGATGCTCGCCGGAACCTCGTTATACTTGGCGAACTCCATGCTGTAGGTAGCTCGCCCCTGGGTGGCGGACCGCAGATCGGTGGCGTACCCGAACATCTCGGACAACGGCACCTCCGCCTTAATCTGCTTACCAGCCGGGGAGTCGTCCATACCCTGAACCAGACCGCGACGGCCGCTCAAGTCTCCCATCACATCTCCCATGTAGTCTTCCGGTGTAACCACTTCCACCTTCATCATCGGCTCCAGCAGGACCGGCCGAGCCCTCTTGGCCCCCTCCTTGAAGCACATGGAACCCGCGATCTTGAATGCCATCTCCGAAGAGTCGACATCGTGATAGGAGCCGTCATACAAGGTTACCTTGACGTCCACCACCGGGTAGCCCGCAATGACCCCATTGACCATCTGCTCCTGGACGCCTTTGTCCACCGCAGGAATATATTCTCTGGGCACCACACCGCCGACGATCTGGTTGACGAACTCGTAACCGGAACCGGGCTCCTGTGGCTCGATACGCAGGTAGACGTGGCCATACTGCCCGCGACCACCCGACTGACGCACGAACTTGCCTTCCTGTTCAATGGTATTGCGGATGGTCTCGCGATAGGCAACCTGCGGCGCCCCCACGTTCGCTTCTACCTTGAACTCCCGCTTCATCCGGTCGACGATGATCTCCAGATGCAGTTCGCCCATACCGGCGATAATGGTCTGACCCGATTCCTCGTCGGTGCTGACCTGAAAAGAGGGGTCTTCATGGGCCAACTTTGAAAGCGCTACGCCCATTTTTTCCTGGTCGGTCTTGGTCTTGGGCTCTACAGCCACCGCAATCACCGGCTCCGGGAACTCCATGCGCTCCAGGGTGATCACGTCATTCAGGGCACACAGGGTATCGCCAGTGGTGACGTCCTTCAATCCGACGGCTGCCGCGATATCACCGGCCCGAACCTCTTTGATCTCCTCCCGTGTGTTGGCGTGCATCTGCAGGATGCGGCCAATACGGTCTTTCTTGCTCTTGACCGGGTTATAGATGGTATCGCCGGAATTTAGAACACCCGAGTAAACCCGAAAAAAGGTCAAATTCCCAACGAACGGATCGGTGGCAATCTTGAACGCCAGGGCGGCAAAAGGCGCCTCATCGCTGGACGGGCGTTCGGCCTCGGTCTCAGCGGCATCATCCAGCACACCCGTTATCGGAGGCACATCGGTCGGTGCCGGCATATACTCTATCACCGCATCCAACATGGCCTGCACACCCTTGTTTTTAAAGGCTGTTCCGCACATAACGGGGGTGATTTCGTTGGCCAGGGTGCGAATACGCAGGCCCTGTTTTATCTCATCAATGCTCAGTTCGGTCCCTTCCAGGTACTTCTCCATCAGCCCGTCGTTGGCCTCAGCGGCGGCTTCGACCAGGCGTTCGCGCCACTCTGCACAGAGATCCTGCAGGTCGGCGGGAATATCCTGCTCTTCGTATTTCATCCCCCGGGACTCCTCGTCCCAGATAATCGCCTTCATGGTGACCAGATCGACGACACCCTTGAAATCTTCTTCGGTGCCGATATTGATTTGCAGCGGGACGGGTCTGGCACCCAAGCGCTCTCTGATCTGCTCCACCACGCGCAGGAAGTTGGCGCCCATGCGATCCATCTTGTTGACGAAGGCAATGCGCGGCACCTTGTATTTGTTGGCCTGACGCCAGACTGTCTCCGACTGGGGTTCCACACCGCCCACGGCGCAGAACACGGCGCAAGCGCCATCCAGCACGCGCAGGGAACGCTCCACCTCGATGGTGAAGTCCACGTGGCCGGGGGTGTCGATTATGTTGATGCGATGCTGCGGGAACTGCTGGTCCATGCCACTCCAGAAGCAGGTAGTCGCCGCTGAGGTGATGGTAATACCCCGCTCCTGCTCCTGCTCCATCCAGTCCATGGTTGCGGCGCCGTCATGCACTTCACCAATTTTATGCGAAACCCCGGTGTAATAGAGGATCCGCTCGGTGGTCGTGGTCTTGCCCGCATCAATGTGGGCCATGATCCCGAGGTTGCGATAACGCGCGATAGGAGTGCTACGTGCCACGTCTAATTCCCGTCAACAATGTAAAAGAGCTAAGTTTAAAGTGATACTGCTACGAAACCACCGCTACCAGCGGTAATGGGAGAAGGCCTTGTTAGCCTCCGCCATGCGGTGAGTGTCTTCCCTCTTCTTCACCGCCGAACCACGAGATTCCGCCGCGTCCGACAACTCGCCCGCCAACCGATAGGCCATAGATTTCTCGCTGCGCTTACGCGATGCCTCGATCAGCCAACGCATGGCGAGTGTATTGCGGCGAGCCGCACGCACTTCCACCGGCACCTGGTAGGTTGCACCACCCACGCGGCGTGACTTCACTTCGACCACCGGCCGCACGTTATCAAGCGCCTTGTCCAGCACTTCCATGGGCTCTCCGCCAGCGCGCTCACTCATTCTGTCAAGCGCGTCATAGAGGATTTTCTCCGCTACCGCTTTCTTGCCGTCCACCATCACCATGTTGATGAATTTGGCCAACAGCTTACTGCCGAATTTTGGATCCGGTAGAATTTCGCGCTTTGCTACAACTCGTCTTCTAGGCATGACTCTTAATCCGATTTCGTTTCTTTAGCGCCAATCAGCTCTTTGGCCGTTTGGCTCCATACTTGGAACGTCCCTGGCGACGACTCTCTACCCCAGAGGTATCCAGACTGCCGCGGACCACGTGATACCGCACACCGGGCAGATCTTTGACACGCCCTCCGCGAATCAGCACCACCGAGTGCTCCTGCAGATTGTGGCCCTCGCCTCCGATATAGCTGGTCACTTCGTAACCATTGGTCAAACGCACACGTGCCACCTTCCTCAATGCCGAGTTGGGCTTCTTCGGCGTGGTGGTGTAAACACGGGTGCAGACGCCACGCTTCTGGGGGCAGGCCTCGAGGGCCGGCACATTGCTTTTTTCGACTTTGCGCTTCCGCGGCCTGCGCACCAACTGATTGATTGTTGCCATCTGATCCCATCTCCGGTGATACGCCGTGGCGCCACACCCGCTCCAGAAAAGCAAGCAACCGACCCCGCTCGATCCGCTATCTGCAGCGCCGAGAGTGCTCGATTGCCAGCCAGCAATCCCAGGAGCTGAATACAGCCTGAGATTACACGAAGAAACAAAGGCCGACGCCTTCGGGGCCGGCCTGATTGAGAGCGCGAATTCTACGTAGAATGACTGGAGGTGTCAACACTATCCTGGGCATCCGGGAGAAAAACCCAGCCCTGGAAAATTGTTGATCTCCGAGGGGCGGCCAGTGTACCGCCGAGGTCGGATAACCCCGACCTCGGCACACCCTTGGTCACCCCGTGGCTGCAATCAGCCGTCAGCCGTGTTCAGGGCCTGTTTGATCGCCTCGGCGACCTCGTCGGCACCCATCTCCACCTTGCCCCCGGATTCCACCTCGATCTCTTCGTAACGGCGGCGACGTCGTTCGTTGTGATAGGCGAGACCGGTGCCGGCCGGTATCAGACGTCCGACAATCACATTTTCCTTCAGTCCGACCAACTGATCGTTTGAGCCCCGCACTGCCGCTTCAGTCAATACCCGGGTAGTCTCCTGGAAGGACGCGGCTGAGATAAAGGATTCGGTTGCCAGCGAGGCCTTGGTAATCCCCAGCAGTATCGGATCCCAAAGCACCGGGTGCTTACCTTCCGCCTCCATCTGTAGGTTCATATCCGTGAGTCGCGCACGCTCCACCTGTTCCCCTCGCAGGAAACGGGTATCTCCCGGGGCAGTCACCTCCACCTTGCGCAACATCTGACGAATGATCACTTCGATATGTTTATCGTTGATCTTCACACCCTGTAATCGGTAGACATCCTGTATCTCCTTCACCAGGTAGGAAGCCAGATCGGTGACACTCTTCAGACGCAGTATGTCGTGGGGGTTGAGTTCACCATCGGAGATAATTTCCCCCTTTTCTACCTGCTCACCCTCGAATACATTGACATGCCGCCACTTCGGGATCAGATCCTCATGTTGCTCTCCGTCCGCGTCGGTAATTATCAGGCGCTGCTTACCTTTGGTGTCTTTGCCAAAACTGACGGTCCCGGTCGCCTCGGCCAGAATCGCAGGGTCCTTCGGCTTGCGCGCCTCAAACAGGTCGGCTACCCGTGGCAGACCACCGGTAATGTCTCGGGTCTTCGACGACTCCTGCGGAATGCGCGCCAGGGTATCCCCCACCAGTACATCTGCCCCGTCGGCCACGTTGACAATCGCCCCCGCGGGCAGATAGTAGTGCGCCGGTATCTCGGTGCCCGCAATGTTGAGGTCTTCCCCATTCTCGTCCACCAGTTTCAACATAGGACGCATATCTTTGCCCGCGGAAGGACGCTGTTTCGGGTCGATCACCACCAGCGAGACAAGGCCGGTCACCTCATCCAACTGACTCTGGACACTGACACCATCCTGGAATTCCACGAACTGAAGCTTGCCGTCCACTTCCGTAATAACCGGGTGAGTATGGGGATCCCAGTTCGCCACCATCTGGCCACCATCCACCGAATCGCCATCGGCGGCCCGGATACTGGCACCATAAGGGACCTTGTAACGCTCGCGCTCACGCCCCACCTCATCAACCACGGTCAGTTCACCGGAGCGGGAGACAGCTACCAGGTTGCCGCTGTGGTGCTGCACCGTCTTGATGTTGTGCAAGTGGACGATACCCGAGGTCTTGACCTCGATGCTGTTCACCGCCGCCGCACGGGAAGCAGCGCCACCGATGTGGAAGGTGCGCATGGTCAGCTGAGTGCCTGGCTCACCGATGGACTGAGCGGCGATGACGCCTACCGCTTCGCCATCGTTCACCTTATGGCCCCGGGCCAGATCACGGCCATAACACATGGAACATACACCGACCCTGGCCTTGCAAGTGATGGGGGAACGGACCATCACATGATCCACGCCCTGGTCATCGAACTGATCAACCCATTTCTCATCCAGCAGGGTACCGGCTTCGCAAATCAACTCTTGACTACCAGGCCGGTAGAGTTCGGTCGCGGTCACCCTGCCGAGAATACGCTCGCGCAGCGGTTCCACTACGTCGCCACCCTCGATGATAGGCTGCATCATCAGCCCGTCGTCGGTACCACAGTCCTCTTCCAGCACCACCATGTCCTGGGCCACATCAACCAAACGGCGGGTGAGATAACCCGAGTTGGCTGTCTTCAGGGCGGTGTCCGCCAGGCCTTTGCGTGCACCATGGGTGGAGATGAAGTACTGCAGCACATCCAGCCCCTCGCGGAAATTGGCGGTAATTGGCGTCTCAATGATGGAGCCGTCCGGTTTCGCCATCAATCCACGCATACCCGCCAGCTGCCGGATCTGGGCGGCAGAACCGCGGGCGCCCGAGTCGGCCATCATATAGATGGAGTTGAAGGAGTCCTGTTCTACCTCCTTACCTTCGCTGTCGGTTACCACTTCTTTGCCCAGCTTGGACATCATCGCTCTGGCAACCTGGTCGTTGGTGTGGGACCAGATATCCACCACCTTGTTGTACCGCTCGCCGTTGGTCACCAGACCAGACGCGTACTGGTTCTCGATCTCCTTCACCTCATGCTCGGCAGCTGCCAGGATCCCTTCCTTCTCCTCCGGTATGGTCATATCGTTCATACCAATGGAGATACCGGCGCGTGTTGCCAGGCGGAATCCCATGTACATGACCTGATCTGCAAAGATCACCGTCTCCTTCAAACCCACCTGCCGATAACAGGCATTCACCAGATTGGAGATGGAGCGCTTATCCATTGCTTTATTGATCAGATCGAACGAAAGTCCGTCCGGCAGAATCTCGGACAGCAAGGCCCGACCAACCGTCGTATCAACCAGCTTACGGACCTTGGTCGTTTCGCCGTTCTCGCCAGCTTCATCATCGTACAGACGGACTTTGACCCGGGCCTGCAGTGAAACCTTACGGGACTCGTAGGCCCGGTGCACTTCAGCAACATTAGCGAAGGCCATGCCCTCGCCCTTGGCGTTGATCGCCTCTCGAGTCATGTAATAGAGCCCCAATACCACATCCTGGGAGGGTACGATAATCGGTTCGCCGTTGGCCGGGGAGAGGATATTGTTGGTGGACATCATCAAACTGCGTGCCTCCAACTGTGCCTCGATGGACAAGGGCACGTGCACCGCCATTTGATCGCCATCGAAATCGGCGTTAAAGGCGGTACATACCAGGGGGTGAAGCTGAATCGCCTTACCCTCGATCAGAACCGGTTCAAATGCTTGAATGCCGAGCCGGTGCAGGGTAGGTGCACGGTTAAGCATCACCGGATGCTCGCGGATCACCTCCTCCAGGATATCCCAGACCTCACCCGTGCCGCGCTCTACCAGTTTCTTGGCCGCTTTGATGGTGGTGGCCACGCCGCGCAGCTGCAGCTTGGAGAATATGAACGGCTTGAACAGCTCCAGCGCCATTTTCTTGGGCAGGCCGCATTGATGCAGTTTCAGGGTCGGGCCAACCACAATTACCGAACGACCCGAGTAATCCACACGCTTGCCGAGCAGATTCTGCCGGAAACGCCCCTGTTTGCCCTTGATCATGTCGGCCAGCGACTTCAACGGACGCTTGTTGGTACCGGTAATGGCCCGGCCGCGGCGGCCGTTATCCAGCAGCGCGTCCACCGACTCCTGCAGCATGCGCTTTTCGTTGCGCACAATGATATCCGGGGCATTCAGGTCGAGCAGCCGTTTCAGACGGTTGTTGCGATTGATTACCCGGCGGTAGAGGTCATTCAGATCGGAGGTGGCAAAACGCCCTCCGTCCAGGGGCACCAGCGGACGCAACTCCGGCGGCAAGACCGGCAGCACCTTCATCACCATCCACTCGGGACGGTTACCGGACTGTTCCAGAGACTCCACCAGTTTCAGCCGCTTAGTCAGCTTTTTCAGTTTAGTCTCGGACTTGGTCCCGTTGATCTCCTCACGCAGTTTCACGATCTCCTTCGGCAGATCGATAGTGCGAAGCAGCTCGTAGACCGCCTCGGCGCCCATACGGGCGTCGAACTCGTCTCCGTTTTCCTCAATCGCCTCCAGATACTGCTCGTCGGTGAGCAACTGGCCGCGATCCAGCGGCGTCATACCGGGATCGACCACCACGAAGGACTCGAAATAGAGTACCCGCTCGATGTCGCGCAGGGTCATATCCAGCAGCAGACCGATACGGGACGGCAGGGACTTGAGAAACCAGATGTGGGCCGCCGGACTGGCCAGCTCAATATGGCCCATGCGCTCGCGGCGCACCTTGGCAAGCGTTACCTCGACCCCGCACTTTTCGCACACCACGCCACGATGCTTGAGGCGCTTGTATTTGCCGCAGAGACACTCGTAGTCGCTGACCGGGCCAAATATCTTGGCGCAGAAAAGACCATCGCGTTCCGGCTTAAAAGTCCGGTAGTTGATGGTCTCCGGCTTCTTCACCTCACCGTAAGACCAGGAACGGATCATATCGGGTGAGGCAAGACCGATGCGGATTGCATCAAAGTCTTCTGACTGACCCTGCTGTTTCAGAATCTTAAGTAGATCTTTCAAGATCGTTTCTCCTGCTGTCAGGTTCCGGGTATCGTCTCGGTTCTATCATCATCCCAAGCGAATACCCCACCCTACTCCCTCTCCAGTTCGATATTGATGGCCAAGGATCGAATCTCTTTAACCAGTACGTTGAAGGACTCGGGCATCCCCGCCTCCATCCGATGGTCTCCATCCACGATGTTTTTGTACATGCGGGTGCGGCCGGTGACATCGTCCGATTTCACCGTGAGCATCTCCTGCAGGGTATAAGAGGCGCCGTACGCCTCCAGCGCCCAGACCTCCATCTCACCGAATCGCTGACCACCAAACTGGGCCTTTCCGCCCAGCGGTTGCTGGGTGACCAGGCTGTAGGGGCCGGTGGAACGGGCGTGCATCTTGTCATCCACCAGATGATTCAGCTTGAGCATGTACATATAGCCCACTGTGACCGGGCGGTCGAAGGCTTCTCCGGTTCGACCATCGCAGAGGGTTGTCTGACCTGACTCGGGCAGGCCGGCCAGCTGCAGCATGGCCTTGATCTCCGCCTCTGCTGCACCGTCAAACACCGGGGTGGCCATAGGCACCCCCTTTCTCAGATTAACGCAGAGTTCGATCACCTCTTCGTCACTAAGGGAGTCGATCTGCTCAGGTTTTCCGCTGGTGTTGTAAATCTGCTCCAGGAATCCACGCAGCTCGGCAATCTTCGCCTGGGCCTGCAGCATCTCGCCGATTCTAAGCCCCACCCCCTTGGCCGCCCAGCCCAGATGGGCCTCCAATACCTGTCCGACGTTCATGCGCGAGGGCACGCCCAGCGGATTGAGAACGATATCCACCGGCTCGCCATCGGCATCGAACGGCATATCTTCCACCGGAACGATGGTGGAGATCACACCCTTGTTACCATGGCGCCCGGCCATCTTATCTCCGGGCTGGATGCGACGCTTGACCGCCACATAGACCTTAACCATCTTCAATACCCCCGGTGCCAGATCGTCACCAGTGGTGAGCTTGCGCTTCTTCTCTTCAAATTTCTCGCGGAAGCTTTCGCGCTGCTGCTTGATCTGTTCAGCGATCGCCTCCAACTGGGCTGCCGCCTCTTCGTTGTGCAGCCGGATCTCCAACCACTGGTCGCGGTCGATTTCACTCAGGTAGGGCTTGGTTATCTTCGACCCCGCTTTCAGCCGGTTCGGTCCGCCATCAGCCACCTTGCCCTGCAACATCTTCTCCACCCGCTGAAAGGTGTCATCCTCCATAATCCGCAACTGGTCGTTCAGATCCTGCTTGACCCTTTCCAGCTCCGACTCCTCAATCTGCAGTGCGCGGGCATCCTTCTCCACCCCATCCCGCGTGAACACCTGGACATCAATAACGGTGCCGGCCATTCCCGAGGAAAGGCGCAGCGAAGTGTCCTTCACGTCTGCCGCCTTCTCACCAAAAATGGCGCGCAGCAGTTTCTCCTCCGGCGTCAGCTGGGTCTCGCCCTTGGGGGTTACCTTGCCAACCAGGATATCGCCCTCTTTGACTTCTGCCCCGACATAAACGATACCGGATTCATCCAGCTTGGCCAGGGCCGCCTCACCCACATTGGGTATGTCGCCGGTTATCTCCTCTGGGCCCAGTTTGGTGTCCCGGGCCATCGCTGTCAGCTCTTCAATATGGATGGTGGTGAAACGGTCCTCCTGCACCACCCGCTCGGAGACCAGGATCGAATCTTCGAAGTTATAGCCGTTCCAGGGCATGAAAGCGACCCGCATGTTCTGACCCAGGGCCAGTTCCCCCATGTCGGTGGAAGGACCGTCAGCCAGCACGTCACCGCGGGCAATGGCGTCTCCGGGAATCACCAGCGGCCGCTGGTTGATACAGGTGTTCTGGTTGGAACGCGTGTACTTGGTCAGGTTGTAGATATCGACACCCGGCTCGCTGGCCTCGGTCTCTTCATCGTTGACCCGCACCACAATGCGGCCGGCATCCACCGAGTCGACCATTCCCCCGCGCCGCGCTACCACGGTGACACCTGAGTCCACCGCTACTGCCCGCTCCATGCCGGTGCCCACCAGCGGTTTTTCCGCCCGTAGAGTCGGCACCGCCTGACGCTGCATGTTCGACCCCATCAGGGCGCGGTTGGCATCATCGTGCTCCAGAAAGGGGATCAGCGAGGCCGCCACCGAAACGATCTGTTTCGGTGATACGTCCATATATTCGATCCTGCTCGGGTTGGAAAGCGTGAATTCATTCTGATGACGGCAGGAGACCAATTCATCGATCAGCGTGTTGTTCTCGTCCAGGCTGGCATTGGCCTGGGCGATTACATAGCGACCCTCTTCGATCGCCGAAAGATAGTGAATCTCATCGGTGACCCGGCTATCGTTCACTTTCCGATAGGGCGTCTCTAGGAAACCGTAATCGTTGGTTCGCGAGTAGACGGCCAGGGAATTGATGAGACCGATGTTCGGCCCTTCCGGAGTCTCGATCGGGCACACCCGGCCGTAATGGGTCGGGTGTACATCCCTCACCTCGAAGCCGGCTCGCTCGCGGGCCAGACCGCCTGGGCCCAGCGCCGAAACGCGACGCTTGTGGGTCACCTCGGAGAGGGGGTTGTTCTGATCCATAAACTGGGAGAGCTGGCTGGAGCCAAAGAACTCCCGGATAGCAGCGGAGACCGGTTTCGCGTTGATCATCTCCTGCGGCATAAGTCCCTCGGACTCGGCCAGGGTCAAGCGCTCCTTCACCGCCCGCTCGACGCGCACCAGACCAACACGAAACTGGTTTTCTGCCATTTCGCCTACGCAGCGAATGCGGCGGTTTCCGAGGTGATCGATATCATCCACGATACCATGACCATTACGGATACCAATCAGCTCCTTGAGCACATCAATGATGTCTTCTTTCGACAACACACCGTCGCCGGTAACTTCATCACGCCCCAACCGCTTGTTGAACTTCATGCGGCCAACCGCCGACAAATCGTAACGGTCCGGGCTGAAAAACAGGCTGTTGAAGAGATTCTGGGCCGACTCTTTAGTGGGCGGCTCGCCGGGCCGCATCATGCGGTAGATTTCTACCTGCGCCTCCAGCTCGGAGGTGGCCGGGTCAATCCGCAGGGTGCTGGAGATGTAGGGTCCTTGATCCAGGTCATTGGTGAACAGGGTCTGGATTTTCTTGATGCCCTTGTCGATAAGATTCTGCAGCAGTTCCTCGGTAATCTCATCATTGGCGTTGGCCAGCAGTTCCCCAGTAGCCTTATCAATCAGGTTGTGGGCCAGCACTTTGCCGTAGAGAGATTCGAATGGCAGGTCCAGGGTGTTGATACCCGCCTTCTCCAGTTGCAGGATATGGCGTTGGGTGACACGGCGACCCGCCTCCACCATCACCTCTTTGCCCGCCTTGATATCGATGATGGCCAATTCACCGCGCAGACGCTCGGGCACCAGGTTCAGCTTTGCCTTGGTCTTGCTCAGGGTAATCGTGTCGGTCTCGAAAAACATGTCGAGAATCTGTTCTGCATCATAACCGAGCGCCCGCAACAGGATGGTAGCGGGCAGCTTGCGGCGGCGATCGATCCGAACGTAAACACAGTCCTTCGGATCGAATTCGAAATCGAGCCAGGAACCTCGGTAAGGGATCACCCGGGCAGAGAAGAGAAGCTTGCCCGAGGAGTGGGTCTTACCCTTGTCATGATCGAAGAAAACGCCGGGAGAGCGGTGCAACTGGGAGACAATAACCCGCTCGGTGCCATTGATAACGAAGGTACCGGTTTCGGTCATCAGCGGCAGTTCGCCCATGTAGACTTCCTGCTCACGGATATCCTTCACCACCTTGGAGCCGGCGGGCGCCTCTTTGTCATAGATCACCAGTCGCACCAGCACCCGCAACGGCGCCGCATAGGTGGTACCTCGCAGCTGACACTCACGCACATCGAAGGTGGGCTCACCCAGGCGGTAATTCACATACTCCAGCACCGCGTTGCCAGAGTAACTGACAATGGGAAACACCGATGTGAATGCAGCGTGCAACCCCATGTCCTTTCGTTCATCCGGGGCTGCATCAGCCTGCAGAAAACTGCGAAAGGAATCGATCTGGGTCGCCAGAAGAAAAGGCACTTCAAGGATACCCGGCCGCTTGCCGAAATCCTTACGAATACGCTTTTTCTCGGTGAAAGAATAGGCCATGTTGCCGTCCCTCGGTTACGTAAGGCTGTAGCGGGATCCCTTGGGGATCCCATGCTGAAAACAAATCATCTCCCTGAAACGACTCGCGTGGAATCGTCTCAGGGAGTCGTCCACAAGCGGGAAAAGGCCGGTGGCGAAAACGCCACCAGCCCGATACCGCTCAGGGTTCTTTGCGGATACGCAATGCCAAGAATTACTTGATCTCGACCGTTGCGCCCGCCTCTTCCAGTTGCTTTTTGACGTCTTCCGCCTCGTCTTTGGAAATCCCCTCCTTCAACGGGGTAGGAACTCCCTCCACCGCATCCTTGGCCTCTTTCAAACCAAGGCCGGTGATCGCGCGCACCACCTTGATAACGCCGACTTTCTTCTCACCGAAGCCAGTCAAAACCACGTCGAATTCGGTCTGCTCTTCGGCAGCAGCGGCAGCGTCACCCCCGCCTGCAGCCGGCGCGGCAGCCACGGCGGCAGCGGCGGTAACACCAAATTTTTCTTCCATCGCCTCAATCAATTCGACGACTTCCATGACACTCATACTCGCAATAGTGTCAAGAATCTCTTCTTTGGAAACGGCCATTGTAAAACTCCTGATATCTGTTTATGCACTAAATTTTTGAAATAGGGTATGCCGATTACGCTGCTTCTTTGGCATCACGGACTGCAGCCAGGGTACGGACCAGCTTGCCGGGCACCTCGTTGATGGTGCGGGCAAGCTTCTCCACCGGAGCCTTCATAACCGCCATCAGCATACTGATGGCCTGGTCATAGGTCGGCATCTTGGCCAGAGTTTCGATCTCTGACGGCTGCAACAGCTTGCCGCCAATGGAGATCATTTTCACTTCCAGCTGCTTGTGGTCCTTGGCAAAATCCTTAATGACGCGGGCGGCAGAACCCGGATCTTCCTGCGAGAAGGCAAGGACCAGAGGTCCGATCATTCCCTCCTGCATACAGGCAAAATCCGTCTCCTCGACGGCCCGCCGGGCCAGTGTATTCTTGACCACACGCAGGTAGACCCCCGATTCACGCGCTTTGGAGCGCAGTTCGGTCATCTGCTCTACGGTCAAGCCACTGTACTCGGCGGCAATCGCGGATAAGGCTCCGCTCGCCACTTCAGCGACTTCGGCGACGACAGCTTTTTTCTGCTCAATATTGAGTGGCATTCGTCACCTCCTGACTAGGATGAAACGGCAGCGCCGTTCCGGTTCACTAAAAACCGATATCCCAAATGGATACCGAATTACTACAACGTGCACCATCATCAGGGATATACAACCCGAATCCGGAGCTCCATCTGCGCAGGCATGGCATTAAGCCCCTGGTTACAGAACGCATTCACCGCTTAAACAGCCGTTCCGGCCGAAATCGCGGTTGCTGCGTCTCGTTGTGGGCACCTGCGGTCTTTGACGGCACCCGGCACTGGCCGGCGCCCCAAAGTCTTCGTCCGGCAGAGCAACCCGGGGAGCGAAGTAGCACGCCCCTCCGAGCACCTCCGCCCGTTAATCAGATTTCCAGCGAGGCCTGCTCAACCGCCAGCCCCGGACCCATGGTCGAAGAGACGGTGATCTTCTTCATATATACGCCCTTGGCCGCGCTTGGCTTCATCTTGTTCAGATCCCGCAGCAGGGCCTCGAGATTCTGCTTCAGGGCCGCGGGCTCGAATCCCACCTTGCCGATCGGGCAATGGATGATACCCCCCTTGTCGGTACGGTAGCGGACCTGTCCAGCCTTGGCGTTCTGAATCGCCTCCACTACGTTGGGGGTTACGGTCCCGACTTTAGGATTGGGCATCAAGCCACGAGGACCCAGAATCTGTCCCAGTTGCCCGACCACCCGCATCGCATCCGGAGTGGCGATAGCCACATCGAAGTCCAGCATCCCACCCTTGATATCGGCGGCCAGGTCGTCGAATCCCACGATATCGGCACCGGCCTCCCTGGCGGCGTCCGCGTTCTCGCCCTGGGCGAATACCGCGACCCGTACTGTCTTGCCAGTACCATTGGGCAGCACGGTGGAGCCACGAACCACTTGGTCGGATCTGCGTGGATCGACCCCCAGATTGATAGACACATCGACCGATTCGGCGAACTTCACCTTGGACAGATCCTTCAGCAGGCCAAATGCCTCCTCCACCGGATACTGCCTGCCCAATTCGACCTTCTCTTTGATCACGCGTGCGCGCTTAGTCAACCTTGCCATTGCTTATACACCCTCCACGTTAAGGCCCATGGAGCGGGCGCTGCCAGCGATGGTTCGCACGGCGGCGTCCATATCGGCGGCGGTCAGGTCAGGCTGTTTGGTCCTGACGATCTCTTCCAACTGTTCCCGGTTCACAGTGCCGACCTTGGTGGTATTCGGGATACCTGAGCCCTTGGCGATACCGGCCGCTTTCTTCAACAGCACCGCCGCCGGAGGAGTCTTGGTGATAAAGGTAAAGCTGCGGTCCGCATAAACGGTGATCACCACCGGTATCGGCATCCCCTTTTCCATGTTCTGGGTCTTGGCGTTGAAGGCCTTGCAGAACTCCATGATGTTGACGCCGTGCTGGCCCAGGGCCGGGCCGACCGGAGGGCTGGGGTTGGCCTCGCCCGCCGGTACCTGCAGCTTGATATAAGCCGAGATCTTTTTTGCCATGTTTTACCTCGTTTTGGGTACAAGCGTTGAGGACTGGTTACCTCAACTCCCCTGGTGTTATAGATACTGACCGAGAGGCGACTGCAACACTGTTGCGTCTACTGCCTGCCAAACACTGTCTTTCGTTTACATCCCTGTAGCGCACATCCGGCCCAGCTTCCCTGCTGGGCGTTCGCCCTTTTTTTTGGTCCACTGGACCAGGCCGTCTATCAGTTACATCCCTGTAGCGCACATCCGGCCCAGCTTCCCTGCTGGGCGTTCGCCCTTTTTTTTGGTCCACTGGACCAGGCCGTCTATCAGTTACATCCCTGTAGCGCACATCCGGCCCAGCTTCCCTGCTGGGCGTTCGCCCTTTTTTTTGGTCCACTGGACCAAAAAAAGGGCTCACCCCTTCTCGACCTGGGCAAACTCCAGATCCACCGGGGTGGAACGACCAAAAATCAACACAGATACCTTGAGTCGGCTCTTTTCGTAGTCGACGTCCTCGACCACGCCGTTGAAATCGTTGAACGGGCCATCGACCACCCGCACCACTTCGCCAGGCTCGAACAGAACCTTGGGACGTGGTTTCTCGACCCCCTCCTGTACCCGCTGCAGAATGGCGTCGGCCTCTTTGTCGGTGATCGGTGCAGGCCGATCACCGGTGCCACCGATGAAGCCCATTACCTTTGGCACATCCTTCACCAGATGCCAGGTCTCGTCGGTCATCTCCATCTGGACCAGCACGTAACCGGGAAAGAACTTACGCTCGCTCCTTCGCTGCTGGCCTGCCCGCATCTCGACCACCTCTTCCGTCGGCACCAGGATTTCACCAAATAGCTCTTCCATGCCAAATCGCTTGACCCGCTCCTCCAGAGAGCGTTTCACCTGGGCCTCAAAGCCGGAGTAGGCATGTACCACGTACCAGCGTTTTGCCATAGCCTTCTCCTAGCCGGTCACCGATCGAACAATGGCCATCAGCACCATATCGAACAACCAGAGTATTATGCCCATCAGCAATACCATGGCAAATACGATCAGGGTGGTCTGGATGGTCTCCTGCCGACTGGGCCAGACTACCTTACGCACCTCAGTCCGGGCAGCCACTGCAAAGGCCCATATCTGGCGCCCCGGGACCGACAACAGGGCTACCGTCACGGCCAAACCGACCGCTGCCAGCAGTCCCAGAACCCTTAGCAGGGTGGAATAGCCCTCGAAATAGTAGAAACCACCGATCCCTGCCACCAGCAGCAGCACCGCCAGCAGTAGTTTGATCGTGTCCACACCGGTACTTTCGACTTCAGCTTGTACGTTCATCACCCGCCAAAGCACCCCATCGGGGTGCTGAATCTTATGGCAGGCCAGGAGGGAATCGAACCCCCAACCTGCGGTTTTGGAGACCGCTGCTCTGCCAATTGAGCTACTGGCCTAAATAAATACGTAGGAGCGGGCCCACCCGCGAACCACCGGGGCACTGCCCCTGTTCGCGGCCGAGCCCGCCCCTACAATGAAATTACTCGATGATCTTGGCAACCACGCCGGCGCCGACAGTACGGCCACCCTCGCGGATTGCAAAACGCAGACCCTCTTCCATCGCGATCGGCGCAATCAACTTCACCGTCATCTTCACGTTGTCGCCCGGCATCACCATGTCAATACCTTCCGGCAGGTCGCAGGCCCCGGTCACGTCCGTCGTGCGAAAGTAAAACTGCGGTCGATAGCCATTGAAAAACGGCGTGTGACGTCCACCCTCGTCCTTGCTCAGCACGTACACCTCCGCCTCAAAATGGGTGTGCGGCGTTATACTGCCTGGCTTCGCCAGCACCTGACCACGCTCCACGTCTTCCCGCTTGGTACCGCGCAGCAGCACCCCGACGTTGTCCCCCGCCACTCCTTCGTCCAGCAGCTTGCGGAACATCTCCACACCGGTGCAGGTGGTCTTCACCGTGTCCTTGATCCCGACAATCTCGATCTCTTCGCCCACCCGTACCACACCACGCTCGATACGTCCGGTCACCACCGTGCCTCGGCCCGAGATCGAAAACACGTCCTCGATCGGCATCAGAAACGGCTTGTCGGTGTCACGCTCCGGCTCCGGAATATAGGCATCCATCGCCTCCAGCAGCTTCACGATCGACTGCGTACCCAGCTCCGAGGTGTCCCCCTCCAGCGCCTTCAGCGCAGAGCCCACTATAATCGGGGTGTCGTCACCCGGAAAATCATACTGGTCCAGCAGCTCCCGGATCTCCATCTCCACCAGTTCCAGCAGCTCCGCGTCGTCCACCATGTCCGCTTTGTTCATGTACACCAGGATGTAAGGCACACCCACCTGACGCGACAGCAGTATGTGCTCGCGTGTCTGCGGCATCGGGCCGTCCGCCGCCGATACCACCAGCACCGCTCCGTCCATCTGCGCCGCACCCGTGATCATGTTCTTCACATAGTCCGCGTGCCCCGGGCAGTCCACGTGCGCATAGTGGCGGTTGTCCGACTCGTACTCCACGTGTGCCGTGGCAATGGTGATGCCTCGCTCTCGCTCTTCCGGCGCATTGTCGATCTGGTCGAATGCCTTTACCTCACCGCCGTGCTTTTCCGACATCACCTTGGTGATCGCCGCCGTCAGCGTGGTCTTGCCGTGGTCCACGTGACCAATGGTTCCCACATTTACATGCGGCTTTGTGCGTTCGAATTTTTCCTTGGACATCGAGTCAATCTCCGAAAGGTTCTTAACTTTAAAAAAATAACACCAACATCCGCGCGCCTTAACCGCACGCTAGCTACCGAAAAATGGAGCCCAGGAGCAGATTTGAACTGCCGACCTCACCCTTACCAAGGGTGCGCTCTACCAACTGAGCTACCCGGGCCCGAAACTCAGGATCTAGGGTCATACCACGCTTCGGGGTTCCCCGAAAACAAAATTCCAATCGCTCGCACCCAGACCTTTAATATACTACACAACCTATTACCTGGAGCGGGTGATGGGAATCGAACCCACATCATCAGCTTGGAAGGCTGAGGTTCTACCGTTGAACTACACCCGCAGGCCAACTGCCGACGCCCATCGCACCGCGCCCGATACTGGTGGAGGGGGGAGGATTCGAACCTCCGAAGGCTGAGCCGTCAGATTTACAGTCTGATCCCTTTGACCACTCGGGAACCCCTCCACAGAGCCCGGTATTTTGCGTTAACCCCTATTCGACTGTCAACATTTTTATCCGGCCCACCGGCAGGTGGTTTTCTGTAGCCAGCGACCTCATCGCCCCTACCGAAACTCACCCTGCAGCCTCGCCAGGACAAATATGCGTTGAAAACAACAACAATGGACTTGACGAAGTAGTCGACAAACCAGATTTATACCTACCAACGTCGCCCGCACAAGACATAATTCAGCAAAACCATTGATTTAAATCACTTGACAGAAATGTGTCATTAAAGCAACATCTTCCCCAGACTGCTGTGTCATCAAAACAACAACGCGCCTGGCGCGCAAAAAAATTCTACGCCGGCAGCCACCGAATTAACCACTACTGTCCGACTGAGATTTAGTGAGATGAGGAGACCTCGATGAAGTTGAAACAATGCCTGACGGCCGTTGCCGTCACCACAATGTTCGCGTCCAATGCCTGGGCCACCAACGGTTACTTTTCCCATGGCATCGGTCAGAAGGCCAAAGGCATGGGCGGCGTGGGCATCGCCTTCCCTCAGGATTCCCTGGCCGCCGGCATCAACCCGGCCGGTATGGTGACCCTGGGCAGCCGGATGGACGTGGGAGTAGAGTATTTCCGCCCACAACGTTCGTCTGAAGTAAGCGGAAGCGAATTTGTTCCCGGCATAGCAACACCGTTTAATGGTCGGTTTGACGGAGACGACACAGAGAACTTCATCATTCCCGAATTCGGTTACAACCGCATGATCAATGACCGCGTATCCCTTGGTGTGTCGGTCTTCGGCCACGGCGGCATGAACGCCAACTACGGGGAGATAGACAACAGAGACGGCCAAAAAGGCATCCCGCTATTCAATGGCAACCAGGATATCCGCACCCGTATCGACTTCGCCCAGTTGTTCGTCGTCCCCGCGCTCTCCTGGAAACTGGGCGACCATCACTCCTTTGGCGTGGGCCTCAATCTGGTGGGCCAGCGGATCAAGATCGACGGCATAGACTTCTTCAAAGGATTTTCCCGAGATCCGGACAATGTAACCGGCAATGGTTATGACTATTCTTACGGCTGGGGTCTGCGCTTCGGTTGGCTGGGAAAACTCCATGATCGGGTCACCTTGGGCCTGACCGGCCAAACCCGCACATGGATGTCCGATTTTGATAAATACGACGGCATATTCGCCGACGCCGGAAACTTCGACATCCCCGGCAACGCCGGCGCCGGTATCGCAGTGCAGGCCACAGATAAGCTGACCATCGCCGCTGATGTGTCAAAGATCTTCTACAACGATGTAAACTCCATTGGTAACGGCGGCCCAACGACCAATGCAAGCTGTTTTCCTCTCGGCGGGAACGACGCATGCGGTTTCGGCTGGCAGGACCAGTGGATCTACAAACTCGGGCTCTCCTATGCCTTCAACCCCCAGTGGACCTTGCGGGCAGGCTACAACTACGGCGCCTCCCCCATCAACAACGAAGAGACCCTGTTCAATATCCTGGCCCCGGCCACCGTGGAACACCACCTGACCCTGGGCGGCACCTGGGCGTTCAACCCGGATATGGAACTCAGCTTCCACTACATGCACGCCTTCAGCAACAAGATAGACGGCAGCAATTCGATTCCCGCCGGTTTCTTCGGCGGAGAAGCGGATTTAAAGATGAGCCAAAATTCGTTTGGTATCGCCTTTGGCTGGAAACTCTAACCTTCGACCTATGAGAAAGGTAACTACCCCCGGTATGTCCGGGGGTTTTTGTTTTATCACGACGGCGTCGTCAGTCTCCTCCCCCAAGAACTCCTCGCCGAAGATTTGCCGCAGCAGGCCCCAATCCCCCCCCAACTAGAAACTGCCATCCTGCGACTCTGAGCACCCCAGAGGAAAAAGAATGATGCGTAGGGTAATCACCCCACATAGGGCGGCAGCAGCGAAGCGTAGGAGCAGCATCTACGCACTTAAGAATTAAATTTGTTTCCTGATAACTAACTGAAACTCGCTATTTTCTCCGGGATGACGCAAAAAAAACACGAGTTTTGTACGGACAGGAAAAAGGCACAATCAGAGCGGCGACGGCGCAGTGAGTCCCCAAAAATTGAGAGGGCGATATCGATAAAACGAAGAATGGCGAGGCAGCTGCGCTGCCTCGCCATCTTTTTTCCCTTATGACCCCTCTATCAGAGTTGGCAAGATCACATAGTCAGTCAACCTATAGGGGGCAATGCCTTACCACACTTTGGCTCTCAAGCCTTCTTGCGACGTGCTACCCCCACCAGGCCCAACAGAGCGGAACCGAATAGCCATGCCGCCGCCGGGATGGGGATGACGGAAGGCGTCGGACCCGTCACCGAGATGTTATAAAGTTCTGTATAGGGTGTTCCTGCAAAACTACCCCATTGGGTTCCTACATTGCCTACAGAGACAAGCTGTCCAGCCCAAGTGGTGGTAGTGGGATCTGAGGCAGCTACCGTGAGATGAAGCCCTGTCAGCGTAGTTGCTGTACCCCCCGTACTCGGGTCGACATTAGAGTCTGAACCTGTGGTAAAACCTTCATAGGCCTTCGTTCCACTCGCTACGCCATCGTCGATGTTCCAAGCAGCGCCGGCATACTGGGGAAAGTACTGCGCTGTGCCTGTCCGACCGGTGAACTGAAGATCAAGCTGACCTGATCCAGAAACCTGCCCAACGGCTCCGGACAGCGGGCCCTCTGTAGCGAACAGGCCGCCTGGAGTGCCAGTATAAGCATCCATGAGATAGTCAGTTACACTGAACTGGCTACCATCAGTCGTGTTCAGTTGAAAACTTCCACCTGATACGTTTTGAGCCAATGTAGTACAGTCTCCGAATGCAAAGCATCCACTTTCCACACTAACCTTGTATGTTGAGCTGGGAGCAAAAAATGCTGCATTAGCCGATCCCGCTGCGGCGGCCAGCGCTACTGCCAATATTGTTTTCTTCATTAGGATCTCTCCTCCATTACTTGAATATTCAATCGTGAGTCTCAAAAACTACACTATTGTTATTAGGTGAGTCAATAAAAAACATGTTGAAAATGTTAACAAATCCTTAAGATTTCTTAAGAATTGCAATCATTAAAAATAGGATTTTAATTCATCTGGCTCATCGTATCAGACAGCTGGAACAGCCATACTCACAATCAGCCCTCGGACAGCAGTTGAAGGGCCTCTCTCTTCAGTTTGCAATAGAGTAGCTGGTAGGTTGCTGCACTCGGGCCGCCGAACCGGATGGACTTCCATTGTTTAAGCGGTTTTCCCGGCCCGTGAAACCTGAAAACCACCGGCTGCAACCCCAGTGATTTCAATACCTTGAAGAATTCTGCGATTTTCTCCGTGCGCCCGACAAAATCCTGAATGGTGTCGCCGGCGCCAACCGATGCGATGAAGTCACAGCCCTCGCTCAGGCACGGCGCCAGCTGGGCTAGAAACCCGGGCACATCGGGAAACATCCGATGTTCAAATCGAAGTGCGGTCACGAGGTTGCGTGTATCAAAACCCTTATCCGGCAGCCGACTGAGCAGGTTTTCTGTTTTTTCATTGTAAGCATCGATATCAGGAAATTCACGGTTGTTTAGCTCGATGTAATGATCGCTGTACTCGGGATCCGAATCTGTTAATACAATGTGCTTAGACCAACGTCGCTCCACACCGAGTGAAATTAATTCCTGACTACCCTGGCCGGTGATACGAACCCATGGTTCTGCGTGCAGGAAAAACGCGTCCTTCAGGCCATTACCTGCGCCCAGGCTTAGCTGGTATGTAGTATCCGGATCGGGCGTAAATAGACCAAAGGCCCTGAGCAGTTGCTGGGAACGCATGGTATCCATGGTATGGAGTTTAATGTTCTGCTGCCGCAGGACCTCTGCCGGTTGCCTTCTGAGCGATTCAAGATGCTGGGACACCAATTGAGTGAATGAATTAGGTGCAAAATCTGCGCGTGGTAGATTCGCACCTTCTACAAGCACACATACTGAGGCCAGCTGCGCTGTATAGATGGCAAGGCGGGATTCAGGTTTCGGTTTGGTCAGGTCGATTACACAGGAGTTCTTCGATTCCCTGATGATCGGCGCAAATGGATCACTAAAGTGTTTTCTTGATGCAGCATACGCGGGGTAGTCTGTCAGTCGTTCAAGTATGGTTTTGAACTCAGGCAGACGCATGGCCTTTGTAGCTTCCCTGATCTCAGCCAGGTACTCTGCTCGAAACCGGTCGTAGGGGACGGTGTCCATACGTTCCCTGGTTGACATCACTGACATTGCTTCACTCCTTCCAATTTAGCTGGTTGTGCCAGGTTGACCTTGTAGGCATGGCACCAGATCGGTACTCATCAATTGAATACAGCTCTGAAGACACTATACATTGGGTCAACGACCATTACGGCCAACGTCAGACTGCGTTAAAATAGCGGAGAACTCGGTACTCCAGCAAGCAAAGCAACCGGAGCCGAAAAAAGCTGACAACCGACATATTGGGTACACCAGACCAGAATAGGAATCCAAGGATTATTTGTAAATACTAATACCCCCATAAAGACACTATTGATTTCCGATGAGTTTCGTCGCAGGCGCTTGATCTCTACTTTGGGCGACCGGCCAACAGCAGCCCCCCCCCACTGGCACGTTTTGCCCGCCTGTACGATGTGTTGAGCGGGCAGGCAATGCAAGCGGATATAGTCAGCTACGACACCCGCGAACGTGAACTGGCCTCCAGCTATCTACCACGGCTGAAGGCCGATGAGCTGGCGTTCTATGATCGTAGATATCCCGCATTCCGGTCGTTGGCCTATCACCATGAAGAGATCTGGCATTGCTGTATGCGGGTCCACAAGGATTTCCGCGCCAAGGTCCTGGCCCTGAATCTGGCGATGCTGTTCGCCACAGCGGCGCAGCGGCTGATGGATGACCGCCATCGACAACGCCGGCGCGCGTATCGCGTGAACTTTGCCAATGCCTTGTCGAAGAGGAAGAATAACAATGCGAGGATCTTTCTTTACACCTCACCAGGGGAATTGTGTTGGAGACTGATGCAGAAAATGGCGTCAAGTCGTGGAGGCCATACGGCCAGACCTCTCTTATCCGCAGAAATTAAAGGAAGTGACAGTACCGGGATTCTCAGTAAGTTACAGGCGATCTCGGTGCGTTACGGCTTAAGTTAATAGCATTAGATCTTAACTGGGAAGGCTATGCGTACTGATCAGGCAAAGCTCTCACAAGGTTTTATCTTTTCATATCTATACTAGTGAACCGTTATGAATAAGAAAAAAGCACTTAATCTGTTACGGCAGGGGCGTGTCATGTTTGACGCCGAGAGATACGCAGAAGCGACCACATTTGCTGAATCAGTACTGCGCAGTATCCCTAAAAACCAGGCAGCAAAAGAATTGCTAGCTGATATCGCCTTTCGTCAGAATAATTTTCCAAAAGTCGTTGTGATGATGCAGTCTCTGCTTAAAAAGGCGCCTAACAACCACATCTACCACAACAAGATTGCTGTGGCCTATGCGCTCCAGGAGGAGTTCAAGAAAGCCGCCATCCATTTACGTAAAGCCTTGCAAATACAGCCAGATCACCTGCCAGCATGGCTTGATCTATGCAAGGTTGCGACGGAACTGGGTGAATTCTCCGAAGCGATTCAAGCAGGAATTCAAGCTGTCAGGCTGGCCCCGCAGAACCCGAAAACGCATGATCGTCTTGCTTTAGCGTACGAAGTCTACGGCTTTTACGACAAGGCGCAGGGACATTACGAAGTGGCGGCCAAGTTGGCTCCAAACGATGGCTTACGTCAATATGCATGTGGCATGAGTTTTCAGGGGATTGGTGACAAGGAGTCGGCTCGGAAGTATCTGGAAAAGACGACTGAATTATTACCTAAATACGCACTAACATACCATGCTCTCAGCAGAATGAATAAATATACCTCGTCTGAGCATGGAGACTTCACCAAGCTGAAATCCATGATAGACGAACCAGGGCAAACGGAAAATAACCGCGCGGTTCTTCATTTTGCGCTTGGCAAGATGTACGAAGACTGCAAACTGTATGAGCAGGCCTTTGAACATTTCGACCTTGGTAACCAAATTGAAGACCGAAAGCGTGGTTACCGGCCTGAGGCTTACCGCAATCTTGTAACCAGGTTGATCGAATCTTTCTCTAGGAATTTTTTTTCTGAAACATCGGGCCTGGGGCACTCAAGTCACCTGCCCTTGTTTATTGTTGGCATGCCGCGTTCTGGAACGACACTGATTGAACAGATTCTCGCTTGTCATCCGGATGTTTTCGGGGCAGGTGAATTACCCTGGTTCATTAAGTGTGCCCATGATCTGCCAGAGACTGTTCGCTCGTCCAGACCCTATCCGGAGTGCATCAGTGGGCTAGGCGAGAAGGAGGCTGTGTCACTTGGACAGAGTTACATTGATTATATTATCTCGCTGGCAGGTTCAGATAATCATAAGTACATCATTAACAAGTGGCCCAACAACTACGAACGCGTAGGATTGATTGCTCGAATTTTCCCGAATGCTCGTTTTATTCACTGCCAGCGCAATCCTATGGACAATCTGATTTCGCAATACACGTTGATGTTCCCGAATTCGGTCGATCACAGCTACGACCTGTTTAATCTTGGCGCTCACTACACCCAGTATGAACGATTGATGCGACACTGGGAGGACGTGTTATCGGAGCGTTTCTTTCATATTCAGTACGAAGATCTTGTGCAGGAACAGGAAGCATGGACACATAACCTCCTGGATTTCCTGGATCTGCCGTGGGATCCAGCCTGCCTGAGTTTTCATGAATCCGAACGGGTTGTTCGAACTTACAGTGATGATCAGGTGCGTAAACCCATGTATTCAAGTTCTGTCGCTCGCTGGAAAAACTATGAGAAACATCTTGAACCTCTATATCGTGGTCTGCGTTGGCCGAAGGATGGTGACGATTGATGAAAAACAATATGGAACCACAGGCACTTCGCTTTAAGGCTGATAACCTACTGGCCGCCAATGATTTCAAAGGAGCTAACGAGTTACTCTCAAAGCTTTCTCAAATTGTTCCCGAAGACCCTGAGATTTGGTATCGCCTTGGCTGGACATCTTCGCAACTTGGTGATGCACAGGCGGCCGTTAGACAGTATCAGAAGACACTAAGCCTTGCTCCAGAATGGATCCATGCCCACTACAATTTAGCCATGGTACTTGGACAGTCCGGTGCCATGACACAAGCACATCGCCACCTGCAGCAGGTTGTTAGACTCGATCCGAATCATGTTGACGCAAAAATCAAACTGGCATTTATCGAATACGAGCGAGGGAATATTCCTGACGCTTTATCTCAGCTTAACGGGGCTAAACGAATTGCGCCCGCACATGCGGGAGTTCATCTGCAGTTAGGGCTCATCTACATCGCTCAGGGCGAACTAATAAGGGCGGAGAAGTGCTTCATGACCACATTAAGGGAAGAGCCTGGAAATAAGGAAGCACTCACCCAATTGGCAACGGTGAAAGCATATGGCGGTAACCCCCAAAAAGCCTACCAAATTATTGCACCCCTGCTGTACCCGGAAACGGCATATGTTTCCGCTGCCATTCTGTTGGCGAATTTTTGTCGGCCACTGGGTCGATGCCAGGAAGCAATGGAACTGTTGAACGTATTATTGTCCGGTCAGATTACTGTTGAATATGAGCGCAAAATTCACTTTGCACTGGGCAATCTCCATGAGCGTGAAGGCAATTACAAGAAGGCGTTCTGGCATTTTGCTCAGGGGAACAAATTATGCGACATTTCGTTTGATCCATGGGAACAGAAAAGATGGATCAAATCAGTTAAACAGCAACTCAATCGGGAATTTTTCACATTAGCTGCTCACGCAAAAAATCTGTCAAAACGCATTCGACCGGTGTTTATTCTAGGCATGCCACGATCGGGAACATCCCTTGTGGAACAGATCCTTTCCAGCCACCCAGAGATTCATGGTGCTGGCGAACGTATGGAAATAGCAAATATTGCCAAGACAATTTGCAGTGATGTGGGCGTCAGGCAACCCTATCCGGTATGTCTATCAGAAGTAGACCAAGGCCAGCTAAGTACTGTAGCCAAGCGATATATCAAAGATATCTCAATGAAGGCACCTGGCAGTACCAGGATAATAACGGATAAAATGCCAGGAAATTATCAGCACCTTGGCCTAATCCAGTTACTGTTCCCAAAAGCCAGAGTCATTCATTGTGTACGAGATCCGATGGACACATGCCTTTCCTGCTATACCAATAGATTAATGGGGCATGCATACTCCTACAATCTGACCAATCTTGGACGGTACTACCGCTTATATGAGGAATTGATGGATCATTGGAAGAATACATTATCGCTATCAATAATGGATGTTCATTATGAGGATTTGGTCGAAGCCCCTGAACGTGTGAGCCGGGAGATTGTCAAATTTTGCGGGCTAAAATGGGATAATAGCTGCCTGGATTTTCATCGGTCCAAACGTAATGTAGTGACCACAAGTACGGACCAGGTCCGTCAACCGATCTACCGTAAATCAGTCAAACGTTGGAAGAACTATGAAGAAGATCTGGGTGAACTTCGTGAGGCGCTCGATAAACGTATTTAAATTTTTAAGTCGGCAATTATTGAGCGGCCATCACCTCTCTTTTCACCCTGATTGCTGCGAAATCTTGCTGAATTCTCCGGCACCCTCGTTTAAATAAGAGAAAACGCGAAACAATCATGCCAGCGCGCCCCCTTTTGGGTCGCTATCTGCTGGCGTCATAATGCCGATCAGTGACACCAAGCAATCCGAAGCGTGAGAAATGATACGAGCTAATCAACCGTGTGCAGCCGATGCATGGCCCGCTGAAACTCCCCGGCCAGGATCTCAGGCAGTACCTCCGCCGCCGACACCACCGCCTGCTCGAGGGCAGCGGCATCCTCCCTCGAGGGTCGCCCCAGGACATAATCGACCACCTGCCTGCCATCTTCAGGGCGGTCGATCCCGAGCCGCAGGCGCCAGAAGTCGCGCCCGCCCAGGGCGCTGATGATGTCCCTCAGCCCGTTGTGACCGGCATGACCACCGCCCTGTTTCAGGCGCACCGCCCCCGCCGGCAGGTCCAGTTCGTCGTGGGCCACCAGCATCTGTTCCGGGGCAATCTTGAAGTAGCTCGCCAGGCTGGAAACCGATTGGCCGCTGCGGTTCATATAGGTGGAGGGTCGCAGCAGCCAGCACTCCCGCCCCTGAAGGCTAATGCGGCAGACCTGACCGTAAAAACGGGATTCGCTCTTGAAGCTTCCGCCGTGACGGCGGGCAAGCAGATCGACCAGCAGGAAACCGGCGTTATGGCGGGTCCCTTCATACCGCGCGCCCGGGTTGCCGAGGCCGACGATGAGACGAACCGGCGACGTCATGGCATGCATAGGAGGCTATCGCACAGGGCGACAGCCGACGCAGTCCCAGGATGGACCGCCATTGCCGGCGGCTGCAAGCCGTTTCGAAGGAAGGGAACGAAAAATCGCATTTTGTGTTTCCGCGTTGCAAAAGCCTCTTGGACGGACTTTTACAACGCACTGCACAGGATGAAAGTCACCCCGCCTTGAGGGAAACAGCGGATAATAGGGGCGGGGCACCGGACCCGCCCCGTGAGGCTTACTCCTCGACCGAGGGCTCTCCGCCCAAATCCTCCACTTCGGCTCCTTCCTCCGGCTCCTCAGTCACATGACCGCTATGCACGGAAACCACTGGCAGGTCGTTCTCAACGCTATAGAGTTCGACACCCTCCGGCAGCTTGAGGCCGGACATCAGGACCGTGTCGCCGATCTCCAAGGTAGTCATATCCACCTCGATAAATCCTGGCAGATCCTTGGGCAGGCAGGTAATCTCGATACTGGTAATGTGATGGGATATAGCGCCACCCATCTTGACCCCCGCAGCCACCTCTTCATTGACGAAGTGAACCGGCACCTGTGTACGGAGCTTCTCCATGGCGCTGACCCGCAAGAAATCGGCGTGCAGCACGAACGGCTTGGCCGGGTGACGCTGCAGATCCTTCAGGATTACCTGCTGGGATTTCGCCCCCTGCTTGAGGGACAGAATGTGAGAATAGAAGGCCTCGTGTTCCAAATGCAGCACCAGATCATTATGTTGCAGGGTAATCATCTGCGGGTCCTGTCCCGCACCATAGACGATACCCGGCACCAGCCCCTGACGACGCAGGCGGCGGCTCGCACCCTTACCCGTGTCGCTGCGCGGCTGCGCCTCGATTTCAAAGATTTTGCTCATCATCTACTCCAAATCAATCGCAGTTGAAAAAATCACCACCGGCCCGCGACCAGACCGAAAGTGCTATTGGCTTCAAAGGCCTGTCGGCTTCACTCCATAAACAGTGAGCTGACCGATTCGTCGTTGGCGACACGCCGCATGGTCTCCGCCAGCAGTTCAGCAATACTGATCTGACGGATCTTGTCACAGTTCCCGGCATCCGAATTCAACGGGATGGTATTCGACACCACCAGTTCGTCCAGTTCCGAGTTGGTAATATTACTCACTGCCGGTCCGGACAGTACCGGGTGACTGCAGTAGGCCACCACCCGCTCCGCGCCATGTTCCTTCAGCGCATGGGCCGCCTTGCACAGGGTCCCTGCAGTGTCCACCAGGTCGTCGATCAGAACACAGGTTCGGTTTTCTACATCACCGATGATGTTCATCACCTGCGCTTCGTTGGCCAGCGGCCGCCGCTTGTCAATAATGGCCAGATCCGCGTCATCCAGCTGCTTGGCAAGGGCACGGGCACGGACCACACCCCCTACGTCGGGCGAAACCACCATCAGGTTCGGGTACTTCTGCCGCCAGACATCACCCAGCAAAATCGGCAGGGCATAAATATTGTCCACCGGGATGTCGAAAAAACCCTGGATCTGATCGGCATGCAGATCCACGGTCACCACCCGATCAGCGCCAGCTGACGCAATCTGTTTTGCCACCAGGCGCGCGGTGATAGGCACTCGGGCAGAGCGAGGCCGTCGATCCTGACGGGCGTAGCCAAAATAGGGGATGACCGCGGTGACCCGTTCCGCCGAGGCCCAGCGCAATGCATCTATCAGGACCAACAACTCCATCAGATTGTCATTGGTCGGCTGGGAAGTCGACTGGATGACATAGACGTCCCGTCCGCGGACACTCTCCTGGATCTCCGCCATCATCTCACCATCGCTGAAGCGGCCGACGATCGCCTTGCCCTGCCGCAGGTTCAACCAACCGGCAATTTCAGTCACGAGTTCCGGATTAGCGTTGCCCGAAAACAGCATCATGCCGCTGGCTGACACCTCAGGTCCCCCCTCTCTCATATCTAGTATTCAGGTAACGGAACAGTGAATGGACCCTAGGCTTACGTCTGGCTGGGGCGGCAGGATTCGAACCTGCGCATGCAGGGATCAAAACCCTGTGCCTTACCACTTGGCGACGCCCCAATATTAACTGTCGAAACCCGCCGCCGGTCATACCTGCGTCAGTTCCAGTAAAGGCGACCGGTTCAATCCCCTGGCCACAAAAAACCGATAGTCGGTTGGCGCCTGCGCCTTCACCCTGTCTGCGGCCTGCTCGCTCTCGAAAGCGGCAAATACTGCGGCCCCAGTGCCAGTCAGCCTGGCATCAGCGAAACGACCCAGCCATTTCAGCGCGGCTGCCACCTGAGGATACCGCGAGCAAACAACTGACAAACAATCATTTTCCACGCTACCGGCGAGGAAGTCGCGTATTTTGATCCGGCCGGAGTCCCGTGTCAAATCGGGTGCTGAAAAGATTTCTGCGGTAGAAATGTGGCAGGGTGGGATCAATACCAGGTACCAGGGCTCAGGCAGTTCCAGCGGCTCCAACCGCTCCCCCACCCCCTCGCCCCAAGCCGCCACGCCGCCGACGAATACTGGCACATCGGCCCCCAGCGAGAGTCCGATCTGGGCCAGTCGAGCAGCGGAGAGGCCGCACTTCCAGAGGTGGTTAAGAGCCACCAGTGTGGTTGCCGCATCAGAACTCCCTCCACCCAGGCCCGCCCCCATGGGCAGGCACTTCCGCAGCTCGATGTCCGCACCCAGAGAGACCCCCGTCTGCTGCTGCAGCAGACGGGCCGCGCGCACCGCCAGATCCTTCGCCTCCGGCAACCCCCTGAGCGGATTGCAGCGGCGAATGACGCCATCGTCCCGGATGCGAAAACACAAGCGGTCGGAGTGATCAAGAAACTGAAAAACTGTCTGCAGTAAATGATAACCATCATCACGCCGGCCGACGATTCTCAACATCAGATTCAGCTTGGCCGGCGCCGGCCAGCTGATCGCGTCCTGTTCTGTCACTGCGTGAGTACCTGCCGGGTCGGCAGCCAGTTTGCCGCCCTGAGATAGCGACTGATCGGCTGCGGGATCACTGCATGAGTCGTTGCATGGTTTCCTGGATCAGCTTGCTCTGCGGGTCTTTCTTCAGCATCTCCTGCCATATCTGGAGCGCCCGGTCCCGCTGCCCCACCACCCAGAGCACTTCGCCAAGGTGCGCGGCGATTTCCGAATCCTGCAGCTGCTCGAACGCCTGCTGGAGATAGCCCAAGGCCTGCGGGTAGTTTCCAAGCCGGTATTGAATCCAGCCCATGCTGTCGAGTATGGCGGGGGCATCCGGTTTGAGTTCAAAGGCGCGGGTTATCAGTCCCAGCGCCTCCTGATAGCGGTCCGTCTGGTCCGCCAGGGTATAGCCAAGCGCATTCAAGGCGTCCACATGATCCGGATTCTGCGCCAAAATCCTGCGCAGATCGCTTTCCAGTAGATCGAGGCGGTCTATGGTGACGGCGTACAGGGCCCGAGCATAAAGCAGATCATGGTTATCCGGATGGGCCTGCAGCGCCTCGTCGTAAAGGGCCAACACCTCTTGTCCGGCCCCCAGCTCCCGCAGCATCTCAGCCTCGATCAGGTACAGCTGGACCTCCTGGTCGCGCCACTGGAGACGCATTCGCCGCAACCGCTCCCGCGACTCCTGTAATTTACCCTGCTGTGCCAGGATGCGGGCTATCCTCACTTGGGCATCCTGCTGAAAATCTCCCTTTTTCACTCGCTCGTAACTGGCTATCGCCTGCGCCGATCGACCCTTTTCCTCCTCGATCCGGCCGAGATAGTAGGCGACTTCGTTTGGGCGCTCACCTGACTCCTGCAACTTCTGGAAGTACCGGGCAGCCTCATCCAGCCGGTCCAGCTGGAGCGCCAGTACACCGAGTGAATACTGGAGATCGGCACCCCCAGGCTGCAACTGATCTACCTTGAGAAACTGTTGATAGGCCTGCTCGTATTCCTCTGCCTCCACCAGCAGCCGGGCCAAGGCTGCATTCAGCAGCAGATCGTCTGGTTTTCTCTCGACTGCCTCCCGCAATACCCTGAGGGCGCCCTCTCGGTCGCCCTGTGCCACACGCACCCTACTCAACAGAACATAGGCTCGGCCTGCCTCCGGGTTCTGTTCAATCACTTTTCGCGTCTCGGCCTCAGCCAACGGATAGTCCTTCCACATCAGGGCCATCATAGCCAGGGCATAGCCGGCCCGTTGATCAGCTGGATGACTGGCGGCCAGCTGCCGCATCAGACCCATCGCAGCCGGACGGTCCTCCGCCTTACTCAGCGCGGCCATCGCGTGCAGGAAACCATCTTCACCCCGTGCTTCGCTGATAGCGATAATTGCCTGCAACTGCTGCAGCGTCTGCTCGGGGCGCCCATCCTGCAGAAACAGCGCCGCCGCCAACTGACGAGCCGTAAGGTTGTTGGGCGCCAGTTCCACCCATTTTTCCACCGCCTTGAGCGCGAGCTCAGGTCGTTTCAGGACCAGAGCGATCCGAGTCGCCCTTTCCGCGGCGATGGCGTCGCCGGACAGGACAGCGGTCTGCAGTTGATGCTGGTAAGCCAGATCCAGCTGACCCCGCTGAGTCGCTATCTCCCCCACCAGGGCGCTGAAAACCACATCGGCGTCCAGTTCTTCCGGCGACGGCTCGGGTTCGGGGAAAGGCAAGACAACCGGCTCTTGGTCTGTTGCGCCGACCTCTGACGCCGAGTCGACTGCATCCGCACCCTCCTTGCCCTGGCCCGGCAGGGTCGTACAACTCACCAGCAACATCAGGAGTTGCAGCAGAAACACAAGCTTTAAAAATGCTGTCATCGATTCCCCACCTGGCGCCAATCAACCGGATTACTGACTTCGGAATGCCCCACCCGACAAACTGCGTGCCGGCCAGGATGGATATCATAAAGGAGATACCCCTCGAAAGGCACATACTTTAATAGAGCTGCAGACTGGAGCCGAGGGCCAACTGAAATCCCCGGCTCTCCCCGCTATCAGGGCATGGCATTACGGCGCAGTTTAGGGTTGCACAAGCCCTGCCAAACACCGCACCGAAAGACCGGAAAGGACATCCGAATCCAGCCCTGATTCACTGTTTGATCCGAGGCAATACTTGAATTCAACTTATTGATAATACAAAATTTCGAATTCCCAAAGCCAAAAAACAGTCCATATGACGCTGCTCACGCTCGGTCTTAACCACAAAACAGCCCCGGTGGATATTCGGGAAAGGGTGACTTTTGGTCCGGATATCGTGGTTGCCGCGCTGCGTAGCCTCTGCGAACGGCCGGGCATAGAGGAAGCGCTCATCCTCTCGACCTGTAACCGGACCGAGCTCTACTGCGCCCTGGATAGTTCCGGCCTGGATGAGGTCAGCCGATGGCTGGCGGAGTTCCACGGACTGGAACTGGAGACCATTTCACCCTACCTTTACTCCCACCAGGAGAAAGCAGGGGTCAAACATCTGCTGGCGGTTGCCTGCGGCCTTGACTCTATGGTGCTGGGCGAGCCCCAGATCCTTGGCCAGGTAAAACAGGCCTACCAGACCGCCCGGGATGCGTCCTCCGTGGGCAAGCTGCTGAGTCGGCAGTTCCAGCACACCTTTTCGGTCGCCAAACAGGTTCGGACCGACACGGCAATCGGCCACAGTCCAGTATCAGTGGCGTTTTCCGCTGTCAGCCTTGCACGGCAGATTTTCAGTGAACTCGCAAGTCAGACCGCACTGCTTATCGGCGCCGGGGAAACCATCGAACTGGCGGCACGCCACCTGCACCAGCATGGCATAGGCCGGATTATCGTCGCCAATCGGACGATCGAGCGGGCCCATAACCTGGCCAACCAGTTCGATGGCTATGCCATCGCCCTGACCGAAATCCCATCACACCTGTTCGAAGCGGACATCGTGATTTCATCCACTGCCAGCCCCTTGCCGGTGCTGGGAAAGGGAACGGTTGAGAGCGCCCTGAAGAAGCGGCGGCATCAACCCATGTTCATGGTCGACATCGCAGTACCACGAGACATTGAACCGGAGGTGGCGGAACTGACCGACGTCTACCTGTACACGGTGGATGATCTGCAGGAGGTAATCGAAGAAAATATGCGCTCCCGCCAGGAGGCGGCGGAACAGGCACAGGAAATCATCGAGCTGCACGCTGAGGAGTTCATGGGCTGGCTGCGCTCGCTCGATGCGGTGGGCATGGTGCAGGACTACCGTCAGCAGGCGGAGAAGATGCGGAACGAAGTGCTGCAGCGGGCCCTGAGACAACTGCATAACGGCAAGTCACCGGAGGAGGCGATGGAGTTCCTCGCCCACACCCTGACCAACAAACTACTGCACACCCCCAGCGCCCAAATCCGACAGGCCGGGTTCGACGGTCAGATGGAGCTGCTCGAGGCGGCCAACACGCTGTTTCAGATCAAGGATTTCCGCCGCCGTAAATGAAGGACTCTATCCACAATAAACTGGATCAGATCACTGAACGCTTCGAAGAGATCACTGCCCTGCTCGCCGACCCCGAGATTCAGGCAAGTCAAAACCAGTTCCGGAATCTGAGCCGGGAGTATGCCCAGCTCGAACCGGTGGCAGAGTGTTACCGCCGCTACCGTGACTTGGAGCTGACGATTGCCGGGGCGAGCGAAATGCTGGACGACCCTGAGATGGCAGAGCTGGCGCAGGAAGAACTGCAGGAAGCAGAGTCTGACAGGCGAGCCATGGAACCGGAACTGCAGCTCCTGCTGTTGCCGCCCGACCCTAACGACCAACGCAACATTTTTCTGGAAATTCGTGCCGGCACCGGCGGTGCGGAGGCCGCACTGTTTACCGCTGATCTGCACCGGATGTATCTACGCTACGCGGAGGCACGGGGCTGGCAGACGGAAACAATCAGCGGGAGCCCCGGTGAGCAGGGTGGCTACAAGGAGATTATCAGCCGTATCAGCGGAAAAAACGTTTACTCCCGCCTGAAGTTTGAGTCAGGTACGCACCGGGTGCAGCGGGTCCCGGAGACCGAGTCCCAGGGCCGAATCCACACCTCTGCCTGTACCGTTGCGATCCTGGCCGAAGCGGAAGAGATCGACCAGGTCGAAATCAATAGCGGAGATCTTCGAATCGACACCTATCGAGCCTCGGGTGCCGGTGGACAGCACGTCAACAAGACCGACTCGGCAGTCCGGATCACCCATCTCCCGAGTGGCATCGTGGTGGAGTGCCAGGATGAACGGTCACAACATAAGAACAAGGCCCGGGCCATGTCCCTGCTCCGGGCCAGGCTGTTATCGGGTCTGCAGCAACAGCAGACCAGTGAGCGGGCCGAGTCACGAAAGCTGCAAGTGGGCAGCGGCGACCGCTCGGAACGTATCCGCACCTACAACTACCCCCAGAACCGCGTCACTGACCATCGTATCAATCTTACACTCTACAAACTGGACGAAATTATGGCGGGATCCCTGGAGCAGGTCATCGAACCTCTAACCCAGGAGCACCAGGCCGAACAGTTGACTGCCCTGGCCGAGGGTGGTGATTAGGCTGCCGGATCCCACCATTTCTGGGGAAACCGTCCGCACCATCGCCCAGGTGCTGAAGCGGGCGACCCAGCCACTCACCAACCGGACCGCACTGCCTAGGCTGGAGGCCGAGCTACTGCTTGCCTTCGTTCTCGATACCCCCCGCAGCCACCTGTTCGCATGGCCGGAACAACGCCTGAATCCAGACCAACTGAAGCGGTTTCAGTTGCTGCTGGCACGGCGCCTGCGGGGAGAACCGGCCGCCTATCTGACCGGGAGCAAAGAGTTCTGGTCCCTGGAACTGAAGGTGACACCGGCCACCCTGATTCCCCGCCCGGAAACGGAGCAGCTGGTAGAGCGGGCGTTGCAGCGGACCCCTAGTGACAGGCCGTTCTCGGTGGCCGATCTCGGCACCGGCAGCGGTGCCATTGCCGCCGCCATTGCCAGTGAGCGCCCACTATCCGCGGTAATTGCGACCGACAGCTCTTCTCCTGCCCTGATCGTCGCCAGGCAGAATTTCCGGAAACATGGACTGCGCAATATCCGCTGTATCCTGGGATCCTGGTGCGAAGCCCTGCCTCGACACCGTAAATTCGACCTTATAGTGAGCAATCCACCTTACGTCGCCACGGGTGACCCTCACCTGCAGGCAGACGGATTACCCTGGGAGCCAGCCAACGCCCTGACTGCGGGCAAGGATGGCCTGGATGACATCCGGCGGATCGTCAAAACGGCGCATCCCCATCTGAATCCAGAGGGCTGGCTATTACTGGAGCACGGTTTCGATCAGGGATCCGCGGTTCGCGGCTTGTTGCAGCAGGCGGGCTACCAGCGGATCTGCACCCTTCGGGATCTGGAGGGACGCGAGCGGATCAGCGAAGCTAGTACTCCTTGATAAATCTGCGGTAGCAGTTAGGATTCAGAAGTATGGAGATGGATGAAATCGACATCATCAAACAGCGCCAGATCGCATTCGAGTCACTACACCCCGACCCGAACCAGGCACAAACGGCCGCCCTGCTGTTATCGGATGTGAATGGAATACTGGATGCGGAAGACAGGTCTCCAACGCTGCTGAACCTCCGCTACAATGTGCTGGATATTTCGCTGGAGCAGATCGAAGGGGCACTCAGCGACAGTGGTTTCCATCTCAGCGGTAAACTACTGGACAAGCTGCGGCGCGCCCTCTACTACTATACGGAAGAGACCCAGCGGGCCAACAGCGGCTGCCCACGGGGCGACAGCAACTGTACTCGCAAGGTCTTTATCAACCGCTACCATCGGCGTGACCATAGCTTGAAAGATCCACGCCCCGAGCACTGGCGTAAATACCTATAGGGTAGGTCAGGACTCGGTAACTTCCGCTGCACGCGCTTTCTACGCCCAGAAACTGGAACTCCCCTGTCAATGAACGACGAACAGCTACTGAGGTACAGCCGTCAAATCATGCTTCCCGCGATCGGTTTCGAGGGGCAGGAAAGGCTGCTTGCCTGCCGGGTCCTGATCATCGGCCTTGGAGGTCTGGGTGCGCCGGTCTCCATGTATCTGGCAGCGGCGGGGGTCGGCGAACTTGTACTGGTTGACTACGACCAGGTGGATCTGACAAATCTGCAACGACAGATCGTCCACACGACAGAGCGGATTGGGATGCTGAAGGTGGAGTCGGCCCGCCAGACCCTGGTCGGCTTGAACCCGGACTGCCGGGTACTGACTCTGGACAGACGCCTGGATGAGCCGGAATTGCTGGAACAGGTTGAACAAAGTGACCTGGTGATCGATGGCAGTGACAACTTCACCACCCGGTTTGCAGTCAACGAGGCCTGTGTCGCCAGTCGCACCCCGCTGGTGTCCGGAGCGGCCATAAGGATGGAAGGGCAAGTATCGGTGTTTACCGGTCAACCGGGAGATCCCTGCTACCGCTGCCTCTACGGAGGAGGCGGCGAACTGGATGAAAGCTGCTCGGAAAACGGCGTGCTTGCCCCACTGGTCGGTATTATCGGCAGCATCCAGGCCACCGAAGCGATTAAATTACTGACCGGCGCCGGCACCTCTCTCAGCGGCAGGCTGCTGCTGCTGGACGCACTGGAGATGCAGTGGCGCAGCCTGAAACTCCAAGCGGACCCCGAGTGTCCGACCTGCAGCCGACGATAGGTGCTGTCATGTCCCAATCAGATACAGACCCTTCGACTAGAGCCTACCTGCAGAAGCTGCGGCAGGATCTGATTTTCGATGAAACCATTCGAGGTGAAGGCCTCCGCTTCCACACCACCTGGGGCCTGTTCTCCCCGAAAGGCCTGGATGAGGGCAGTCGTCTGCTGATCGATCAGCTGGAGATCCGGCCGACCGACGATACACTCGACCTGGGCTGTGGCTATGGCCCCCTTGGACTGACCATGGCCCGGCTGGCGCCAGCCGGTATCAGCGTGCTGGTCGACAAGGATTTCGTGGCCGTCGACTACAGCCGTAAGAACGCGAAACTCAACGGGATCGAGAACGTAGATATCTTTCTGAGTAACGGTTTCGACCAGGTGGGACAGCGCCGGTTCGATCTGATCGTATCCAACCTGCCGGCCAAGACTGGCAAAGAACTCTATTATCTCTATTTTTACGATGCCCTGGAACGGCTGAAACCGGGGGGCCGCATCTACGTGGTCACTATCAGCGGGTTGCGGAAATTCATCCAAAAGGCCTTCCACGAAGTCTTTGGGAACTACGAGAAAATCAAGCAGGGAAGGGTTTATACCCTGGCCATGGCCCGGCGGGAGGGCTGACCGGCCGCGGGCCTTAAGGGAAATAATTTCCCAGATGGCGGTCAGCGGCCGAAAGCGCTACAATTTTTCCGCAAGAATGCTGCCTTGGCCTGCGTTTCGGCTCGCCGGGCGGTGTCATTTCCGGTTATTCCCAAGCCCCGAAGAGACTGGAATACCCGGCAGGGATGTCTGGGTGCATATTTCAATCCAAACAGCGATGGTGCCAACGGCCCCTGTCGTTCGATCACTGTGGGAAAAACTGATCATGACGCAACACAAAATCCTGGTAGCTGATGATGATCGGATGACTCTCACCATCATCACCAAAGGCCTGCGGGACAGCGGCTATGAGGTGATCACCGCACCGGACGGAACCGAAGCCGTCGAGCTGGGTTGCCGGGAAAAACCTGACTTGGCGGTGCTGGACATCCGGATGCCCGGGATTTTTGGTATCGAGGCCGCACGCCAGCTGCGCGAATGCGCCAATATCCACTCCATCTTTCTGACTGCCTATGCGGACAAGGAGGTGGTGGAACTCGCGATCAAGGAAGGGGCGCTCGGATACCTGGTCAAGCCGGTCAATTCGACCCAGTTGATACCAGCGATCGAAGCCGCCTTGGAGCGCTCGGCCGAACTGCACCGACTGCAGGAGTCCGAGGCCAATCTGACCGACGCCATCGAAAGCAACCGTGAAATCAGTGTCGCCATCGGCATCTATATGGAGAGATTCGATGTGGGGCGAAAGGAGGCATTTGAAACCCTCCGGGCCCATGCCCGCTCGAAGCAACGCAAGCTGCTCGATGTCGCCCGGGAGCTGATCCAAAGCACCCAGAAAGGGGCCAACTGACCCCCCTTCCATTTCCAAGTATTGTGGGGCGAATAGTTTTGACAGCCCGCACGGCCCCTAAACTTATCACTGCCGCAACCGCTAGATGCTAGTACTGACGATGTAAAAAGAAAATCTAAACTGCCAACATTTCGCGAGAAACACTAGCGTGACAGGACAGCCGACCATACCCGACCCCAACCCTGATAACAGCGCCGAGATCCTGCGTCTGGCGCTTCCGCTGATGACCCGCCATGGCATTCCGGCAACGCCCCAGAACTATGCCACCTGGTTCCACTACGCCAGCGGTGACAACCCGGCGCTGAAGGAATATATCGATCAACTGCTGGAAAAGCAGAGCACCTTTACCACCGAGCTGAACAAACAGCTGTTCGAGCAGTTTGTCTCGGATTGCAACTTGAACCAGGTGGAGCAGATTCGGCAGGAACTCCATACCACGCTGCAAGACACAACGGACACCCTGAGCACGACTGGCAGCGACGCCCAGCACTATGGCGAAATCCTCGAAAAATTCAATGCCTCCTGCAACCAAGCGGAATCGATCAGTGATATCTACAGTCTGATGGCCGACGTGCTCGATGAGACACGCCAGATGAAGCATGCCGCCGACAAAATACAGCAGGATTTCGCCACCAAATCGGCGGAGATGAAGGAACTGCGGAAAGAGCTGGAACAGGTTCGCGAGAAGGCATCAACCGACGCCCTCACCGGTCTGACCAATCGAGCCTCATTCTTCGAGGCCCTGGAAAAGGCCATCGAGGAGTCGACGGGCGGCCAGCCATCACCCTTCTGCCTGGCCATGCTGGATATCGATCACTTCAAGCGAGTCAACGATACCTTCGGACACCTGGTAGGAGACAAAGTGATTCGTTTCGTCGCGACCACACTGCAACAATCCTGCAAGGGACAGGACACGGCCGGACGCTATGGTGGCGAGGAATTCGCCCTGCTGCTGCCGGACACCGCCCTGGAGGGAGGGGTGACCCTGTGCAACAAGATCCGGCAACGGATTGCTGACACCAATCTGGTGCGGACCGGCAGCCGGGAACCCCTGGGACAGGTCACCATCTCGTCCGGCATTGCCCAGTACCGGGCGGGCGAGGAGATGATGGATTTCGTCCAACGCGCCGACCAGGCCCTGTATCACTCAAAGAAGAACGGCCGCAACCAGGTCACCGCGGCAAAAAGTTGACCGCTTGAGTAAACTCGCGGGATCAGAGCTTCTGTTTCAGCAACTGATTGACCTGTTGCGGGTTGGCCTTGCCTTTGGATGCCTTCATCACCTGGCCGACGAAGAAACCGAGCATCTTGGCCTGTTTCTTCGGATCCGCTTTGCGGTAGCCTTCCACCTGTTGCGGGTTGTCCTTGATTACCTGGTCCACGACCTGTTCAATGGCACCGCTGTCGGTGATCTGCTTCAATCCCTGTGCCTCGATGATCTCACCGGCTGTGCCTTCCCCCCTCCACATCGCCTCGAACACCTGCTTGGCGATCTTGCCGGAGATCGTCCGGTCCAGAATCCGGTGTAGCAGAGCAGCCAGCATCGACGCGGTGATGGGCGACCGGCTGATATCTCTGGTTTCCCGATTCAGGGCGGCAGACAGATCCCCCATCACCCAGTTGGCTGCCAGCTTGGCGTCACCTGCCTCGGTCGCTACCGCCTCGAAATAATCTGCCTGCGCTCTGCTGGCGGTCAGCAGCTCGGCATCATATTCGTTCAATCCATACTGCGCTGTGAAGCGCGACCGCCTGGTATCTGGCAGCTCGGGCAAATCCGCCTTCACAGCCGCGATAAAGTCATCATCGAGCTCCACCGGCAGCAGATCCGGATCGGGAAAATAGCGATAGTCGTTGGCCTCCTCCTTGGAGCGCATGGAACGGGTCTCGTCCCGGTCCGGGTCGTACAGTCGGGTCTCCTGAACCACCTCGCCGCCCGCTTCCAAGAGATCGATCTGACGCTCTACCTCGAAGTTGATCGCTTTCTCAAGAAATCGAAAAGAGTTGAGGTTCTTAAGTTCAGCACGGGTGCCAAATGCCTGCTCTCCCCGGGGCCGGACTGAGACATTGGCGTCCACCCGAAGTGAACCCTCCTGCATATTACCGTCGCAGATCCCCAAATACTGCAGGATCTGGCGGATCTTCCGGGTATAGGCCACCGCCTCCTTGGCGGAACGCAGGTCCGGTTCGGAAACTATCTCCAACAGCGGTGTACCGGCCCGGTTGAGATCGATTCCCGACAGACCGTGAAAATCTTCATGCAGGGATTTACCGGCATCCTCTTCCAGATGGGCACGGGTCACCCCAATGGCCCGGGTTTCGCCTTCCTCCAACAGAATCTCCACATGACCACGCCCGACAATCGGCAGTTCGTACTGGCTGATCTGATAACCCTTGGGCAGATCCGGGTAAAAGTAGTTCTTGCGGGCGAATACCGAGCGAGGGCTGAGTTCTGCGTCAATGGCGGCACTGAATTTGACCGCCATGGTAACGACCTCCCGATTCAGCACCGGCAGCACACCAGGCATGCCCAGGTCGATGACGCAGGCCTGGCTGTTGGGTGCCGCACCAAAGGCGGTTGAGGCACCGGAAAAGATCTTGGACTTGGTCGCCAGCTGCGCGTGAATCTCAAGCCCGATTACTGTTTCCCATTGCATTACTGTCTGTTTCCGAATTTTAGGGCCCCGCTAACCAGGGCTGAGGTGAATTTGCCGCTCTAACATGCTCAATCTTCAACCGCTAGGCCTTGAAGCCATCCGGCGCGGCTCGGTGCCAGTCGGTCACCTGCTGAAGCTGATGAGCCACGCTCAACAAACGCCCCTCCTGAAAATAATTGCCGATGATCTGCAGCCCTACCGGCCTGCCCGCCACCGGGGCTACCGGAATTGACATAGCTGGCAGCCCCGCCAGATTCACCGCGATGGTGTAGATATCAGACAAATACATGGTCACCGGGTCGTCCGCTTTTTCACCGAGCGCGAAGGCGGTGGTGGGCGAAGTCGGCCCCATGATGACATCCACCTGAGCAAAGGCCTTGTTGAAATCATCCGAAATCAGTTGCCGTATCTGCTGTGCCTTCAAATAATAGGCATCGTAGTAGCCGGCCGACAGGGCGTAGGTCCCAATCAGGATCCGACGCTTCACCTCCGCACCAAATCCCTCCCCCCGGGAACGTTTGTACAGATCTTCCAGATCCTTTGGATCTTCACAGCGGTAACCGAAACGGACGCCGTCAAAACGGGCCAGGTTGGAAGAACATTCCGCCGGTGCCACGACATAATAGGTGGGCACCGCCAGTTCTGTATTGGGGAGACTGATCTCCACCGTCTCAGCACCCAGCTTCCGGTATTCCTCAATGGCCGAGGCGACCGACTGCCCTACCTCCCGATCCAGGCCTTCACCGAAATACTCTTTGGGCAAACCGATCTTAAGGCCTCGCAGATCTTGGCCGAGGGCAGCCGTATAATCCGGTACGGGCTCATCCGCGCTGGTCGAATCCCGCGGATCAAACCCGGCCATCACCTGCAGCATGGTGGCGGCATCCTGGGCACTGCGCGTCAAGGATCCAGCCTGATCCAGAGAAGAGGCAAAGGCGATCATGCCGTAGCGGGAGACCCGGCCATAGGTGGGCTTCAGCCCGGTGAGACCGCACAGCGCTGCCGGCTGACGGATGGAGCCACCGGTATCGGTTCCCGTGGCCGCTGCGCAGATCCGGGCCGCCACCGCCGCCGCAGAACCTCCGGAGGAACCGCCGGGAACCAGACCCTCATCCCAGGGATTGTGCGCTGGACCATAAAAGCTGGTCTCGTTGGAAGAACCCATCGCGAATTCGTCCATGTTGGTCTTGCCAAGCATCACGGCGCCCGCAGCCTTCAGGCGTGACACAACCGTCGCATGGTAGGGCGCAATGAAGTTGTTCAGCATCCTGGAGCCACAGCTGGTGCGGATTCCGCTGGTGCAGAAGATATCCTTATGTGCAATGGGGATACCTGTCAGGGGTCCTGCTTCGCCGGCGCGGATGCGCTGATCGGCCGCCTCCGCCTCGCCCAACGCCGATGCCTCTGTCACCGTGATAAAGCTGTTGAGTCTCTCATCGTAGCGACCAATTCGCTCCAGAAAGAGGCGGGTCAGCTCGATACTGGAGAACTCACCGCTGTGGAGTCCCGCTGACAGTTCAACAATCGACAAATTATGCATTGAGATCAACCCATTCCAGAAAGACCGTGATCGACAGGGTAGGGTGCGAGTTCACTCGATGACCTTTGGGACCAGATACAGCCCTTGCTCGACCGCAGGGGCGATGGACTGAAAATAGTCACGCTGATCAACTTCGGTCACTACATCCTCGCGCAACCGCTGGACCATGTGCAGCGGGTGAGCCATGGGCGTTACCCCGCTTGTATCCACGGCATTCATACGCTCGACCAGTTGGAGTATGTTGCTAAGATCGCCGGCCACGGAGTCCAGCTCTTCCTCACTCACCGCCAGACGGGCGAGATGGGCAATCTTCTCCACGTCGGATTTTTCCAGCGACATATTCCCCTCAAGCTGAGTAAATGACTAAAAAGGGAAAATTACCATATTTAAGGCAGTGAGGGCAGTGGAAACCGCCTCACCGGAAACCTGCTAAATAAGGTTTTCTGGCACAGTTCCTTGCCCAAAACCCCCGGAGGTTGCTAGATTACACTCTTTCCGCCGGACCGGAAGCGGGGTGGACCCTGTTTCCGGTCCGGTCACAATCAATCAAAGCACCTCACGGGAAACCAATTTCGCCATGTTGTTCAGACGGATACGCGGACTCTTCTCCAACGACCTTTCCATCGACCTGGGCACTGCCAATACCCTCATCTACGCCCGAGGTCAGGGAATCGTACTTGACGAACCCTCGGTGGTCGCCATCCGCCAGGACCGAGGGCCTGGGGGCGGCAAGTCGGTTGCAGCAGTTGGCGAAGAAGCTAAACAGATGCTGGGTCGAACACCGAATAACATCACCGCTATCCGTCCTATGAAAGACGGGGTGATCGCGGATTTCACCGTCACCGAAAAAATGCTCCAGCATTTTATCCATAAGGTACACGAAACCAGGATTATCCGGCCCAGCCCCCGGGTGCTGGTCTGTGTCCCCTGCGGTTCGACCCAGGTCGAACGGCGCGCCATCAAGGAATCCGCCGCCGGTGCCGGGGCGCGGGAGGTTTACCTGATCGAAGAGCCCATGTCCGCCGCTATTGGTGCCGGCCTTCCGGTGGACGAGGCGCGGGGCTCTATGGTGCTGGACATCGGGGGTGGTACGTCGGAGGTGGCCATCATCTCTCTCAACGGCATCGTTTATGCCAACTCGGTTCGAGTCGGCGGCGACCGCTTCGATGACGCCATTATCAATTACGTGCGGCGCAACTATGGCACCCTGATCGGCGAAGCGACGGCAGAGAGAGTAAAAAAAGAGATTGGCTCTGCCTTCCCCGGTAATGAGGTCAAAGAGATCGAGGTCAAAGGCCGGAACCTGGCGGAGGGGATTCCTCGCAGCTTCACCCTCAACAGCAATGAGATCCTGGAATCACTGCAGGAACCGCTCTCCGGTATCGTCGGCGCCGTCAAGGCCGCCTTGGAACAGACACCGCCGGAGCTGGGCGCTGATGTGGCGGAGCGCGGGATCGTACTCACCGGAGGAGGGGCCCTGCTGCGTGACATCGACCGGCTGCTGGAAGAGGAGACAGGACTGCCGGTACTGATTGCAGAAGATCCCCTTACCTGTGTGGCAAGAGGGGGCGGGCGGGCCCTGGAGATGCTGGACGAGCGCGGCGGCGAACTGCTGTTTGCACTCGATTAAACCGGTGGGTCTTAGCGGTTCGGCAGAGGCTGAGCAGCGATCAAACTGATCTTCACACAGGGTCCGTCGATTACCACCCGCGCAGTCGTGGCGGTGGTCGTTTCGCTCGCCCTGATGGTGACCGACCAACGCCTGCACCATCTGGAATCCGTTCGGTCAGTGCTCTCGGTGGTGCTCTATCCGCTGCACTTCATAGTCGATCTGCCGCAGTCTGCGAGCCTCTGGCTATCCGAAACCCTGGCCAGCCGCAGCCGATTGCAGGAAGAGAATCAGCAACTTAAAAAAGAAAACCTGCTGCTCCAGGTCGAACAACAGAAACTGGCTGCACTGGAAGCGGAAAACATGCGCCTGCGGGACCTGCTGGACTCCTCTTTCAAAATCGGCGACCGAATCCTGATCGCGGAGTTGATCGCGGTGGACCTGGACCCCTATCGCCAACAGGTGGTCATCAACAAAGGCAGCAGTTCCGGGGTCTATGAAGGGCAACCTGTGCTGGATGCCAACGCAGTAATGGGGCAGGTCACACATATCAACCGCTTTACGGCCACCGTTCTGCTGATCTCCGATGCCCGCCATGCCTTACCGGTACAGGTGAACCGGAACGGTCTGCGCACCCTGGCGGTAGGCACCGGACGAATAAACGAACTGGAACTCCCCCACCTGCCGAACAACGCGGACATAGAGGAAGGCGATCTGCTGGTAACCTCTGGTCTGGGAGGCCGTTTTCCTCCCGGCTACCCGGTGGCGGAGGTCATTTCCGTCTCCAGGGAGCCGGGCCAGCCCTTTGCCAGGGTAGACGCGAGGCCGATGGCGCACTTGGAGCGTACCCGCGAGGCCATGCTGGTCTGGACCCTGCAACCGCTGGAGACCCTGGAAAATCTCACGCCGAGCGCCGGGGCGGAAACCACTGAGCCGCACCCGGAGCCTACCCAGGAGCAACAACCGTGACCCTGTCGCCTCGCCGCGGGGGCCTGATCATCGCGCTCAGCATTCTGCTGTCTCTGCTGCTTACGGTGCTACCCCTCCCCGAGTGGGTCCGCATCTACCGCCCTCAGTGGTACACGCTGGTACTGATTTACTGGACCATGGCCACCCCGCAGCGGGTAGGGGTGGGTATTGGCTGGCTGACTGGAATCATTGTCGATGTGATCACCGGGACTCTGCTTGGACAGCATGCGCTGGCCCTATCCCTGATCGCATTCATTACCCTCAAAATGCATCAGCGGCTCAGGTTGTTCCCGCTTTGGCAGCAATCACTGACAGTCCTGGTTCTGCTGCTGATCGAAAAACTGCTGCAACTCTGGGTGATGGGGGCAGTAGGACAGCCTGCCCCGCCATTGCTGTTCTGGGCTCCACCCCTGGTCGGTATGCTGCTCTGGCCCTGGCTATTTATTATCCTGCGCGATCTGCGCCGAAGATTTCAGGTCAGTTAGCAATTGACGGATAATCCTTTAGCATCTGAGTTATCAGCTACGATCCTTACGATAAAAGGTCGTAACAGAACAACTTTCAACCACAACCCATAGCCAGTTCGAATCGGCAGCTTATAGACTACCAACTCGATATGCGATTAACCCTCTACCTGTTTTTTAACGGCGAGTGACTGCGCTTCCATGCCTCAGATCACGTTAAAAGATTATCTATTCGAGAGTCGCCTGTTTCGCTACCGCGCCTTGACTGCGGCTGCCGGGGTATTTCTATTGCTGTTGGTGCTGGTACTGCGATTGACAGACCTGCAGATACGCGATCACAGTCACTTCACCACCCTGTCTCAGGATAATCGGGTCAAGATCGTGCCCCTGCCCCCCACGCGAGGACTGATATACGACCGCAACGGCGTCATTCTGGCGCAAAACCTCCCCACCCATAGCCTCGAGATCACACCGGAACGGGTGGTTGATATGGAATGGACTCTACAGCAACTGGGACAGATCGTGGCCATCGCTGACAGCGATCTTGAGCGTTTCGAACTGCTGCGCAAACAGCGGCGGCGTTTCGACAGCATCCCGATTCGGATGCGCCTGGATGAACAGGAGGTGGCGCGTTTTTCGGTCAATCGCCACCGTTTCCCCGGGGCGGAGATCAAGGCAAAACTACTGCGAGACTATCCGTTAGGAGAGAAGACCGCCCACGTTCTGGGCTATGTGGGGAGAATCAACCAGCAGGAACTGCAAGTGATCGACAACTCCGCCTATGCAGGGAGCAGCCACATCGGAAAGACCGGAGTGGAAAAAACCTACGAAAGGTTGCTTCACGGTCAGGTCGGATCTCAGCAAGTGGAGGTCAATGCCCTTGGCAGGGTTATTCGTGTCCTGCAAAGCCAGTCTCCCCTGCCGGGCAAGAGCATCCATCTTTCCCTCGATGCCGCACTGCAGCAAGTGGCTATGGATGCCTTTGGCGATCACAACGGGGCAGCCGTGGCGATCGATCCTCAGACCGGTCAGATACTTGCCCTGGTCAGCAAACCAGGGTTCGATCCCAATCTGTTCGTGGAGGGCATCGCCCCTGCTATCTACCGCGCACTGCAGGGCTCTGAAGACAAACCGCTGTTCAACCGCGCCCTTAAAGGCCAGTATCCGCCTGGCTCGACGGTTAAACCCTTTATCGGCCTGGCCGGCCTGGAGACCGGCGTTATCGATATCACCCACAAAAACTACTGCCCCGGCTTCTACCGACTGCCCGGCCACTCCCATCGATACCGGGACTGGAAACGGGGCGGACATGGCGCTATGGACCTGCCTGATGCGATCATTCAGTCCTGCGATGTCTACTTCTACGATCTGGCCCATCAACTGGGTATCGACCGCCTGCACGGCTTTCTCAGCCACTTCGGTTTCGGTCAGAAAACCGGCGTCGACATCACCGGTGAGCGACCCGGACTGCTGCCCTCTCGAGAGTGGAAAAAACGCAATCGCAACGCTTCCTGGTATCCGGGAGAAACGCTGATCACGGGCATAGGTCAGGGCTATTTCCTCAGCACCCCCCTGCAATTGGCCCATGCCACGGCAACCCTCGCGGCCAGAGGGAAACGGATCACGCCGCGGGTGGTAGAACGCATCGAGACGAGTGAAGAGGATCCGGCTGGCGACCTTGAGCCGGCGAATACATTGCTGCTACCACAGACCAGTCCCGGGCACTGGGATGATGTGGTAGAAGCTATGACTCAGGTTATCGAGAATCCCCGAGGCACTGCCAAGCGGATCAGAAGCGAGCAGTATCGAATCGCCGGAAAGACCGGTACCGCCCAGGTCTTCACAGTAAAGCAGGATGAAAAGTACGAAGAGGATGAAGTGCCTGAGAAGATGCGCGATCACGCCCTCTTCATTGCCTTTGCCCCGGTGGAGGAACCGATGATCGCAGTGGCGGTGATCGTAGAGAATGGCGGCCATGGCGGTTCCGTGGCTGCCCCCATTGCCCGCGTGATCATGGATCACTACCTGTTGAAACAGACCCCGTGAGCCGAGTATATCAACCAAGCGGACTGCGCGAATCCAACCCCACCCGGGCCGAGGGTCTGCTCGCCGACCTGCACCTGGATCTGCCACTGCTGACCGGGCTGATCCTGCTCTGTGGATTCGGCCTGGTGGTACTCTATAGCGCCAGCGGCCAGGATATGGCGCAGATACGGGGCCAACTGATCCGTCTGGGCGCGGCCTTTGTCGCAATGTTTGTGATGGCGCAGATCCCACCGGCCAGTCTTCGTCGCTGGTCGCCCTGGCTGTTTGGGGCCGGCGTACTGCTGCTGCTGGCCGTACTACTGGTCGGACAGGTAGGCAAAGGGGCCCAGCGCTGGCTGGACCTGGGTCTGTTCCGTTTTCAGCCTTCGGAAATCACCAAACTGGCGGTGCCGATGATGATCGCCTGGTTTGTGGCTGAAAAAACCCTTCCGCCTCATTGGAAACGCCTGGCCGGAGCCGGACTGATGATCATTGTGCCAGTCCTGCTGATCGCCAGGCAACCGGACCTTGGGACATCCCTGCTGGTGGCAAGCGCCGGTATCTTCGTGCTGTTTCTCGCTGGTCTGAGCTGGCGTTTCATTGGCGGCATGATCCTGACCGCCATTCCCACCGGTTGGATCGTCTGGCAATGGGGCATGCGCGACTATCAACGCGATCGGGTACTCACCTTGCTTGACCCCGAGCGAGACCCCTTAGGCACCGGTTATCATATCATCCAGTCTAAGATCGCCGTCGGTTCGGGTGGACTCTACGGCAAGGGCTGGTTGAATGGCACCCAATCCCATCTCGAGTTTCTGCCCGAACGGACCACTGATTTCATTTTCGCCGTGCTATCAGAAGAGTTCGGTTTCACCGGCATCCTGCTGCTGTTGAGCATCTACCTCTTCATCATCTTACGCGGGCTGTATATCGCCGCCCGCGCCCAGGACACCTATGGCCGCCTGCTGGCGGGCTCACTGACGCTGGTGTTCTTCTTCTATCTGTTTGTGAATGTCGGTATGGTGATCGGCATCCTGCCTGTGGTAGGAGTACCACTGCCGCTGATCAGCTTCGGCGGCACCTCGCTGGTGACCATCATGGCCGGTTTCGGTATCCTGATGTCCATTCATACCCACCGAAAGCTATTGCCAACATGAGGAGTGAGAAATCGATGAGATCTAACGTGCTGAGCCGGTCAACCCTGGTATGGCTCGCCGCAGGCCTGCTCTATGCCTGCACAGCGATCGCCACCAAACCAGCCGGTTTCGATGCGGATAAAGAGGCCTTTGTCCTGGAGATGTCGGCTAAACACGGGTTCGATCGAAGTTGGCTGCGGCAACTGATGCAGGGCGCGGAATATCGCCAGAATATCGTCGACGCCATCAGCCGCCCGGCCGAAGCCAAACCCTGGAGCCAGTACCGGCCAATCTTCGTCACCCCTGATCGAGCCCGCGAAGGCGTCCTGTTCTGGAACAACAACCAGGCACTGCTGGAACAGGCCGAGAATGAATATGGCGTACCACCGGAAATCATTGTCGCCATCATAGGGGTGGAAACTCGCTACGGGACCCACAGTGGAAAATATCCGGTGCTGGATTCCCTGAGCACCCTGGCCTTCGGTTACCCGAAACGCGCTAAATTTTTTCGCCGCCAGTTGGAAGAATTTCTGCTGCTGTCACGGGAAGAGGAGTTGGACATACAGACCGCAAAAGGATCCTATGCCGGGGCCATGGGGATGCCCCAGTTCATCCCGAGCAGTTACCGCAGCTACGCGGTCGATTTCGATGGTGATGGCCGCCGCGACCTATTGCTTAACAACACCGATGTCATTGGCAGCGTGGCCGCCTATTTCAAACAGCACAAGTGGCGGCCCGGCGACCCCATCACCAGCCGGGCCAGGGCCACCAGCAACCGCCATCAGCGTTATCTGGAGGCGGGCATGAAGCCTGCCACCACCATTGCGGAGTTACAACGCGCCGGTATCCAGCCGGAACAGGCGCTGCCGGTTGATGCCCTCAGCTCACTGATCCTGCTGGAAGGGGAGGAGGGTCCGGAGTACTGGCTCGGACTGCACAATTTCTACGTCATCACGCGCTACAATCACAGCAACCTCTATGCGATGGCGGTGTATCAATTGAGCCAGGAAATCCTGCGACAGAGACGGGCAGGGGAGAAGCCCGTTGATTAAACGAAGCGGCATCCCACTGGCCCTGATCACACTGCTTGCGGGTTGCTCTACCACTCCGCCGCCGCTGGTATCCGACAGCGCCCCCGGCCGCCGGCTCGATCCTGGTCAGATTGCCGATGCAGTACCCAAGGTGGAACCTCGAAGCCGCTACGGAAACCCGGATTCCTATGCCGTCTTCGGCAAGCGCTATGAGGTGATGGACAGCAGCTACGGCTATCGCGAACAGGGTATCGCCTCCTGGTATGGCACCAAATTTCACGGCCGACGCACCAGTAGCGGAGAGCCCTACGACATGTACGCCATGACCGCCGCCCACAAACAGCTCCCACTGCCAACCTATGTCCGGGTAACCAATCTGCGTAATGGCCGCAGCGCGGTAGTAAAAGTCAATGACCGGGGCCCCTTTCACGCCAACCGCATCATCGATCTCTCCTATGCCGCGGCAACCAAACTCGGTATCCTGGCTGAGGGTACCGGCCTGGTTGAGGTTCACACCATCGATCCGGCATCGCCCTCCCCTCCTCCGCCATCGCAGCTCAATGCGGAGCCTGACCATGAACGATCGCCGGACCTGTTCATCCAGGTAGGTGCGTTCTCCAGTCATCACAACGCCCACCGTCTGCGTCAGAGACTGGAACAGAACCTCAGCCGTACTATTCGTATCCAGCAGACCGACCGGGATGGGAATAAATTGTTCCGGGTCCAGGTCGGTCCGCTCCCCACCGTCGAGCAGGTGGACAACCTCAGCCTGCAGCTTGCAGACCTGGGGATCCAGAATCTGCATGTCGTCATCGAACAACCTGGTTTGAAACCACACTAGAGTCCAAAGGAGCAGACAAACCGTGTCCGCCTGTTTTCATCGATTGTTATCGCTTGCCGGCCTGCTGCTGGCATCACTCCTGTTCAGCACCGTCTCGGCCGAGGTGCCGATTCCCGCCCCGCCGCAGATCGCCGCCAGCGGCCATTTGCTGATCGATTTCAACAGCGGCCATGTGTTGGATGAAAGCAATGCGGATCAACGGCTGGAACCAGCCAGTCTGACCAAAATCATGACCGCCTATGTGGTGATGAGGGAACTGACAGAGGGAAACATCGGTTTGCAGGACCAGGTGCTGGTGAGCGAAAAGGCATGGCGCACCCCGGGCTCCCGCATGTTCATCGAGGTCGACAAAAGGGTCTCCGTGCAGCAATTGCTGGAAGGAATGATTATCCAGTCGGGCAACGATGCCAGTGTCGCCCTGGCCGAACATGTCGCCGGCAGTGAAGAGACCTTCGCCAACCTGATGAACGAGCATGCCCAGCGGCTGGGCATGATCAACACACACTTCGTCAACAGTACAGGCCTGCCCGCCGAAGACCACTACACTACGGCGCGGGACATTGCCCTTGTGTCGGCCGCCACTATCCAGGAGTTCCCTGAGTATTATCAATGGTATGCGGTGAAGGAGTTCAGTTTCAACGGAATTACACAATACAACCGAAACAAACTGCTGTGGCGCGACGATGCCGTCGACGGCGTCAAGACAGGCCATACCGAGGCGGCCGGTTACTGCCTGGTGGCCTCGGCAAAAAAAGAGGGTATGCGCCTCATCTCTGTAGTGATGGGGACCAGCAGTGAAAACGCCCGGGCCAAAGAGAGTATGTCGATGTTGAATTACGGCTTCCGTTTTTTTGAAACCCATCGACTCTATGGCGCGGGAGAAGTTCTAAATCGTGCCAGGGTGTGGAAAGGCGCCAAGGAAAACGTGGCGCTGGGCTTGAATCAAGAGCTCTACATCACCATTCCACGCCGCCAGTACAAGAACCTGAAGGCGGGAATGAGTATCGATCCCCGCTTAATGGCCCCGGTAACAAAAGGTCAGGAACTGGGCCGGGTCCGAATTACCCTGAACCAGGATCTGGTGAGGGAGGTACCCCTTATCGCCCTGGAAGGGGTTGACGAGGGGGGGATTCTGCAGACCGCCAAGGACAGTGTGCTGCTCTGGTTTGAATGAGTGATAATGGCATGAACAGCGCGACGACCAATGTCTATCTCAATGGTGAATATCTGCCACTGGAGCAGGCAAAAATCTCTGTTCTGGACCGGGGGTTTCTGTTTGGTGATGGGGTCTACGAGGTAATACCGGTCTACGCAGGCCGCCTGTTCAGGCTGGAACAGCATATGGCACGGCTGGACCGAAGCCTGGAAGCCATTCTGATGCAGAATCCTTTTTCTCATGCCGAGTGGCAGGCTATCTTGAACCGCCTGCTGCCGACGGACGCGAGCGCTGATTTTTCTGTCTATCTGCAGATCACCCGGGGCGCGGCGCAAAAGCGCGACCATAGTTTCCCCCCGAAGCTGAAAGCAACCACCTTCGCCATGACCTGTCCGGCGGCCCAGCCGACCGACCTGATAGCGCAGGGTGCTAGCGCGATTACGCTGCCCGACATCCGTTGGCATCTCTGCCACGTCAAGGCGATCGCCCTGCTGGGTAACGTCCTGCTGCGGCAACAGGCGGTCGAAGTCGGTGCGGCGGAAGCCATACTCATCCGCGGCGGCTGCGCCTATGAGGGGGCCGCCAGCAATCTATTCACGGTCAAAGACGGGCTACTCACAACCCCACCGAACAGTTCCCTCCTGTTGCCCGGTGTAACCCGCGACCTGGTGATCGAGCTGGCACAAGCTCATGGCATCTCCCTGCGGCTGGCCGACGTCCCCGAGAGTGATCTGGCCGAGGCTGATGAAATCTGGCTTACCAGCTCCACTAAAGAGGTGATCCCTGTAACTCGCCTCAACGATAAACCGATAGGCGCGGGTGTGCCCGGGCCGGTCTGGCACCGAATACGGGGGCTGTTCGAAGACTACAAAGAGCAGATACGCGCCGGTGAGGTGCTGTGATCAATGACCCAGCGCCATCCGGCATCACCACGCGGAGTTTCATAACACATGGCGGATGAACCAGAGACCCTGCTGGAGTTTCCCTGCGAATACTCAGTCAAGGCGATGGGGCTGACGGCCCCTGATTTCGATGCCCTGGTTTTCGACATCGTCCGCCAGCAAGTGCCCGATCTGGGGGAAGGGGCGGTCAGAACCCGCACCAGCAGCGGCGGCAAATACCTCTCCGTGACAGTCACTTTCCAGGCCACCAGTAAGCGGCAGCTGGATGCGATCTATCAGGCGCTGACGGACCACGAACGGGTCCTGATGAGCCTCTGATACCTGCCTTCCCGAGTGAGCCAAACTACCATCGTGCATCGTTGCCTGGGCCTGCGGGAATACGAGCCGGTATGGCACCAGATGCAAGACTTCACCGACCGGAGAACCCCGGATACGCCAGATGAAATCTGGCTATTGCAACACCCACCCGTCTTCACCCTGGGACAAGCAGGTCGGCGGGAACACCTGCTCGACCCGGGGGAGATACCGCTGCTACAGGTGGACCGGGGGGGGCAGATCACCTATCACGGACCAGGACAACTGATATTGTACCTGCTGGTCGATCTACGCCGACGGCGACTCGGGGTGCGACAGCTGGTATCCCTGATGGAACAGGCGGTGATCGGACTGCTTGGATCCTACGGCATCCAAGCCGAGGCCCGACCGGATGCCCCCGGGGTCTATGTCGCGGCGCGCAAGATCGCCTCCCTCGGTCTGCGGGTCCGCCGCGGCTGCAGTTATCACGGCCTCAGTCTGAACGTCAACATGGATCTGGCGCCCTTCCGGCGCATCGACCCCTGCGGCTATCCAGGGCTTGAGGTGACACAACTGATCGATGAGAAAGGCCCCGGGGATCTGAACCAGGTGGGCCAGGACCTGCGCTGTCAGTTGGATCTGCTTCTGGGCTACAATCCCGACAACGGCAGATCCCCGGAAACAGCCCATGAATGACCCGAAAAACTATGGCGCCCCTTCCCGCTCCACCCCGGATACCCACCAACGGGGCAGCAGCAAGGTCGCCCGCATCCCGGTGAAAGTGGAGCCGACCTCAAGCACCCCGCGCAAACCGGCCTGGATTCGGGCCAGGCTCCCAAGTGGTGAGCAGGTAACCCGTATAAAACGCATCCTGCGCCAGGGCAAGCTCAGCTCGGTCTGTGAGGAGGCGGCCTGCCCCAACCTGGGAGAGTGCTTCTCCAAGGGAACCGCCACCTTCATGATCATGGGCGATATCTGCACCCGTCGCTGCCCCTTCTGCGACGTGGCCCACGGCAAACCCCAGCTCCTGAACGCTGAGGAACCAGCGCAACTGGCCACGGCGATACAGGCGATGAAGCTGCGTTATGTAGTGATCACCTCGGTCGACCGAGATGACCTGCGCGACGGCGGCGCCGGCCACTACGCCGCCTGCATCCGGGCCCTGCGTGAAACCAACCCCGCCACCCGGATCGAAATCCTGGTCCCCGACTTCCAGGGCCGTGTTGAGCTCGCACTGGCGCAGTTTGCCGACCACCCGCCCGATGTCTTTAATCACAATCTCGAGACCGTCCCACGCCTCTATCGCAAGACACGACCTGGGGCTGATTATCGGGAATCGCTCACCCTGCTCCGACGTTTCAAACAATTACACCCCAGAGTACAGACCAAGTCCGGATTGATGCTCGGCCTTGGGGAGGAACTGGCGGAGGTAGCGCAGGTGATGCGAGACCTGAGGAGCCACGGCTGCAACATGCTGACTCTGGGGCAGTATCTCCAGCCAAGCCGCGAACACCTGCCGGTGACCAGATTCGTTGAGCCGCAGGAGTTCGACCGACTGGGCGAACTGGCCGAGACACTGGGGTTTTCCAGCGTCGCCAGCGGACCGATGGTGCGCTCTTCATACCATGCCGATCTCCAGGCCAACCCGCTGTTGGGAGAATAGAAGCATGATGGAACAAGAGATGGTTTGGGTTCTGAAGGCATTGATCCTGCCACCAGGGGGTGTTGTTCTGCTCGCCCTGGTGGGACTCTCGCTCAGCCGGCGCTTCGTGGGCAAGTTTTTCATCGTCCTGGCCCTGGCGAGCCTCTATTTTTTCAGTACCTCTTTCGTCGCCGGACAGTTAATGGCCGGGCTGGAGACCTATCCTGCCCTCGGCGAGCAAGAGATTCAGGCCACGCCGGCCAAGGCCATTGTAGTGCTGGGGGGCGGGCGCTATGAGAACGCCCCCGAATACGGTGGGGATACGGTTGACGGACTAGAACTCGAACGCCTTCGTTACGCCGCCCGCCTGGCCCGCCAGACCGGGTTGCCGGTTATCCCCAGCGGCGGAAATGCACTGCACGAAGGTCCGCCGGAGGCCCTGCTGGCCAAGCAGGTTCTGGAACAGGCCTTCGGGGTACAGGTGCCTGCGATAGAGGATAAAAGCAGAACGACCTGGGAAAATGCCTACCTGACCAAAGAACTTCTGGACAGCCTGGCCATCAGGAAGGTCCTGCTGGTCACCCATGCCTGGCACATGCCGCGGGCAGTAGAGGTCTTCCGCCAGGCGGGCATAGAGGTAATCCCCGCCCCCACCGCTTTCTACCATACCGATGATTTCGAACAGGAGCTCTGGGACTGGCTGCCCAACGCCAAGGCCCTGCTCCATAGCTACTTCGCGCTGCATGAGTATCTGGGGAGAGTCTGGTACCAGATGCGTGGGGCATAGACTTCAAACGGCAGAAACTGGCGTGGAAATGCGCCAATCAAGGGCGGTCATCATCCTCCCGCTGAAACTCTCCCTCGATCACCTTGGGGCCTGGCTCGCGACCTTGCTGCCGCTGAACCGGAGATACCGTATGGATACCACCCGCGCGACGCAGATACCAGAGAATCAAGGCACGCCTGGCCTGGGGAACCAGGAAAAGAAAACCAACGGCGTCGGTCAGGAATCCCGGCAACAGCAACAGAAACCCGGCTAAAAACAGCATCGCCCCCTCAATCACTTCGATGGCGGGCACCTCGCCGTGATCCAGCGCATCACGCACCTTCAGGGCGGTGGAAACCCCCTGCAACCGAACCATAAGGCCGCCCAGAACAGCCGTAAATACGGTTAGAAAAATGGTCGGAATGGCACCGATTTCCGAACCTACCTCGATCAGGAAATAGAGTTCCAGCAGGGGAATACCGGCGAAGAGCAGCAGAAACAGAAGCGCTGGATTCATGGCTGGCAAGCTTACGCCGGCTTCTCGCGGCAGACAAGAAAGGCTTTTGCGGCGCTCCTGCCAATCGGGTATCTTTCGCCCATGAAAGGAAATACTCTTCTCATTTTCTGTACTTGTCCTGACCTGGAAAACGCGGAACAAATCGCCGGCCACCTGGTGGACAATGGCCTGGCGGCCTGCGTTAACATTACTGCCCCGGTCAGTTCGACCTATCTCTGGCGGAACAAACGCGAGACCAGCGAGGAGATCCTGTTGCTGATCAAGAGCAGCCGCCACCGCTATCCGGCGCTGGAACACGCAATCGTTTCACTCCATCCTTATGAACTTCCGGAAATCATCGCGGTCCCTGTAGAGCAGGGCCTGCCAGGCTATCTTCAATGGGTCGACCAATGCACAACAAAAAACTACTGAACCCGTTATCTCTGATTTTCGCCCTGCTGATGCTTGTCAGCGGAGCCGCGGCCGGCCAATCGGAGCAGGAGTACCTGCTCCCGGATGACGCCTTCCGACCATCGGCAGAAGCCATGACTCCGGATATGATCAGCATCCGCTGGGACATCGCCGATGGCTACTACTTGTACCGCAACAAATTCCGGTTTACTGCCGACAACGGCGATATCCGGTTAGGCAGCCCTCTGTTTCCCCCGGCTGAGGTGAAAAAGGACGAATTCTTCGGCGAGGTGGAGATTTATCGGGAAACGGTCGAGGTCCAGATACCCATCTCCAACCGTCCCGCTGGATTGGAAACCCTGAGACTCAAGACCGTTGTTCAGGGGTGCGCAGACGCGGGCCTCTGCTACCCGCCCCACAGCCAAAACCTGGCGATCAAGCTGGCACCCCCCGACTCCCCCTCTAATAGCGGTGCAGCGGCACTGCAGAATCTCGGCAAACTGAGCCAGGAACTGGGACTGAACGACGAGGACGAGATTCTACCCGCGGATCAGGCCTTCCAGTTTGTCGCCGATATTGAACGCAGCGATCAGTTGCGACTGCAGTGGAAGATTGCCCCGGGTACCTATCTCTATCAGGACCAGATCCGAATCGGTCTCGGCGATGCGGATGGGGTCTCCCTGGGAAACTATCAGCTGCCCAAGGCGAAGATCAAAAAGGGGGCAGTCCGACCGGACGGTACCATCGGCGATCTTGCAGTCTACGAGCAGGATTTCGAGCTGCCGCTACCCCTGTTGCGCAGTAATCGAAAGGCCACTGAAATCACGCTTCAGATCGCCTACCAGGGGTGCGCCGAAGCAGGGATCTGCTATCCGCCGATCCGACAAAAGGTCCCCCTGGCACTCCCTGCCATGGCCGGCGACGAACCTGACCCCGGGGCCCTGGCGCAGGCCGAGCAGGCGGTAACTGCTCAGCCCCAGCCAACGCCGGTCGCAACGCAACCGGGACCGACTTCGGAACAGGACAGGATTGCAGCGACCCTGGCCGGCGGCAATACCTGGCTAATTATTCTCAGCTTTTTCGGTTTTGGCCTGTTGCTGGCGCTCACCCCCTGCGTGTTTCCGATGATACCCATTCTGTCCGGCATCATAGCGGGTCATGGCATCAAAATTACCACCCGCCGTGCCTTTGTGCTGTCGCTGATCTATGTGCTGGCAATGTCGGCGACTTACACCGTAGCGGGTGTGCTGGCGGGGCTGTTTGGTAAAAATCTCCAAGCCGCCTTCCAGAATCCCTGGGTGCTGAGTGTATTCGCCGGCGTCTTCGTACTTCTGGCCCTCTCCATGTTCGGATTCTATGAACTGCAACTGCCGAGTCGCTGGCAGACCAAACTGTCGGATGCCAGTAACCGGCAGCGAGGGGGCAGCTTCGTCGGGGTGGCTATCATGGGGTTTTTGTCGGCCCTGATCGTCGGACCCTGCGTCGCACCGCCACTGGCTGGGGCGCTCATCTATATAGGGCAGACCGGGGATGCGCTGCTCGGAGGAATCGGCCTGTTCGCGCTGGCCATGGGGATGGGCGCCCCGCTACTGGTGATCGGCACTTCCGCCGGCAAAATCCTGCCTAGAGCGGGATCCTGGATGGATACCATCAAAGCGGTGTTTGGTGTGGGTATGCTGGCGGTGGCGATCCTGTTGCTGGAACGCATCATCCCGGCCGCAGTTGCCATGGGGTTGTGGGGCACACTGCTGGTAGTCTGCGCCATTTACATGGGGGCGCTGCAGCAACTGCCGGTGGAGGCTTCCGGCTGGGACCGGCTGTGGAAAGGCATGGGCATCATCATACTGATTTACGGCTCTCTGATGCTGATCGGTATGGCGGCTGGAGGCCGGGATACAGTCCAACCGTTGCGGGGACTCGGGTTCGTGGCAGGGGAAAGCGCAGCCAGCGAACTGCAGTTCAAACGGATCAAGACGCTGGCCGACCTGGAGCGGGAGGTAGCAACCGCCAGCGCTGCCGGCAAGCCGGTGATGCTCGACTTTTATGCGGACTGGTGTGTCACCTGTAAAGAAATGGAGCGTTATACCTTCTCCGATCAGGCCGTACTCTCGGCCCTGTCCGGGTTTGTACTGCTGCAGGCCGATGTCACCGCCAATGACGAGGACGACCAAGCCCTGCTGCAGGGTCATTTCGGTATGCCCGGGCCGCCCAGCATCATGTTTTACCGGCGCGACGGCCAGGAACAAAAAGGCTACCGGGTGGTCGGCTATATGCCTGCAGAGGAGTTTGCCGAGCATGTAAGACAGGCGGCGGCGCCATGAAGCCGGGACGGGGGTTCCTCGCTATCATTGTGCTGGCGCTGCTGCTGGCGGGTGGCTGGTATGCCGTGCGACACATCCCGCTGATAGGGGAGGTTTCCCAGCGACTGTTGAATGATGAAGCCACCCCGTCCCTGCCGGTATTCACCTTCAATGATCTGGAGGGCAATTCCCGAAGCAGCACCGAGTGGAAAAGCAAGGTGCTGGTGGTCAACTTCTGGGCCACCTGGTGCCCACCCTGCCGCGAGGAGATGCCACTGTTTAACGAAATGCAGGAGAAGTACGGCAGCCGAGGAGTGCAGTTCGTAGGCATTGCCATCGATGATCCCGAAATGGTGCGGGATTTCAGTGCAGTCTACGCCATCAATTTTCCGATTCTGACCGGTGGCGTGGATGCCATTAAACTCGCCAACAGCCTGGGGAATAGGTTCGACAGCCTGCCCTTTACCGCGATTTTTGATCGCGAGGGCAACGGCCGATACCACCAGGCTGGCGAAATAAAACGCAAAACCCTGGAGAGGGAACTGCCGCCGCTGCTCTAGTGTACCTCGTCACTAGTGGGCCTAGAGAATCTGGCGCGATCTTGTCGCTAACTTGGCGACAAACTGGACAAAATCACGCTGATCGTGCAAAATCGGCGCCGAATCGGGCCTTCGCTGCGGGCTGTTTAACAAGACCCACGCCGCCAGGCCGTATAGTAATGTATCCGGACAGAGCAAAATGGCGATTATCCTGGTCCTCAATGGCCCCAACCTGAATCTGCTGGGAACCCGGGAACCGGATCTGTACGGTCATGACAGCCTGGCGTCCATTCGGCAGCAGATGGAACGAATCACGGAACAAAGCAATCACCAGCTTGAGTTTCTGCAGAGTAATGCCGAGCACGAACTGATCGATCGGATCCAACAGGCCCGTGACCAGGGAGTCGCCTTCATCGTCTTCAATCCGGCCGGCTTTACCCATACCAGCGTGGCTCTGCGGGATGCGCTGCTTGGAGTGGGCATACCCTTTATCGAAGTGCATCTCTCCAACGTCCATGGGCGGGAGGATTTCCGGAAACGCTCCTATTTTTCAGATATTGCAGAGGGCGTTATCAGCGGCCTTGGGGCCCAGGTTTACGAACTGGCCCTGCAGGCCATACTGCGCCGATTGGACGCCTGAACACAGACTTACCTTAGAGACAGAATCAAACAATGGATATTCGGAAAGTTAAAAAGCTGATTGAACTGCTGGAAGAATCCGATATAGCGGAAATCGAAATCCACGAGGGGGAGGAGTCGGTGCGAATCAGCCGAACCAACTCCCTGCTGCAGCCGGTACCCATGGCGGCTGCAGCACCACCGGCGCCAGTTCCCGCGGTGGTCCCTTCAGCCGCAGAGGAGGCGGCAACGGAGACCGAGATCAACGGCCATCAGATCACTGCGCCGATGGTAGGCACCTTCTACCGATCCCCATCCCCGGGCGCCAAATCATTTGTCGACGAGGGACAAAGAGTCAGTGTCGGCGATACCCTCTGTATCATCGAGGCGATGAAGATCCTGAATCAGATCGAGAGCGACAAGGCAGGCACAGTGATAAAGGCCCTGGTCGAAAACGGTCAACCGGTAGAGTACAACCAGCCCCTTTTCATCATCGAGTAAGAAATACCAAGCCATGATCGAGAAAATCGTCATCGCCAACCGGGGTGAAATCGCACTGCGCATATTGCGCGCCTGTCGCGAACTCGGTATTCGCACGGTTGCCGTGCATTCTGAAGCGGACCGGGACCTGAAACACGTTCGCCTGGCCGACGAATCCGTCTGTATCGGCCCGCCGCCATCTGCCGACAGCTACCTGCAGATCCCCTCTATCATCAGCGCGGCCGAGGTGACCGATGCGGTCGCCATCCACCCGGGCTATGGATTTCTGGCGGAAAACGCCGATTTTGCCGAGCGGGTGGAGAAAAGCGGTTTTATCTTTATTGGCCCTCGCCCCGAAACCATCCGCATGATGGGAGACAAAATCACCGCCATCGAAGCGATGAAGGCGAGCGGCGTACCCTGTGTGCCCGGCTCCGACGGACCGCTGGACAACAATAAACAACGCACCATCGAACTGGCGCGAAATATCGGCTACCCGGTCATTATCAAGGCAGCGGGCGGTGGTGGCGGCAGAGGGATGCGGGTGGTCCACTCGGAAGCAGCGCTATTGAATGCGGTCTCCCTGACACGCGCGGAGGCCGGTGCCGCGTTTGGCAATGAGACACTCTACATGGAGAAGTATCTCGAAAACCCGCGTCATGTGGAGTTCCAGGTACTGGCCGATTCCAATGGCAACGCCATCCACCTGGGTGAGCGGGACTGCTCCATGCAACGGCGACACCAAAAGGTGGTGGAAGAGGCGCCCGCGCCCGGCATCACAGAGGAGCAACGCCAGACACTGGGGGAGAGGTGTGCCGAGGCATGCCGACAGATTGGTTATCGCGGCGCCGGCACCTTCGAGTTCCTGTACGAAAACCGGGAGTTCTATTTCATCGAAATGAACACCCGGGTGCAGGTGGAACACCCGGTAACCGAAATGATTACCGGCGTGGACATCGTCAAGGAACAATTGCGCATCGCCGCGGGCGAAGCACTGGGTTATACCCAGGATCAGATCGAAATCCGGGGGCATGCCATTGAATGCCGCATAAATGCGGAGGACCCGGATAATTTCATGCCCAGTCCGGGAAAGATAACCCAGTTGCACGTCCCCGGCGGCCCTGGCATCCGTGTGGACTCCCATATCTATTACGGCTATACGGTACCACCCTACTACGACTCGTTGATTGGCAAGCTGATCGCTCATGGAGAAAACCGCAAGACGGCCATTGCACGCATGCTGACCGCTCTGTCGGAGATGGTGATAGATGGAATAAAAACCAATATCCCATTGCAGCAGAAGATTATGGCGGACAGCGCCTTTATCGCGGGTGGGGCCAATATCCACTATCTGGAGAAAAAACTGGGTCTCTAAGGCAACTGGGGACCCTTGCCGGACCACCCCACCCATACTGCCGTCCGCCTGACAGAGTCGCTCCTTATCCGTAAACATGTCCTGGCTGCAGATCCACCTGACCACCGACCCATCGAAGGTTCCGCTGATCGAGCGGCTGTTCGATGAGTTGGGCGCCCTCTCCATCACTCTCGGAGACGCCGCAAATCAACCCCTGCTGGAGCCGGCCCCGGTGAATCCCCCGTCTGGAGCAGGACACGGATAACCGGCCTCTTTCCCGATAGCCAGGACCCCGATCTATTGCACAGCCGCATCAACCTGGCGCTTGATTCGGACCTCTCCCAACAACTACAGCTGGAAATTCTCGAAGAGCGTGCATGGGAAAGGGTCTGGCTTGATAACTTTCATCCCATGCGATTCGGCCAACGGCTCTGGGTCTGCCCTACCGGGCAACTGCCGGAGGGAGAAGAGCAAAGTGTAGTCGTGAAATTGGACCCTGGCCTCGCCTTCGGCACCGGCACTCATCCAACTACAGAACTTTGCCTGCGCTGGCTGGATGGCGCGGAACTGGCGAACCGGGAAGTAATCGATTTCGGCTGTGGATCCGGAATCCTCGCTGTTGCCGCCCTTAAACTGGGTGCAGCAAGGGTCTTCGCTGTCGACCACGATCCCCAGGCCATCGACGCCACCCGGGCCAATGCGAAAAAAAACGATGTATCCGATCGCCTGGAAATCGGTAACGAAAAAACCATCCCTCACCAGCCAGTCGACCTGCTGCTGGCAAATATTCTGGCCGGCACACTGATAGAACTGAAACCTCGGCTGGCCGGCCTGACAAGACCGGGAGGGAGCATAGTCCTCTCCGGCATACTCGCCGATCAGGCAACCTGGGTCAGCCAGGCTTTTGAGCCCGACTTCATAATTAGCCGGCCCCGGCAACAAGGGGACTGGGTACTGATCGAGGGCCGCCGCCGTTAGGCTTGCACCAGAACCGCAGCTGTGTTGGCATTACTGGAAGCGTGCAGCATTCTGAACAACTTGACGGATAATCCAGACTAATCCTGTGTACACCCAATGCCCCTATTGCCAGACCCTGTTCCAAATCAGTAGGGAACAGCTTCTTACCGCCAACGGCAAGGCGCATTGCTGTCGTTGCGATCGAATCTTCAACGCAAGGGAGAATCTCCGCGAGTCCGCCTCAGCCGGGGCAACGTCAGCCACCAGCCCCAGTGATGCGAACACCTGGACTGCGGCCGCTCCCATGATCGAGCAGCGACCTGACACGCTGATCGAAGACGAAGCGTCACGGGAAACTGGAGATAAGCATAGCAGACAAGACCTGCCCGACCAGGACATCACAGGCCGGGCAGAGGAACAGATATCGATTTCGCACCCCTTCGATCATTTGCCATACGACGACAGGACTGGGGGTCTTCCCAAGACTGAGGCGAGTGACTCGGACAAGGACGAACAAGCGCCACTGGAACTTATTCCCGACCTCGAAATCGAATCTTCCCTTTTCGAAACCGACCGGGAGCAATTCTCGGCATATTACGAAGAGGAGATAACAGGCAGCATTCCAGGGTTTGATGATATCAAACAGGACGGGCGGGATAATGCCATACCAACCTTTATATTAGATCCAGTCACGCCGAAAGAGGCCGATCAGGAAGCCTGGCAGACTGAGCCGGAAACCTCGCTCGAACCCGAATTCGGAACCGAATTCATACTCGGTCAACTCGAGCAGGCAGACACTACCCCCTCTGGCCCAATAGAGCCGATACCTGGTAGGCAGGACTTTACCGACAGTTACCTAATCCCGGAAACCCCACCTGAGGTTGGATCACTGCTGCAGGAACGGGAGCCCGGCGAAACCGGATCGGAGTCGACTCACAGCGAGCATACCCTGCGGCAAGAGGAGCCCGAACCACTCTTTCCTGACCCGGAGGATCCGCCGGAGATCGAACCGACCGAAGGTGAATCTCTCCTGCCGGAGGAGATACTCACAACCCCCGCCCGTAACAAACGGCATGGTTTCGCCTGGTCCATCGCTGCCCTCCTCCTACTGCTGCTCGCCGTGGGCCAGTTGAGCTGGCTGGGCCGCGACCAACTGATGAACTACCCGACCGCTCGAAAACTGTTCGACTCCTTCTGCCAGCTGACGGGTTGCCAGTTGCCAGAACAGCGGGCGCCCGATCAACTTGAGATCCTAAACCGTTCGGTCGCTTCCCACCCCCATACCCCGAATGCCCTACAGATTCTGTTGACCCTTTCCAACCAGGCTGGTTTTGCCCAACCTTACCCTCAGATTCAGCTAAGCCTGTTCAACACTAAAGACGAACTCCTCGCCCGACGGCGATTCCGGCCGGACGAGTATCTTAACCAAACAGCAGGCGGCTATCCGCTGTTGCAGCCAAAACAACCTGTTCAGCTAGAGATAGTGCTACGAGACCCCGGCGAAGAGGCCACCGGTTTCAAATTCGATTTTTTCTGAACGCCAGCTATCCACTGCGCATGTCCACAGGCCTAAGCGCTTGAGTTTGCAACTGCTCGCCTACCCGTCACTCTGTCGGCACGATATCTAGCTTAGATAAATCTCGAATTCGGGCTTTGACTGCCACCGATTTCATCGTAATATGCGGAGCTTTCCCCTTGCCTATTTAAGAAGCCACAATCTAGTCCGCAACATGCGAATCGGCCCTTATCAGCTGAACAACAACCTTCTGGTTGCCCCCATGGCAGGGGTTACCGATCGTCCGTTTCGACAGTTGTGCCGGCGACTCGGGGCTGGCATGGCCGTGTCCGAGATGGTCTCGTCCAACTCGGCTCTCTGGGGTAATCCGAAAACCGTACGCCGTCTCGACTTCGAAGGAGAGCTCGGACCGGTCGCGGTACAGATTCTGGGGGCAGACCCCAGCCGCATGGCAGAGGCGGCTCGCGTCAACGCCGGGCGCGGCGCTCAGATCGTGGATATCAACATGGGCTGCCCGGCGAAAAAGGTCTGCCGGGTAGACGCAGGGTCCGCCCTGCTGCGCAATGAATCCCTGGTGGGTAAAATAGTTCAGGCGGTGGTCCGGGCGGTGGAGGTTCCGGTGACCTTGAAGATTCGCACCGGTTGGGACCGGGACAATCGTAACGGTGTGCGTATCGCCCAGATTGGAGAGTCGGAGGGAATTCAGGCCCTGGCGGTGCATGGGCGCACCCGAAGCTGTGGGTTTTCGGGCTCGGCAGAATACAACACGATCCGGGAGATCAAGCAGACGGTTTCCATACCAGTTATTGCAAACGGTGATATCGACAGTCCGGAAAAGGCCCAGCAAGTGCTGCAACAGACTGGAGCTGACGGGCTGATGATCGGGCGCGCAGCCCAGGGGCGCCCCTGGATCTTTCGTGACATTGCCCACTACCTCGATACCGGCGAGCGACTGCCAGATCCCGGTCCCCGCTGGATCCGCGATTTGCTGATCGAGCACCTGGAGAACCTCTACCGCTTCTACGGCGAATATCAGGGTTTGAGGGTTGCGCGCAAACACATCGCCTGGTACAGCAAGACCCAACCCGGCGGAAGTCTGTTTAGAAAAAGTATTAATAAAATCGAGACCAGCGGAGAGCAACTCGCCCTGATTCGCGAGTTTTTCGACCAACTGGCCCACACGAAGGAACTGGCAGCATGACAATGGAAGCCCTTCCGGCACCAGATGAGAGCCAGGTGCGTTTCTCCTTGACTAAAAACAAGAAGCGGGAACCTCTGCGCGAATGTGTACGTGATGCCCTTGGCAGTTACTTCAAGCAGCTTGACGGACATGCCGCGTCGGATCTTTACCAACTGGTGCTGGCCGAGGTGGAACCGCCGTTATTGGAAACGGTGATGCAGCATGCCCAGGGGAATCAGACCCGGGCAGCTGCCATCCTTGGCATCAGCCGCAGTACCCTGCGAAAGAAACTGGCTATCTACCATCTGGATTGACTGCATCGAGAGCGGTCATCAATCAGTCAACCCAGCACTGGCGATTAACCATCCGGTTACAATCCTAACGAGCAGCAGAGACAAAACCATGCCAACCATCAAAAAAGCCCTGATCAGCGTGTCCGACAAGAAAGGCATCGTTGAATTTGCCCGTTCCCTTCAGCAACGAGGTGTGGAAATCCTCTCCACCGGCGGTACCGCCCGTCTTCTGACCGAGCACAATATCCCGGTGATCGAAGTCTCTGAGCATACCGGCTTTCCAGAAATGATGGATGGCCGGGTCAAGACCCTGCACCCCAAGATTCATGGCGGTATTCTCGGTCGCCGCGGTCTCGACGATCTGGTGATGAAAGAGAATGGTATCGAGCCGATCGACATGATCGTGGTCAATCTCTACCCGTTTGAACAGACGGTGGCCGACCCCGACTGCGATCTGAGTACAGCGATCGAGAATATCGATATCGGCGGCCCCACCATGCTGCGCGCGGCTGCCAAAAACCACGTTGATGTCAGCGTGGTGGTGGATGCATCGGATTACGAGAGAATACTGGCGGAGATGGATCAACACAGCGGTGCCATTTCGGCGGCGAGCCGTTTCGATCTGGCTGTCAAGGCATTCGAGCACACCTCCAATTACGACGGAGCCATTGCCAACTACCTGGGCGCCCGTCTGGAAATCCAGCCCACCGACTTTCCACGCACCATTAATCTGCAGTTCCGACAGACCCAGACGATGCGCTACGGGGAGAACCCCCATCAGAAGGCGGCCTTTTTCACCGAACGGGATCAGCCCGAGGTGTGCATTGCAACGGCCCGGCAATTACAGGGAAAGGAACTCTCCTACAACAATATCGCCGACAGTGACGCGGCCTTGGAGTGCGTAAAACAGTTCAGCGAGGCGCCCACCTGCGTTATCGTCAAACACGCCAACCCCTGCGGCGTGGCCACCGGCGGCGACCTGAAAGAGGCCTATGACCGCGCCTACAGCACCGACCCGGAATCGGCCTTCGGAGGCATCATCGCCTTCAATCAGGAACTTGACGGCGCGACCGCCGAGGCCATCGTCGCCCGGCAGTTCGTCGAGGTAATCATCGCCCCTCAAGTCTCCGAAAAGGCGCTGGAGGCGATCCGAGCGAAAAAGAACCTGCGCCTTCTGGAGTGCGGCGAGTGGACCTCGGAGGTAATCCACCGCCTCGACTTCAAACGGGTAAACGGCGGTCTGCTGGTGCAGGATGCCGATCTGCAGCTTTCCACGGAACGCCGTGTGGTAACCGAACGCGCCCCCAGCGAAAAGGAGATGAATGACCTGCTTTTCACCTGGCGGGTAGCCAAGTTCGTAAAATCCAATGCCATCGTCTACGGCCGCGATGCAATGACCATCGGTGTCGGCGCAGGCCAGATGAGTCGAGTAAACTCGGCCCGTATCGCCGGCATCAAGGCAGAACAGGCGGGGCTGACGGTCCCTGGATCGGTGATGGCATCCGACGCCTTCTTCCCATTCCGGGACGGCCTGGACAACGCCGCGGCGGCGGGTATCAGAGCGGTGATCCAGCCTGGCGGCTCGATGCGCGATGAAGAGGTGATCGCTGCGGCCAACGAACATGATATCGCCATGGTATTTACCGGCATGCGCCACTTCAGGCACTGATGGGGCAATTGGCTGAGCAGGAATTTGGGTGATAACGGGAACTTTGGCATGAACATCCTCATTATCGGCGGCGGCGGACGCGAACACGCCCTGGCCTGGAAGGCCGCCCAGTCGCCCCTGGCAGACCGGGTCTTCGTTGCGCCGGGCAATGCGGGCACCGGCCGTGAACCGAAACTGGAAAACATCCCTCTCGAAATCGATGACGTAGAGGGCCTGATCTCCTTCGCTAGCAGCAATCAGGTCGGCCTGACCATCGTCGGGCCCGAAGCCCCGCTTGTCATCGGGCTGGTGGATGCCTTTGCCGCTGCGGGGTTGAAATGTTTCGGCCCGTCGAAACAGGCGGCTCAACTGGAAGGCTCCAAGGCGTTCACCAAAGACTTCCTCGCCCGCCACCAGATCCCTTCGGCGGCCTATGGGGTTTTTAGCGATCAGGAGGAGGCCCTCGCCTACCTCCAGAAAGCAGGGGCACCGATCGTGATCAAGGCCGATGGGCTGGCGGCCGGAAAAGGCGTCATCCTTGCGCGGGAGCAGGAAACCGCGGAACAGGCAGTGAAAGATATGCTCTCTGGCAATCGTTTTGGAGAGGCCGGTCACCGGGTAGTCATCGAAGAGTTCCTGACCGGCGAAGAGGCGAGCTTCATCGTGATGACGGATGGCAGGCACATCCTGCCCATGGCCAGCTCCCAGGACCACAAGGCACGGGACAATGGGGACCTTGGTCCCAATACCGGCGGCATGGGCGCCTATTCTCCGGCGCCGGTGGTCACACCAGAGATGCACCAGCGGATCATGGATCAGGTTATCCGGCCCACCGTCGAGGGCATGGCCAGCGAAGGCATCCCGTACACCGGTTTTCTTTACGCCGGGGTGATGATCGACGCGGCCGGGGTACCCAAGGTCCTGGAGTACAACTGCCGCTTTGGCGACCCGGAAACCCAGCCGATAATGCTGCGCATGAAATCCGATCTGGTGGCACACTGCCTCGCCGCCCTGGAGGGGCGGCTGGATGAAGAAAAGGCAGACTGGGACCCACGGGCTGCCCTCGGTGTCGTACTCGCGGCCGGTGGCTATCCGGCGGATTATGATAAGGATGACCCAATCAGTGGCCTGCCAGCGGAGGAAAGCGCCGACCTAAAACTTTTCCATGCCGGCACCAAAGAAAAAAATGGCGCCGTGGTAACCGCCGGTGGCCGCGTCCTGTGCGCCACAGCCCTCGGGGAAAGCGTGGCGGAGGCCCAGAGCAGGGCCTATGCACTGGCCGGTAAAATCAGCTGGCAGGGTCTCTACTACCGCACCGATATCGGTTATCGGGCCGTGGCCAGAGAGCGCTAATATTTTGCGGCGACCTGCCGCTAGCCAATACAACTTAAACCCCGGCCCAAGCGCTGATGTTCAAGGGGAATATTTGACCAGCTCTACGGACCAGTTGATAACAGTTTTTATAAAGCAGGACGGCGCCTGTTCTGTCAGCCTTGATACAAACCCATGAGTGAATTCCAACCCGATATCGAGCAACACCAGTATCTGGGATCAGAACCAGAAGATATCCAGCGTTCCCTGAACAACCGACTGGTTTACACCATCGGCAAGGACCCCTACACCGCCGTCGACTACGACTGGATGAAGGCGCTCTGCTATGTGGTGCGTGACCGCCTGATCGAACGCTGGATGGAGACTCACCGCAACTACTATCGCCAGCAGAAAAAAAGGGTTTATTACCTGTCATTGGAATTTCTCATCGGCCGCAGCCTGAACAACGCCCTGCTCAATATCGGCTTTCGCGACAACACAGCGGAGGCATTGAAGGAACTGGGGATGAATCTTGAGGTGCTGCAGGAACTGGAACATGATGCCGCCCTGGGCAACGGGGGACTGGGCCGGCTGGCGGCCTGCATCCTGGATTCTATCGCCAGACTGGATCTGCCCGGAACCGGCTATGGTATTCGTTACGAATACGGCATGTTCCGCCAGGGGATACAAGGAGGCGAACAAGTAGAACAGCCGGAAAACTGGCTGGCTGCAGGAAACCCCTGGGAGTTTGCCCGGCCGGAGGTGGTCTATCGGGTGCGCTTCGGTGGTCGCGTGCTGGAGTACACGGGCCCTGATGGCCGGCGCAGCCATGAGTGGATCGACGGCGACGAGGTGCTGGCAATGGCGTTTGACACCCCAATCCCGGGGTATCACACCGAAACGGTCAACAATCTCCGCCTCTGGTCGGCCAAGGCCACCAGCGATTTTGACCTGGCCTGCTTCAATCAGGGCAACTACCTCAAGGCAGTGGAAAACAAAACCGTCTCGGAGAACCTCTCCAAGGTGCTGTACCCGGACGACAGCAGCGTGGCGAATCAGGAGCTGCGGCTGCGGCAGCAGTATTTCTTCGTCAGCGCTTCCCTGCAGGATATCCTGCGCCGTTTTCTGCAGGACCACGACGACCTGACGGAACTCCCGGAGATGGTGGCGATTCAGCTCAACGACACCCACCCCTCGGTCGCCATACCTGAACTGATGCGCATCCTGCTGGACCAACACAAGCTGGAATGGCAGACGGCCTGGGATATCGTCGTCCGCACCTTCAGTTACACCAACCATACCCTGCTGCCCGAGGCCCTGGAGAGCTGGCCGCTGCCCATGTTCGAGGGGCTGCTGCCGCGGCACATGCAGATTATCTACGAAATCAACCGCCGCTTCCTGCTGATGGTAAGTCACCTCCATCCCGATGACGCCGACATCCTGCGCCGCATGTCGATCATCGACGAAACCGGTGAACGGCGTGTCCGCATGGCGCATCTGGCCATTGTCGGCAGCCACAAGGTGAACGGGGTCTCCGCCCTGCACACCGATTTGCTGCAACGACATACTTTCGCCGACTTCCATCAGTTCTATCCCGACAAGATTATCAATATTACCAACGGTGTCACACCGAGGCGCTGGCTCCATCAGGCTAATCCCCCACTGTCCAGCTTGATCTGCGGCACTATCGGCTCGGCCTGGATCAAGGAACAGGAGCAGTTGGAGCGCCTGGTTCCGCTGGCCGAGGACGCCGGTTTCAGGCAGCGCTTCGCCGCCGCCAAACACGCCAACAAGGTGCATCTGGCAAACCTGGTCAAACACCACATGGGAGAGACCATCGATCCTCATAGCCTGTTTGACGTACAGGTAAAACGCATCCACGAATACAAGCGGCAACTGCTTAACCTGCTGCGGGTGATCACCCTTTACAACCGCCTGTCGGACACCTCCAGCCTTGAACTGGTGCCGCGCACCATCCTGATCGGCGGTAAGGCGGCCCCCGGTTACTTTATGGCCAAGCTGATCATTCGTCTGGTCAATGACGTGGCCGCTATCATCGACAATGATCCGGCACTGGCAGACCGCCTCAAACTGCTCTTCATTCCCAACTATGATGTATCTACTGCCGGCGACATCATCCCTGCCGCCGACCTCTCCCAGCAGATCTCCACCGCCGGCATGGAGGCCTCCGGCACCGGCAACATGAAGCTCGCGCTCAACGGGGCCATCACCATGGGCACCCTGGACGGAGCCAACATCGAGATTCGGGAACAGGTTGGAGCGGAGCATATCTTCACCTTCGGACTCACCGCCGACCAGGTGGAAAAAATAAAACGCCAGGGATATGACCCGCGTCAATACTATGACCAAGACCCTGAGCTGAAACGGGTGATCGACCAGATCGGCAGCGGGTATTTTTCACCGGAAGAACCGGAGCGCTACCGCCCGATAGTGGACACTCTGCTGAACGGGGGAGGCGATCCTTTCATGCTGATGGCCGACTATCGCGCCTATATGGATTGCGATGCGCGGGTAGACGCCCTCTACCGCGACCCTGCCCGCTGGTTTCGCAGCGCCGTCATAAACACCGCCAGGATGGGCTATTTCTCCAGCGATCGAACCGTGAAAGAGTATGCCAAGAAAATCTGGCATACTGAACCGGTGCAACAGTGAATACATTTCCGTTGGGTAGAGAAAAAAAGTACAACGATTAGCGGCGGTATTCGCATGACCGTCAGTTTTTTTTACAATCACCGAAATAGGCCAGCCGCAAACGGGCATTAATTTAATATAATTCAATAAGGTAAGTTTTTCGGCTCGATAATTGCTTAAGTATATTTACTCATGCCTGAAGTGTTTCAGGATGTGATAACCAGCGTTGATGTTGATTTGAGGCAGGATAATGGCTAAGAACAAGGGTTCAAAACACGAGGTCGATGGAAAAGACCAGGAGACGCGCCGCAAGCTGCTGAAGGGGATAGCAGGTAGTGTGCCGGTTATCCTGACCATGGCGAACCGACCTGCCTTCGGTCAAATCTGTACGCCTTCGGCCGCAGTATCGGCAAATCCGGCGAATCCCTCTGGATTGGATAGACACGGTGATGCCTGTACCCAGGGCTTCAGTGCCGGCGCCTGGAAAACCGCCAGTGGCGACGGAGATGGAAACCTGGATGACTGGCACATGGCTGTCGCCCACCCCAACCCGGAGTATGAAGCCTCCCCTCAAAAAAATCCTAAAACGAAAGGGCAAAGAGCCACCGTATCCAGCCACCCCGCCACAAAATTTGACGAGGCCTTTGGCTTCTCATCGTTTGGTGAGACCTTGCATGATGCCCTGTTAACCGGAAACCAGTCCAAGGGCGCAACGCCGCTGCAAAGACAGGCGGCCGCTGCTTTGTTGAATGCGCGCTATAACGAAAACACCGGTGCCTTTCCCGGCTACATGAGTTCAACCGATGTAAAACTACTATACGAAGCAGCCTATAACGGTTGGTCTTCTTATACCAATGCCTCAGGGTATATTGTGGATATCTCTTCGCTGGATGTGACAGAATTTTTCAGGCGAACTACCCGCTAGTATACCTATTGTCTTCGCCCGAATCCCATGGCCTGGTTGGGCAAGACAAGAAATCAGGCGCTTTGAACGACAGCAGACGGCAGTAAGAGTGGGACAGATAACCGCATCGGGCGATGTGCTGGAGTATGTCAACGGCACCGACCTGGTGGTGTTCGACAATGTTACACGCTCAACTCACTTGCTGGAGGCCCCCACCTCTCTCGTTTATCAGGTCATCCGCAAAGAAATATCCATACCCGAGGAACTTATAGGAGAAATTTGCGGAACTGCCAATATCGAAATTGGCGATGAAGAGCTAGAATCGGTGCTGGAAAACCTGTCCGAGGTAAACCTGATCGAGCGAACAATGTGAAGCTATCCGATTTGGATCAATCGGAGCTCAGCGGACGCCTTAAACGTGGCGGCCTTGGGTTCCAAGCAGGTCGCTTTTCTATACAGCTTAAATCATCCGTTCCCTCCATCTTTAGAGGGCTGCTTGAACTGTATGGGGACTACCCGCTGACAACCTCCCCGTTCACTGACTTCCATGTTTCTGTTGCCCGAGCAAAAGGCGCGCGCCGCTGGTATCGACCGCAAGCGGTATTCGGTTTCAATGGCGCCTTCCCCTTTGCCCCGTTACCACTGGAACACGCCTTTCCACTCATGGAATGGGGTCTGAACTGGTGTGTAACCAACCACTGTCATCAGTATCTGGTCGTCCATGCCGCAGTAGTGGAAAAAAGCGGCCGAGCTCTGATTCTTCCGGGACTCCCGGGCTCGGGCAAAAGTACCCTTTGCGCCGCGTTGACCGGGACAGGCGGCTGGCGCCTGCTTTCGGACGAACTCACCATGATCGATCCCGTCTCTAAAGCGATTATCCCCAACCCGAGACCGATCAGCCTCAAGAACGACTCCATCTCCTTGATCCAGCGATTCGCGCCGGATGGAATCGTGAGCGACCCGGTGCGGGACACGATCAAAGGCACCGTAGCCCATGTCAGGCCCCCCGCCAGCAGCGTCGACCAGATATCCAAGCCAGCCCCTCCATCCCTGGTTGTGTTTCCAAAGTATGATCCGACCGCAACATCAGAGCTGCGCCCCTTGGCCAAAGGGCGCGCCTTTCTACGTCTAACCGATCAGTCCTTCAACTATTCCATCCTGGGGAAGACGGGATTCCAAACAATCGCCGCAACCCTGGATGCTTCCGACTGTTACGAATACTTCTACGACGGAGACCTACGCCACGCCGTGACGCTGTTTGATTCGCTCGTCGACCCGTGATGGCGAACCTATCCGGCGAACGGCTGCCATTGCGGGATGCGCTGCTTGATCCGACACGGATCCGGGTGCTGGATCTGGCAGGCTGGAATCTCCTGATACAACAGGCCAGAGCCGCCGGTCTGCTGGCGAGAATCCATGTCCTTTGTCAGGAACATTCTCTCATCGACGCGGTTCCCGCCGAAGCCTTGTGGCACCTGAAGTCTGCGGACCAGGTCTATCAGGCCCATAGCAGGGATGTCCGAACCGAAATCGGACATATCGCCAGCGCCTTGAAGATGGCAAAGGTGAAGCCTGTCCTGCTCAAGGGTGCCGCCTATCTGGCTGCGGGCGACCGCGCTGCCAAAGGGCGACTGTTCTCAGATGTCGATCTGTTCGTACCCAAGCCTAAGATCGATGTGGCCGAACAGATGCTTCGATGGAATGGTTGGCGGTCCAAGAAGATCGATGAATACGACGAGCGTTACTACCGGGAATGGATGCACGAAATACCGCCGATGATTCATGGTGCGCGGGGCATGACCCTGGATGTGCATCACAATCTGCTGCCCTTGACCGGACGTCTACGATTGAACGCCGACCTTATCGAGCAGGAGATCGTTGCATCGGAGCTGCCCGGCGTCTGGACTCTTTCACCGGCAGATCGAGTGTTACACAGCGCAGCACATCTTTTTATGGGAGGAGAATTCGAGAACGCCTTTCGGGATTTATCGGACCTGGACCTGCTGCTGCGCGAGTTCAGTGAAAGCGTGCCCAGATTCTGGGATGTCTTGTTTCGCCGGACAGAACGGCTGGGGCTGGGGCAGATCCTCTTTTTTACCCAGAGATACACCGCCCACTTCTTCCACACCCCTATACCGGACGAATTCACCGAACAGTGCGAGAGATTTGTACCCCGAAAGCGGGCCTCAGTGATAATGGATCAGCTGTTTCGGCTCGTCCTGCTGCCAATGCATGAAAGTTGTGACGATCGCTTCAGCCCCCTGGCGCGCACGCTGATGTATGTTCGCTCCCACTGGCTGAGAATGCCCCCGCTGCTGCTGGCGAGACATCTGCTGCACAAAAGCCTTTCAGGTTGGCGAAAAAGCCTGACCGACGACGAACCTGCAGGCTGAAGTTCAACCAGTGATCACCCTTCCAGCTGCAAGCCCGGAGCAGGGACCACCCGTCTGTTCAACCACCCTGACAACTCCTCCAGTTCCGGGTATAGGGATGCGGTTTCAACGATGTAGCCAAGGGTGCGTGGAATATCACCAAGATAGCCCGCCTTACCATCCCGAAGATACAACCGCGCGAAGATCCCCGCCGCCTTTAAGTGTCGCTGCACCCCCATCAGATCGAACCAGCGCAAAAAACGCCCTTCGTACTCGCCCCCCAATACCCCGGTCTGCACGGCCAGATGATAGTAGCCCATCGCCCAGGATCTCACCCGTTGCTCTGGCCAGCGGATATAGCAATCTTTTAACAGCGACACCAAATCGTAGGTAATCGGGCCGATCACCGCATCCTGAAAATCCAGGATTCCCGGATTCGGCGGGGAGCTGACCATGAGGTTACGAGAGTGAAAATCCCGATGCACGAACACCTGCGGCTGCTCCAGGGCATTGGCAACCAGCAGGTCGAAGACCTGATCCAGCATCTGCTGTTCGGATTCAGCGAGTGCCAAGTCCAGGTGCCGCTGCAGCAGCCACTCTCGAAACAGCTCCATCTCCTGACGCAACAGCGACTCATCATAAGGGGCATGTCCCGCACGGGGACCACAGGCCTGAAGCACCACCAGGGCACCCAACGCGTCGCCGTAAAGCCGATCGACCGTCTGTTCATCCAGGGCATCCAGATAGAGCCGGGAGCCCAGATCCTCGAGCAGCAGAAACCCTCGCTGCGGATCCTCCGCCTCGATATTCGGCGTATGCAGCCCCAGCGCAGCGAGTTGCCGTGCAATCTCAACGAACGGCCGGCAATCTTCTTTCTCTGGCGGGGCATCCATCGCTATCCAGCGGTTGCCGCCGTGTGTGATGACGCGAAAATAGCGTCGAAAACTGGCGTCACCAGACGCCGGCTGGATATCAAATCCCTCCAGCCCGACGCCCCCCTCCAGCCACTCTTTCAACTGCTGCAACCGTTCAGCCATAAAATTTTCTCTACTCCGGGCCAGTCAACTCTGCTCCATTTGTCCCAGGCCATTGAAGAAATAGCGATTCTATGCGATTTTATGCTGCGCTTGCCATCGGTTTACCGTCCGCAGAAACGGCCCACGGTCGATCCGTGCAGACAACCCCTGACAACATCTTTCCAACTGCTCCCGATAACCAAAACCTGAAGAGTCACCGTGCCCGGAAAGAGAAAGATCCTGCCATGCATGCTGCTGGTAATGTCCGCGGTTGATGCCACCGCCCAATGGCAATGCATACCGGATCCAACGGGCGGCTGGGAGTGTTTCTCTGGCAGCCCTCCGAAATCTGAACCCCCAGCCCCGGTGGCGGCACCGGCCGGACCCCAGTCTGGCAGACAGTCACCGACACAGCCCCCCCCGGGGCTTGTGATGATGACGGTACCGCCGCAGGAACAGAAAACAGGGCAGCAAAAACAGGATCCCCTGCCGACGGAAGCGGACCAAACAGCGGCAGTTCCACAGGCCGGTGTGACCTCAGCAGAAGGCTCTCTTCCAACAGGACCTCGAGCGGCGCCCCCCCCATCGGATGCCACAACCAACGACGCCGATAGTCGGGAATCCCGGATTGCTGCGGAAGCTGAATCCGAGGTGACGGGCAAAAGGGAGCAAGAACAACAACCCATCCATAAGGTGAGCGAGACGACCACACCGCCGGAACCCCTGATACAGTCCATTGATCCGGTGGATGCCGCAGATCAGAAAACCATACCCGAATCAGATCTGGAAACAGACGCAATCGCCGCCGCCATCCTCCAGGGGCGTATCGACTTTGGCCTGCAGTGGGATCAATGCGCCCTCCCGAGCGGTGAGACGCCTCTCTCATTCGATGCAGTACCAGAGGATACAACAGTTGTCGAAACAGATGACGCCGAGTTTCGACAACAGGACGAGAACGCCGTCTTCTCGGGCAACGTCATAATCCGCCGAGGCAGCCGAATGCTGGAGGCAAATCGGGTCGAGTACAACAAGGCAGACGACATCCTGGATGCCAGTGGCGGTATCTACTTCGAACAGCCAGGTCTGCGCTTGACCAGCTCGGCAGGCCAGTTCGAACTGGGAGCCGAGCGAGGGCAGGCAGAGAACGTAGAGTACCGCCTGATCGACCGCAGCGGCCGCGGCCAAGCCGATTCAGTGGAGATCGAAAGTGGCATCCTGTCCCACTACCGGAATATCACCTACTCTACCTGCAGACCGGGCGAGGACGACTGGCTGCTGCAGGCGAAAGAGCTCGATGTCGACCGCTCCAAGGGGGAAGGAACGGCCCATCACGCCACAGTCAGTTTCAAGGGAGTACCCTTCGCTTATCTCCCCTATATCAACTTTCCCATCGACGACCGACGCAAAAGCGGATTCCTGGCGCCCTCCATCGGCACCAGCAGCAGTAGCGGGCTGGAACTGGAAATCCCCTACTACTTCAACATCGCCCCCCAGATGGACGCTACCTTGACCCCCCGTATCATGAGCAAGCGGGGACTCATGCTGAACGGAGAGTTCCGCTACATGACTGAGAACCAGGAGGGGAAACTGAGGGCGGGACTGCTCCCCGACGACCGGGATGCACAGGAAGGAGAAGACAGCACCCGTGGCGGGGTCTCTTTTCAGTCTGAAGGCAACCTTGCCCCCGACTGGTCGTTTGACACGAACCTGAATTATGTCTCCGACAGCAACTACCTGGACGATTTCGGGCGAACCCTCGAGTGGACCAGCGCCCGAAACCTGGAGCGCCGTGGCGAGCTCAAATACAGTGGCAACGACTGGAGCCTACTGGGGCGCCTCCAGCAGTTTCAAACCGTTGACAAAACAATTGATACGGCGGACCGCCCGTACAGTCGTCTGCCTCAGTTCCTGCTCGACCTGAACAAGCCCAATCAGTTCCTGGGGCTCAGTTATCACCTGCGATCGGAGTATGTGCACTTTGATCACGACAGCGACGAAGTGGCCGATGGGGACCGAATCGATCTGCATCCAGCCCTTAGCATGCCTCTGCGGCGCCCCTGGGGTTTCCTAACCCCAAAGGCCAGCCTGCGCTACACCACTTACAATCTTAGCAACCAGATACCCGGAGAATCCGACACCCCCGACCGGACTATACCCTCGTTCAGCCTTGACGGTGGCCTGTACTTCGAACGCGGTGCCAACTGGTTCGGAAACACCATCACCCAGACCCTGGAGCCGCGGCTGTTCTACCTCCTGACCCCCAACAAAAACCAGGATGATCTACCGGATTTCGACACCGCGAACCTGGACATCAGCTTCTTCAGCCTGTTTCGTGAAAACCGCTTCAGCGGTTCCGACAGGGTCGGCGACGCCAACCAACTAACCACCGCATTGACCACCCGTATTTTAAACAACACCAGCGGCACGGAACTCTTCCGGGGAAGTTTTGGTCAGATAGTCTACTTTCGTGATCGCAAGGTAAATCTCCCGCCCGTGGATACCGAGGAGGATGACATCAGCTCCTCTCTCGGCGCCTACCCCGATGACAGCAGTTCCTCCCTGGTGGCGGAGGTAGTGGCTCGGATGGGCCGGGACTGGCGTACCCGTGGCAACATATTCTGGAATCCGCATCAAAAGGAGACGGCGAAGGCATCCTATTCCATCCACTACCTGGACCCCCAGCAGCGGATCCTTAATCTGGGTTATCGTTTCGACCGGGGAGACTTCAATAAAACCGAAGTCTCCGGCCGCTGGCCGCTAACGAACAAGCTGCACACGGTGTTACGTTGGGATTACTCACTGAAATACAGCAAAACCATGGGGTTCTTTGCAGGCTTCGAGTATGAGAGCTGCTGCTGGATAGGCCGCCTGGTGGCTCAACAGCTGTTGACCGATCCGGATGGAGATCCGGAAAAAGAGAACTCCATTTTTCTGCAGCTGGAGCTCAAGGGCCTGACCAGTTTCGGCAGCAAGATTGACGAATTCCTCGAACGTGGCATCCTTGGCTACCAAACTGAGTAAAAGCTTGCCCTATACACCTATGATCAGCCTATTCTCCAGAATCAAACTGCCACTTCAGTTGGCGCTGCTTCTTCTGTTCAGCCTGCACACGTCGGCAGAGGCAGCCCGGGTCGAGCAGATTGACCATATCGTCGCGGTCGTGGACGAAGATGTCATTCTGTTCAGCGAGCTGAATAACGAGATTATTAAAATAGTCGCTCAATTGCGTGAAAAGGGCGCCCGTATCCCCGCCAGGGAAGTGCTGGAGCGGCAGATGCTGGAACGGCTGATTCTGGAAAAACTGCAGCTGGCCCGGGCGACACAGCTAGGGGTCAATATAGGAGAGGATATCCTGTCCCAGGCGGTAGGGAATATTGCACGCCGTAACGAGATGACACTGTCGGAATTTCGTCAGGCGCTGGAGGATAGCGGCATCAGCTTCAGTAGCTACCGACAAGGGATTCGCAATCAGATCATTATTTCGCGGTTGCTCGACCAGGAGGTGCAGCGGCGTATTCGGGTCAGCGACCAGGAGGTGCGGGCGTTCATCGCAAAGCAGGCGGGGACTGCCGGTAATCCCGCCGAATACCATCTGTTTCACATCCTGATAGCGACCCCCGAAGGAGCGACTCCGGAGCAGTTGGACACAGCACACGCGAAAGCGGAGCGGCTGGTGCAGGAACTGCGCTCAGGACTCGATTTCAGCACCGCGGCATTGACTGAATCAGATGGACGTCAGGCGCTTGAAGGGGGTGATCTTGGCTGGCGCCCGGCCAATCAGTTGCCCACCGTCGCGGCCGATCTCATAGCGGAGATGGAACGCGGCGACATCAGCGATCCTATTCGCTCCCCCAGCGGCTACCACATTGTGAAACTGGAAGACTATCGGGGCGGCGAACGCAAGATCATCAACCAGACTCATGCCCGCCACATTTTGGTCACGACCGATGAGATCACTTCCGACGATGCAGCCCTGGTGCGGCTGCAACAGTTGAAACAACGCATCGAAGGTGGAGACGATTTTGCGACACTGGCGCGCTCCAACTCAGACGACAAATCCTCTGCCATCAAGGGAGGCGACCTGGGATGGGTCACCCCCGGGGATCTGCTGCCACTGTTTGAGGAAGAGATGAATAAACTCGCCATCAATCAGATTAGTGAACCGCTTCGCACCGAGTTCGGCTGGCATATTATCCAGGTGCTCGAGCGACGGGAACACGACAGCACCGAAACAATCCAAAAAACCGAGGCAAGAGAGGCGATCAGTAAGCGCAAGTTCACGGAGGAGAGCGCCCTCTACTTGCGGCGTCTCCGGGACGAGGCCTATGTCGACGTTCGTCTAAACGAGTTCTAGTCTGGTCGATACAAGGATGAGTCCGCCCTCCACGCCCCTGGCCTTTACCCCTGGCGAACCCGCCGGCATAGGTCCGGATCTCTGCGTTGGGCTGGCCCAGCAGCGACGCGAAATCCCGCTGGTGGTAATTGCAGATCCGCAGTTACTAGGATCCAGAGCAGAAATTCTCGGCCTGCCTCTCACCACAGAAATCTATTCCACTCAGGGCGCCGATATCTGTTCCACCCCCGGCCGACTCACAGTGTTGCCCATAAGCCTCGATGCGCCCGCCCACCCGGGTCAACTGGATCCTGCCAATGCCCGCTATGTCCTGGATACCCTGCGACGCGCCACCACCGGCTGCCAGAGCGGAGAGTTCTCCGCGCTGGTGACAGGACCTGTACATAAGGGAGTCATCAACCAGGCGGGACTCCCGTTCACCGGCCACACCGAATTCCTGGCCTCTCTGACCGGAGGTACTCCGGTGATGATGCTAAGCTGCCCAGGTTTGCGAGTCGCCCTGGCCACCACGCACCTCCCTCTGTGCCAGGTCAGCTCCGCTATCAGCCGAAAATCCCTAGACACCGTAATACGCATCCTGCACCGGGATCTGTGCCAGCGCTTTGGACTGGACGATCCCCGGATTCTGGTATGCGGCCTCAATCCACATGCCGGAGAGGGGGGGTACCTGGGTAGGGAAGAGATCGACGTCATCGCTCCGGTGGTGGAGCAACTGCGTATCGCCGGAATCGATCTGTCAGGCCCACTGCCGGCCGACACCCTGTTCACTCCCCATCAATTACAACACGCGGACGCGGTACTGGCCATGTATCACGACCAGGGCCTGCCAGTACTCAAACACCTCGGATTCGGCAAGTCGGTGAACATCACCCTGGGACTACCCATCATCCGTACCTCAGTGGATCATGGAACCGCCCTTGATCTGGCTGGCAGCGGTAACCTTGACAACGGCAGTCTGAAGGCAGCTATCGAAACCGCCTGGCAACTGACAGGCCGTCGGGACTAAAAGAAAAAAGACCTCAGCAGAGGCCACGGCAGGAATCGCGGCGTGGCAGAGCGGGTTACTAGATGCTGCCCTGTGCTAAATATAGAGCAGCCGAGGCGTGGAGATTGGAGCGACAGTCAGCGAGGCGCGGAAAAATTCTGGAATTCGAATGAAAAACGGGACTGGGATAGCGTCTGCCCCACCCCAGGAACCCCGCTATCGGACAGCGCATGTACATGGATCGCCAGGGTGGCTGCCAACGCCAGCCCCACTACAGCAATCAACACCAATAGAAAATCGGGCTTTCTATGGCGATGATTATTCAGCCTTTGCATGAAACACCTCCAACTCTTGACCAACCAAGCCGGCGGACCTCACCCACAGACCCTGCGGTACATAGTGTTGAAAAATCGATACAGCATCCTCGAAGCCATTCACACTGTCGATTCAATTCTCTCCGCCCTCCTCTGTGGCGCCAGCCTCTTCCAACAGACCAATGATCTGTCGTTGCCCTCCCAACATGGCACGTTTTAGAGCCGTCACACCGGCCTTATTCTTCAAGTTGAAATTGGCGCCGGCCATCAGCAGGAACGCCACAGTATCCTGATGCCCCCAGGCCGCGGCCTCCATCAGAGCTGAATTGCCCTTTGCATCGACTGCGTTTACGTCGGCGCCCGCCCCAAGTAGTTGCCTCAGACTGTGCAGGTTACCATGGAAAGCAGCCAGAACCAGCGCCGGCCGTCCGGCCGGGTTCTTTGCGTCGGCATTCGCACCTTGGGCCAGCAGACTCTGAACAGTCTGCTCACGACCCTGACTGACCGCCGCGAGCAGCTGCTGTGACGGATCTGCCGCCAGTGCGGAAGACACTGCCATCACCAGCAGGGATACCAGTAGGAAACGAACCATACACGACTCTCTTGAATCCTGTTCTGTACCCGATTATCGACCGTTAATTCCTAAACTTAACCCCAGCATCCGCTGAATTCGATCCAATTTATCTATGTATATTGCGGTTTTTGTCGGTATACCGGACACCATAGGGCGTTGGAATGACGTTCAACGACTAGAGCCGGTTGTTTCTTCAGTGAGATCTGTACCCAAAACCATCCTGGAAGCGCTTGCTTTTCTGCCTTGCTGGGGCTATTTTGCCGGCAGTTCCAAACCATGTGGACCGCTGTTGAATCACGATGCAAACCATGCCAAGCAATAGAGAACACCAGATTCGAATCGACGTGGAAACGGCTTATATCGAATCTCAGTCGATACCGGAAAAACATCACTATGTCTTCTCTTATACCGTCACCATTCAAAATAAGGGCATGATTGCAGCAAGACTGCTTGGCCGACACTGGATTATTACCGATGCTAACGGCAAGGTGCAGGAGGTGATGGGGGAAGGCGTGGTGGGCGAAAAACCATTTCTGCAGCCCGGGGAGGACTTCCGGTACACCAGCGGAACCGCACTAGAAACACCAGTAGGAAGTATGCGAGGCAGCTACCAGATGCGTTCAGAAGAGGGGGAGCATTTCGAAGCGCCCATCGCCCCATTCACCCTGGCGATACCAAAATCACTGCACTAGCCACAAGACGGGAACCACAGTTCCTGCTCGCAGCAATTCTGGCCATCCTGGTCATCAGCGGCATTGATCCCAGAGCAGACAGGTACACCTGGTTCCTGGAGACCCTGCCGGTAATGATCGGCATTCTCCTATTGACGATCAGCTTTCGGAGGTTCCCGTTGACGCCTCTGTTGTATCGCCTGCTCGCCCTGCACGCCCTGATTTTGATGGTCGGTGGCTACTACACCTACGCCGAAGTTCCGCTATTCAACTGGATTCGGGACAGTTTCGATTTGGCACGAAATCACTATGATCGGGTAGGACATCTGGTTCAGGGCTTTGTCCCGGCAATACTTGCCCGGGAGATCCTACTCCGGCGGTCACCGTTGAAACCAGGGGGTTGGCTGTTTCTGATCGTCACCAGCATCTGTCTCGCCTTCTCTGCTTTTTATGAAATGATCGAGTGGTGGACGGCCTTGATAAGCGAAGAGGCCGCCGACTCCTTCCTTGGCACCCAGGGTGACCACTGGGACACCCAGTGGGATATGTTTCTGGCATTGATCGGTGCCATGCTCTCGCAACTCTTGCTCGGCGGGGTGCATAACCGGGAGCTAAAAAACCTGTTGTCCAAATCATAGGGAGCAAACCGGATCATGGCGGTGTATGCCATCGGCGATGTACAGGGATGTTACGACCAACTGCGGCGACTGCTGGACAGGGTCAAATTTGATCCCGACTGCGACAAACTCTGGTTCGCGGGCGATATAGTCAACCGGGGCCCTCAGTCGCTGCAAACCCTCCGGTTCGTCCGGGGCCTGGGCAAACGTGCTGTGACGGTCCTTGGCAACCATGATCTGCACCTACTGGCTCTGTGGCAGGGAAACATGAAACACCAGGGGAAAAACCATACCCTGGACCCCATATTGGAAGCTCAGGACAGGGACGAACTGCTGGACTGGTTACGCCGTTGCCCCCTGATGCACCGCTCGGAAAAGCTGGGATTCAGCCTGATCCACGCCGGCCTGCCACCTCAGTGGGATACTCAATATGCCCTGGCAAGGGCCAGAGAGGTGGAATCAGCCCTGCAGGGAGATCGCTTTCATGACTTCTGCCTCGGCATGTACGGCAACCGGCCGGAGCGGTGGTCCTATCAATTGATTGGCATGGACCGACTTCGCTTCATAACCAACTGTTTTACCCGCCTCCGTTACTGTGATTCCGACGGAAATCTCGCCCTCAAGGAGAAGGGGGCTCCGGGCTCGCAGCAAAAAGACCTTCTGCCCTGGTACGCAGTACCCGATCGAGCAAGCCGCAACGAGCGGATACTGTTTGGCCACTGGTCCACCCTGGGCTTTCAGCAGGCCGACAACACCTGGGCCCTGGACAGCGGCTGCCTCTGGGGCGGAAAGCTCACTGCCGTGAAACTAAGGAAAGGGAAATCACCTAAGCCTTTTCAGATCGACTGCCCCGGCAGCACGACACCCACCGGAGGAGTGAAGCCCAGTTAAAATACGGGCACTACGCGTCTGTGGAAAAACTTCCGTCGCCGCCCTATACTGCCTCAGCCCCGGAGAGTGGTGAGGTAGTTAAGAAATGGCCGAAAAGCGCTTTGATTTTTATAGTTTTCTTATTCGATTCGTAGTAGCACTGGTGCTCGTATTCGCCAGCTACAACCCTTCGGGGTATTCCTGGTATCACTGGTTCATGCAGGAACCGAACAAGTTCAACGCCCTGCTGCTGTTTGCCGGCGTGGTACTGGTGATAGGCTGGGCCATCTATCTGCGCGCCACGGTGCGCTCCCTGGGCGCAACAGGGACCCTGCTGGCGATCGCGTTCTTCGGCTCCCTGGTCTGGCTGTTGATCGATTATGACCTGCTCTCCTTGTCGGATGTCACGATCCTGCAGTACGTCGTGCTGTTCATGCTTGGAGCCATTCTGGCGACCGGTATTTCCTGGTCCCATATTCGCCGCCGGATGACGGGGCAGGCCGACGTTGATGAAGTAGACGGTGACCTCTGACCCCCGTCAGACCGACTCCCGCTGCAGGGTAAGGAAGGTATAGGGGTAGAGATTCCTTTCATCTTCCGCGTGGCTCTCCCGCTCCAACTCACGCCATTCCCTGTTATCGAAATCCGGAAAAAAAGCGTCGCCGGCTAGATTCGCATGCACCAGCGTCAGGTACATGCGCTGCGCCCGGGGCAGGATCTGCGCGTAAAGGGTCGCCCCGCCCACAATCATAACCTCCGGCATACCTGCCGCCGCCTCCAGGGCCTGATCAACCGTGTGGACCAGGAGGCACCCCTCGGCCCGGTAGGCCCGGTCTGCAGTGACTACGATATGCAGGCGATCGTGCAGCAGGCCGGGTAATGACTCCCATGTCCTGCGCCCCATGACGATAGGCTTGCCTACCGTCAATCCCTTGAAATGCCGCAAATCCGCGGGAAGATGCCATGGCAGACGATTTTGGTGACCAATAACCCGATTCTCGGATAGTGCGGCGATGATAGATATCATGGTGGAATTCCCCATGCCGCGGCATGGTAGCATGGTTACATGCTGTGCAAAGAAAACACCCGCTCAAAGCGGGTGTTTTGCACTGGGCCTGGCCTAGGGCGGTTAAACGCAGACTTCGAATTCCGCCTCTATCAGCATCTCCATGATCACTTCCATTTCCAGCGGAAAAACCTCGGCAAGTTCACGCCATTCTGCGCAATCGATTTTCAAAGCATCCGACATGACGCACACTCCCTTAAGAATTTAACTTAATACTAATATAGCATTTATCTAATGCGTGTCAATGGATAGTTGGCGCAGCCCCCATGGAACAAGAGGCATCACCCCGCCCTCGGCCGCTCCCCGACGAGCGAAAAAAATGAGTGCATCCAATCTTATTGTCTTATTGCGAAGGAGGAAGGCTTTCTTTCGCCAGATTCCAGATCATTACACTCGCATCATCGGAGGTTGTCACCATGGTCCGACCATCGGGGGAGATCACCACCACACCTCCACACAAACTGTGGCGCTGAAACCGCTGGATGGTCTTACCGGTCGCCGGATCCAGGGACAATACCGAACTGTCGGTCTGACGACTTATACTGGCCAGGTAACTGCCTGAGGGATCAAATAGAATACTGTTGATTATTCCGTGGTGATCAGTATCGAGTGTAACGAGGGATCGCTGGGCAAGATTCCAGCGAAACAGATCAAACCAGCCGGCACCATAAAGGTGGCGCCCATCGGGAGCGAACTGCAGGGTTCGGGCGTCAGATCCGGGGTCTGGCAGCGTTGTAAAGGCGCCATCCAGCCGCCAAAGCCTTACCTTTCCGTCGCGAGCGCTGGATGCCAGCAGATCGCCTGAGGGTGCTATGGCAACGGCACGAACCGCACCTTCATGACTGCCCAGAATCTCGCCGGCCGAGAGTTCCGGTAGTCTCCACAATCGGACACTGCCGTCACGATGACCGGTAACTGCCTGCTTACCGGTGGTGTCGACATCCAACGCGGTCACCCCGGAATCCGCCTGGAAGCTTCTGATCTTCCGTCCCCGCAACGACCATTCCACCAGGTTACCGTCGAAGCCGGCACTCAACAATCGCCGATCTGACAGGAACGACAGAGCCACAACTTCTCCATGGTGAGCCTGCCAGAGAGTTTGTGCCGCCCCATCGGGCAACCGCCAGACCCTGATATCACCGCCCCAGCCGGCCGAAGCCAATTGTCCCGAGTCAGGACTGATAGCCAGTGCGCTGCCCCCGCCATGGGCATCGGCGATCACGGTATCCGCCGCCCTATAGGTGTTGAAGGCGCAACCATTCAACAGCAGCAAGGATACCAGCAAGGGCCGCAGCGAAATCCAACCCCGGAGGTAGCGAAGGACGCGCTTTTGCAAGGTAATTAAAATGCCTCCAATCCTTTATCAAACCGCCACCGGGGCCTTGATATGAGGATGTGCCTGATAGCCCGCTAGCTCGAAATCCGTAAAGCGGAAGTCGAACAGGGAGTGAACATCCGGATTGAGTTTCATTCTCGGCAGTGGGTAGGGTTCGCGCTGAAGCTGGGTCTCAACCTGCTCCAGGTGATTGGCGTAGAGGTGGGCATCGCCAAAGGTATGTACGAATTCCCCCGGGCTCAAATCGCTCACCTGGGCAATCATCATGGTCAACAGGGCGTAGGAGGCAATATTGAACGGAACACCGAGGAAGATGTCTGCGCTGCGCTGATAAAGCTGACAGGATAGCCGCCCGTCGGCGACATAGAACTGGAATAGGCAGTGGCAGGGTGGCAGCGCCATCCGATCCAAATCCGCCGGGTTCCAGGCACTCACAAGCAGGCGCCGGGAGTCCGGATTGTCCCGAATCTGCGCCAGCAACTCACTGATCTGATCGATACTGCGGCCATCCGATGCCGGCCAGGATCGCCATTGATAACCGTACACCGGGCCCAGATCACCCGCTTGATCGGCCCACTCGTCCCAGATACTGACCCCGTGCTCGCGCAGATACCTGACATTGGTATCGCCTTTGAGAAACCACAGCAGTTCATGAATAATTGAGCGCAGATGCAGTTTCTTGGTGGTGATCAACGGGAAGCCCTTGGCCAGATCAAACCGCATCTGATAACCGAACACGCTGCGGGTACCGGTTCCGGTCCTATCCTCCCTGCGCATACCGGTATCGCGCACGTGACGCATGAGTTCAAGATATTGGTGCACTATTCAACCCACAATCTGTCTGTTGCGATAAGCAAGTCCCATCAGTATCACCCCTCCCAGCAGCATGGGTACCGTCAGCAACTGCCCCATGGTCAACCAGCCAAAAGCCAGATGTCCGATATGGGCATCCGGCATACGGACGAACTCTACCGCAAAGCGAAACAGACCGTAACTGATCAGGAACAGGCCGGAGACCGCCATAACCGGCCTGGGTTTGTCGGAAAAGACCCATAGGATGAGAAACAGGGCAATCCCTTCCAACCCAGCCTCGTACAGTTGAGTCGGGTGCAGCCCTGGCGTGTACTCGGTACCCGCCGGCAGCAAAAGCTTTTCCCGACAGAGTTCGCTGAAACCTTCACAGGGTACGCGCATCGCCCAGGCGACGGCGCCAGGTGCCCCCCAGAGTTCGCCATTGATGAAATTTCCGATACGACCGGCACCGAGGCCAACGGGAATCAGCGGCGCGATAAAATCAGTCAGCTCGAAGAATCGTCGACCATAACGCCGGCCAAACAGCCACATCGCCAGCAGCACCCCGATCAGCCCGCCGTGAAAAGACATGCCACCCTCCCAGATCCGAAACAGGGAGAGGGGATTGGCCAGCAGACCGGAAAAGCCGTAGAACAACACGTAGCCGAGCCGGCCACCCAACACCACGCCGAGGACAATGTAGAACAGCAGGTCATCTATCTGCTGCGGCGTCCAGCCCGACCCCGCTCGTGCTGCCCGTATCCGCGCCAGCCACCAGCCGCCGACAAAACCGACCAGGTACATAATTCCATACCAGTGGACGGCAATTGGTCCGATAGAGACGGCAACAGGGTCTAGGTTTGGATAGGTAAGCATGACGCGTTATCTTAACAGGCTGAAGCTGCCCTGTATCCGGGCTGTCCAAACGGAGAGTACGATGAAATCGACCGTATCAGTTCTGATCTTGCTTTGCCTGTCCGCCGTGGTCGCTGCCGGAGAGGTAGAGATTGTCGAAGCCCGGGCACTGTCGACCGCCCCGGGAGTGTACCGCTTCGAGGTGACCCTCAGGCACGCGGATACCGGCTGGGAACATTACGCAGATGGCTGGCAGGTAGTTAACCCAGACGGCCAGGTGTTGGCGGAGCGCGTACTCTACCATCCCCATGTAGATGAGCAGCCGTTTACCCGCTCGCTCTCTGGGGTGGGGGTGGCTAGTGGCACCCGCTCAGTCACGATTCGGGCCCACGATAAGGTACACGGTTACGGCAGGAAGCCTTTTGTTGTGGAACTGTTCTAAAAAATCTTAAAGTTCCTCTTTTCTTTCACCCTGTCTGCGTGTCAAATAGGGTCTGGTCCGGGCCTGGCCCAGACTCGCGTTGTTGTTTTCGCCGACCCAAGGGTCGAAACGACACCTCACCCAAAACCCGTGAGGCGATCAGGAACGGAAAAAAATTCAAGGATCCTGATCAACTGCCGTTAGAAACAACACGAAAAAGTTACAACACGGATATACAGGTTGGTTTGCATGACGATGATGAATCCCCAAAACCTCGGGACACTCGGCCAGCGCATGCGCTATAAGCGGCTGGAAAAGGGCTGGACCCAAGAGCAACTGGCGGCACAGGCAGGAACAAATCAAGCCGTCATTCAGAAAATCGAGAACGGGAAAAGCCTGCGACCCAGAAAGATTGACCGGATTGCCATGGTACTGGACGTCAATCCAGCCTGGCTGATGTTCGGCGACGAATCAGCGGCCACCTTGCCTCCGGATGCCAGAAATATTGCCGAAGCCTGGAACAAACTGCCTGAGCCGCACAAGTCCAGGATCCGGCAGGAAATCCTAAACCTCGCCATCTAAATCCAGTGATCCGCCGGATTCCGCTATCGGAATCCGGCCGCTCTCGCCGCCTCATTTTTTCTCACTGGGACGCGGATCAAAATACCGGAAGCGCTCGCAGGTAGAAGGCCTTGAGGTAGGCTGTTTCAGCAATCGCTGGATGGATGGGATGATCGGGTGACTGGGCCCCCTGCTCCAGCAGTTGCAGACTCCGATCCAGATGGCGTGCAGCCCGCTGCAGGACCTGCAGGAAATCTTCCCGGGACAGGTGGTGTGAGCAAGACGATGTTATCAAGATGCCATCCTTCGACAACAATCGTAGCGCAAGCTCATTCAATCGACGATAAGCCAGCGTCCCTTCCCTGATATCCTTACGCCGCTTGATAAAGGCAGGGGGATCCAGCATCACTATATCGAACCTTTCCCGTTCTGCGCACAACGCTTTCAATACATCGAATGCATCTCCCCGCAGGGTGGAAATGCGCGCCCCCACCCCATTCAGACTGGCGTTTGCCTGCACCCCTTCCAAGGCCGGATGTGACATATCGACACAAAGGACCTGATCCGCGCCTTGGGTCGCCGCCTGCACAGCCCAGCCGCCATAGTAACTGCAGACATCAAGGACCCGGGCGGCCGGCAGGTAACGACCCAGGCGCGCCCGGTTGAAGGCCTGATCGAAGTACCAACCGGTTTTCTGCCCACTGATCGCCGGCACCCGAAAGCGCAGGCTGCCCTCTTCAACATCCAGGGCTTCGGGCAACTCTCCTGTCACCACCTCCACACTGGATTCCAGACCCTCTGTCTTTCTTACCTCGGTATCGCTCCTCAGGATGATACAGACAGGCTTGATCACCTTGTCCACTGCCCTGATCACCTCCTCGCGCATCCGCTCCATCCCTGCGGTGGTAATCTGAATCACCACCACATCCCGGTAGCGGTCGATGACCAGCCCGGGCAAACCATCGCTCTCACCAAACACCAACCGATAATATGGCCGCCGATAGAGCCGCTCTCTCAATGCAAGAGCGATTTTCAGGCGATGGACGATTAAGGATCCGCTCAGGGGGTGCTCCCTATCCCGGCTGACCAGTCGACCGCATATCAGGGTATGGGGGTTGACATAGCCGGAACCGAGCCATCTTCCCTGATGACTGAGAAATTCCACCGGCTGGCCTGCTTCGAGTCCCTGCAACGGGGTAAGCTGCGTATTCACCTCGTTGCTGTAGACCCAGCAGTGCCCGAAGCGCAACCGGCGGTCTTGGTCCTTTTTCAGGCGGAGAGGGGCAAGATTCATGGGGCTATAGTGTCCTGAGTCGATTAAAGATTCCAGAGGCGGTGGAAGAGTAACCCGCTGGTAGCGACGACAATCAGTATATGCTCTATATTCTCTGCCGTCCGTTGCAACATAGGGCGAATAGCCCCACCCGTAAGCTGTTTTTTCAACACCATTCCCCCTGTTACAGTGGCGTCGCGGAAGCCACAGAGAAACCTACCACACTGGTTCAAAATCATGCCCAGAAATCACCTTGCCGATGCCACCAGTCCCTATCTGCTACAGCACGCGGACAACCCCGTTGAATGGCATCAGTGGGGCGAAGAGGCCCTAGCACTGGCGCGGAATCAACAGAAACCAATTCTCCTCTCGATCGGTTATTCCGCCTGCCACTGGTGCCATGTTATGGCCCATGAATCCTTCGACGACGAGCAGACCGCCGCCTTGATGAACGAGCTGTTCGTCAATATTAAGGTAGACCGGGAGGAACGCCCCGACCTGGACAAAATCTATCAGTCCGCCCATCAGCTGCTGGCACAGCGGCCCGGGGGCTGGCCGCTGACGGTGTTTCTCACCCCCGATGATCAGAACCCGTTTTTCGCCGGCACCTATTTTCCAGAACAACCGCGTCATGGACTGCCCGGGTTCAAGGACCTTTTGCGCCAAATTGCGGCTGCCTACCGTGAGCAAAAGGCGGAGATTCGGGAGCAGAACCTGGCCCTTCGCAATGCCCTCGATCAGCTGAATCCGGACCCAGACACGGGCAGGATCAGACTGGATGCTGCCCCCCTGGAACTCGCGCGTCAGCAGCTTGGCCGCAGCTTTGATGAGACCCACGGCGGCTTCGGCCAGGCACCGAAGTTTCCTCATCCCTCGAGCCTCAATCGCATGCTTCGCCACTGGGCTGCAACGGGTATCGGCAGCGATGCGGACCCGCGCGCCCTTTATGTGGTGGATCATACCCTTACGCGGATGGCCCTGGGGGGCATCAACGACCAGTTGGGGGGAGGTTTCTGTCGTTATTCGGTCGACGATCAGTGGATGATCCCCCACTTCGAAAAGATGCTATACGACAACGGCCCCTTGCTGACACTCTACACCGACCTCTGGCAGGCAACCGGAAAGCCCCTTTTCCGACAGACCTCGGAACAGACCGCAGAGTGGGTAATACGGGAGATGCAGTCACCCCGGGGTGGCTACTACTCTAGCCTTGATGCGGACAGTGAAGGAGAGGAAGGACTCTTCTATCTGTGGGCGCCGGAGCAGGTCAGGCAACTGCTCGCCGCAGAAGAGTATCGGCACCTGGCCCGCTATTATGGGCTCGATCGGGAGGCCAATTTCGAGGGGCGCTGGCACCTGCACAACGTTGCCTCGGTCGCCGAACTGAACCAGGCTTTCGACAGCAGCGCGGAGCAGGCCAGAGCACTGCTGCAGAGCGGCCGTCAAAAGCTGTTTCTCGCCCGCAGCTCGCGGGTCAGACCTGGGCGGGACGAAAAGATTCTCAGCTCCTGGAACGCGCTGATGATCAAAGGGATGGCCCGTAGCGGTCGCCTCCTCAATCGTCTCGATTTCATTGAATCCGCTGAACAGGCCCTGACCTTTATCCGCAGCGAGCTGTGGCGTAGCGGCCGCCTGCTGGCGACCCACAAGGACGGCCAGTCCCACCTCAACGCCTATCTGGACGACTACGCCTATCTGATCGACGCCCTGCTGGAAATGTTGCAGGCCCGATGGAGAAAGGAAGATCTGGAGTTGGCGCTCGAGCTTGGCACTGTGTTGCTGAACCACTTCCAGGACCAGGAGCGGGGTGGTTTCTATTTCACCGCCGACGATCACGAAAAACTGATCCACCGCCCAAAGCCGTTCAGTGACGACTCCACCCCGGCGGGCAACGGGGTGGCCGCCTTCGCCCTGGCTCGCCTGGGCCGTCTGTTGGGAGATAGCTCCTATGACATAGCAGCCGAGAGGACGCTGAAATCGGCCTGGGACCACGTAAAGCAGATACCTCATGCCCATTGCACCCTGCTCGAGGCCCTGGAAGAGCAGCTCTACGCCACCGAGACCATTGTCATCCGCGGGGAAGGGCCCGAACTGCGACAATGGCAGACTCGAGCCAACCGCTACTTCGCCCCCCGACGCCTGGTAGTCGCAATTCCGAACTCTGAGACCGGGCTGCCCGGCCTGCTTGCAGTTCGCAAACCAGAAGATAAGGGCTGTCTGGCCTATATCTGCCAGGGAATCCAGTGCGAGGCCCCGGCCCGGGATTTTGGGCTCTTCGAGCAGCGATTGGCAAAAACGGAAATCCGCCCCCCCAGCGATCAGGGCAGACACTTCAATGGTGGGGCCGGGTCATTCAACCGCGCCCGTGACTGAACGCCCCACAAAGCTAACAGGTTATCCCTCCTGCCTGCGACTGCGCGGATTACGAAACCCGATCAGGATTTGCCAAACAGGTCGCGCAGGAGCTGACCCGTCACCTCGCGTCCAAGTTCGCCAATGGCAGTTGTGAGAGGAATTCCCTTTGGGCAGACCCGGACACAGTTCTGGGCATTACCGCATTCCGACAACCCGCCCTCCGCCATGATCGCATGCAGCCGCTCCTCCCGATTGTAGCGACCGGTAGGATGGGTATTCATCAGTCGCACCTGGGCCAGAGGCGCCGGCCCCACGAAATCGGTGTGGGGGCCATACTGGGGGCAGGAGGCCAGGCAACACCCGCAGCTCATGCACTGGCTGTAGAGATAGCTCTCCCGCCAGGTCTGGGGCGACATGCGGGGCGCCCCCTGATGGATGTCCCAGGCCCCATCTATCTCGATCCAGGCCTTGAACTTTTTCAAACTGCTGAAGATAGCCGTCCTGTCCACCATCAGATCCCGGACCACAGGGAACTTGTCCAGGGGCTCCAGCACGATGGGCTGAGTCAGTTCATCCACCAGCGCCGAGCACGCCTGGCGCGGGACCCCGTTGATCATCATGGAACAGGCCCCACATACCTCCTCCATACAATTGTACTCCCAGGCCACCGGGTCGACCCGTTCGCCGTCAAGGGTAACCGGGTTCTCCCTTATCACCATCAGAGCCGAGACCACTTTGTGCCCCGTCTGGTCTGGAATCCCGAAGTCCTGCCAGTAGGGTCTGGTATCCGGTCTGTCCTGGCGGCGAATGCGAAAATGAATCTGGTCAGCCATGACTACGCCCTAACCTGCGCTCGGCCGCTCATCGGTAATCCCTCGGCTCTTCCGGCGGCAGCACTGAGGTATCCACCGTCTCAAAGCTGATCTTCGGTCCGCCTGGCTGGTGCTCCGCCAGCGTAGTCTTCAACCAGCGTTCGTTCCGATGCTTCCAGTCCTCGCGGTAGGCCTCGAACTCGGGATCACCGGGAAACTTGTCTGCCGGTATCTGCAACTCGAATTCCGGCTTGAAGTGCGCCCCCCGGCACTCGTCCCGCTCTCGAGCGCTGCGGGTAACCACCTGGGCCAGGCGAATCATGTCCTGTACCTGACGGGCATAGACCAGGGTCTGATTGGCCCAGTTCGACGACTCACCCAGACCGATGCACCCACTGCGCGCTTCCAGTTCCTGCAGTTCCCCGAAGGCAGCATCCAATTCCCTGTTTTCGCGGACCACCCCTACCTTGGTCGTCATCAGCTCGCCGAGGGCACGGTGCAGATGGTAGGGATTCTCGCTGCCCTCAGCCTGCAACAAAGAACGGTTGGTCTCTTGCTGACGCTTGACCTCGCTTGAAAAAATGGAATTAGCGACGGTATCCGCCCCCTGTTCCAGCCCTCGCAGGTAGGAGACCACCGCTTCACCGGCCGCCCTCCCGGAAAAAGAGGCCGAAAGCAGCGAATTGGCCCCCAGCCGGTTGGCACCATGATACCCGTAGTCGCATTCGCCGCAGGCATAGAGGCCGGGGATATTGGTAGCATGGTTTCGCGGGCTGGCACAGCGAAGGCCACCGGTGGCAGGATTCTTTTCAAAATCGACCCAAAGCCCCCCCATGGCATAGTGGGCGGCAGGGAAGATCTCCATCGGCTCGGTGATCGGGTCGCTGCCGTGAAATTTACGATAGATATTCAATATGGCATGGAGCCGGGTATCGACAAACTCTGGATCCAGATGCGTCAGATCCAGATATACCTTGTCCTCGCCGCCAACTCCCAGCCCCAAGTCCCTGACCGCCTTCCAGATGGCCCGGGAGGCAACGTCCCGCGCCACGGTATTACCATATGCCGGATACCACTCTTCCAGGAAATAGAAACGCTCCTGTTCCGGGATCTCTTTCGGCCTACGCTGATCACCGGCTGTCTTCGGGACCCAGATACGCCCCCCTTCTCCTCGGGCAGCCTCGCTCATCAGGCGGGTCTTGTCGTCACCCAGCATGGCAGTGGGATGGAACTGAAAAAATTCGGCATTGGCGAACAAGGCCCCTTGTTGATAGACCCGGCTGGCCGCCGCCCCTGTGGAATTGGTGGAATTGGTGGTCTTGGGCGCGTAGATCTGCCCCAATCCGCCACTTGCCAGGACCACTGCATCGGCCCGGAACTCCTTTACCTCCAGGCCCTTCAGATCCATTGCCACGATCCCTCGGCAGGTGCCATCCCCACCCCTTACGATAGAGAGAAACTCCCACCACTCCTGTTTTTGAACCACTCCCTTCGCCTCCAGACGGCGCACCTGCTCATCCACACTGTAGAGCAGTTGCTGCCCCGTGCTGGCACCGGCAAACACCGTGCGTTTGTTCTTTACCCCACCGAACAGACGAAGATCCATAATGCCCTCGGGGGTGCGGGAGAAGGTAACCCCCATGCGCTCAAAGGTGCGGATCAGCCCGGGGGCTTCCTCACAGAGGGACTTGATCGGGGGCTGATTGGCCAGGTAAGACCCCCCCTTGATGGTGTCCACCATGTGCTGCCAGATGGAGTCCCTTTGCCCTTTGGTGTCGAGACTGGCATTTATCCCCCCCTGGGCGCAGACCGAATGGGAGCGTTTTACCTCAAACAGGGAGAACAGCTGGACGGAGAAACCTGCCTCAGCGATCTTCAGGCTGGCCCAGAGCCCCCCCAGGCCGCCGCCAACCACGATTACCCGGGGACGACGCTCGCTCACAGTAGGAACCCCCGGATGCCATGGATACCCTCAACCGCCAACAGCAATGCCAACACCATGACTGCCTTGAACATCAGGTCCTGGGCCTTCGGGGTAGTGGTGATACCCCAACTGACGGCCAAGCTCCAGATACCGTAGCAGAGGTGAAATACAGCCAGGAGAAGACCCGCCAGATAAACAGCAAGGATAAGGGGATCGGATAATAGCGACTGGATATGTCCGAACATATCCGCTTTGATCGAAGGCTCCCAGACTCCCCAGACCCGGGTACCTCCAACGTGAATCAGCAGAAACAGCAGAATGCCCAGTCCGGAGATCCGCTGCAGTAGATAGAGTCGGTTGTGCAGATAAGGATAACGAAGCGGTTCCGCCCGGCCACCGTTTATAATCACCAATCCGTACAGGGCGTGCCACAGAAGGGGCAGGCCGATCAAAAATATTTCCAGAAAATGCAGATAATTGAGACCCTGCAACCAGGCCACGACCTGGGTATTGTAATGTTCTGCCCCAAACCGTGACTGGGAATTCTCCCACAGATGGAAGAGTAAAAACCCCCCCACCGGCAGCAACCCGAACAGGGAATGCAGCCGGCGCATGAGAAAATGCCTGTTGTTGATGGAGGCAACCCCCATCCGTACACCCCTAGCCAGCGTCTGATTCTATTCCAGCCTATCCAGAAGCATATTAGAAATCACTGATCCAGCGCAGGAAAAGAACGGTTTGAAAGCAATGCGACTGCCGCTGCCCACTACTATTTCCCCCAACGACTTCCGGCTTCCGAATCGCCGTGGCGAGCATCGACCCAGCGCTCCCCGCCCGCGGTCTTCTCTTTCTTCCAGAAGGGGGCCCGGGTCTTAAGATAATCGATCACGAATTCGCAGGCCCTGAAGGCCTCACCGCGATGGGCGCTGGCAACTACTACGGCAACGATGGGATCCAGCGGCAGAAGCTCTCCGACCCGATGAACCACCCGGACGCCCTGCAAATCCCAGCGCTGTTCCGCCTCGTACACAATGGCCTGCAGGGCCTTCTCCGTCATCCCCGGGTAGTGTTCCAGGGTCATGGCGAGAACCCGATCTCCTTCGTTCATATCCCGCATCAGGCCGATGAAGCTGACCAGGGCGCCAACGGCAGGATTGTTGGCACGCAGCCGATCCTGGATCGCCTGGATGTCGATGGGTTCAGTCTGAACACGGACCTGGTTCATGATGACCTCCTGTTCCTGGCGTTACCGAAATGAGTTGGAAGGCATACTTCCCTGTAGGGCCGATCCGGCCGTTCGCCGGGGCAGCCATTCACTGGATGGCTGCCGGTTCCGGCTCACCCGTGCCGGGCATTCGCCTCCTGAGGGATCCACCAACTTCTTCGTCGGTACACATCCCTGTGGGGCCGATCCGGCCGTTCGCCGGGGCGGCCATTCACTGGATGGCTGCCGGTTCTGGCTCACCCGTGCCGGGCGTTCGCCTCCTGAGGGATCCACCAACTTCTTCGTCGGTACACATCCCTGTGGGGCCGATCCGGCCCGGCTTCCGTGCCGGGCGTTCGCCTCCTGAGGGATCCACCAACTTCTTCGTCGGTACACATCCCTGTGGGGCCGATCCGGCCCGGCTTCCGTGCCGGGCGTTCGCCTCCTGAGGGATCCACCAACTTCTTCGTCGGTACACATCCCTGTGGGGCCGATCCGGCCCGGCTTCCGTGCCGGGCGTTCGCCTCCTGAGGGATCCACCAACTTCTTCGTCGGTACACATCCCTGTGGGGCCGATCCGGCCCGGCTTCCGTGCCGGGCGTTCGCCTCCTGAGGGATCCACCAACTTCTTCGTCGGTACACATCCCTGTGGGGCCGATCCGGCCCGGCTTCCGTGCCGGGCGTTCGCCTCCTGAGGGATCCACCAACTTCTTCGTCGGTACACATCCCTGTGGGGCCGATCCGGCCCGGCTTCCGTGCCGGGCGTTCGCCTCCTGAGGGATCCACCAACTTCTTCGTCGGTACACATCCCTGTGGGGCCGATCCGGCCCGGCTTCCGTGCCGGGCGTTCGCCTCAAAAAAGGGTCCACTGGACCCTTTTTTGAGGCTCACCCACCCGTGACTGGTGGAAAGAAAGCCACCTCATCACCGTCGTGGACAGGGGTTCTATCCCTGGCCATCTCCTGATTGACGGCCACCAGCACAGGTTGGTCGTGGTCGAAGAGATCTGCCCAAACGCCGCCACGCGCCGTTAATAATCGAACGACGGAGGCTATGTCCCGGATCTCCGGATCCGCCTCAAATTCCTCGGATTCCAGCGCGAGCTGCTCCCGCAGGCGGGCAAAATAGCGTACCGTAATCATGACAGCAATTCGTGGAACGGCAAAAACTGAACCCTATCCCCTTCTTTCAACGGCGTACACTCGGGCAGTACTGCCAGACCGTTGGCCCAGGCCAGGGACCGGAGAACACCGGAAGAGCGACTGGGATAGATCGAAATTCTCGCCTCGCCCTGGTTATCCAGTGCCAGACGAGCCCGGGCGAACTCGCGTCGTGTATCAGGCTTGGGCCAATCGAAATCCACTGGCGCGGTCAGCGCAGTGGGCGTAACACTCCCTGCCACCCCCTGCAGCTTTAGAATGAAGGGCCTGGCCAACAGGCAATGGGTCACGAACAGCGATACAGGATTGCCCGGGGTACCGATCAAGGGCGTGTCATCGATATGACCGAAAGCCAGCGGCTTGCCTGGCCGGATGGCGATCTTCCACAGATCGAGGCTTCCCAGTTTCTCCACCGCCGGTTTAATATGATCTTCTTCTCCCACCGAGACCCCGCCAGAGGTGATGATCAAGTCTGCCTCTGCCGCTGCCTGCTGTAGGGCGGCACAGGTCGCCTCGAAAGTATCGGCCACAATTCCAAGTTTAACCAGGTCGCAGCCCAGGTTCCGCAGCAACCCTTCCAGCGTAAACTCGTTGGAGTTATAGATCTGCCCCGGAGCCAGAGACTCTCCCGGCATGACCAGTTCATCACCGGAGGAAAAAAGCGCCACCTTCAGGCGGCGGAATACAGTCAAGCTGGCAATGCCCACGGAAGCGAGCAGTCCAAGATGCTGGGGGCCCAGTCGGGTGCCTGCCGGCAACACCTCCTGCCCCTGGCGGGTATCCTCGCCGGCCCGTCGGATATTCGCCCCCGGCGGTGGAAGCTTAGCGACGATCACCTGTGCCCCCTCTCGCTGACACTGCTCCTGAATAACCACCGCATCCGCACCGTCAGGTAGCGGCGCACCGGTAAATATACGGGCTGCGGTACCTGGCTCCAACGGGCCGGCCGAGACACCGGCCGGAATTCGCTGGGAGACCCGCAGACGGGTTCCGACTGTCGCCAGATCTGAGGTGCGAACCGCGTAGCCATCCATCGCACTGTTGTCCCAGGGCGGCATACTTATCCGGCTGAACTGAGTTTCGGCCAGGATGCGCCCCAGGGCGCCCGAAATACTGGCTTGCTCCGTCCCGGTCACCGGCCTGGCCTGAGCCAGCAGAAGATCCAGGGCCTGCTCGAGTGATTTCAGGGCGAGCGCCCCGGAAGGGGATGAACAGTCACATTCGTTCATGAATTGGTCTCATTCCCAGCTGCGACGACGGTACAATTCCCAACCTCAGGCCCGAAACATCTGAGCAAAATTACAGGGCCGGGTGCGGTGATCCAGTTGTTGTTGCAGAATTTTACCCCAACCCGTTCGGCAAGCGCCGGACGAACCGGGCAGGCAGAAAATCAACGTCTGGTTGGTGAGGCCGGCGACCGCCCGGGACTGAATTGCGGATGCGCCGATCTCTTCCATTGAGACGGCACGGAAAAGTTCGCCGAAACCCTCGATCGGTTTGTCCAGCAAAGGCAGGACCGCCTCCGGGGTGCTGTCCCGGCCGGCGATGCCGGTACCGCCGGTACTGATGACAACATCTATCTCAGAATCCGCTATCCAGCGGGAAAAAACGGCACGCATCTGGTAGACATCATCCTTTACGATCGCCTTCTCCACCAACCTGTGGCCGGCGTCTTCCACCCCCTGCGCAAGGATTTTACCCGATTGATCGGTCTCCTCGGTACGGGTGTCGGAGACAGTGAGGACCGCAATATTCAACGGCGTGAAGCCGGAATCGTCGTAATGTCCTGTCATGACATCCTCTTGTAGGATTGAGTAAGTAAGGCGTCAATGAACGCAAATAAACCGGACCAGTTCAAACACTAAATTGCCGGGGTTTTCGCTTATCCAAAACAGCAACCGTTTGTCTACCCGGTCACCAACTCAGGCAAACGAATAGCCAAAGGCCTGTTGGAATCGTTGTTGAAAGCTTCCCAGGGTGAAGTCGTGGTTCTGGGTACCTGCCTGTTCGATCTTGATCGCACCCATCAGCGCCGCGATGCGGCCGGTCACTTCCCAGTCCATACCATTCATCAGGCCGTACAACAGTCCGGCTCGGTAGGCATCACCGCAACCGGTAGGGTCTTCCACTCTGACTACGGGGGCAGCCGGTATTTGATAGACCTTGTCGCGGGTGTAGATATCGGACCCCTCTCCACCCCGGGTGACGATCACCGCATCCACCATCTGTGCCAGTTGTCGCAGCGACTTTCCGCTACGCTCCTCCATCAACCTGGCCTCATAGTCGTTGAACGCGAGCCAGTTCGCTTGCTCGGCGAAGCCCTTCAGCTCGTCACCCCCGAACATGGGCATTCCTTGTCCGGGATCGAAGATAAATGGAATGCCCGCCTGCGCAAACTGCTCTGCATGTTCGATCATGCCCTGCCGGCCGTCCGGCGAGACCATCCCCAGGGTGCAGCCTTCGGCATCGCTTACCCGGTTAAGATGGGCCTGATTCATCGCTCCGGGATGGAAGGCAGTGATCTGATTGTCATCCTGGTCAGTAGTGATATAGGCCTGGGCGGTGTATTCACCTGCCACCACCCGGATATGCTCACGATTGATCCCGCACTGCTCCAGCCACTCGGCGTAAGGCTCGAAATCGGTCCCAACCGTCCCCATTGGCTTACCCTCGCCACCCAGCAACTTCAGGTTATAGGCGATATTTCCGGCGCAGCCACCGAATTCGCGGCGCAGGTCGGGTACCAGAAAGGCCACATTCAGGATATGCACCTGTTCCGGCAGAATATGGTTTTTGAAGCGATCATGGAAAACCATGATGGTATCGTAGGCGAACGAACCACAGATCAGCGCCGACATAAAAACCTCAGAGCAAAGAACGAAAAGCGTTGATATTACACGACCGCAGCAGCCCCGTCGCGAGACATCCGGGATGGCGGCTCAAGCCAGGCGCTGTTGCAGCAGTTGCCTCGCATTTTCCGCTGTCGCGGGACGACCCAGCAGAAAACCCTGAGCCTTTGAACAGCCCAACATGCGCAGAAATGCTAACTGACTATCGTTTTCCACGCCCTCTGCAACGACCTCCAGATTGAGTTCCCTGGACATTGCGAAAACCGCTGTGATGATAGAATTCCTGTCCTCAGGCGCCTGAATCTCACTGATGAATGAACGGTCGATCTTCAGGGTATTCAGCGGCAAAGCCTGCAGATAACCGAGCGAAGAGTAGCCGATACCGAAATCATCCACCGCTATCCGCACTCCCCATGCCGAGAGCCTTTGAAGCTTGGAGACCGCCTGGTCCATATCCTGCATCAATACGTTCTCGGTGATCTCCAGTTCCAGCAGCCCGCCCGGCACGCCGTGCCGTTCCAACGCAGCAACGATTTTCTGCTCGAAGTCGGGCTGTTCCAGCTGAGCCGCCGAGATATTGACCGCCATTACAACCCCAGTCAGCCCCCGATCGATCCAGCGCCGAAGCTCCTGGCATGCCGCATCCAGCACCCAGCAGCCGAGATCGAGAATGAGCCCCGTCTCTTCCGACAGCGGAACGAACTCATCGGGCATGACAAGACCCTGCTCCGGATGATGCCAGCGGACGAGGGCCTCCATGCCGCATACCCTGTCGTCGCAGACATCAAACTGGGGTTGAAAAAAGAGCTCAAACTGTTTTTCCTCCAACGCCCGCCGGATTCCGTTTTCCAGGGATAGTGGCTGCTGATGAACCCCGATCATATTGTCGGACACGAACTCATAGCCGTTCTTGCCACGACCCTTTACGTGATACATGGCCCTGTCGGCACTCTTTATCAAGATATCCATGGACTGCCCGTCTTCGGGATACAGTGCCACCCCGATACTGAAGCTGACGAATACCTCGTAACCCTCCAGCACGACCGGATCCCGGAATTTCCGCATGATCTTTTCCGCGATCATCGCCGCATCTTTTCTGCCCTCGACATCGGTCACCAGCAGATTGAACTCATCCCCTCCCACCCGGGCCAGGGTATCGCAATCCCTGAGGCAGGCGAGCAGACGCGATGCCACCATCTGCAGTAATTGATCGCCGGCCAGATGCCCCAGCGAATCGTTGATAATCTTGAATCTGTCCATGTCCAGATACATGACAGCGAGGGTGCTCGTTCTTCGGCGTGCCTGAGACAGCGCCAGCTTGAGACGGTCCTGAAACAGGGCCCGGTTGGGCAATTTGGTCAGTGGGTCATGGTAGAGCTGAAAATTGATGATCTCCTCCGCCCGCTTGCGCTCGCTGATATCCCGTGCGACGCCATATGTCCCGACGAAATGCCCTGCCTGATTACCGGATTGGCTGGAATAGACCCCCATTGCAGTCAATTCAATATCGATGGAATGCGATTCAAAATGACGGTAGGGGAGAGAGGGGTCTTTAGCCACCAGCCTCAGCTCAACGTTGGTGCTGGCTCTGCGACCGACCCGCCGCTCATCGAAGGCAAATCTTGCCTTGTCAATATCCTCCTTAAACACAAATTCGGAGTAATGCCTGCCCAGCACCTCATACAAATCGTAACCGAGCAGGCTGGAAACACGCTCATTGATAAAGACAAAACAACCCTTCTCGTCGAGCATGTAGATGATGTCCGGGGAGTTGTCTACGATAAAGCGGTAGCGCTGCTCAGAAGCCTTGAGACGGAGCTGCACCTCCCGGATATTGTGCTCCAGACAGCGCTTGTGAAGCACGTTGCCGAGGACTCGTAGCAATTCATCCGGAACATAGGGTTTACGCAAAAAATCCTGCGCCCCCAAGCGCAGTACCTCGGTGGCACTTTCAAAGGTAGTTTCACCGCTGAGGACGATGATATCCAAATTCGGAAAATGCTCGCCAACCTGCTGCATGACCTGATAGCCATCCATACCCGGCATGTTCAGATCCAGCAGCATAAGGTCCACATTGTGCTGGGACAGGAGTTCAAAGGCCTCCTCCCCCCCGGCTGCCAGCAGACAGTTGTGACCATAGGCCAGCAGCAGATCCCGCACACTCTGGCGCATCCTGGTATTGTCATCCACTATCAGAATGGTGGCCGCTGCACTGTCAGCGATGGTCACACGCGCCTTGCTATCGACACCCGGTTTTACCTCTCCATGGTGTTGCTCACCCCAGGGATTGAAACTGGTCCCCAGCCATGAAACAGAGGTTTTCATCTACGCCCCTCATTGTGGTTTTTCTAGTTCCCGTGGCAGAAGAATTACGAACTCTGCCCCCCCCTTTTTTTTGTTACGACAGCTGATTGATCCGCCCAGCTCATACAGCAAATTCTTTACGATCGCCAAACCCAGGCCCGAATGATGCCTACCCTTGGTGGTCTTAACCGGCCGAAAGATATTGCTCATCACATCGCCGGGGATCCCGGGCCCGTTGTCTGCTATCTTCAGTTCGACATACTGCCTGCCGTCCAGATTGATCTGGTCGCGGGTCGTAAGCGACACCACCCCTCCTTGCGGCAGGGCTTCGACCGCGTTCTTCAACAGATTGGTCAGGATCTGTTTAATACTGTTGCGGTTGGTGACAATCAGTGGCAGTGCCGGGTCCAGGCTAAGCTGCGCACTGATCCCCTGGCTGTTGAAATGAGATAAGCGGAATATCCCGAGCAGGCCCTGTATCAGTTCATTTAGATCCACCGTTCCCCGCGACGGATCACCATTGCTGGTTACATCGCGCATCCGCAGCACGATATTCGCCACCCGCTCTATCTCCTCGTTGAGAACAGCAAGCTGATCCTGAATCTCTCTGTCCTCCCCTAGGCGAAGCGATAAAACCTGCAGATAATTCTTCAGGATCGCAAGCGGATTGTTGGCCTCGTGGGCCAACCTTATGACCTTCCCATGCTGACGCTCGCGCTCCTGCTCCAGTACCTCCTTACGATCCTGGATCTGCAGCTGGCGATGATAGAGGGCGTTGGATGCCACTCCAGCGAAATTACTCAATAGCCCCTTCTGATCTATCAGCTCCCGGCTGGCGCGGGCATTCACCCCCGCTACCACCACTCCGATATCACGGCCTTTCCGGTAGAGGGGAACACAGAGCATCCCGTCCGACTCCAGCAATCGGCTGATCTGCCCGTCAACTACGGAAGAGACAGGCGCAGGGATGGATTCAAAGCTGGACAGCACCGAGCCTTCAACTAGTGCTTGAGCGACGAGACTCCGCCCCGATTTGAACGGAATACGAAACTCACCGATACGGTCTCGCTCTCCCCGGCTGGCGGCAACCGCCTGCAGATAGTCGCCCTCTTCGGCAAACAGGAAACAGATGGAACGGGACAGGCCAAACAGGATCTTAAGTCCCTGGAACATCGCCTCCAGGGTATCCTCCAACTGATCCGTTGCATTGAGATGCTGCTGAACCCCGTCAAGCAGTGCAAACTCTCGCACCTTTTTCGCCAACTCCAATCGCACCTCTTCGCTGTCGGTATAAAATTCGTACCCTTCCTGATCTGTCTGATCCAACTGTATCCCGAGCCCTTCCGCCGCCTGGGTTACGCTGGCTCGAACCTCCTGCTGCAGATCATCGATGACAGGCTCGGTCAAACCGAACAGTAGATCCGCCTGCGCATACAACTCGTCTGATGACAGACAATACTCGCTCATTTTGTGCGCAATATTGACCAGCTTCACCAGCCGGGGACTGTCCAGGACTGCCTCTGCCGTCTCGTACTGGTAAAGCACGGCATCGCTGATAAAGGAGTCCGGGTCCCATTCGCTGATCAGGAAAGCACCAACCTCGGCACAGGTCACACCGAACAGCTCCTGCTCCCGCGTGATCAATTCCTTTTCAAATTCGGTATTGAGCAGTATCTCCGGGTACTCCGCCGGATTTTTTTTAACGAAAACCAGTTGCCCGATCTTATGCAGCAATCCGGCCAGATAGGCCTCATCCAGTGATTCATAGCCGGTCAGTCGGGCCAGCGATTTCGCGCTGTAAGCACAGCTGAGCGAGCCGCGCCAGAACCGACCCATCCAGCGACCAAACTCGGGATTGAAGCGGGAAAAAAACTGATGTACCACGGAGGTGATGGCAATAGTCTTTATGGTGTTCAGACCCAAGACCACCAGCAGACGGTTGAAATCCTTTATCTCGTTCCACTGGGCATAGGCCGCCGAGTTGGCCACGGCAATAATCCTTGCGCTCAGCGCAGCATCCTTCTGTATGATTTCCGCAAGCTCTTCGAAACTGACGTCGACTTTGTGACAGGCTTCGATTAATCTGAGCAATACTTGGGGAATCGATGGGAGCTGACCAACATCGAAACCTTTTGCGTTAATAGTAGAGATGCCAACCATAGCTTTATGGAGCTTAACAGATTTCTTCACTAACGCAATGAAAATAAGAGAATTTTAACCGAGCGCACTCGGAAGATTCCGGAACAAAAAAATGACCGATTCCAGCATTCCGCGGGAGCTATCCAGCGTCACCGTCGCTACGGCTGCGTCCGCTGCCGAAAGACCCGTCGTAATACAGCCACAGGCGCGAGTGATTGCCCTGGCAAGTGGCAAAAGCGGTGTTGGGAAAAGCAGCCTGTGGGTCAATCTAGGCATCGCCCTGGCCCGACGAGGGAAAAGGGTCTGCCTGTTCGATGCGGAAACCGACACAGCCCACGCCGACATCATGCCGGGGCTGTCACCCAAATTCACGCCGCAGAACCTGCTGCTGCAGGACAAATCCATTGATGAACTGTTGAGCGTAGACCCTGATGGGATAAAAGTAATCTCCGCCGCCGCGGGTATCGGGGAATTTATCCATCTCGCCGCCGAACAACAGCAACGCCTGCTTGCGACGTTAAAATTACTCGAGCAGCGTTTCGACTACCTGATCATCAATACCGCAGCGAGTATCGATACCACCCTGATACAATATCTACTGGCCGCTCCTTACACCATCCTGACCATAACACCGGAGCCAGCATCCCTGAGCGACGCCTTCTCTCTGCTGAAGCAACTCAAACGTTACTATTTCAGCCATCCGCTGTTCGTCATCGTCAACAAGGTCGCAAACCTCCCTGAAGCACACGACACCTTCAAACAGTTCAAGCAGACGGCAGCCAAGTCGCTTCAATTGGAGATTCGATACCTTGGTTATGCCCTGTCCGACACGGAGTTGGCGCAATCCTCATCGGTTCAGCAGCCAATTCTGTTGCGCCAGCCCCAGGCCATGTTCAGCCAGTGCCTGACCGCCATATCCAATAGGTTGCGGCAACTCCTGGATCAGGACCCAACGCCTGACCACAGCCTCAGCGGTTTTTTCGAGAAGCTGAGCCTGCCCCAGGAGCAGGGCTCATCCGGGGACCGGGAATCGACTGCAGCAACCGGATCTACGGTTGATAAAAACGCCTTAAACGCAAGCCTGGACACCCCAATAGACGAACCGACCCCAACCCCGATTTCGAGTCCGACGGATGAACGTGCGGCCCTGCTCGCCGCCACTTACTATGCCCACTTGCTGGGATCGAAAGAGGCAATGAATGGTTGACTCCACGGCAGTTATTCAGGGTGAGTCGGAAAGAGAGGGCGTCGAACTGAGCTATACGGTCCAGGGATCGGGCAAGCCAATCCTGTTGCTCCACGGGTTTGGCGCCAACAGGGCTAACTGGCGTTTCATCGCGCCGTCACTGGCCCGGTCACATCAGGTGTGGATGCTCGACCTGAAAGGGCACGGAGATTCCGCCAAACCGGATGACAAGGCCTACAGTCTGCATGACCAGGCAAGACTAGTGATCGGTTTTATAAAACAGCAGCGACTCACGCAACTGACCCTGATGGGCCACTCCTTCGGCGGTGGCACGGCGCTGCTCATCACCCTGTCGCTGCTGGAAGAGTCGAATACGACGATCGAGCGACTGATCCTGATCGGCAGCATCGCCTATCCCCAGAAACTGCCGATTTTTATCCGGATACTCAGACGCCCCTGGCTGGGGCGGCTGGGTCTGACCTCGTTGCCTGCCCGACTGCTGTCCTATCTGGTGTTACGCATGGCCTATTTCGATGGCCGAAAAATCACTCCGGAATCTATCGGATACTATGCCGCGCCGTTACGGCAAAGCGACGGCCAAAAGGCGCTCATTGCGACTGCCCTGCAGATCATCCCCCGGGAATTCGACGACATCGTCTCCCGCTATCGAAATATCCACATCCCGACCCTGCTGATCTGGGGCGACCACGACCGGATCGTACCTATCGCCAGCGGGCGAAGACTGGAGCAGGATATTCAGGGATCCCGCCTGGAGATCGTGGCCGAATGCGGTCATATTCCTCAGGAGGAGCAGCCGGAATCGCTGCTGAAACTCCTAGAGTCATTCATTGCGTCGAGTTAGTCAGGTATCTCAAACAACACCCTCAATACCGGTAGCATATCAGAGAGCGTTTTGACGAAAGCGTTGTCTTTTGAGGATGCGCCCAGGGCTGTCAACATGATGCCAACGTAAGGCAAGAAGCCGGTCAATAGCGCCGACCACTTTACCCAGTTATCATCCCGACGGGACAGGCTAGTGCTGGCATTGCCCACCTTTTCCTCCAGGGCGTTCAATTTTCCCAAATGCTCGAGTGCCGGCGGTGTCAATTCCGAGTGCAGAATCTGCGTCTTGGCGGAACCGATCCGCTCCATCAGTTCAATCTTCTCCGCCTCCAGCCGTCTCTTCAACGGTATCTGCGGAACAAAATAGATGACCAGCAGAATGGAGATGGAAAAGATCGAGAAAATCAGCAACCAGGGAGTGGGAAACGGGGAAAATGAGACACTGACTAGCACCAGCAGGATGTGAGCCGCCGCGATCATGGTCACTGTTCGCAACAGCGCTATGTAATCCGTACTGAGTCGTGTAGACCGGGAAAAAAGGGTTATGGTTGTACTCAACTCCGCCAATTGCCAACTCCGCCGCAACAGGGCAATCAGGGCCACTAATGTCGCGCCGGTGATCAAATTGAGCGAGAACAGAAATATCGCCAACCCCAGCTGCAGAGCAGGGGTCTTTCCGTAACTCCCAAAGAGAAACGGAAAGGAAGCAAACAGCAGTCCCCAGCAGACCCCCCCGATCAGCATGCCTCGAAACTGGAATACCTCCCCTGCGAGATCAGAGGCCTTCTTATTGATGCCGCTCCGAGAGAAGTCTAAAAGCCCTATTCGCCACTTGATAAAGATGGCTCCAAACGCCAGTAAAAGTGCCGACCAGAGTAGAAAAAGGACAAAATAGTAGATCTTCGCGTTGTTGGCTGCTGCGCCCAGATAAAAACACAAGAAAGCG